>DASZLO010000249.1:0-7612 GCA_035552315.1 Bryobacteraceae bacterium
ATGATTGCATAAAAGTTCACTATTTGGGTGCGTCATCTATATTTATGCCATGTCAAACTGGAGTTCTTGCTGCCCATCGATTCACTGATTCCGGAGATCGTCGCGTCTTTACAGGAGTCCCCGAACCTCGTTATCGAAGCCGCTCCCGGCGCGGGCAAGACGACGCGTGTGCCCCCTGCCCTGCTGCAGTTCGGCGGCGTGCTGGTGCTGGAACCCCGCAGACTGGCGGCGCGAATGGCGGCACGCCGGGTGGCCTTCGAAATGGGTGAGGCGGTCGGCGAAACGGTCGGCTATCAGGTGCGTTTCGAGGAGGCGGCCAGTCCGCGGACGCGTTTGCGCTTTCTCACCGAAGGCGTGCTCACGCGCCGCATGATTTCCGATCCGGAATTGCGCGGCGTCAGCGTCGTGATCCTGGATGAATTTCACGAGCGGCATCTGGAGACGGACCTCGCGCTGGCTCTCCTGCGCAAGTTGCAGCGGACCCGGCGGCCCGATCTGCGGATCGTCATCATGTCCGCCACTCTCGATGCAGAGCCGGTATCGCGATTCCTCGGCGGATGCCGCTCGCTATCGTCCGAGGGCCGCCTGTTCCCGCTCGAAGTGACTCACTCTCCCTACTCCGCCGCGCCTCTTGAAGAACAGATCGCATCGGCTCTCGGATCTGTGATCAACCAATCCGGCGACGTGCTGGTTTTCCTGCCGGGCGCAGCGGAAATTCATCGCGCCGCGCGAGCGTGCGAACCGCTGGCGCGCCGTCACGATCTTTTAATCACTCCGCTCTACGGCAGCCTGCCGCCCGCTGAACAGGATCGCGCGGTGGAACCGGCCAGCCGGCGCAAAGTCATCCTCTCGACCAACATTGCGGAAAGCTCCATCACCATTGAAGGCGTTCGCGTCGTAATCGATTCCGGACTAGCGCGCATCGCCACCGACTCGCCATGGACCGGCCTGCCTTCCCTCGAAGTTCGCCGCATCAGCAAAGCCTCGGCGCGTCAGAGGGCGGGACGCGCGGGCCGCACGGGGCCGGGCCGCGTAATCCGTCTCTATACGGCCGAAGACTATCAGCGCCGCGCGGATCATGATCTGCCCGAGATCCTGCGGCGCGAACTGTCGCAGATGTGCCTGCAACTGGAAGCCGCGGGAATTCACGATCCCGTTGAGCAACTGGACTGGCTCGATGCCCCGCCGGATACCGCGCTGACTGCGGCCGAGTCGCTGCTCGACCGTCTGAAGGCGCGCGGCGCGGAGGCCGGGAAGCTGGCCCGCATCCCTCTGCATCCGCGGCTCGCGCGGCTCATTCTCAACGGAGGCGAACCGGGCTGCCGGGCTGCGGCCCTGCTTGGCAGCGGACAGCGCGTAAAATCGAGCGATCTTTTTCACGCCATGGAAGAGCCGTGGGACGGCCAGACGAAAGCCGTTTACGATCAGATCCGCGGTTTCGGGCGCAGGCGCAGCGCGCAACACGGCGACGCCGAACTGGCGCAGGCCGTTCTGGCGGCCTTTCCCGACCGGGTCGGACGGTGGCGTTCCGGAGAAACGATCCTGCTCTCGAACGGCACGTCGGCCCGCATGCCGAATCCACCTGGAGAATTCATTGTTGCCCTGGACGTGGATGTTCCGCTGATTCGTCTGGCGTGCGCGATCGAGCCGGAGTGGCTTCTCGATCAGGCGGTGGAGCGCACCACGCTGGAATGGAACCGGCAGGCGGAACGGGTCGAATCGGCGAGCGTGCTTCTCTACGACCAGCTCGTGATTGAGGAGACGCGTAAAACCGCCACCGATGCCGCTTTCCTTGCCGCAAGAGTGATTGAAGCCGGGCTCGACCGTTTTATCGACCGGGCTGAGCTCGATGCCTTTCTCGCGCGCGTTGAATTCGCAAACGGCGCCGCCCCGGGCGAAGCGGAGATTCTCAAAGCGCTGATGGAACTCTGCGACGGACTCCGCAGTTTCGCGGAAGTGGAGAAAGCGGCGAGCGGATTAATACCGCTGCTGGAACAGCGCAGCAGTCTGCACGAAATGGCGCCGTTGAGTCTCAGGCTTCCCGGCGGCCGCCAGATAAAAATTCACTACGAGCGGGGGAAGACGCCCTGGGCCGCATCGAGGCTGCAGGATTTTTTCGGCATGACGGAAAGCCCGCGGATCGGGCGCACCAAGGTGCCGGTGGTGATTCATCTGCTGGCGCCGAATCAAAGGGCAGTCCAAACCACGACCGACCTCGGCGGCTTCTGGGAGCGGCTCTATCCGCAGGTGCGAAAAGAACTGGGCCGGCGCTATCCGCGGCACAAATGGCCGGAAAACCCTATCTAACCGGCGTACGCCGGACTTCGTACTTCTCCAGAATCTCGCCCCAAAAACCCCAAGCCTCGAGGATCAGCTCAATCACTTCGCGAACGGCTCCCTCGCCGCCGGAACGCTCTGTAACGTAGTGAGCTTCCCGCTGCACCTCAGGGCGCGCGTTCGCCACCGCGATGGCAAAACCCACCCGGCGCATGACAACCAGGTCCGTAAAGTCGTCGCCCATGTACGCAATCTCGTCGGCATGGAGCTGCGACTTGGCCATGATTTCCTCAAGTATCGGCACCTTCTCGATGTGGCCCTGGTAGACGTAATTCATCTTCGTCTGCCGCGCGCGCTCCGCCGTGCCCAGCGATTCCCGGCCGCTGATCACGCCCGTCCGCAGACCCTTCCACTGCATCCACTGAAGCGCGATGCCATCCTGCGAATCGAAGCCCTTGGTTTCAATCATGTTTCCCTCTTCATCCGGAAAATGATAAAGCTTGCCATTCGTCAGAACGCCGTCCACATCCATGAGCAGCAGTTTGACCTTGCCCGCGCGGGCTCTCAGGTTTTGATTCAGAGTCACTGGTCAGTTGTAGCATGCGCCACAAACTAAAATAAAGCGTGATCGACCGGGTTGCCGCCAGTGTTGCCGCCACTATAGAGCGCGAGAAAATGCTGCAGCCCGGGCAGAAAGCCGGTGTCGCCGTTTCGGGTGGCGCCGACTCCGTTTTTCTGTTCCACGCGCTGCGCGAACTGGGCCTCGCCGCCGCGGTGTTGCACGTGAATCACAAGCTGCGCGGCGCCGAGTCCGACGCTGATGAAGAGTTCGTGCGCGAGCTTGCCGGCCAATGCGATCTGCCGTTTTACGCGACCGCCGCACCAGTACCCGCGGGCAACCTCGAACAGGAAGCCCGCCGCCTTCGCTACGATTTCTTTCACGCCCAAATCCAAGCCGGACATTGCGGCGTTGTCGCGACAGGCCACACGCTCGACGACCAGGCCGAAACCGTCTTCTCCCGGTTCATGCGCGGGGCCGGAACCGCCGGCCTCAGCGCCATCCGCCCGGCCACCGTATCCGGCATCATCCGTCCGCTGCTCGATATCGGGCGCGATGAAATCCGTTCCTGGCTGAAAGATCGTAATCTCACATGGCGGGAAGACCGGTCGAATGAGGACTTGGGCTTCCTCCGCAACCGTATCCGGCGCCAGCACATGCCCGACCTCGTCGCCAGCATCAACCCGTCGCTCCGGGAGGTATTCGCCTCGACCGCCAACTGGGCGCGCGCCGAAGAGGATTACTGGACCGCCGAAATCGATCGTCTGGAGGCGCAATATTTTGGGATTGCCCCGGAGACCGTGCTGATCCGCACAAGTCCGTTCCTGGCGCTACCCCTAGCCGTCCAGCGCCGGTTGCTGCGGCGGGGCATCGAGCGGGTGCGGGGATCGTTAAGATCCATTGATTTCAAACATGTGGAGGCAATCCGGGCTCTGATGCGGTCATCCGAGGGGAGCGGCCGGATTCAACTGCCGGATCTGGACGTCTACCGGTCGTTCGACTGGCTGCGGCTGACCCCGATCGGTTTCGACGGACGGGTGGAGCGGAATTTCGAGAAACCCCTGCTGGTTCCCGGCCGCACCATTGACCCCGAACGGCGTCTGGCGCTGGTGGTGGAACTAGTCGAGCGGGGACACGTATATAATAATGGGATGCACGGGTTGGACGGGGAGCGGTGTGCCGGTTCGCTGTTGCTTCGGAACTGGCGGCCAGGAGATACGTTCCAGTCCAGTCGGGATTCGGATCGGGCCGGGGCGGACAAGATTAAGACGCTGTTTCAGGAGTTTCGCGTTCCTTTGTGGGAGCGGCGCACCTGGCCGGTTGTGACCCTGGAAAACTCCATTGTCTGGACCCGCAGATTCGGAGAGGCCGGTAATTTCGCCGCCGGTCCGGAAAGCCGGAAAATTCTGTTGATTCGCGAAGTGCCTGATGAAGTTATGGAATCAAACCTGACATCCCGGGCGTCTATCGAAATGAAGCGCGCTCCTCACCCTCAAACGGGTGGGTCGGGCGCGGAGGTATTGTGAACCCAAACGTTAAAACTGTCATTTTTTGGGCCGTACTGATTTGCGTCGCGGTGCTGCTCTGGGCCGTCGTCAAGAACGGCCATACCAAGCCCGACCGGGCTCTCAACTTCAGCGAGTTTCTCTCCGAAGTCGAGACCGGAAATATCAAGAGCGTCACCATCAACGGCAACACCGTGAAGGGTGATTTCAGCACAGGCAAGGATTCGTTCCACACGGTTGTCCCCAACAACTATCCGAAGCTGTATGACATGCTGAGCGACAAAAAAGTTCAGATGGAATTCAACGACAGCAACGCCAACAGCTGGGTTTCGATCCTCGTCAACGCATCACCGTTCCTGCTGCTGATCGGATTCTGGATATTTATGATGCGGCAGATGCAGAGCGGAGGGAACAAAGCTCTCAGCTTCGGCAAGAGCCGCGCCAGACTGCACTCCACGCAGCAGCGCAAGGTCACATTTAAGGACGTCGCGGGCGTCGAGGAAGCCAAGGAAGATCTGCAGGAAATCATCGAATTCCTGCGCGAACCCGCCAAATTCCAGAAACTGGGTGGCCGCATTCCCAAAGGCGTGCTGCTGATCGGGCCTCCCGGAACCGGTAAGACCCTGCTGGCGCGCGCCATCGCGGGTGAAGCTAATGTGCCGTTCTTCTCCATCTCCGGTTCGGACTTTGTGGAAATGTTCGTCGGCGTCGGCGCCAGCCGCGTGCGCGATCTTTTCGAACAGGGCAAGAAGAATGCTCCCTGCATCATCTTCATCGACGAAATTGACGCGGTCGGACGCCATCGCGGCGCGGGCCTCGGCGGCGGACACGATGAACGGGAACAGACTCTCAACCAGTTGCTCGTTGAAATGGACGGCTTCGAATCGAACGAAGGCGTGATTCTGATCGCCGCCACGAACCGTCCCGATGTGCTCGATCCCGCGCTGCTCCGGCCTGGCCGTTTCGACCGCCGGGTGGTGGTGGGACGCCCCGATGTGGGCGGCCGCGAAGCCATCCTGAAGGTCCACACCAAGAAGGTTCCGCTGGGCGACGATGTCGACCTGAGCGTCCTCGGACGCGGCACTCCCGGCTTGGCCGGCGCCGATCTGGCGAATCTTGTGAATGAAGCTGCGCTGAACGCCGCGCGGCAGAATCGCAAGCTCGTGATGATGATCGATTTCGAAGTGGCCAAGGACAAGATTCTGATGGGCGCTGAGCGCCGGTCGATGATCCTGAGCGATTCGGAAAAGCGCACCACGGCTTATCACGAAGCCGGACACGCGGTGGTGGCTGTCATTATGCCCAACGCCGATCCGCTGCACAAAGTTTCGATCATTCCGCGAGGCATGGCGCTCGGAATCACGATGCAGCTGCCGATCGACGACAAGCACAACTACAGCAAGGTGTATTGCGAAGATCAGCTCGCCATCATGATGGGCGGACGCATCGCGGAAGAACTCTACCTTAATCAGATGACCACCGGGGCCAGCAACGACATCGAGCGGGCCACCGAAATGGCGCGCAAGATGGTTTGCGAATGGGGCATGAGCGACCTCGGACCTCTGAGCTTCGGTAAAAAGGAAGAGCAGATTTTCCTGGGCCGCGAGATTTCACAGCATCGCGACTACAGCGAAGAGACGGCCATCCGCATCGACGCCGAAGTGAAGGGCATTGTTTCGACCGCTTACAGCCGCGCGAAGGCGATCATTGAGCAGCATTCCAGCGGCATGGCGCGCGTCGCCGAAGCCCTGCTGGAGCGCGAAAGCCTGAATGGCGTCGAAGTGAAGATGCTGATGGATGGCGGTGACTTGCCGCCATCCACGAACCTGAAGCCGCCCAAGGACACCCCCGAGGCCACCCAGCAGGTGATTCGCCCCGAAGGCGGACGCCGGTTGCCGGGACTTTCCGAAGGGGAGCGTCCGCAGCCTGCCTGATTCACGCGGCTGCACATCTGGCGTGATCCCGGATTTTCCGGTCTACTTATTCGATATAGACGGTACCTTGCTGGACTCTGCCGCGGACCTTTGCGGCGCAGTCCGGCAAGTGCTTTTTAAGCACCTCCCCGAACCGCCCCCCGCCGAGCATTTCCGGCGCTTCATCGGCTACCATCTCGATGAATTTTTCCTGGACGTTCTGCCCCACTTCACCCGCGAGCAATTGGACGAGTTGATCGTCGAATGGCGGCAGGTCTATCCCGCGCGGGGTCATGCCGAGACCGTCGTCTATCCCGGTGTTGCGAAACTGCTCGAGCGCCTGCCTGGGCGCAAGACAACGGCCACCACCAAGGGAACCGCCGCGGCCCGCGCGGTGCTGGAACAGTTTGCGCTGTTGCCCTTTTTCGATCATGTGCAGGGCACCGACGGATTCGGCTACAAACCAAAGCCCGACGTGATCCTCCGCGCGATCTCAGCATTAGGCGCCCGCCCGGAGGATTGTCTGTTCGTCGGCGATTCGGAAACCGACATGGAGGCCGGACGCCGCGCCGGAGTTAAAATCTGCGCTGTCCGCTATGGCTATGGCAATCCGCACGCCTTGGCCAAGTGGCAGCCCGACTACTGGATTTCCACCCCAACCGAACTTCATCCCTGAAAGTCTGCTGTCCCCTTTTCGTCTGGCTTTCCGCTTTCTAAAGTGAAAGGAAAGTCAAAATTGCGAAATACGCTCCTGCTTACAGCTCTCATCTGCGCCACCGCCCTTCCCGGTAAATCCGGGACCCTGGGAATCTGGACCGGAAGCTTCGGTGGCACCGCAACAAACACCGGCCAGCCAATAACCGGTACGCTGGCCATTGGACCGACCAGCGAGTTCTTCTGCCCCGCCACCGACTGCCCCGCTTTTTTTCAGCAAGCCGTCACGCCGTCAGACGTGGGCACTTCGTATACCTTCGATTCCGGCAGCGCGAACTTCGATCAGGCGGTCGGATTGTTCACCGATAATCAGCTGGACTACGTTTGGGAACTGGGAACCAGCACAACCGGCGGCGGAGCAGGAAACGGCGCATATGAAAGCATTCGATTCAACCTCCCGGGCGTGGATTTTTCGGACGATACGATCATAAGCATCGTTACCACCATCACCTCCCATACCTTTATCGCGCCGAACAGCTTCGACCGGTATGATTTCCAGGTGCAGGTCAACGGGACCGAAGGCACCAGCACGGGGGGCGGCGGCACAAGCACAGCCCCTGAGCCCTCAACCTGGCTGCTGATGCTGACGGGACCGGCGGCAATAGCGGTTTTTCGAAGGCTGGTCCGCTCCAGCTAATTCTGTA
>DASZLO010000250.1:0-80375 GCA_035552315.1 Bryobacteraceae bacterium
AGGGCAATAACTTACTTGACAACTCAAAGGCCAAGGGTTTCTTTGGCTTCCCGGATGTCGTCTTCCGTGAAAGTCGGCGATCCGCAGTCGATCACAATCTGCTCAAGGCTTCGGCCACCTTTGACCTGAAGTTCCCATCCATTATTCCGACGCGGGCCACGCAGTACTCGTCGGATAAACGCTACCAACTCAGGACCGTCGTACCGCTGCCAGTTTGATAGACGTTCAGCGGCTCCGATCCCGAGGAGCCGGTATGTATCGGCTTCGCAGCGCCTGAGTTCGGTAACCAGATCGCACATCAGGAACGCTTCTTCGCCCGCTTTCCTTCTCGCTCCGCTTTCATCCGCTCCCGCTCTGCCTGTATCGCCTTCTCCGGTACCGTGAGCGCCTTGCGCATGGCGTTGTCGAAGCGTTCCCATTCGGTGTTGCCGGGAACTGGCGGGGCGGGCAGTGGCTTCATCTGCTCACATCATACAGCGTCATTGCAGAACGACGCTCCGGTAGAGATCCAGCTCAGGCGAATCGCCGGTAGCCCCGAAGCGGGATGCGTCAAGCTGAACCTTGATTACGGGAGAACTCGCAGCTAAATCGTTAACCATGCGTTCCAAAAGCCGGTGCACCAGCAAGCTCAGTCGAAGGAGGAATCCGTCCGTAGCGACATCGAGAGATTGACGCACCATCGATCCCAAATCCACACCAACCTCGTCGGCCATGAGATCGTTCAGCGGCCAGTAGGTCACTTTATACAGAAAGTGGTTGCGCGGCGGCGTGACCTCGTCGTACCTCACGCCCAATATCTCGCTGACCATAGTGCCGTCCCAGCAACCCACATCGCACACTCTCAGTAGTCGATGAAGTGCTTGCCACATCCGGCGTTGATCAAGCTTCGGAAATCTCATAATGAGAAAGTCGTCGAAGCGACGACCGTTTTCCTTTAAGTCGTTTCGCGATTGCTTTTTCTCTGGCTCGGGAAATAAGTCCACGGCCACTTGGGTACCATTGAGAACCGGGAACGCGACACCGAGAAGAGCCAATATACCTTTTGCTCCCAGATATGCAGAATGGTAGGCGTTGAAGAGACACCAGCTATTCATGCCGACCGAGGCTAGGCGCTGAGCTGCCAAGCTTGTATGGGAGCACTTCTGGAATAAGTAAAGCGCTTCGAGTAAAGCATTTGGACGGAGTCCTGAAGTATTTTGGCAGCGAGCATTGAGCCAATCGGATGGAGTGAGATCGATTAGCGCTGATAAATCATCAAGCCCTGGATCTGGTTTTGAGCCGATCTCAATCGTGGTCGGAACAGCGCCGATCCATACGCCTTTCAGGTCTGCCCAACTGCGTCCCGTGAATCTCTTCCAAACCCGTTTCCATTCGTCATCTCCCCATCTTCCGTCTGTGAGAGACATGCCTTAGACTTTTAGCGAGCCGCCAGCCTCGTTATCGTCATCTCGAAATGCGATCATCAACGCGGTGCGTAAATCCTCGCCAGCGGTGATTTCCGCAGCGTTGCCTGTTCCGTACTCCAAAAGCGAGTTGAAGTCAAAGGTGTCGATTTTCTTGAGTATTGACACGACGTCTTTCGTTGTAAAGCCGCTGTGGTTCTTGAGGGTAAGACTGAAGACGGTCTGGAATACATTCCATAGCGCCCCGAACCCAACGGTCTTGAAAAAGATGCCGTCCTTGCTGTTAAAGTCTTTGTGAAATACTTGGGACAACGCCCTGAAGTAATTCCCAATTACGGCGGCCTGCTCGCGTTGCGAATATGCCCCGAGTATCCCCTTGTCCTTGGTTACATGCGGCAGCACTTTCCTCACAAAATTAACCAGGGAAATCTGCCCAGGCTTAGGAGACGAAGTTACGGCAATTCTTTCGTAAAACGGCGACTCCTCATCGCGTCGTAACAGTGTTGCTAGATCCGTGGCCCGCTCGCGCGCCTGATCGGCCAAACTCTTGAACGACAGATTCTCCAACAAGTCGAGATAGAGAGATGTGGGGACATTCTTCGCCTCTCGGTTGATCGTTATGAATTGTTCAACCTGAGACTTCTGTGGCATCTCGTTATAGGCAACCACCGCGAATTCAATGTCCGTTCCTTCCGCAGCAGCCTGAGCCGCTCCAGCGGCGCGGTGCTGACCATCTATGATCCAGCCGACATCGGGTCCTGCCGGGATGGTGAGGACGCCGGTCTTCTTGTCAAAAGTAGCCCGATCGATTGCCACGATTATCGCGCCCGGGATAGACTTCTTTCGATCAACTATGTATCGGCGAACCGCTTCAACTCGCGAAGGCGACAACACTCTCTGGTACCCCTCGTTCTTGTGTTCAGCTCGCCTGTTGATTGAGAAGGCGGCAAACAGGACCGATGCTCGGATCTTGAAGATATAGAGAACCGACGTACCTTGATGCATTTCGAAGGCCTGCGCCTTGATTGCCCTCGTGACAACTCCTGTGTGTTTCTTGATATGAGGTGTCGGCTTTTCTTTTTTTGTGGCCATATCTAGCTAAACGTGTGTTGCAAAATGCTCCGGACGACGCACCACAGCGAGCCCCGAAGTTCCTACATAGAGGGGTTTCTCCGCTGGGCGGAATCGGGCTGCACCATTGTACGCCGTGGCAAGTCTTCTGCGGGCAATTTCCTGATACCCCTCATTGATCTCTGCACCCACAAACCGGCACTCATTGACACCCGCCGCGACGCCGGTCGATGCGGATCCAGAATATGGGTCGAACACTACTCCCAACTTTGGGCACAACGCCCGAACAAGGCGGTCCGCGAGCGCAACGGGAAATTGACACGGATGGCCGCTCTTTTCAATATGGCCAGCTTTGACGTTGGGAATTTCCCATACGTCCCCTGGATTTTTTCCCTTGGGATTGCAACTAAACTCGCCGCGCTTCGGACCTTTGTATTTTCGCTTTCCCGGATATTTTTGAGGAATGCGAACGGCATCGAGGTCGAAATAGTACTCGGCCCCCTTTGTGAACCAGAGAACCGTCTCGTGACGACCGCTGAACCTATTGGAGTGATTCATCCCGAACCCGAAGGTCCATATCAATCGATTCCTCAATATCACACCAGGGATCGCGCTGAGAATCGAGAAGACCGCATAGTCCAGAGGATAAGCAACCCGATTTGCAACGTGATAGCCAACCTGCCAGCAAATGCTGCCACCAACCTTGGTAATCCGGGCAATTTCCGGCAAAATTCTCTTGTGTTCGGCAATGAAATCCTCCACAGACTTCGATCTATCATACTCTTTGCCAATGCAATAGGGTGGTGAGGTGATCGTAAGGTCTACCGATTCATCCGGTATACGTTTTAGAAGTTCCTCGCAGTCGCCAGTGAATAGCGATGCGGGAAGACCGCCAAGAAAAGCCTGTACTGTCCCAGCGGGAGAAAGGTATACGCGAGCATTCGTCACTATCCTAGGATCCCACAGATTTACCTCCGGGATCCACAAGAAAATGAGGGCCTTAGGTGATTTTCTTTGCTGGCCCTCGTTTCACTCGTTTTTTTCTTAAGTCAGGCGACCTCCAATGGTTCGCCATCGGTCTTACCAGTGAGCCGATCCCATGTGAGCCGTTTTCCGACGATCTCACGAACTGCGATATCGAAACGCTGGCCGTCGTTGATCGGCTCGCCCAAGTCATCTTTCCGGTTGTTGTAGCGCCATGCCTGCTCGTCCAGGTACCGGAACAGGTGAAATGGCTCCACGCTGACATAGGTCCCAGCGATTGTCCGCTTCAGGAGCGACCAGTAGTTCTCCAGTCCGTTCGTATGAATCTGGCCATCGACGTACTGGACTGCGTGATCCACAACGCCGTGCGCGAACTCCCGGGCCAGACCTTCATATGAAAGCAACGCATCGGTGTAGAGGGCCGATCCTGCCTGAATGTGCTTGCGTACTTCAGACTGAATCGCATGCTTCTTGCGGTTAGGTAGTACGCTCGTGCGGACCTTGCTCTGTTTGCCATCCTTGCCGCGTTCGAGAATCCCCATCACGGCGGTCTTGTCCTTCGTGCCGGTGCCGGTGATCTTTGCGGCACGAACGCCTTTGTGCATGTTGCGCGACTTCTGCCCAATGAAAGTCTCATCGGCTTCGCAGTGGCCGGAAAGCATCGCTTCAAACGATCCGGAATGCAGCGCGAACCGGATACGGTGATCCATGAACCATGCGGTCTTTTGGCTCACACCGATAGCCCGGTGAACCTCATACGAACTGATGCCGTTCTTGCAATTCACGATTTGCCACATTGCCGGTAGCCACTTGTCCAGACCGACTGGGGAGTCCTCGAAGATCGTCCCGGTCTTCAATGTGAACTGACGCAACTCGTGCTTCGCGCCGCACTGGAAGCGCCGGTACTTCGCCTGGTAGAGAACCTTCGTTCCGCCGCACCGGGGGCAGGAGACCCCGTTCGGCCAGCGCCGCGACACGAGGTAGTTGTGGCAGTTCTCGTAATCGGCGAAGTAAACGATGACTTCTTGAAGTGTGCGTGGCGCTTCCATGAACCTATTTTTACAGGTTTACGGTGAGTTGTCAGGTAAGTTATTGCCTAGTTAGCGTTCATTAGCGGCCACGCGAGGCTACTTGCCGTCGCAGATTTCTCCCATAACGCCGTTGCCGCCGCAATAGCTGGTGTCCTGGATTTGCATCAGGATGCCGTCCGGATCGGTGAAATACAATTCCGCCGTGCCGTCTTTGGCGCCGCCGCGATTGGGCATCCGCAGCGTGACGTAATACTCCATGGGACCTGCCGGCCCGGTGGCCGAACCGCGGGGCTTCAGGCCGAAATCGGACAAGGCTTTGAACACCCGCTCCTGGTTGAAATTCTTCATCCGGAAGCTGAGGTGGTTGATCTGCGGGGGACGCGTCCCGGCCGGCGCGAGCGTGAGGAACTGGCCGTGGCCCACGCCCAGCAGAGGGGTGGGACCCTGATGCGCCTGAATCGGCATTTGGAAAAGATCCTGATAGAACGCCTGGCTTTTGGCCACATCGGAAACGCTCAATGTGAAGTGGCTGAGATCTTCCAGCTGTAGCAAGCCTTTGGTAGGAGCGGGTTCCGGTTTGGGATAACAGATTTCGCCCAGTTCTCCGCCGCCGCCGCAGTAACTGCTGTCCTGAAGCTGGATGGACAAACCGTCGGGATCGCCAATGTAGAGTTCGGCCGTGCCGTCCTTGGCGCCGCCCAGATTCTCGGGACGCATGCGGACGCGGTATTTCATGGGGCCGCCGCTCATCCCGCCGCCACCGCCTTCGGCCTTGGAGACGCCGTGTTCTTCCAGAATCCCGGTGGCTTTGTTGAGAACGAAATTGTCCATCGCCATGCAGAAGTGATTGAAGCCCGGCTTGGCGTTGGCGCCGCCGGTAAAGAAAAGAAATTCTACGCCGGATCCGATCTGAAGCGAAGGCGCCGTGCCCTGACGGGCCGTAATTCCCATGCCGAAGAGTCCCTGATAAAACGCGATCGAGCGCTTGGGATCGGTCACCGTGAGGGTGGCGTGGCTGAGGGAGCGGACGGGAAGCTGGGGCTTGCCGGCTTGTCCCATCACGCGCGAAGCGGCGGCGAGGGCGGGAACGGATTTCAGAAGGGTACGGCGCGTGATGTGACTCATGATCGGTTTGATTCTATCTCAGTGTGTAGACTGAACAGAAAAGGAACCCTGCGATGGATATTCATCCGCCAATGAAGCCGGTCGAGACTCTCAAAGAGTTCGCGATGCATTTGTTTATTGTCACGCTCGGGATCCTGATCGCGCTTTCGCTGGAGGGGCTGCTGGAATGGCGTCATCACACGGAACTGGCGGAAGAAGCCCGGACCAACATCCGCAGCGAGATTCGCGACAACGAGAAGAGCATCGATCATTTCCTGAAGGCTGTTCCGGAGATCCGGAAAAAACAGATGGCCGTGCTGGACGATATCCGTGAGATACTCACGCGCGGCAAGACCAAAGCCACTTCCTTCGAACTGGGTTTGGCGCTGGCGGAACTGAACAACACAAGCTGGACGACGGCGCAAACGGTGGGGGCGATCGGCTTCATTCCCTATGCCGAGGTTAAGGAATATGCGGGCGTTTACCGGTTGCAGGATGAATTTCTTCGAATGCAGACGCGCGCCGAGGATAGCGTCGTCAACGCTATAACCCTGTTTTCCGAAAATCAGGATCCGAACAAAATTCCGAGACCCGATCTTGAAGCCGAGAAGGATAAAATCATGGCCAGTATCACAACGCTGACAGCCGAGGCCCAGATAGGGGAGGCGCTCGACAGGACCTACAAAGAGGTTCATAAGTAGGGGCCGGTTGTCTTGGCGGGGGGCTTTGTACTAGAATTGAGGTTTGGCATTCCGCCATGGCGGCGCACGTGTGTGCTTGCCTGAACTTGCCACAGAAACCAAAGAGGTTTATTTTCAGATGCATGCAATTATCGAAACCGGCGGGAAGCAGTTCCGCGTCGCTCCCGGCGATGTGATCCGCGTTCCCAAGCTGGCTGCTGAAGTGGGAGCTGAAGTGGCTCTCGGCAAAGTAGTGGCTTTGTTCAAAGAAGGCGGCGATTTGCTGACCGGCGACGGCGTTGGCGGGGCTACGGTGAATGCCACCGTTTCGGCGCAGGACCGCGGCGACAAGATTCTGGTGTTCAAGTTCAAGCGCAAAAAGCAGTACAAGCGCACCCAGGGTCACCGGCAGGATTACACGGAAGTTCGCGTCCGCGACATTGTTGCTTAGGTTTAAGGTCAATATTTCATGGCACACAAAAAAGGTTTAGGCAGTTCTAAAAACGGGCGCGATTCCAACGCCCAGCGGCTCGGCATCAAAGTGTTCGGCGGTCAGCTGGTTCCCGGCGGATCGATCATCGTTCGGCAGCGCGGCACGCGGCTCAAGCCCGGCGCGAACGTCGGTCTCGGCAAAGACGATACCTTGTTTGCGAAAGTCACCGGCACGGTGGAGTTTCGCGATCGCGGCCGGATGGGCAAGTTCGTCAGCGTCACCGCGGCGGTACTCGAACAAGCCGTTCAATAATCAACACCGGTTACTAAAAGGAGTCTGGCCGCAGATCCAACGGATCGGCGGCCTTTTTTATTTGCATGCTAGTAGATGAAGTAAGAATCACAGTTAAAGCGGGCGACGGCGGCAACGGTTGTCTGGCGTTCCGGCGGGAGAAGTACGTTCCGCATGGCGGCCCCAGCGGCGGGGACGGCGGGCGCGGCGGCGATATCGTGATGGTCGCGACCATTCACCGCAATACGCTGCTGCACTTCCGGTTCAATCCGGAATATACGGCTGAGCGCGGGCGGCACGGCGAGGGCAGCAATCGCAAAGGGCACGATGGGGAGACCCTCACGGTGCAGGTTCCGGTGGGGACCGTGGCGGTGGATGAGGAGGCCGGCGAGACTCTTTTCGATTTCACGGAAGACGGGCAGACCTGGATCGCCGCTAAGGGCGGACGCGGCGGACGCGGCAATGCGCGATTCACCAGTTCCACTCACCAGGCTCCCACCGAGCATGAAGACGGCAAGCCGGGCGAATTCCGCAAACTGCAGTTGAAGCTGAAGCTGCTGGCGGATGTGGGGCTGGTGGGCTATCCGAACGCGGGGAAGTCCACGCTGATTTCGCGTATTTCGGCGGCGAAGCCGAAGATCGCCGATTATCCGTTCACCACCCTTGAGCCCAATCTGGGAGTGGTGCAGATGCCGGATCACAGGACCTTCGTGGTGGCCGATATTCCTGGCATTATCGAAGGCGCACATGAAGGGCGCGGGTTGGGAATCCAGTTCCTGAAGCATGTCGAGCGAACCAAGGTGCTGGTGCATCTGGTCGATATGTCGGAGACCGGGCGGGATCCGCTGCACGATTTCGAATCGCTGATGCGGGAGCTTGAGAGCTTCGATGAAGGTCTGGCGAAGCGGCCCATGCTGCTGGCGGCGAGCAAAATGGATGTGGCGCAGGATCCGGAAAAGGTGGCGGCGTTGCGCGAGGTCGCCAAAGAACACGGTATGCCGTTCTTCGAAATCTCGAGCGCGACGGGGCAGGGCATCGAAGCGCTGAAATTTGCGCTGGCGGAAAGGGCGACGAGCACGGCTGCGTGACGGACGCATTTATCTGGCAATGGCGCGAGCAGTGCTAATTTGATGAGGTGAGCGACATCCTCAGTCCGGTTGAGATCCGCGTGCTTGGCGCATTGATGGAGAAGGAGAGCACGACTCCGGAGTACTATCCGATGACGCTCAACAGTTTGGTTGCGGCGTGCAATCAGAAGTCGAACCGCTGGCCGGTGAGCGATTACATGGAAGGCGATGTGCAAGGCGCGATCGAGAGTTTGCGGCCGCGCGGGTATGCCGCGGTCATCACGGGCGGGAGCCGGGTGGCGAAATTCGCGCAGCGGTTCACCGAGAAGCACAATCTGGGGCGGCGCGAGAATGCCATTCTTTGCGTGCTGATGCTGCGCGGTCCGCAGACGGTGGGCGAGATTAAGGGCCGCACGGAACGCATTTATGCGTTCGCGGATCTGGAAGAGACCGAGACCGTGCTGCACAAGATGATGGAGCGGCCGGAGGGCGCCTGGGTGCAGAGGTTGGCGCATGCGCCGGGAACCAAGGAGCCGCGCTGGGCCCACACGCTGGGCGGTCCGGTGGACGCTTCGGTTATCGCGCAGCACGTTCCCGGCGCAGGGTCCGATCGTTTGTCGGCCTTGGAAGCTGAGGTCGGCAGGCTGCGCGAAGAAGTCGCGGAATTGCGGCAGCGGCTCGACGCGGTACTGAATTAAGCTACGATATCGATCCAGCCGTGTTTGTCGGGAATCCGGCCGAACTGTATTCCCTGCAGGTGCGCGCTGATCTCGCGGGTCACTTTTCCGGCTGCGCCATCGCCGATCGGCAGATGCCGTCCGGTCTCGAAAAGAAATTCCTTGATTCCGCTCACCACCGCGGCAGTGCCGCAGGCAAACACTTCAGTGATCCGGCCCGACTGAATCTTTTCGGCGGCCTCATCAATGTTGATCGGGGCTTCGTGAACTTCGAGCCCCAGATCGCGCGCGACCTGAATGACGGAATCGCGCGTAATGCCCGCCAGTATGGTGTCATGCAGCGGCGGCGTGTAGAGTGTCTTGCCTTCCACGGTGAACACATTCATGCCGCCCAGTTCTTCCACCGACCGCTTGCCCTGCGAGTCGAGGAACAGCACCTGGGAACAGCCCTTGCGCTTGCCTTCTTCAATGGTTTCGAGGCTGATGGCGTAGTTGGCCGAGGCTTTGACGTTGCCGGTTCCGCCGTGCGCGGCGCGCGAAGTGGTTTCGGCCACATACACGGTCACCGAGCCGACGCCGTTCGGTCCGGCTTCCTTGAAATATGCGCCGGAGGGAAGGCCGAGCACGAAGAAAAGAAACTCATGCGAGGAGCGGACGCCGATACAGGCTTCGGTGCCCATCATGGTCGGACGGATATAGAGCGTGCCGGGCTCGTGAGGGATCCACGCGGCATCGGTTCGCACCAGCGCTCTGACGGCTTCCACGAAAAATTCCGGATCCACCGGCGGCATGGCCATGCGGGTGGCTGAGCGTGCAAAACGGCGGGCGTTGTCGAAGGGGCGGAACAGCGCCACTTTGCCATTGGCCCATTTGTACGCCTTCATCCCCTCGAAAATCGATTGGCCATAGTGCAAAACGATGGCCGCGGGATGGAGGGAGATGTTGTGAGACGGCTCCACGCGGGCGTTTTGCCATGCGCCGCCGCGGTAGTCGGCGACGAACCAGTCGGGTGAGAAAGT
Organism: Bryobacteraceae bacterium; assembly: GCA_035552315.1. GTDB lineage: Bacteria > Acidobacteriota > Terriglobia > Bryobacterales > Bryobacteraceae > BOG-234. The sequence goes on from DASZLO010000250.1 coordinate 9,761, forward strand.
CTTGCCGAACTCAAGCTTCGCCGGGTCCAGGTCGACGGAAACAGCGCTTCCGGGCGCTGCATTGATTTGAATGTCCAAAGTCGTCATAGCTGGTTTGTCCCTGCTATTCAAGATTGTAGTATGCGCGGAAGAATGATCCCGCCAATCCCGGAGGCGTTACTCTGGAAGCGATACCTCATGAAAAAGCCCGCCCTGATCGTATTTTCGGTAATGCCCGTTTTGATTTTGTCCTGCTCGCAGGGGCCGAAGCTGCAGCCGGCGCTGGACAGCATCAAGGCGGATTCGCTGTTGGGCGAAATCAAGACGCTCTCTTCCGACGAGTTCGAAGGCCGCAAACCGGGCACGCCGGGCGAACAGAAGACGACCGCCTACATGCAGCAGCAGTTCCAGCAGATGGGATTAAAGCCGGGGAATCCCAATGGCTCATATCTGCAGGAGGTGCCGCTGGCCGGGATTACGTCGAAGCCCGACGCGGATATTTCGGTGAAGGGCAAAAAGCTGGAACTGGTGGACAAGAAGGACTATGTGGCGTTCTCGGATCACTACGTTCCGCAGGTTGAAGTCAAGAACTCGGATATCGTCTTCGTGGGTTACGGAGTGGTCGCGCCCGAGTACAACTGGGATGACTACAAGGACGTCGATGTCAAAGGCAAGACGATCCTGATGCTGGTGAACGATCCGGCGGTGCCCGATCCAAGCGATCCGTCGAAGCTGGACGAGAAGACATTCAAAGGCAAGGCCATGACCTACTATGGCCGCTGGACTTACAAGTACGAGATCGCTTCGGCGAAAGGCGCGGCGGCGGCCATCATCATTCATGAGACCGGGCCGGCGGGTTATCCCTTCGAGGTCGTATCGGACAGCTGGGCGGGTGAGAATTTCGGACTGCAGCATGCGGACAACAATTTGAGCCGGGTGCCTGTGGAGGCGTGGATCACGCACGACAAGGCCGCTGAGTTATGCAGGATGGCGGGACTCGATCTGGCGGAGTTGAAAAAGACCGCTATCGCGCGCGATTTCAAACCCGTAGCACTGTCCGGCGCGACGGCCAGCTTCAAAATAGAGAACACGCTGCGCAAGATCGATTCGCATAACGTAATCGCAAAGCTCGACGGGAGCGATCCGGCGCTGAAGAATCAGTACGTCATCTATACGGCGCACTGGGACCATCTGGGACGCGATCCGGATCTGAAAGGCGATCAGATCTTTAACGGCGCCAGGGACAACGCTTCCGGATCGGCCGGATTGCTGGAAATCGCGCGCGCTTACACGAAGCTTTCACCCGCGCCGAAGCGTTCCATCCTGTTTCTGTCGGTCACAGCGGAGGAGCAGGGATTGCTGGGATCGGAATACTACGCGGAGAATCCGCTCTATCCCTTGAAGAATACGCTGGCAGACATTAACATGGACGAATTGAATATTTTCGGAAAAACCAAAGATATTACGATCGTTGGTCTGGGAAATTCGACGCTGGACGACACGGCTGCCGCTGTATTGAAGGAGCATGGGCGTACCGTACGTCCTGATCCGACGCCGGAGAACGGCGGGTTCTATCGTTCGGATCATTTCTCATTCGCCAAACAGGGACTGCCCGCATTAAATCCCGAATCCGGCGTGGATTATATCGGCAAACCGGCGGACTTCGGAAAGAAAGCCGAAGAAAACTGGGATGCCAATAATTACCACAAGCCGTCCGATCAGGTAACATCCGACTGGGATTTATCAGGGGCGGTGGAGGACCTGAAAGTCTTTTTCGAGATCGGAACCAGGGTCGCGGACGGAGATACGTATCCGGCGTGGAACCCGGGCACGGAGTTCGCCGCCAAGCGCGAGGCGATGTTAAACAGCAGCTCGAAGTAACTGGAGGACTAAATCGATGTCGATTCACAGCCACATTCTTTGGAACGGTGAGATTCGTGAAGCCACAGAGGCCTGTCTGGTTCCAGGGCAGGTGGGTCTGCTGGCCGGGTGGGGAGTCTTCAGCACGCTGCGGATCATGGACGGGGCGTTATTTGCCTGGGACCGGCATTGGGCGCGAATGTCTCGCGACGCGATTCTGATGAATGTGCCGATGCCGCCTAGCGCGGACGGGCTGCAGGACGATCTGCTGCGGCTGATTGCCGCAAACGGCATCGAGAACGGAACGCTGCGGCTGGTAATCGTGCGCAACGGCGGCAGCGTCTGGGAAGGGCCGTCGACCGGCAGGGCCAGCGACACGATCGCGCTGACCACGGGCTTGAAGCAATGGCCGGCCAGTGTCCGGCTGAGCATTCAGGCGGCGGGCCGTTATGCGGCGAGCGATTTTACGCGGGCCAAGATATTGTCGTGGTCGGAAAATCTTCGCTGGGCGGAACGGGCGCAGGAAAAAGGCTTCGACGAGAGCCTGCTGTTGAATGAGTTTGGCCGCGTCGCCGAGTGTACCTCGGCGAATATCTTTGCCGTGAAAGGCGGCCAGGTCTGCACGCCTCCTCTGAGCGAGGGATGTCTGCCAGGCATCACCCGCGAAGTGCTGCTGGGAGAAATTCGCGTGCCTGGCCTGAGCGTGGTGGAGAAGGAACTGCGGCCGGAAGACTTGTTCGAGGCCAGTGAAGTTTTCATTACCTCGTCGACGCGCGATCTGCTGCCGGTGGCGGAGATTGACGGCAGGAAACTGAATCGGGGCGACGCCTCGGAGCGGCTGGTGGCGGAGTTCCGAAAGTTTTTGAGGCAGGATGTGGCGGGCCGGAAGTCAGCGGCAGTACCAACGCGATAGTGCTTCTTCCCAGCTCATAGATGAAGATCCGCAGATGACGATCCCAAGATGACGACCTGTCCGAAGTGCGGTAGCCGTTTTCTGCGGCCCTCGCGTCCGCGCTCCATGTCTGAATGGTGGGGCAAGCTGCGTTTCATCGATCCGCTGCGCTGCCTTGATTGCAAGACCCGTTTCGTGGCGCAAACGCTGGTGTGGTCGCAACTGCGCTATACGCGGTGTCCGCGGTGCCATCGGATGGACCTGAACGGGTGGACAGGGAAGACCTATACGCCTCCGTTCTGGGTAGCGGTCAAAATCGTTTTCGGCGGCCGCCGGTACCGGTGCGAATACTGCCGCATCAACTTCGCGGCTTTCCGGCCGCGAAAAGAGATTTTCACGTTCAGCCGCTGGAAAAAGCTGGGATTTGGGCCGGAGGGCGAAAGGGACCCGGAACGTCCGGAAGGCGCCGCGGACGAGACTCCGATGGCAAACGATCAGACTGACGGGGCTCACGGATAGGCCTTGCTTTAAACGCGGGCGGGCAAAAAAATGTCCAGGGTTCACGGTACGATTGAGCGAACCACCGGCATGCTCGGTGTTCGATCCGCAGCGGAAGCATCCGATTCGGGATTCGCCGCTCGCCGTCACCGCTTTTCAGCCTGCGACGGGTCAGTGCAGCGGACCCTTTCTCAAAACTTCTTCCACCGGAGCCGGATATCTGGAACGGCCTTTCGCTCGCTCACAACGACGCTTTCGCCACCATTGTGAGGTCAACGCTCCTGACCTGCTCTTCCACTTCCATGCCAGGAAGACTCCACCGGTCCGTTCGACTCCGGACGCCTTGTCCGGAACCCGTCACCAGCTGCTTCTCCCGGCATTCGCGCAGCGCGCCCGGCATCCACTCCCCTTTGGGTCTTTGGAACCCTCCGGATCGAAGCGTTCGACCGGTACCGCTACGCGAAGCTCGCCTCTCTGGAACGTCCGACTGTCTTTCGCTCCCCGGCGCATGCTCTTTCGATGATGCTCCGGATCAATGTTCGAAACCCGTTTCGTCCTGCTTGGCTATCGTTCCGTAAACCCTGGAACTGAGTCGATCATGAACCGGAAGGCGGCGTTCCGTCAAATGAAAAAAGCCGGATTTGTGCTGCTTTCCTCAGGTTTTTGGAAGCTTTAATTTCATTGAGTTGCGCGGATCCGGCGGTGGAATGGATGTGTATAAACCAGCGGTCGGCGGGTTTGTTTTTTCGGGTGCCGCGGGTTGGGCTTCGTTTTGTAACGATTGGCTGAAAACAACCATCGGTGGTGCCTAGGCGGACCCGTGCGATGGTTTTCGGTCGTTTATTTTCTGTCATTTGAACTGAGGAAAGTTTGGCACGGCGGTTGCCTCTATCCGGGTGTCATGCACAACGGGAGCCTCACAATGAATAACCGCAACAGGTTTTTTCCTTACTTAGCAGCAGGTCTGCTTGCCACCGCCGGTCTCGCTATCGCTCAGGACCAGCCGCAGGATCAAAGCCATCCGTGGCGCAGCGCGACTTCCGCGGATCAGGACGCGGCGCAAGCGCCGCCCGCTTATCAGCAGAATCAATATCCACAAAATCAAAATCCGCAGAATGCGCCCGGGACCTATAATCAGGCCCCTTATCCGGCGCAGAACGGTCCGGGAAACTATCCGGGTAATTACAACCAGCCGGGTAATTACAACCAGCCGGGTAATTACAACCAGGCGCCGTATCCGCCGCAGGGTTATCCTCCGCAGCAGGCACAGAACAACAACCAAGCTCCGCCGCCTCCGATTCCGGCGCATTTGACCATTAAGCCGGGCACGTTCCTGACGGTGCGGATCAACCAGTGGCTTTCTTCGGACAAGAACAAACCGGGCGATACCTTTACGGCAAGCCTGGCTCAGCCGGTGATCGTAGATGGAGTAGTTGTAGCCGAGGCCGGACAGACCGTCGGCGGTCGCGTGACGGAAGCCCAGAAAGCCGGGCGCGTGGAAGGAACGTCGCGGCTGGGTATCGAGCTGACGGATCTGACGCTGGCTGACGGCCAGACGCTGCCGATTCAGTCGCAGATGATCGACCGGAACGGTTCGACGTCGGTGGGCCGGGATGTCGGGGCTATCGGTGCTACCACGGCTTTGGGCGCCGCGATCGGCGCGGGTGCAGACTGGGGCAGAGGCGCGGCGATTGGCGCAGGCGCGGGCGCAGCGGCCGGAATCCTGGGCGTGTTGCTGACGAGAGGACGGCCGACGGTGGTCTATCCTGAGTCGGTTATGAGTTTCCGGGTGCAGCAACCGGTGCAGATTGCCACCGATCGTTCGCCGCAGGCATTCCGCTGGGTGGAAGACCGCGATTACGGCTCGCAGCGCGCGCAGGGTCCGGCGCAGCGGCAGCCGGCTTATGGCGCCTACGGTCCGGGACCCGGACCTGCTCCTTATGGCTATGCCACTCCCTATCCTGCTTACGGTTATGGCTATCCCTACCCGTACTATGGGGGCATCTATGTGGGAATCGGGCCTCGTTTCTACGGGGGTTACCGCCGGTTCCGCCGGTAAATACGTGTAATCTGCCGGTTACGCCGCGCCGCTCACCGAGCGTCGCGGCTTTTTATTTGCGCCACGCGTTAAAATAGAAGCGAATCTAATATATGGTCGACGTAGTCTTAGCCAGAATCTTCGGCACCAGGAACGAGCGCGAGGTCAAGGCGATGCGTCCGGTCATTGCCGCAATAAACGATCTCGAGCCTTCGATGCAGGCCCTTTCGGATATCGATCTGGCGGCAAAAACGATTGAATTCAAGGAAAAACTGGGGCAGGGGGCTTCGCTAGACGATCTGCTGATCGAGTCGTTCGCGGTGGTCCGCGAGACCGGCCGCCGCATCCTCAACATGCGGCATTTCGATGTCCAGCTGATTGGCGGCATGGTGCTGCACAAGGGCCGCATCGCGGAAATGAAAACCGGCGAAGGCAAGACCCTGGTCGCCACCGCGCCGAGCTATTTGAACGCGCTCAGCGGCAAGGGCGTTCATGTGATTACGGTGAACGATTACCTCGCCCAGCGCGACGCCGAATGGATGGGGCGCATTCACCGCTTTCTGGGGCTGACGGTGGGCGTGATCGTACACGATCTGGACGACCGCGAGCGTCAGGTGAACTACGGGTGCGACATCACTTACGGGACGAACAACGAGTTCGGCTTCGATTACCTGCGCGACAACATGAAGTTCAATATTCAGAACTGCGTGCAGCGCCCCCATAACTACGCCATCGTCGACGAGGTCGATTCGATTCTGATCGACGAAGCGCGCACGCCGCTGATCATTTCCGGCCCCAGCGAGGAATCCACCGACAAGTACTACAAAGCGAACAAGGTGATTCCTCATCTGCAGCGCGGCGAAGTGATCGAGGGCAAGGAACCGGGCGAGAAATATACGACTGGCGATTTCACCATCGACGAGAAGCACCGCTCGGCGGCGCTGACCGAAGAGGGCGTGCTGCGCGTGGAGAAACTGCTCGGCATCGGCAACATGTACGAGCCGCAGAACGTGGAGTGGAACCACCATATCCAGTCCGCGTTGAAGGCCCATTCGATTTTCCAGCGCGACAAGGATTACGTGGTGAAGGACGGCGAAGTCATCATCGTCGACGAACACACCGGGCGTCTGATGCCGGGCCGGCGCTGGAGCGACGGGCTGCACCAGGCGGTGGAAGCGAAGGAAGGGGTCAAGATCGAGCGCGAGAACCAGACACTGGCGACGATCACCTTCCAGAACTATTTCCGCATGTACGCCAAGCTGGCCGGCATGACCGGTACGGCGACGACGGAAGCGGCGGAGTTCGAGAAGATTTACAAGCTGGAAGTGACGGAAATTCCGACCAACCGGCCGATGATCCGCAAGGAGAATCAGGACGTTGTCTACCGGACGGAAGACGAGAAGTTCCGCAATGCCGCCAACGAAATCAAGAAGTGCCAGGAGGCGGGGCAGCCCGTTCTGGTGGGCACGATTTCGGTGGAGAAGTCGGAACGGCTTTCGAATCTGCTGAAGAAAATGGGCGTGCGGCACGAGGTTCTGAACGCCAAGAATCACGAGCGCGAAGCGCACATTGTGGCGCAGGCCGGCCGCAAAGGTTCAGTTACCGTTTCCACCAACATGGCGGGCCGCGGTACCGATATTCTGCTGGGGGGAAATCCCGACACCATGGCGCGCGACGCCATGCTGAAGCAGGGGAAAGACCCGGACAACGACGCGTTCAAAGCCGATTTCGAACGCACTCTCGTTGAGGTCAAGGCGGCTTGTCTCGTCGAGCACGATGAGGTGGTCGGGCTGGGCGGGCTGCATATTGTCGGCACCGAGCGGCACGACTCGCGGCGTATCGATAACCAGCTTCGCGGCCGCGCGGGACGCCAGGGCGATCCCGGAAGTTCGCGTTTTTTCCTCTCCCTGCAGGACGATCTGCTGCGTATTTTCGGCGGCGACCGCATGCAGAATCTGATGCTGCGGCTGGGCATGGAAGAGGATGTGCCGATCGAATCGAATCTGATCACCAAGCGCATTGCCGCCGCTCAAAAAGCCGTGGAAGCGCAGAACTTCGATTCGCGCAAACATCTGCTCGAATACGACGACGTGATGAACAAACAGCGCCAGGCTGTTTATGCCATGCGGCGTCAGTTGCTGGAAGGCGCCGATCAGAAAGCCCGCGTGCTGGAGATGACGAAGGGCGTGGTGGGCGGGATTGTGGACATGCGGTGTCCGGAAGGCAGCCGTCCCGACGCCTGGGATTTGACCGGCATGCAGACCGACATGCTGACCAAGTTCGGAGTGCGTGTGGCTCCGGCGGATCTGGGCGGCATGGGCGCCGACCAGATCGATGAAGAGCTCTTTCAGCGGGCCAAAGCGGCTTACGACGCCAAGGAAGAGCTGGTGGGCGCTTCGCTGATGCGCGATGCCGAGCGCAACATCATGCTGCACGTGATCGACGATCAGTGGAAAGATCATCTGCTGTCGATGGATCACCTCAAAGAGGGGATCGGACTGCGCGGGTACGGGCAGAAGGATCCGCTGGTTGAGTACAAGAAGGAATCGTTCACGCTGTTTCAGGACATGATGGACCGGATTGAAGACGAGACGGTCCGGTATTTGTATTTCCTGCGCTTCGAGCAGTCCGCGCCGCTGCCGTTTAACGACGACGACAGCGAATACGAGGAAGAGGAAGATACAGAGGCTGAGGAAGAGCAGAAGCGCATCGCGCAATCGAAGGCGGCCGAGGAGCAGCAGCGAATTGCGGCGCAGAGCGCGGTGCAGGACATGACGCGCAATCTGCAGAAGCAGCATGAGCGGGAGCTGAAGGACCTGCAGTTCGCCGGAACGAATGGCGCAACGAAGAATCAGCCGGTGGCCAATGGCGCTCCGAAGGTGGGGCGGAACGATCCGTGTCCGTGCGGGAGCGGCAAGAAATACAAGAAGTGCCACGGTGCAGGGGCGTAGCAGGCGCGGGCCGGTTTCAGATTGTCAGCGATCGGCGCAACGTTTGAAGCGCGCGGAACAGATGGGCCTTGACGGTTCCCTCTTTCATTCCGGTTGCGGCGGCTATTTCGAGGATGTCCATATCTTCGACGAACCTGAGGAAGAAAACCGTTTTCTGCCGGTTCGGCAGCCGGCCGGCGTTCTCCCAGATGGCAGCCAGTTGTTGCTTGAGAATGGCAGTCTTCTCCTGCGATTCGCCGGGAGCAACGTAACTTTCGAGGGGGCGGCCACCGGTCGATTTCGCCCGCTTCCAGAATTGCAGACGGCGATTCCGTGTGTGGTCGCGAACCAGGTTCACCGCTATGCGCATGAGCCAGGTTTGAACGCTGCAGTCTCCGCGAAAAGTGTGGAGCGCATGCCAGGCGCGCATGAAGCAGTCCTGCGTAATGGTTTCGGCTGCGTCGGCGTCACGAAGCAGGGCCAGCGCGTAACGGAACAGACGAGGCCGCCACGTTTCGACGATTTCATCGAAGTCGAGTTCACGGCCGGCGCCATCCATAACCGTCGTGTCCACTCGCGGGCCGGATTCGGCCAGCGCCGCTCGCCTCATCTTTCTCTGGACAAGCGTGAAATCGTTTTGGTTCCAGAAAAACTCGAGTAATCCCCCGGCAGGAAGTTCTCGTCTATGGGGTCGAAAGCGCGCACGCAGATGCGTGCAACATTATCGCTTTCGGAGTGATTGGAATGAGTAAGTGGATACCGGTTCTGGTGCTGGCGACGCTGTCGTCACAACTATTCGGTCAAACGACAACAAACACGCCGACGATCGCTGAGATCGTTGCTGCGCGGGTGGCGCGGTTAACGAAACTGCTCACGCTGACTACGGCACAGGCGGCGACGGCGACGTCTCTCTTTACGATTGAAGAGACCGCGGTGGAACCGCTCAAGACCAGTCTGGTTACGGCACAGACAGCTTTGACGACGGCGATTGAAGCCAACAGCGCAACGGGCGTCACGGCTGCCATCGCCACCATCACCAGCCTTGAAGGGCAGATCCTGCAAGCCGAAGCCACGGCCAGCGCGGGTTTCTATGCGGTCCTTACAACCGCGCAGCAGACGATCGATCAGGAACTGCTGGCAGGCGGACTGGATGCGTATTGCGATCCGGTCGCCAGCATTGGCGGATCGCTGGACGGCGGACACTTCGGAGGCCACGGCGGACGTTAAAAGGGGGTGCGCGGGGTTCCGGCGGATCATCTAAAATGAGACTAGATGTAACCCGGTGCTCTTGCCCTGAGCCCCGCGCCATATGGATAACCACCTGACAGAACGGCAGATCGCGGAGTTCCTGATTGACAGAAACAATGGCGAACACTTGTCGCATTTGAGGAAGTGTCCGGCCTGCGCGAAAGAAGTCGAAGTCCTGCGCCGTTCGCTTTCGCAGTTTCGCGGTTCCATGCGGGAATGGTCCGCCGATCAGATGGCGGGTCAGCGCAGGGAACGGGCTGTTCCGCGAACCCATCCCCTCTTCAAACCTGCTTCCGTAGTTGCCTTCCTGCTGCTTCTTGGCATTGGGACATCGAAATATCTCATGGTGAAGCCTGCGCCGGCCGCGCCGAACGTGGTCTCGGATGCGACGCTTTTGGATGCAGTCAGCAACGACGTTGCCCGATCCATTCCAGGCGATATGATTCCGCTGACGGCCTCTTACGAACTCCCCGCGGCGAACGCTCCAGCCCGTTAAAATGCAACTCAAAATCGGCGTGCTCCTGCTGGCGGTCTCTTTCTTCGCTGTTAGCGGGGGGGCGCAGGGACCTCCGCCCCCGGGAAATCGCGGCGGCGGGCGCGGACCTGGCGGACCGGGCGGGCCTGAGCATTCCGACCGGGGCGGGCCGGCCCGCATCGAAGGAAAATGGTGGACCAATCCTGCCGTCATCCGCGCGCTCGCGTTGAGCAAGGATCAGCAACGTGGCATCGAAGACGTTTTTCAGCAGAATCGTCTCAAGCTGATCGATTTGAGTGCGGCGCTGGAAAAAGCAGAAGCGACACTGGAACCGATGCTGGCGGCAGAGCACCCGCAGGATTCCGCGGTGCTCGTACAGATCGATAAGATCGCCGATGCGCGCGCCGCCCTCGAAAAAGCAAATGCACGAATGCTTTACCGGTTCCGGACGCTGCTCAGCGCAGAGCAGTGGAAACAGTTTCAGGCCTTGAGCGCCGGCGGAGAGTTCGGGCCGCCTCGCGATCGCGGAGGCCCCGCCGGCAGGGATCGCCATTGATTTCCGCAGCGATTTAGTTCCAAATATTTTTCTGGATTTGTAATCCTTCGAACCATTGCCCTCGTCTATGCTGCCCGAACATCTGTTCGCAAAGGAGCATAGATGCAATTTTCCAAACTTTATAAAGTCGTTGCTGCAATTATCTGCTTCGCTGTCATCTCGCTGGCTGACGGTCCCCGCGCGGCAGACGGCGGAAGTAATCACGAATCCAAGGATCCCGGTGTGCGTCAGGGGGCCGCCGGCGCCGGCAGCGCGCTCAGCGGTCTCGACGGAAATATAACCGCGCTTTTCAATCAGGGTAGCCTGACATTTTCGGAAGTCGATTCGGTGACGGGAACGATGCCTGGTGAATCGGACGCCGGTCTGGGACCGAGTTTCAACATGAACAGCTGTACAGGGTGCCACAGCTATCCCGCCCCGGGAGGCAGCAGTCCGCCCTTGAACCCGCAGGTCGCAGTCGCGGTGCTGCACGGTGCGCGCAATACGCTTCCTTCATTTATCAAATCGGACGGTCCGGTGCGTGAGGCCAGGTTCAAGCGAAATGCGGACGGATCGCCGGACGGCGGCGTGCACGATCTGTTTGTCATCACCGGACGCAGCGACGCCCCGGCGGGCTGCAACTTTGCGCAGACGGACTTTGCCTCGCAGGTGAGCTCCGGGAACGTGAGTTATCGGATTCCAACACCCACTTTTGGCGCGGGCCTGATTGAATCGATATCCGACGCCACCATCCTGGCCAACAAGGCCGCGAACGCATCGATAAAATCGTCGCTGGGTATTTCCGGGCGGGAGAACCGGTCGGGAAACGATGGCACCATCACCCGGTTTGGTTGGAAGGCGCAGAACAAATCGCTGCTCATGTTCGCCGGCGAGGCCTATGCCGTCGAACAGGGCGTGACCAATGAACTGTTTCCCAACTCCCGGCAGGACTCGGCTTCGTGCGGAACCAACGCGAGCCCGGAGGACAGAACCGATCCGGTGACGGGCGCTTCCTCGGACATCGTCAATTTCGCAATGTTTATGCGGCTCCTGGCGCCCCCGCAGCCGGTAACCTCATATGCCGGCGCGAGTGCGTCGTCGATTCAGAACGGCCATGTCCAGTTTGTTCAGGCGGGTTGCGGGCTATGCCATACAGAGTCGCTGACGACATCCAATTCCGCTGTTGGGGCGCTGTCGAACCAGGCGGCGCATCTGTTTTCGGACCTGCTCGTTCACGATATGGGATCCGATCTGGCGGACGGTATCTCGCAGGGCGCCGCGGGCCCCGGCGAATTCCGGACCGCGCCGCTTTGGGGGCTGGGGCAGCGGATTTTCTTCCTGCACGACGGGCGAACGTCCGATCTGGTGGATGCAATCCAGAATCATTCGAGTTCCGGTTCGGAGGCTAATGGATCAATCAAGGCCTTTAACGCTCTGAACAATCCGAACACTCAGGATCTGCTGAACTTTCTTCGCTCGCTTTAGGCTTTCAGGGGCAGGCAGGAATGCCCAACCGGTTCAGGTCTGGTTGAGCCAGTCGCCCGCGTGTTGTTCGAGGGCGATGCGGACCAGTTGGCTGCGGGTGCGGACGCCGGTTTTGTCGAATAACTGCTGCAGCACAGCCTTGACGTAGCTTTCGGAAATCTGCAGGCTCGCGGCGATTTCCTTGTTCGTCAGGCCCTCGAATACTGCCTTCAGAACAGCGCGCTCGCGAGCGGTGAGCGACTGCGGAGACTGCTGCACTTCGGATTTGTCGGCCACGCCGGAAACCAGCGAGCGAACGGCGCGCGAGTCGAGCCACATCTCCCCGCCCGCGACTTTCTTGATCGCTTCAATGAGCTGGGCGGGCGGGCTGTGCTTCAGGAAAATTCCCGTCGCGCCGCCTTCGAAGGCGCGCAGCGTTCCGGCGTCGCTCATGCCCGCGGTCACCATCAGGATGCGGCAGGCGAGTCGTTTTTTCTTTGCGGCGTCCAGAAAGGCCGAACCCTGCTCGTCGCCCAGATCGTAATCGAGCAGCACCACGTCGGCGGGCTCGGTCTCGATCGCGGCGAGCGCTTCGGCAACGGTCGCACACGTAGCGACGATGCGAAACTCGGGCTCAGCTTCGAGCAGCCGGCTGAGGCTCTCCCGGAACAGGCTGTGGTCGTCGATAAGAAGAATCCGGATCGGCTGCGGCATGGGTGTCTGTGAGGTTGTCGACGGCGGGCGATAGTTCCACGATGAAGCTCGAACCGCGGGTTTCGGGCTCATATCTCAAGTCGCCGCGGAAAGAACGCATGAAGGCGCGCGAGAGATAGAGGCCCAGGCCGGTGGCCTCCGCCTGCTGCTGGAACGGGCGGAAGAGCCGGTCGGGGTGAGCCACCCCGCAGCCGGTATCGCGGAACTGAACGGTTACGCGCTCTTTGTCCGCGCGGGCGCCGATGGTCAACTCGCGGCTTGTTTCATGGAGCATGGCCCGCTCGCTGTTCTTGGCGAGATTCAGAAACACCTGCAGCAGGCTCTGACGGTCGGCCCATACGGCGGGCAATCCGGGTTCGATGCTCAGAGTCAGGTGGATATCGCGGTCTTCCAGCGATGGCTCGACGACGATGCGGAATTCTTCGAGGAGCGAGGCGAGGTCGACGCTGGCGGCCTGGTCCGCCATCTGGCGAAGGTCCATGGCCGCGATTTTTTCGAGCGCCGCGATCAGTTTGCCAAGCGCGAGGAAATCCTTGTTGGCCGCTGCATCGGGCGGTGCGCCGCCGCGGATCAGATTGGCATAGGCCATGGCAATGGCTCCGCAGACGTTCCGGATTTCATGGGAAACCGCGCCGACGAGAATGCGGGATCCGGCAAGAAGCTGATGCAGGCTCGACTCTTCGCGATTTCGCAGGTCTTCCGAAACATCGACGACCATCGCGGCGAGGCGGGATCCGGCGGAAGTTCTGTAAGTCGAAAACCAGACATCGGCGAGAAACACTTCGCCGCTGAGCCGGCGTCCGCGGCATTGCATGGCCGTGCGATAGGCCGGCTGCTCTTCATCAGGCGAACCTGCCGAGCGCAGATTGGCGAGAGAGGGCAGGAAATCGCGGATCGGCAAGCCGACGAGCGTCCCCAGAGGCACGGCAAAAAGCCGGTGGGCGGCGTCGTTGGCGAGCAGGACGAGTCCTTCGGAATTCGTGGTGAAGACAGCGGCGGGGCTGCTTTCGACCAGCACCCGAAGCTGTTCCTCGGCGTCGCTGCGGGCGGCGACCTCCTGTTCGATCCGGTCCAGATGTCGTCTTTCGGCGCGGCGGCTGTTGAGCACCTCGTAAACAAACAGCCCCATGCAAAAGAAGGCCGCGAAAACGAGGATGTCACGCGGCAATCCGGAGGTGGTGTGCCACGGGAAGCTATCGAAGACCTCATTCAGGAAAGTACACAGGGCAGCCGCGCCCGCTATCTGCCAGCGCCTGAGGACGCTGCCAAGCAGCAGCATTGGAAAGAGATAGAGAAATCCGAGCTGAATATTGCTGTCGACCCGCCAGTCGAAGAAGGCGATCAGCGCGATCATGACGGCCGCGCGAATCATAACTGCCCTGCGGCTGCCGCGGAATAAAAAAGAGAGCATGAAAGTTCGAGGGGCGATTCCCCTCTCCGGATCGTTATTTCTACCCGTCTTCATTTATTTTACGGCTTCGGCACGGTTGGCCATTCAAACACTCCGATGGTAACCACGGCAGCGGGCACAAAGCAGCAGGAAAAGCCGAAAGATGTCAATACCCTGGCCGAAAGATACTATGGCTAACCCAAAGATACTGGCCCGGCAGGACATACCCGCGGCTAACCTTAAATTTGAGCCTTATGATATTGCGGCGACTGCTGCCCGGGCGGCCCCTTGCAGGCCTGCTGGTGTTTTTCCTGGCGCATGCGGCGTCTGCGCAGCAACCGCAGGTTTACACGTGGCAGCAGCTTCGCGACAAGTTCGAGAACGCCAATCCAACGCTGAAGGCCAGCCGGCTCAGTGTGGATGAATCGCGCGCGGCGGAAGTGACTGCCTATCTGCGTCCCAATCCCGAGCTCAGCCTGACGGTGGACGGGCTCCAGGCATCGCGAAACGCGGGCGTCTGGCGGCCGTTCAGCGGCGTTGTCGAGACGCCTGGGATTAGCTATCTGCATGAGCGCGAGCACAAGCGGGAACTGCGGCGCGATCAGGCGAAGCAGTCCACGAGCATTGCCGAATCAAGCTATCAGGATCAGGCGCGCACCCTGATGTTCAATCTGCGCAATGCGTTCGTGCAGACCCTGCAGGCCAAAGCGGTGCTGCAGAATGCGAAAGACAATCTCGAATACTGGGATCGCGAACTGGGCGTCAATCGCACACGGCTGCAGGCCGGCGATATCGCCCAGGTGGATATGAACCGGCTGGAACTGCAGCGCGTTCAGTTCGAATCCGATTACGAGACGGCGACCGTGAATCTGCGGACGGCGAAGATTCAACTTTTGACGCTGCTCAACGAGCGCACGCCGATCGATCAGTTCGACGTTGCGGGCACGTACGGCTTCAGCGAGGAACTGATGCCGCTGGATGAATACCGGAATCTGGCCGAGGATTCGAGGCCGGATCTGAAGATGGCGATGCAGAATGTGGAACTGGCGAAAATCAGCCATCAGCTGGCGGTGGCCAACGGCTCGACCGATCCCACGTTCAGCGTGTGGTTCTCCAACAATCCTTCGTTTTCGAATTCATTCGCGACGGAAACGATTGGCGGCAGCGTTTCGATTCCGCTGCGCATTTTCGACCGCAATCAGGGGGAGAAGGCGCGCACGCAGGTGGACATCGGCAAGAATCAGAGGCTGCGGGACGCGGCCGAGGCGCAGGTGTTCAGCGACGTGGATTCAGCCTACTGGACGCTGGTGGGCACGATCAATATCCTGAAGCCGTACAAGTCGAAGTACCTCGCGCTGGCATCGGACACGCGCGACAAGATTTCATTTTCTTATCAGCATGGCGGAGCGGCGCTGCTGGATTATCTGGATGCGGAGAAATCGTACCGGGATACAAGGCTGGCGTATTTGAATCTGATCGGTTCGTATCTGACGGCCGTCAGCCAGTTAAATCTCGCGGTGGGCAGGGAAGTGATTCAATGAAGCGAGATCATCTAATTCGAACGACCATCGGTTTGGGCATCTGCCTGTCGGTATGCGTTGCGACGTGGGGTTGCGGCGCGAAGGTGAAGGCCGATGCCGCCGCGGAGATTCCGCCCGCCGCGGAGGTAATCCCGGCGGCGAACCCGGACGTTTTCAAGGTCGAACATCCGGAGCAGTTCCCGCTGGTTGCGGCCACGGCCTACGAAGCGGGCAACAGCTTGAACGTCACCGGCGTTGTGACTCCGGACGTGTCGCGCAACATCCCGGTGATTTCGCTGGCCTCCGGAAGAGTTCTCGAAATCGATGCCCGGATGGGGGACACGGTAGCCAAAGGTCAGCGTCTGATGCGCGTGCAGAGCTCGGACATTTCCAGCGCCTTCGCGGATTACCGGACGGCGATGGCCGACGATACCCTCGCGAAGGCCCAACTGGCGCGCACGAAGCTGCTCTATGAGAACGGGGCTATCGCGCAAAAGGATGTGGAAGTGGCGCAGGACGCCGCTGACAAGGCGCGGATACAGGTGGAGAACACCACCGAGCGCATTCGCGTTATGGGCGCCGATCTCAATCATCCTTCGGCCATCATCGATATCGATGCGCCCGCGAGCGGCGTGATTACCGAGCAGAACGTGACCGCCGCGGCGGGCGTGAAGACGCTGGACAACTCGCCCAACCTTTTTACAATTTCCGATCTGTCGGAAGTTTGGGTGCTGTGCGATGTTTACGAAAACGATCTGAAGGATATTCACCTGGGCGAAACGGCGGATGTTCGCCTGAATGCGTTTCCGGATCGGGTGTTCCAGGGGCGCATTAGCAACATCGGTTCCGCGCTCGATCCCGCGCTGCGCACGGCTAAGGTCCGGATCGAACTGAAGAATCCAGGGATGATGCGGATCGGCATGTTCGTGACCGCTACATTCCATGTGAGCGGCGGGGCGCAAGGGGTTCATGCGCAGGTTCCGGCGACGGCGGTGTTGCATCTGCACGATCGCGACTGGGTGTATGAACCGGCGGGCGGCAGCAGTTTCCGCCGCGTGGAAGTTACGGGCGGGAAGATGCTGCCTTCGAACATGCAGGAAATCGTCACGGGCCTGACGCCCGGCGAGCAGGTGATTTCGAACGCGCTGGTGCTGCAGAATACGGCCGAACAGTAATACCTGATGATCAAAGCACTCGTCGATTTCTCCCTGAATAACCGTTTTCTGATTCTGCTGGCAACGCTGCTGCTGCTGGTGTGGGGCGGAATCTCGTTTCACAATCTGCCGGTCGAGGCCTACCCGGACGTTGCCAACAACTACGTTCAGGTAATCACGCAGTGGCCGGGCCGCGCGGCGGAAGAAATCGAGCAGCAGGTTACGATTCCGCTGGAAATTTCGATGAACGGAATTCCGCATCTGGACCATCTGCGGTCGTTCTCGGTGTTCGGCTTGTCGAGCATCATGATGATCTTCGACGATGAGTCGGCGAACGACACCAATCGCCAGAAGGTTCTGGAGCGGCTGACGCAGGTGAGTCTTCCGGCCGGCCTGCAGCCGCAGATCGGGTCAGACTGGAGCCCGGTCGGGCAGATCTATTTCTACACGCTCAAGAGCACGAACCCGCAGATCGATCTGATGGATCTGAAGTCGCTGGAAGACTGGGTGCTGGAGAAGCAGTTCAAGTCCGTGCCGAACGTCGTGGATGTGAGCAGTTTCGGGGGAGCCACGCGCGAGTATCAGGTGCGCATCGATCCGGACAAACTGGTCTCGTACGGACTGAATATCGGGCAGGTGGAACAGCAACTGGCCAACAACAACGTGAATGCCGGCGGCAGTTTCGTCGAAGAGGGTCTGCAGCAGATTAACGTGCGCGCGCTGGGGCTGGTGGGCAGCGTGCAGGATATCGAAAACACCGTCATCAAGACGCAAAACGGAACCGCGGTGAAGGTGAAAGATATTGCCACCGTCGCGCAAGGTCCGAAGATCCGTCTGGGCCAGCTGGGCAAGGCGATCCACCGGGCCGACGGAAAGATTGTGGACGACAGCGACGTGGTGGAGGGGATCGTGCTGCTGCGCAAGGGCGCCGATTCCGACGCGACGCTGGAAGGCATCCACGAAAAAGTCAATGAGCTGAACGAGCACATTCTGCCGAAGGGCGTGAAGGTGGTGCCGCATCTGGACCGGAGCGATCTGCTGCATCTGACCACGCACACGGTGCTGCACAACCTGACCGAAGGGATCATCCTCGTGGCGGTGATTCTGCTGATCTTCCTTGGCAATATGCGGGGCGCGCTGATTGTGGCGCTGACGATTCCGTTTTCGCTGCTGTTCGCTTCGATTTGCCTGAGTCTGAACAAAATTCCGGCGAATCTTCTTTCGCTGGGCGCGCTGGATTTCGGAATGGTGGTTGAAGGGGCCGTGGTTATGGTGGAAAACATCGTCCATCATTTGAGCCAGCCGCGCGCCGTATCCAAATCGCCGATGGAAACGATCCGCGAATCCGCGCATGAAGTGCAGCGGCCGGTTTTTTACGCCATCGGCATCATCATCACGGCCTATGTTCCGATCTTCACGCTGCAGCGCGTGGAAGGCCGGTTGTTCAAGCCCATGGCCTGGACCGTGAGTTTCGCGCTGCTCGGGGCGCTGATCTTCGCGATGATGATTGCGCCGGTGCTGTCCAGCTTTGTGTTCGGAAGAAAGGTCTCCGAATGGCGCAACCCGCTGATGACCTGGCTGAGCAACGGCTACCGATGGACCGTGCAGCGCGCTATCCGGCTGCGCTGGGTCACTCTCACTGTCGCGATCGCGGCGCTGGGCGTTTCCGGTTATCTGATGATGAGCGGCGTTATCGGTTCGGAATTCCTTCCTCATCTGGATGAGGGCGCGATCTGGGCCCGCGGCACGCTGGCGCCCAGCACAGGGCCCTCGGAAGGCACGCGCGTGATGAAGAAAGCCCGGCTGATCATGGCTTCTTTTCCGGAAGTGACGCAGGTGGTTTCACAGGTGGGCCGTCCGGATGACGGGACCGATACGGCGGGCTTTTTCAATACGGAATACTTTATCGATCTGAAGCCGAAAGAAGAATGGCGTCCGGTATTCGATCAGAACAAGGAAGAACTTATCGCTGCAATGGATCGGGAACTGGAGAAGATTCCCGGCACGCTCTGGAACTTCTCGCAACCGATCTCGGACAACATGGAAGAGGCGGTGAGCGGCGTCAAGGGCCAGCTGGCGATCAAGTTTTATGGCGACGATCTGAAGACGCTTGAATCCAAGGGCGAGGAGATCGTCAATGTGATGCGGACCGTCCCGGGCGTGGCGGATCTCGGACTGTTCCGGGTGATCGGCCAGCCCAATCTGGAGTTCCATGTGAACCGTACCGAGGCGGCCCGTTACGGCATCAACGTATCGGACGTGCAGGACGCAGTGGAGACGGCGGTGGGCGGCAAGGCAGTGAGCCAGGTTCTGCAGGGCGAACAGCGCTACGACCTGGTGGTTCGCTATGCAGCGCCGTACCGGACCACGAAGGAAGCGATCGAAAACATCCGTCTGGTGGCGCCTTCCGGAGAGCGCGTCTCTCTGGCCCAGCTCTGTGACATCAAGGTTCTGGACGGAGCTTCTGAAATCTATCGCGAAGGAAATTCGCGCTACGTTGCGATCAAGTACAGCGTGCCTGTGCGCGATTTGGGAAGCACGGTGCGGGAGGCGATTGACAAGGTCGGCAAACAGGTGAAGCTGCCGCCCGGTTACCACATCGAGTGGGCGGGCGAATATGAGAGCCAGCAGCGCTCGCAGAAGCGTCTCGAGATTGTGGTGCCGATCACGATTCTGGTGATCTGTCTGATTCTCTATACGATGTTCGGTTCGGTCAAGTGGGTGATGGTGATTCTCGCCAATGTCGCGATGGCGCCGCTGGGAGGACTGCTGGCGCTGCTGATGACGCACACGCACTTCAGCGTGTCTTCGGGCGTCGGATTTCTGGCGCTGTTCGGCGTGTCGGTGCAGACCGGCGTGATCATGCTGGAGTATCTCAATCAGCTGCGCGCACGCGGCGAGCCGGTGCTCAATGCGGCTGTTAACGGATCGGTGCAGCGGTTGCGGCCGATCCTGATGACGACGCTGGTGGCGAGCATCGGGCTACTGCCAGCGGCTCTGTCGCACGGAATCGGATCCGATTCCCAGCGTCCCTTCGCCATTGTCATTGTGGGCGGACTGCTGGTGGCGCTGATCCTCAGTATCTTCCTGCTGCCCACGCTTTATGTGTGGCTGGCAAGCGACGGCGATGTACTGCCGGCGGCGGAAACGGAAGGAGAATAGCGTGCCACAGACACAGCGCAATGGCGATGTTCTTTCAGGTCGAGTTTAGTCACAGGGACATATCGGGAGAGTTCAAGCCGGTGATGCGCCGGTCCTTCACCGATCTGCAAAGGGCCCGCGATGCGGCCTGCAGCGGAGTCATGGACTTCCACATCGAGGGGATTCATGCGACGGTGACCGGCGAAGATGGCGTTGTGCTGCATCAATGCTGGATGGACCGCGAAGGCCGTCTGCGCTGGATGGATCGCGACGGGCATTTGCGGGATAACAACTGGCGAGATAACAACTGGCGCGGGGCTGAGATATAACATACAGTCCTTCGCGGTAAAATCCGCGGGCAGGCGTTAGAATTGCTGCGAACAGACGAATGCCCTTTAGAATAACCAGCACCACTCCCGACCCCGCCGTCGCCATTGTGCGGCTAATGCTGGGGGTGGTTTTCTTCCCACATGGCGCGCAGAAAATGCTGGGAGCATTCGGTGGCGGCGGTTTTTTTGCGACCATGCGAACGTTCGAGACGGGGATGCACATACCGGCGGTCTTCGCGTTCCTGGCGATCGCGGCGGAATTCTTCGGCAGTATCGGGCTGATTGTGGGGTTTCTGTCGCGGATCGCGGCTTTCGGTATTTTCGTGGAAATGACGGTGGCGATCTTGAAGGTGCACATCCATAACGGGTTCTTCATGAACTGGACGGGCATGCAGCCCGGGGAGGGGATCGAATTCCATCTTCTTGTTCTCGCGATAGCGGCGGCCGTCATGATCAAAGGCTCGGGCGCTCTCTCGGTGGACGAATTCCTCAACCGGCAAAGCGCCTACCTGCGCTATTAAGAGGTCTTGCGGACCGTGATCACCACGTATTTAGAGGTTGGCGTGTTGCTCTTGTCGGCGACGCTGTCCACCGGCACAAGCGGATTCGCTTCCGGGAAATAGGTAGCGCAGTTCGATGGCGGAATGCTGAAGGGGACAACGGAGAAGCCCCGCACGGTCCGTTCTTCACCTCGCCAGTGGCTTGTTAAGTCGACGAGATCGCCGGAGTGCAAGCCGCGCGCGGCTATGTCGGCGGAATTCATAAAAACGACACGACGGCCGGAGCGGATGCCTCGGTAGACGTCGTCAAGCCCGTATACCGTGGTGTTGAACTGGTCGTGACTGCGGATCGTCATCATCACCAGTTCGCCGGGATTGAGGTTGTGGTCCGGTAGCGGATGGACCGTGAACGTGGCGCGGCGTGCCGGAGTATTTTCGAAATCTCCTTCGCGCGGCGCATTGGGCAGATAGAAGCCGCCGGGCCGCCTGACCTTCTCGTTATATCCGGCGCAACCGGGGATGCAGGCTGCGATGAATTCGCGGATGCCGTCATAGTCATCCGCCAGAGCGCTCCAGTCAACGGTATTTCCGCGGGAAGCAAGAGCCGCCTTCGCAATGCCGCATACGATCGCCGGCTCGGATAGCAGTTCATCCGAACCAGGCTCCAGAGTGCCCTGCGACGTCTGCACGACGCCCATGGAATTTTCGGTGGTGACGAATTGCAGACCGGATTTCCGGCGGTCGGTTTCGCTGCGGCCGAGGCAGGGGAGAATGAGCGCCTGTTTCCCGGTGACCAGATGGGCGCGGTTGAGCTTCGTGCTGATCTGGACGGTAAGGCGTGTGGCGCGCAGGGCGGCGGCGGTGAATTCGGTGTCCGGACTTGCCGAAACAAAATTTCCACCCAAAGCGAGAAACACCTTCGCGATGCCCGCATGCATGGCCTGGATCGAGGCCACGGTGTCGAACCCATGCCGGCGCGGCGGATCGAAATGAAAAACTTCCGCAAGCTTGTCGAGAAAGGCGTCGGGCGGGCGCTCCCAGATCCCCATGGTGCGGTCGCCCTGCACATTGGAATGACCGCGGACCGGACAGACTCCGGCGCCGGGCTTGCCGAGGCTGCCGCGCATGAGCAGCACGTTGACGATCTCCTGAATCGTCGCGACGGCGTTCTTGTGCTGCGTCAGGCCCATGGCCCAGCAGGCGATGACACGGTCGGCGGACGCGAGCATGGCGGCGGCTTCGCGTATCTGCTCGCGGGAGATTCCGGACTGGGCGGCGAGGTCGTCGAAGTTCTCATTCGCGAGGTCCGCGGCGAAGGCATCCCAGCCGTGTGTCTTCTCGCGGATGAAGTCCCGATCGATTGCGTCCGCGGCGAGTAATTCCTTCGCGATGGCTTTCAGGAGCGCGACATCGCCGTTGATTCGCACCTGCAGGTAAAGGTCGCTGAGGGCGATGCCATGTCCGGCAATGCCTGAAAATTCCTGTGGATCTTTGAATCGTACGAGCCCCGGTTCCACGAGGGGATTGACCGCGATAATCTTCGCGCCGGCCTGCTTGGCATGTTCGAGGGTGGTGAGCATGCGCGGATGATTCGTGCCTGGATTCTGTCCCAGGATGACGATGACCTGAGCTTTGGTGAAATCGTCCAAGGTGACTGTCCCCTTGCCGATGCCGATGGTTTCGGAAAGTGCGGTGCCGGAACTCTCATGGCACATGTTCGAGCAGTCGGGCATGTTGTTGGTGCCGAACATCCGGGCGCACAACTGCCAGAGGAAAGCCGCTTCATTGCTGGTTCTTCCGGAGGTGTAGAAAATGGCTTCGTCCGGGGTGGCGAGCGCGTTGAGTTCGCGAGAGATCATATCGAAAGCCTGCTGCCAGGAGAGCGGCTCGTAATGGGAGCTGCCCTCGCGCAAAACCATGGGGTGCGACAAACGGCCCTGCTGGCCGAGCCAGTAATCGGAGCGCCCGGCCAGATCTTCCACCGAATGGCGCGCGAAAAAATGTTCGTCGAGCTGACGGGTGACGGCTTCCCACGCCAGGGCTTTGGCGCCGCTTTCGCAGAATTCGGCTGTGCGGCGGTCGCCGTCCGGCTCGGGCCAGGCGCAACTCATGCAGTCGATGCCGCCCTTCTGATTGAGCACCAGTAAGGCTTTCGCGCCGCGCAGGAGTCCGGCTTCAGCGGCCACGTGCCGCAGGGCGCGAACCACTCCCGGTATGCCGGCTGCATACCCGGGCGGCTTGTCGATTTTCAACGGGTCCGGCATCAGGATGGCGGATCGATTGCCCGCGGGATTGTTGTGTAGCGCCCGACTCTATCGACGTGGACCTCCAGGTCGCCCTTTGTGTCCACACCGAAGGCAGGCGTAAATTTCGCGCCCCACACGATCTCACTATAGCGGTAAGAAAAGCGCTGATGCACAGTCTGTGTAAACGTCTCGTCCCAAGCCTTCACGAGAATCATGAACTCGGCTTGCAGCTCTTCCAGTTCGGCCGGCGTTTTTGCATAAATGGGGCTCTCCGGATCGATGGGATGAACCACCGTCCAAGTGAGCGGGAAGAGCATGACTTTGTCGCGTTCAAGCTTGAGAAGTTTGAACTCCCTGCGCTCGGGTCCGGTTCCGCCATTGCGGTTTACGGTCATCAGCATAAGGGTGACTTCCGGCTCGATCAGGGTGTTGGCGCGACGGTTGACCATCCTGAACTGAAAGCTGTCTCCATCCTGGTAGGGAGAGATCAGGGCATTCTCGCTGAAGCCGATGCGAGACGAGGGTCTGGACACGCGGCCGAAGAGGAGGCCGGTCGCCACGGCGAAGCCAAGGAGGCCTGTAAGGGCTTCGAGTGCTGCCACAATATTCGCCGATTTACTGGCAGGGGCGAGCGCGCCAAAGCCCACGGTGGTAAGCGTCTGCGAGCTGAAAAAAATACATTGCAGAAAGCGGTCGATTTTTATTTCCGGAGCGAAGTGTCCGTTCAGCGCGCCCGGCCCAAGAGCGTAGTAAATTGCGGCGAACATCGTGTTCACCAGGACATAGCCGGCCAGGATCAAACCGAAAAAATGTGTCCAGGAAACGGTGATGAGGTGCAGGTAAGGGTTGACATCGCGCCAATTGACGCCGCGCCGCAGAACATTGAAGCTGCCATCGGCATTGATGACGCGCCGGAGCGGCCCCGCATATTGCTGGGTTAAACCCGGATCGAATGTCGGCTTCTGCATTCCACGAGTTTAGCCGGATTGTTGCGCCGGCCGGGCCGACCAATGGTGCTGATGAGGCTAGGGGTTAAGGTGGCGCGAGAGTTCCCGGCAGAGCCACGCTTCGGCGAAGCGCAAATCGCGCTGTACGGTGCGGACCGGGACCGCGAGGGTCGCGGCAACCTGCTCCGCGCTGAGTCCCGCGAAATGGCGGAGCTCGATGGCTTTGCTCTTTCGCGGCTCGATTTCCGCGAGGGCGTTCAGGGCCCGGTCGAGGTTGAGAAGCTGATCGGGCATGCAGTCGCGATCCGGGCCGGGAGCGCCGGTGTACATCAGGGTGCGGCTGCGCGCGCGTTCCACGAGAATTTCGCGGGCTATATGGGTCGCCTGTTCGACCGACTCGCCTTCTTCCCGGGCGAGTCCCGCCCTTTGACCCAACAATCGCAGGTCGGACAGAACAAATGGGATGCCCTGCTTCATGCGACTTAGTGCGGATGACGACGGAATTGTTGCAGGGTAGACTGGAAGTACACAGCCATGCCCGCCCTCGTGTCAGCCGGAAAGACGATCGCAGGGCGTGGTGTGCGCCTCACCCGCCAGCGCAAGATCCTGCTCGACCTTCTCGACAAGACGGGGCTGCACCTCGACGCCGAAAGTCTTTACCAACTGGCCCGCGAACAGGATCCGAAGCTGAACAGGGTTACGGTTTACCGGACACTGAAGCTGCTCAAGGCGGGCGGCCTGGTGGACGAGCTCGATCTGATGCATCAGGCGGGCGAGCAGCATTTCTACGAAACGCGCCGCAAGCAGGAACACGCGCACGTGGTCTGTATGAGCTGCGGGAAGGTGGAGGAATTTTTCGGCGAGCCTTTGCAGCGTCTGCGCAAACAGATCGAATCGCATTTCGGATTCGAGGTGCTGCTGGCGCGGACGGAGGTAGGCGGCTATTGCTCGCACTGTCAGACTCTGCGCGCGCGCGAAGGCGATGCCGCGAAGGCTCGCGTCAGTCCGGCGAAACCCGCCGCCTCAGGCAAAGCGCGACGTACGGCCTGATGGCGCCAGACGCCATACCCAATCTCGTTGTCGTCGATCCGAACGGACGACGCGCTCGTGTTCCCGTGACCCCGATTCCTTTCCGTATGGGCCGCGCTCCCGACAGCCAGCTGGTGCTGCGGGACAGCCGGGTCTCGCGCAATCACGCTCAAATCGTGCGCGCCGGCGAGCGCTATGTGCTGGAGGATCCGGGCAGCCTGCATGGCGTGTGGGTGAACGGTGAGCGCATCGGAAAAACGCGGGTGCTGGAGGGTTCGGAGAGAATCGAGTTCGGCGTTCCCGACGGGTACGAGATTCATTTCATGCCGCCCGGCGAAGACCTGCTCCGCCTGATTGCGGGGCCGCACGGGGATCGCGTCCTGGCCGGCGACGCGGCAAATCTGGAAAAGCTGCGCGCGGTGCTCGAAGTGGCGCGGTCGCTGCAGAGTTCGTTCTCTGTCGACGATGTGCTGAACACCGTGCTGGACGCGGCGCTGGCGGTCACCGGCGCGGAACGGGGTTTCCTGCTGCTTCTGGACGGACAGGGTGAGCTCAACGTACGGAGGGCGCGCTCGCGGGCGGGCGGAGATCTTCCGGCCGATGATTTGCGGATACCGCGGCGGCTGATTCAGCACGCGCTCGAAAGCCGGCATGACTTGTTTTCGATGTCGTTCGATCCGTCGGCACTGGGCGCGCGCGGGCCCGGCAATACCATTGGCGATCTGGAACTGCGAAGCGTGGTGTGTCTTCCGCTGGTGCATGTGAAGCCGGGTAAAGCGGCGGCGACGCAGGTGCTGTCGGTGGCGCGTGCGAACGCCGGCGTCCTCTACATGGATTCGCGGGCCGGAACTGTGGACCTGGCGGGCGGCAATCGCGAGCTGTTACAGACGCTGGCGATCGACGCATCCACCGTGCTGGAGAACGCGCGCCTGATCGAGGAAGAACGGGCACGCGAGCGCATCGAGGAAGAGCTCGATCTGGCGCGACGTATCCAGCAGAGCCTGCTTCCGCGAAGGCTGCCGGCCGAGGGCTGGTTCGTGGTGGCGGGATCGAGTGAGGCGTCCCATCAGGTGGGCGGCGATTATTTCGATGCGGTGGCGCTGGGGCCGGAGACGTGGTCCATGGTGGTGGCCGATGTATCCGGCAAGGGCGTCAGTTCGGCGCTGCTGGCCAGTTTTCTGCAGGGCGCTTTTCTCAGCGCGTCGAGCACGACGGATATTTCCGAAGTGCTGGGGCGCATCAACGCGTTCTTGAGCGAGCGGGCCGAGAACGGCAAATACGCCACGATGTTTTATTCGCGGCTGAATGCCGCGGGGCGACTGACGTTTGCCAATGCGGGCCATTGCGCGCCGCTGCTGGTTCGCGCGGCGGGCTCTATCGAACGGCTGGAAGCAACGTCGATGCCGGTGGGGCTTGTGCCGGGGACAAGGTTCGAGATCGTGGAGCGGGAACTGAGGCCGGGCGACCGGATTGTTCTGTATACCGACGGGGTGACGGACGCGACGAATGAGGCGGGCGAATTCTTCGGCCGCGCGGGTTTATTGAAGGCGATTCGCGGAGTTCCGGAAGCGGGGTGCGAGGCACTGCATCGCGCGATTCAGAAGGCGATGCTGGAGTTCACGGCAGGCACCGAGCAGTTTGATGACGTGACGCTGGTTGTGGTGGAGTACCGCAGTCGAGCTTGACACAGGCAATAATTAGTAACACAATGTGATACTAATTATGAAGACTGCACTGTTGTTGCTTTTGGCTGGTCTCGCCGCTGGCGCGGCTGAGCAGAAAACGGTTCGCGCGCCACTGGTGAGTCCTGCAAACAGAAGATCGGCGCCCGGATTTCATCTCACGAATGCGGCTGGCAAGGCGGTGGATATTTCCGCCTTTCGAGGCAAGGTGATGCTGCTGGATTTCTGGGCGACCGAGTGCGGCGGATGCAAGGTGGAGATTCCGTGGTTCATGGAAATGGCCGCGGCGTGGAAAGGCCAGCCGGTCGCGGTGGTCGGAGTTTCGATGGATGTTCTGTATGAAAACCTGAAGGACGCCAGCGAAGGTTGGGGTAAAGTGAAGCCGTTCGTGCGCGAGCATGGGGTTAATTATCCGATTCTGATGGGCGACGATGCGGTGACAAAGAGCTACGATATTCAGGCGCTGCCCGCAACATATCTGATCGACCGGAAGGGACGGATCGCTGCCACTTACGTTGGAGTTGTGAATCGGGAGGATGTGGAGGCGAATATCAAGGCGCTGCTGGGCGAGCGTTAGTGAAAAAGTGAAAGAGCCGGATCAGGCTGTCCCCTTCGCGGGGGTACTTCGCGGGAGCTAGCTGGCGGATTGAGCTTTGGCGATTGCGCTGCGGATTTGTTCCGGGGTGGCCTCGCCGTCGAAGCGCTGGACCGTATTGCCTTTGCGGTCGAAGACGATCGTGACAGGCAGCGCGTCCATTGTGCCGGTCCCGATTGCGACCGTGTATTTGATCGGATTCTGGGCGAGATACGGCTTCACCACTTCGGCGCCGGATTCGTCCATGGAGACGCCAACCACTTCAACGCCGTTGCCGCCCATCTCAGCCTGGATTTTATTGAACTCGGGAATTTCTTTGCGGCAGGGGACGCAGTAAGTGGCCCAGTAATTCAGCACGACCACTTTTCCGTTCCAGTCGGCGGGCGAAACGGGCGCACCGTCCAGCTGCTTGAAGGGGGAACCTGCCAGCGCCGGCGTACCTGCTGGAGCAGCTCCCGGAGCCGCAGCTGTATTCAGGAAGGCCAGATACTCCTGCGGATCGCGCGTCAAACTCGGGAAGGTCGCGAGTACTTTCTGGTCGCTGTCGTAAAGCACGTAGAACGGAATGGCAACCGTCTGAAACTTGTTTTCTTCGAGTTTCTGATTGGCCTGCGAAGCGGCATCCGTTCCGTCCGTGTAGAGATCGACCAGCACCATGTTCTGCATCACGCTGCCGATCTCCGGCTTCGTGAATATGTTGGCCTTCATCCAGTGGCAGTTGGTGCAGGCATAGCCAGTGAAATTGACGAGCACCCGCTTGCCTTCGGCCTTGGCTTTGGCGAACGCGCCCTGCAGATCGTTCTCGACCCAGGGAAGGGCCGCACTTCCGGCCGCGCCGCCGCCTCCGGAAATGGAATTCGAAGAAGGCGGAGGAATGTAGGCTTCGATTTCGCCGAGCTTGCCGCCGAACATGCCGGGCACCAGACTCAGTCCGCCGCCGATGAAGGCGATGCCAATCAACAGCCGGGCCACGCCCAGCTCCGATTCCGGCGAAGCGCCGGGGAGCCGTACGAAGCCGAGCAAATACAGACCGGCCATCGACAGTAATACGACGGTGACGGCG
Organism: Bryobacteraceae bacterium; assembly: GCA_035552315.1. Classification (GTDB taxonomy): domain Bacteria; phylum Acidobacteriota; class Terriglobia; order Bryobacterales; family Bryobacteraceae; genus BOG-234. The sequence goes on from DASZLO010000250.1 coordinate 37,990, forward strand.
AGAAAGCGCTCGCGCGTGAGCAGTCCGGTTTGCAGCACGGCATCGAGGCTGTAGAGGTACTTCAGCATGAACGCCAGCACCAGAAATCCCATTACGACTTTCACGCGCGAAAGCCATTCGCCTGAGCGCGGCAGCTTCTTCAGATATTGGGGGAACAGCGCCAGGAAGAAGAACGGAAGCGACAGGCCGGATGCAAACACCACCATCCCGAGAACTGGCCGCAGTTTGTCGGCGCCCACCGAAGCGGCGAGAAGCGTACCCATGAACGGACCGACGCAGGCAAACGAAGCCAACGCGAACGTCAGACCCATCAGCAGCGTTCCGGCAAATCCGCCGCTGCCCGACGCCGCGTTCAGCTTCGTCAAAACGGAGGAGGGAATGGTGATCTCGAATGCGCCCAGAAGACTGAGTCCGAAGACAAAGAAGATCAGCGAAATGAAACCGTTCACCCAGGGGCTGGAGCCCAACTGGACAACCCCCGCGGGACCGAGCGCCAGGGTGGTAACAAGTCCGAGTCCGCTGAACAGAAAGATGATGCCGAGGCAGAACGCCAGGGCTTGTTTGAAGCCGCCCACGCCATCGCCGACGAAGTATGACATCGTAATCGGAATCATCGGGAAAACGCAGGGAGTGAAAATCGCGGCCAGTCCGAACCCGAAAGCCAGCGCAAGGAAACTGAAAAGTCCGGCATCGCTGGTGCGGGTGGTGGTTGTTTTGTCGCGGTCGAGGTGAGGTTTGGCTTCGACGTAGCCAGCCGGAATCGAAAGTGCGGATCCGGCGAAGCCTTTGGGGTCGATGTTCAAATCCGCAGTGACCTGCCGGGTGCGCGGCGGAATGCAGGAAGTCCCGCTGCACGTCTGATAGCGAGGCTCAAAGGTGAGCGTCGCCGGGCCCGCGGGCAGATCCTTCTTCAGCTGAATCTTCGCCAGGAAAACCTGAGTGCCCTCGTAGGTTTCCGTCTCGGCATTGAAATTCGGATCGAACTTCTTGACCGGCGGCGGCTCGTAAATCGTGACCTTCTCGATGGCGGGACTGTTGGTGGCGGAAATCGAAGTGGGGATCGGACCGGGCGGCGTACTGATCGAGTACATGTGCCACTCGGGATCGATGGTGACTTCGAGGCGGCCTGTGACGGCGGCTCCGGGCGCGGCCGAAGTCTGGTCGAGCGTCAGTTTCCAGTGGGCGTGGTTGAATTTCTCGCTTTGCCCGAAAAGGGAAAGCGCGAAGAATAGAAACGCCGGCAAAATCCTGCGCATGACACCTACCCGGCTACGAGAGAATTCCGCAGCCCTTCTTCGATGCGCTGGTTGATGCCGCTGGATGCAAATTCGGCAGCCACACGGATGGCGTTTTTAATGGAATTGGCATCCGACCGTCCGTGGCAGATGATGCAAACCCCTTTTACACCGAGCAATGGCGCACCGCCGATCTCAGTATAGTCAACTCTTTTGCGGAAGTCTTTGTAGGCGGACCGGGACAGCGCGTAGCCGATTTTGCGGGTGACGGTGGCTTCGAGCGACTCACGCAGCAGGACGCGGAACATGTCCACCAGACCCTCGCTCACTTTCAGAGCCACGTTGCCCACAAAGCCGTCGCAGACGATCACATCGGCATGGCCGGAAAACAGATCGCGGCCTTCCACGTTGCCGATGAAATTGATGCCCAGGGTCTTCAGGAGCGGGGTGGCCTGGCGGGTGAGCTCGTTGCCTTTGATCTCTTCTTCGCCGATGGAAAGGAGGCCGACGCGCGGGCGTTTCACTTTCAAGACGCAGCGTGAATAGATCTCGCCCATCAGGCCGAACTGCTGCAGCATTTCCGGTTCGCAATCGACGTTCGCGCCCACGTCCAGCACCACCACAGGAGTGCCTTTATGGGTGGGGAAAATGCCGGAGAGCGCAGGACGATCGACCCCAGGCACCTTGCCGAGCACCATCTTCGCGATGGCCATGCAGGCGCCGGTATTGCCCGCGGAAATAAAGCCATCCGCCTGGCCGCTGGCGACCAGCCGGGCGCAGACGTGCATGGAGCTTTCCTTCTTGCCGCGCGCCGCTTTGGCGGCGTGGTCTTCCATTGTGATCCGCTCGGTTGCATGGATCACACCGATGAGATCGCTGGCGGAATGGCCGTCCAGCGCCGTCTGAATCAGGTCACGGTCTCCAACCAAGAGTACACGGCACCCCAGTTCGCGGGCTGCGCGAACTGCGCCTTCCACTTCGGGGGCAGGGGCCTTGTCGGCCCCCATGGCGTCTACCGCGATCGTCACCATTGCCTATTCGGCAGCGGTTTCGATAACTTCGCGGCCTTTATACTGCCCGCAGCTGGGGCAGACACGATGAGGCAGCTTGGGCTCGTGGCAGTTGGGGCAATCGGCGAAGGCCGGTTTCTTGAGGTGGTCGTGGGCGCGGCGGGTTTGCGTGCGCGCGTTGGAATGTCTGCGTTTCGGATTCGGCATGGTGTTTCTACTTTCTTAAATGTGAATATCTTTCAGCGCCATCCATCGGTCATCACCGGGATGAGCTTCGCACTGGCAGTCGGTTTCATTGCGATTGACGCCGCAAATCGGGCAGATGCCTTTACAGGCCTCACTGCACACCCGCTGCATGGGGAGCTGCAACAGCACCTGCTCCCGTAAAATGTCTTCCAGCTCGAGGCCGGGTAAATCATAAAAACCTATTTCCGCTTCGCCTTCGTCGATGGCGACTTCTTCCTCTTCGCCAAGCGCATCCGACGGCTTGTAAAAAAGATCGAACGGCGTATCTATATGAAACGCCGCGCGCCCCAGACAACGGTCACATTCCGTCTCAAGCTCGACCTGCACGCGGCCTTTCACGCGCACCTGATCGCCCAGATCCTGCAGCAGTTCCGCCGTACCTTCAGCGGTCAAAGGCCCCTTCTGGACAGCGCCCGAATCGCTGAAATCGATCTCTCCGGGGCTCCAGGTGTTCGCAAAGGGAAGTTTGCGGACCTCCATCTCCTTAATACTCAGCAACATGGCTCTGGACGCGGGAATTTCAATTATAGCATCAGCCTGCAATGCTACGGCTTCCATGTCAGAATAACAGTCATGAGCGCACCGATTGCCAGCGGACCCCCCGAAATCTTCTCGCGTCTCGACAACGAGACCGTCGAGCAAGCCGCCCTCCGCGCGGGTGTGATAACCACCACACTCGACAACGTTATCAACTGGGGACGCAAGAATTCCATCTGGCCGATGGCGTTCGGACTGGCCTGCTGCGCCATTGAAATGATGTCGATGAGCGCGTCGCGGTTCGACATTTCGCGTTTCGGCGCGGAGGTGTTTCGCGGCTCGCCCCGGCAGAGCGATCTAATGATTATCGCGGGCCGGGTTTCGAACAAGATGGCGCCGGTGATCCGGCACCTCTACCAGCAGATGCCCGAACCGAAGTGGGTGATTTCGATGGGCGCCTGCGCGACTTCTACCGGCGTCTTCAATAACTATGCTTTGATTCCGGTGAATCAGGTGATTCCTGTGGACGTTTACGTACCCGGCTGCCCGCCCCGGCCGGAACAATTGATTCACGCGATCATGATGCTGCAGGAAAAGATCGGCGGTTCTTCGGGCGCGTTTAAACAGGCTCTGAATCTGGCGTGAAAATTCCGCTTTGTCTGACAATCCTGGTGGCGCTGACGCGCTTCGGCTCGGCCGCGGTGTCGGCCACCGATACCACTATCGAATTTGAAAACGCCTTCGTTCGCGTGGCCCGGGTACACTATGCGCCGCACGAGAAGACTGCGGTTCACGATCACCCCGCGACTCCCAACGTTTTCGTTTACGTGACCGACGGCGGACGCCTTGCCATCGGTCATGAGGGCGAAGAAATGGTCACTCGTCCCCCGGTTAAGGCTGGGGGAATTCGGTATCAGGCTGGCGTGGCCGAGCGGCATGCGGTGGAAGAACTGGACGGTGTCGACAGCCAGTACATTCGTATCGAGCTGAAGACGAAGCCGGTGGACCTGCCCAAGCAGGACGTGCGGCGCGCGCCGGCTGACAAGACTCCTTATGAAAGCGGGATGCTGAATATTTTGCGCGTGACCTGTCCCGCGCAAAGCGCATGCCCGGCTTCGCAGCATCCTGAATACCCCGCCGTTGTCGTCACGGGCAAGACGTTTGTGTGGGTTCCGGCCGGCGCTCCGCCGCTGAAGAATTCAAGCAGCGCGCCTGCCGAGCAGGTTCGCGTCGAAATTAAAACACAGCCGCTGCCATGAGCGCGCTGCAGAGCTTCCCGCGAATCACGCCGTTTCTTTGGTTCGACTCCAATGCCGAAGAGGCCGTCGAATTTTATCTGACCGTTTTCAAGAACTCGCGGCGGCTGGACGGCGTCACGGACAGCCGTGCGTCGAAAGGGAAGGCACTTACCATCGCTTTCGAACTCGATGGTCAGACATTCACCGCGCTTAATGGCGGTCCAATGTTCAAGTTCACGGAAGCGGTTTCCTTCGTGGTGCGGTGCGACTCCCAGCAGGAAGTGGACGAATACTGGGCAAAGCTGTCGGACGGCGGCTCGGAAGGCCGGTGCGGCTGGGTCAAGGACAAGTTTGGCCTTTCGTGGCAAATCGTGCCGGGCGTTCTGGCGGATCTCATCCGCCATCCGAAGGCATTGCAGGCCATGCTGCAGATGAACAAGCTCGACATTGCCGAGCTTGAGCGCGCGGCGAATTCCTGACCGGTTTCTGTCGCCCCGGACAAGCCAAACGGCACGGGCCGCGCCGCCTGATGCGCCGGAACCAACGCCGGTGCCAACCTCAATAAAACGTCAAGCCTCGTTGGGCTTTCTGGAGAAGCTCGATAATTCGGATTGGCGTCATATTTATGATATTTCCGCTGCTGATGCTAAATTGCAAAGATGAGCCGGCCATAGCTGTCAGTTCCGGTCAACCTGACAGGATGTCACGCAGCCTCCTGCCGTCATGAATCAGTAGTTGTAAATGGGCACACCCGGACTTTAGCCGGCCAAGCGCCTTTCGCAATTTTATATGTATATTCCGCCAGCTTTCCGAATCGAGGATACTGCAAAACTTGCAGCGTTCATCCGTTGCAACAGCTTTGCCACACTCATCACTCACGATGGCGCGTCTCCACTTGCGAGTCATCTTCCGATACTCTTCCATCCCGAGCCTGGTCGCCACGGCACACTGGTTTCTCACATGGCACGCGCGAATCCACAGTGGCAGCATTTCGCGTCTGGTAAAGAAGCTCTTGCCATTTTCCACGGTCCCCACGGCTACATTTCGCCATCCTGGTATCAGGCCGAGCTTGCTGTCCCGACTTGGAATTATGCCGTGGTGCATGCCTACGGTGTTCCTGTAGTTGTCGACAAGCATGAGCGCGTGGTTTCTTTACTGCACGAGACGGTATCGGCCTATGAGTCGTCTTTTCAGCAGCCCTGGTCTGGCGTCTTGCCTGACGAGTTTCGTGACAAGCTCATCGGCGGCATCGTGGCTTTCGAGATCCCCATCACTCGCATTGAAGGCAAGTTCAAGCTGGGTCAGAACCGACCGGCGGCAGACCATCAGGGAGTATTTGAGGCGCTTTCGCATTCGGATGATGCAGGGAGTCGTGCCCTTGCCCAGATGATGGTTACAGAGTGCAAAGTCCAGACGCCTCCTGGGAAAGGTCCTGAGTCAAGAGTTAAGTGAAGGTTGTTTTTCCTGACCGGTTTCTTCAGAGCGCGTCCGCGGACGCGTGGATCAGCGGAACATAGCCACGGCGGATGCATTGCACGGCAGGTTGGGGAGTCAGAACTGTGACATTCAGCCGGGTGGGCCGCGGGAGTTTTCGGGTATAGCCCTCCGGAGACCATTGAAACAGCGCGTCGCCCCGGACAAGCCACGCGGCATCGTCAATCTTCACGAGGCATCCGTCGGGCAGAACATTCAGAGGCGAATCGAAAGTCACCTTCCGGCCCTCGGCATCGATTCGCGCTTGGTGCAGTTCGAGATCCATTTCCGGCGCACGAACCGGTTTTTCGCCGTGCCATCGATGAGAATTCATCCACGCATCGCGGAACGCGTTGAAGCGATCCCGCCGGCATTCGGCGCAGGGTCTGTGTCCGGCGGCCAGCGCGACCGCTTCATCCAGAAAAAACAGTTCAGTATAGAGCCCGGGAGTCATCACCTGACGGCGGCGTCCTTTGAATTCCAGCACGCAGACAATCCATTGCCGGCTCTTGAATCGGCGCACGATTTCGCGCTGGGCATTGTGGATAACGCCGCCACGATTTCCCATCAGGGTTCCACGGGCCGGTGACCGGATAATCTCTCCGTCGGGAGCGACTCGATTTTGAAGTGGCAGGGGGAGCCCTCCGAATTATACCCGCTGGTGTTCGAAGTGATTTAGAATATCCAGATACGCGTGGCTGCATGGCCGCGGGAATCGGACATTGGTAAGGAGCGAATTATGTGTGATCAGGATCATTTCGACGAAGACCTGAAGGACTTTCAGGCTCGCGGTTTAGTGACGCGAAAACAATTCGGGGCGATTTTGGGCGCAGGCATCGCGATGATGCTGCCGAAAGTGGCGAATGCTGCTCCCGTGACCGAATCGGACGTGAACATCAAAACGCCGGATGGCACCGCGGACTGCTATTTCGTGCATCCCGCAAGCGGCACCGCACCCGGTGTCCTCATGTGGCCCGATATTTTCGGACTGCGTCCCGCCTTCCGCCAGATGGCGAAGCGGATGGCCGAATCGGGCCATTCGGTGCTGGTGGTGAATCCGTTCTACCGCGTCATGAAGGCTCCGACCGCCGAGCAGGGCGCCGCAACCCCGATCGCCAAGGTGTCGCCGCTTATGGCCGCGCTCACCGAAACGACGCACATGACGGATGCGAAAGCGTTCGTCGCCTGGCTCGACATGCAGCCGGCGGTTGCCAAGAACAAGAAGATGGGAACGCAGGGTTATTGCATGGGCGGTCCGATGGCGATGCGCACGGCCGCGGCGATGCCTGACCGCATCGGCGCAGTGGGCACATTCCACGGCGCGGCTCTGGTGACCAAGCAGCCGAACAGTCCGCATCTGCAGGCCGCGACGAGCAAAGCGCAGTTCCTGATCGCGATCGCCACGAATGACGATACGCGGTCGCCAACCGATAAAGACGTCATGAAAGAGACTTTCGCCAAGGCGAACCTGCCGGCGGAAATCGAAGTGTATACGGGTTGCATGCATGGCTGGTGTCCGCCCGATACCGCGGTTTACAACGAGCCGATGGCGGAGAAAGCCTGGAGCCGTCTGCTGGCGCTCTACGGAAAAGCTCTGGTCTGATTCTGCGGGGAACCGCCTCGCTGCAAGTGAAATGCTTTCCGGATGGCGTCGAGACTAGACGCCATCCGGATCGCCTTCAACCCCTCGCAATATAGCCTGTCTTGGGTCGTGATCGATCATCCCCCGGCGGGCCAAATCACGGTCGCCCTCCGGTATATTCACTATCTTTGCGCCGATCCAGTTCTGCTTTCACTCCTCAATGCGCTACCTGATGACGAGCCATATACGGCCGAGCGGCGTGAGCGGGACGCTGAGGCTGAAGCATCAATTGCAGGTGGCGGCGGTATTTCTCACCACGACGTTCTCCGCGAGTTCGGCCTTTGAACCTGGAGTTTGTCTGGGCGTCGAGCGCCCGGGCCGACGGCAGATGCAGAGCCGCCGGCGTTTACAGGTGGAAAACGCGGCGAATGGCGTCGATCACCTGCACGCCGTCCGGATCGCCTGCATTGCGGCGCAGTTCTGAAATGGGGCCGTGCGCGATTTTGTTGACGATCGATTTCGTCAGCGCTTCAATGCGGGCTTCCACCATCTGCTGTTGTTCCACGGTCAAACCGGGCATCTTGCGGAGCGAACGGGCCACTTCGGCGGCGCGGATATTTTCCAGCTGCTCCTGCAGTCCGATGATGGTCGGCGTCACCTCGTCCAGTTTTAGCCGCGACATCATGCGCTCGACTTCTTCGAGTACGATCGACTCGGCCTGTTCGGCCTGCTTGCCGCGTTCCTGAATATTCGAGTTGACGACGCCTTCCAGATCGTCGACATCGTAGAGAAATACGCCTTCGACGTCGTTCACGGCGGGGTCGATATTGCGCGGCACAGCGATATCGATCAGGAACATGGGTTTGTTCTTGCGCGCAGCGATAACGCGCTGCATTTCTTCGCGGCCCAGGATGTAATGCGGCGCGCCGCTGGATGCAATGACGATGTCGATCTCCGGCAGCATGGAAGCAAAGCGGGTGTAGTCAACAGCGGTTCCGCCGAAGATCCCGGCCATTTGCTCGGCGCGTTCGCGGGTGCGGTTCGTGACGAAGATCCGGTTGGCCCCGGACCGGTGCAGATGTTTGGCGGCCAGTTCGCCCATCTTGCCTGAGCCGATGATCATCACCGAATGGCCTTTGAGCGAGCCGAAGATTTTCCGCGCCAGTTCTACCGCCGCATAGCTGACGGAGACGGCCATTTGTCCAATGCCGGTTTCGGTGCGGACGCGTTTGGCGACCGAGAAGGCGCGCGTCATCACGGTTTCCAGCAGGCCGCCCACCGAGCCTTCCGACTTGGCGATCGAGTAAGCGGCCTTGAGCTGGCCGAGGATTTGCGGCTCGCCCACCACCATGGAATCGAGGCTGGCGGCGACACGAAACATATGCTGGATGGCTTCGCGGGCCTCCAGGCGATAGAGGTGCGATTCGAAAGGGTTGGCCGAACCCTGCCAGCCGGTCAGAAACCGGTCCATGATCGCGCCGGGCGTGGCATGATCGGGCGCCGACAGCGCGATTTCCACGCGATTGCAGGTGGAAAGAATCACAGCCTCTGTCGCGCCGAGGTTCTGAAGTTCGTGCAGCGCATCGGGCAGCGCGGATTCGGACACAGCGAGTTTCTCGCGCAGATGCACCGGTGCGGTCTTATGGCTCAGGCCTGTAACCAGCAGCTTCATTGGAGGAAACGGCTCTCCAGTCGCAGATGCGCAATCCAGGTGATGGCGGAACAGCAGAGAGCCACGATGGCGAGGATGGCGGCCTTTCGTCCGCGCCATCCCGCGCCCACGCGGAAGAAGACCAGCGCGAGATAGATCCCCCACGTGATGAACGAGGTGGTGATCAGGCTGTTATCGATCCAGCTGGTGCCGTACTCGATATACGACCAGACGATGCCGATGATGATGCTGGTAGTGATGAGGGCGAAGCCTGCGCCGAGGGATCGGGAGATCAGTTCGTCGAGCATTCCCAGGGGCGGAAACAGGCGATAGAAAGACTGGATCTGTTTCTTCTTTAGCTGCCTCTCCTGCAGGAGATAAACCACCGCGGCGACGGCCGTGAAAAGCAGCGCCGCATAGGCCAGCAGCGCCAGCACGATATGGATGGTCAGCCAGGTGTTGCGTACCGCCTCGCTTTGCCAGCGCGAAACCGGATTGCGCAGCGCCGCCACCAGGGTCAGGACAAAGACCAGAGGGAAGACGAAGACGCTGAGGCTTTCGGCTTTGTAGCGCCAATAGATGGCCAGAAAGGCCACGGTGACCACCCAGGCGCAGAGCGACATGGTTTCGAAAATGTCGTTGGCGGGGAAATGGTTCTGGACCAGTCCCTGTTCCACGATGGAGACGAGATGGAAAAGCGCGCCGATTCCGAAAGCGCCGAGCGCTATGCGGAAGAGGCTTTCACGCCGCCGCAAAACCGTGATGATGGCGTCGAGCAGGCCGAGAGAATAGAGTCCGGCGGCAACACGAAGCCAGATAAGACTGGATTCTCCCATTTAAGGATGTATCTCCAGTATAAAGGCTTTGACAGAATGGGGTGTGGACCTGAAGTGAACACCTTCTTTGTACAGAATTTCGGATGCCGGGCTACGCAAGCCGATGGCGCGGCGATCGAAGCGCAGCTTTCGGGAAAGGGTCTGGCTGCGAGCGGCGTTCGCGAGAGTGCGGATCTCGTCATTTTAAATACCTGTACAGTTACCTCGGAGGCCGATCACGACGCGCGGGCGGCGATCCGGCGGGTACACCGGGAGAATCCGAATGCGCGAATTCTAGTGACCGGCTGCTATGCGCAGCGCGAGCCGGATTTGCTGGCGGGGATGCCGGGCGTGGAGTGGGTGGTGGGCAATTCGCACAAGACTCAGATTGCGGATTTGTTGGCGGGCGACATTCCCTATCACGGGCAGGTGCTGACCGGCGATATTTTCGCGACGCGGGATATCCTCACCGCGCCGATACTGGACGGCGGCGGCGACCGTACGCGTCCCAATCTCAAAATTCAGGATGGCTGCCACAACCGCTGTTCGTTTTGCATTATTCCGTTCGTGCGGGGCAAGAGCCGGTTCGTGGACGCGGGCCAGGTGATCGAACAGGTGCGCGGCCTGAGCCGGAGTTACCGCGAGGTGGTGCTCTCCGGTATCAATCTGGGCCGCTGGGGACGGGAAGCGGGCAGCGGCATGCGCCTGGCGGACCTGCTGCGCCGCGTGCTGGCCGAAACCGACATCGAACGCGTGCGTTTGAGCTCGGTCGAGCCGATGGACTTTACCGACGATCTGCTGGGATTGATGGCGGAGTCGGTGCGAATCGCCAAGCATGTGCATGCGCCATTGCAGTCGGGCTCGGATGCGATTCTGCGGCGGATGCACCGGAAATACCGCCCGCGTCATTATGCTGACCGGGCCATGAAAGCGCGGCAACTAATGCCCGATGCGGGAATCGGCGCCGATGTGATGACGGGTTTTCCTGGCGAATCGGATGCGCTCTTTGAGGAATCGCGGCAGTTTATCGAGGCGATGCCGTTTACTTACCTGCATGTGTTTACGTATTCCGAGCGGCCAGGTACGCCCGCGGCCACGATGCCGGATGCCGTGCCGATGCCGGTCCGCAAAGAGCGGAACCGGGTGTTGCGGGAACTGGCGGCGGAGAAGAACGCGGCGTTTCGCCAAAGCCTGGTCGGGCGCGAGTTCACTGCCGTCACGCTCGATCCGCCAGGCGTTGCGCTGACGGACAATTTTGTGAAGGCCACGCTGGATTTTCCTTACACGCCCAATAAGCTGGTGCGGGTCCGGCCGACTGGCCTGAGTCCGGAAGGCATCCGGGCGCAGGTTGTCGCGGCGGCGTAGTTATGAAGAACGATCCCGTCGAGAAGGCTCTGGCGGCTATCGACGATATCCCGCTGCATACTCCCGAAGGGCGCAAGCAAATCGAAAAAGCGCTGGACGGGAAATCGAATCTCGTCATCGCTAAAGCTGCGCGCATCGCGGGAGATTCGCAGTGGCTGGAGATTGCGGGCAAGCTTGCGGCAACATTCCAAAGATTGCTGCCGGGCGGGGCGTCGTCCGATAAAGGCTGCGCGGCCAAGACCGCCATCGCGCGGGCACTGAACAAGCTCGAATACGACGACGCCGCATTGTTCATCAGCGGCATGAAGCACCGGCAGCCCGAGCCTGTGTGGGGCGGTTCGGAAGACACCGCCGTGGATTTGCGGGCGGTCTGCGCGATGGGCCTCGCGGGTTCCACATACTTCTACAAACTCCGGGAGATGGTCGACCTGCTGGTGGATAAAGAGTGGCGCGCACGGGCGGGCGCCGTGCGGGCCGTCGGCACCGTGGGTGGAGATGCCGCCTCGCTGCTGCTGCGCTTTAAAGCGCTGACGGGCGATCGCGAGCCGGACGTGATGTCGGATTGCTTCACGGGGCTTCTCGCCGTGGACGGCGCGGCTGCGGTGCCTCTGGTGGCGTCCTTTGCGGAAAGACAGGACGACTCACGCGAAGCGGCGGTCCTCGCCTTGGGAGAAAGCCGGCGCGAAGATGCAGTCGAAGTGCTGAAAGAACTCTTCGGACGAACGGCCGATCCCGAGGGCCGGCGGTGCATCGTCATTTCGCTGGCAACTTCACGGACGGAGTCGGCGAACGAATTTCTGTTGGGCCTGATCCGCCACGAGAACTCGCGAACCGCATCGCAGGTTGTGGAAGCGATGCGCGCGTTCCGGGCCGATCCAAAGATTGCAGCGGCAATCGAAGAGGCGTGGGATTCACGCCCCTGATCTGCTGCTTTAATGGGCGTGGTTAATGAGCGTGGTTAAACAGAAACCAGATCAGGATCAGTCCGCCCGGTATCCCCAACAGCCACGCAACGATGTATTTCATTTATGAATGCCTCCCGCGGGAGGCATTGCACGCTGTTCGCCAATGGCGGTCTATATTACAGACGCGGCAAAGCGGGCGATCTTCAAAGCGGCATCGCCCGATTGCTCGGTCACGACCATGGCCTTCACGTGTTTATCCTGAAATCCCGCGACATGCTGGGCACCAACGCTGGAGGCACAAACTTTTTCAACCGGGCTCTGGTTTACTCTATCCAGATACAAGGAGAACCTCCGGGCTCCGGTGGCATCGGCATAAACCAGATGCAGATAAACGACCCCATCGAGTTTGCAGAGCCTGCCCTGCTGAAACCGATAACCGGCGGGCGCAAGGCGCGCGACGAGACTGGCAGGAATGCCTTCGCGGGCGGCGATATCGGCAACGGCGGTGACATCGGCCCGCCACTTTCTGGGCTGTCCCTCCGCGACTTCGATGCGGTGATCGCGGGCCGCGGCCGTAAATCCCGCAGGGGTTTCGGCGGCGAGCGAAGCGCGGTTTCCGCTATAGCCAATTGCCAGCCCGGCCAGCAGGACCGCAGCGGCGGCCAGTCCCCAGACCCATGTCCGGCGGCTGGGGAATACTTGTGCCGGCTCGATTGCAGGGGCGGCGGCCGGCTCAATCGCGGCGATCACGCGGGCTGCGATGGCCGTTGTGTCGGCAGGTTCGGCGAGAACAACGGCCCGCACGCGGGCATCGATAGCCATTTGCCGTGAAAGCTCACCGGCGCATGCCGGACAGCTTTGGATATGCGCAGCGAATTCCCGCGCGGGGATATGATTCGCCTCCCCGGTATCGAGCTCCCCGGTGAGGTAAAGAGGCATAAAGGATTCCGCGGCGGTACAGTTCATAAAAAGATTCCTCGCTAAATTTCTTTCGCCAGATTTCCAGCCGCTGCATACTCAACCCGCGTGGACCGGCCAGTCAGCCGTGTTCGCATCGCTTGCCGGGCCCGGCTGAGGCGCGACATAATCGTGCCGATCGGCACATTCAGAATCTCCGCCATTTCCCTGCACGTAAAGCCTTCGACAACGCCCAGCAGCAATACGGTGCGGTGATCCAATTCGAGAGACTGGAGCGCGCGGGAAACCTCCATCGCGTCATCCAGAACCGGCAAAACAATCCGGGAGCCGGAAACAAGGGGCGTGGTCGGCGGGGTCGCGCGCAACTTTCTGCCATGCGCGTAAGAGTTATTGAGAAGGATGCGGAAGAGCCAGGCCCGTATGTTGGACTCCGGCTGAAACTGATGGAAGCCGCGCCAGGCGGAAAGAAGCGTTTCCTGCACCAGGTCCTCGGCGGCGGCCGCGCTGGAACTCATGCGGCGGGCCACACGCAGCAGGCTCGGCGCATGCGGCATGGCGATTCGTTCGAACTCGGCTTGATTCGATCCCACGGTGAAAACGCAGCTATGGCACAAAAGTTTGCGGGCGCGGGGCGCAGCCGGAGCTGATCCCGCGCCCGCGTCTGAACGCGGCCGCGAACTATTCGCTCGCGCCCTTCTTGAGCTCGTCGAGAGCGGCGAGAACCTCGGTGCTGTGCGGCGTCGGATTGACCTTCACGTACACCTTGCGGATTACGCCTTTGGGGTCGATCAGGAACGTGTTGCGCGCGGCCACGGTGGTGGAGCCGAACGTCTGCGTGGAGCCATATTTGGTAACGACTTTCTTGTCCGGATCGGCCAGCAGCTTGAATGTCAGGCTTTCCTTGGTGCAGAACTGCACGTGCGAATCGACACTGTCGACGCTGACGCCGAGGATGGCGGCCTTCTTGGCATCGTACTGGGGCAGATCGCGCTGGAAGTTATGCGCTTCGATGGTGCAGCCGGAGGTGAAATCTTTCGGATAGAAGTACAGAACCACCCACTGACCTTTGAAGTCGTGCAGATTGACGGTCTTGCCTTCCTGCGAACTCAGGGTGAAGTCGGGCGCGACCGTTCCGACAGCCGGGACCGCATCTTCGGCGGCAGCGCGTTGTACCAGCGGAACAGAAAGGGTGAAAAACAGCGCCACCGCGGGGGCGAGGCTGGCGATACGTCGGGAAAATTCCATCGTTGTTCTCCTTAGAAAGTGGCGGACCGCCTTTGCGGCCGTCTCTCTATTAGAACGCGTCGGGGCGGCGGATTCATCCGGCCGGTGTAAGATCCGCATTCCCGTCCGGATTCCGGTTTCGCGCGCTTCTCTCGCGGATCTTCCGGAATTCCTCGCGAATGGCGGCGATTTCCTCATCGCTGCAGTTCTCCAGATCGAGCATCTGATTGCGCGCCGATCCCATGGCCCGGATGATTTCGTTGAGCTTCAGCTGCATCGCCTGCGCGTTCCTGTTTTGGGAGTTCTGGATCAGGAAAACGATCAGGAAAGTCACGATATTGGTGCCGGTGTTGATCAGGAGCTGCCAGGTATCGGAGTAATGGAGAAACGGTCCGGCGGCGGCCCAGAGCAGCAGAAGCAGGAGCCCTGCGCTGAACATCCAGGGCGAGCCCACCTGATCGGCTATGGCGTTGGCGAACGCCCGGAAGCGGTCTTGCATAGGGACGCCCGGAGCACGCGTTGTGCCATACAGACGGGGGGACGGGCGCGACTCGGCTGGCAACCGGATTTACCGGCTGGCGGTCAGGATAGATTCCAGGGAAGCGGGAACGGGACTATTTGCGGGAGCCGCGTTTGACGTTCTTGAGGTTGCTCTGGCGCTGTTTGGCCTTCTTGCGCCTCGGCTTGCTGATGATGAAAGTTCCGCTGCCGATGTATTCGGCCTTGTAAAGCTTGTCGTCTGCCATGAGTTGAATTTCATTGTAACGCGGACCGGGGTTTGTCGGGTTTGCGCATCCGAAACAGGCCTCGTGGGAATATTTGGATAGATGGTTTTTGGGGGTTACCGGGTGAGGCTCGCCGCGCTGGCGCTGGCTGTGTTTCTGACCGGCGCGTGGCAGGCTGTTCCCGAAAGCGGTCCGGCGGCGAAGTTAGCGGCCCCGAATGCCGCCGAAATCAACGGCGTCCTGAAGGAACTGAGCGCGGTCACCGGGTTCCGCATCCGGCATGAGTTGCCATTCGCGCTCATCTCCAGGGAGCAGGTGAATGCCTACATCAAAGATCAGATCAAACGATCTGTGAAGCCGGATGATATTCGCGCGCAGGAAACCACCCTCAAGAAGCTGGGATTTGTCCCGCCCGACTTCGATTTGAAGCAGACGACCATCGATCTGCTGACCGAGCAGGCAGCCGCCTTTTACGATTTCCGGCGCAAAAAGCTTTTCATTTCCAACTGGGCCGCGGTCAATATGCGGGATACAGCGGTCATCCATGAACTGGCGCACGCGCTCGCCGATCAGACTTTTTCCATCCAGAAATTTCTGGGTAAAGCCGACGACAACAGCGAGGCTTCCATGGCCCGCGAAGCCGTGGTGGAGGGCCAGGCGTCATGGTTGATGCTGGAGGTGGACGCGCGGCGCAACGGCAGAACCATGGCCGATCCGGATGTTGCGCATGCCCTTCTGGATACCGACTCCGACACCACGGACAATCAGTATCCGGTGTTCAATCGTGCGCCGCTGTATCTGCGGAAGACCATGCTGTTCCCCTACGATGCGGGAGAAAAATTTCAGGAAGCTGTCTTTCAGCGCGACGGGAAGGCCGGGTTCGCCAAAGTCTTTCAGGACCCGCCGTCTTCCACCGCCCAGATCGACGATCCGGCGCGCTACTTTAATCACGAGGTTTTCACTAGTCCGAAGTTGCCGCCTCCGGCGAAGCATGCAAGGCCTTACGTCACCGGTTCACTGGGCGAACTGGAGACGCGCATTCTGCTGCAGCAATATGTCGACGCCGGGACGGCCAGGGCGCTGGCACCCGATCTGAAGGGGTCCAGCTACCGTCTGGACAAAACGAAAGGGCAAAAGGACAAGGAACCTCGGGTCACCCTGACCTACGCCTCGGAATGGCGCGACGATGTTGCGGCCACGCTCTATTTCGACGCCTACCGGAAGGTGCTCACAGGTAAATGGAAGAACGTGGATGTAAAAAACCAGTCCCCCGATTTGTTCGAAGGCAAATCGGAGGACGGGTATTTCAAAGTGATCCGCGACGGTGTCCGGGTGCTGAGCCAGGAAGATTTCGAAAATCCCCCGGCCTGAAGGCGCGACTACCTTCGGTCGTCCCGCAGTTTCGAAAGCAGCCGGATGATCTCGAGATAGAGCCAGATCAGCGTGACCATCAGGCCGAACGCGCTGTACCATTCCATATATTTCGGCAGACCGCGCATGGCGCCTTCTTCGATCATTCCGAAATCGAGAATCAGATTGAGCGCCGCGATAATTACTACCGCCACGCTGAAAAGAATTCCGACGGGGCCGCTGCCGAAAATCCCTGGAATCTGCACATGGAACAGCCCAAGGATCATGCTGGCGACGTAGACGAGCGCGATGCCGCCGGTCGCCGCCACGATCCCCAGGGTGAACTTTTCAGTGGGCCGGATCAGACCCGACCGGTATGCCATCAGCAGGGCGAAACAGGTGCCGAAAGTCAGGGCGACCGATTGAATCGCAATGCCGGGATAGCGCATCTCGAACATCGCTGAGAGCGAGCCGAGGAACAGACCTTCCAGCAGCGCGTAAATGGGCGCGGTGACCGGCGACCATTCCTTCTTAAAAACCGTGACCATGGCGACAATGAAGCCGCCAAAGGCGCCGATCATCGTATAGCCCCCGACCGAAGCCGGGTTGCCGGTGGTAAAGAACTGATTCCACGTCCACATCGCCGTCGCGAGGACGCACAGCATCAGGATGCCGGCTTTGTTCACGGTGCCCGATACGGTCATCGCGGACCCGTAGGCGGGGCTGTAACCCCCGTAGCCGATGTGGGTCGCCGTCCCCTCGAAAGTCTTCCCGGCGAAGGCTGGATTGGATGTTCTCAGTTCCATACTCTTTTAGATGCTCGATCCTAACTATAGGTTATACGGTAATTTGCGCCGTTTGGTTCAATGCCGGACTTGAGGGCGCAGGAAGCCGTTATTTCCCGTTAGTATGATGTGCTTCCAGCCGCTTGGCCCAGATCCGGCGTTGGGGCGATGCCTCGTCGTAACCCGGCAGGGGACGCCCCGGCAGCACGAAGTGGTCATCGCACCTCGGCTCATACGTCTCGTCGCCGCCTACCTGGATCTGAGGGCTGTCATAGGACGCCGGCTGCCCGTTGATAATGCGTTGCGGATACGCCGCCCGGCCGCCGCACTTGGTGCAATAGGCGGTCATCCACATGCAGCGGTCTTCGGCGAGGAGCGCCAAGTCGGGCGTGGATCCGAACGGCTCGCCGCGGAAGTCGAACGCGAGGCCCGAGGCGATCACGTCGTAGCCGTCGTCAAGAAGGTGCTTGACCAGTTGAAAGAATCCCGAATCGCGCCCGAAGAACTGCACTTCGTCAAAAGCGACGACCTCGTAGCGGCATCCCATCGCGGACTCTTTGGAGCGCAGAACCGACCACATTTCCTTCGGTTCGGTGGGGGAGATTTCCTCGGCCGAATCCTCTTCGCCTTTGCGGCTCTTGATGGTGTTGAGGCCGCTGCGCGTGTCGGTGCCCGGCTTGAAAACGGCGATCTTCTTGTTGCCGTACTTGCGCAGGGTATCGATTTCGGTGAGCAGATGCCGGGTCTTGCCCGACGCCATGTTGCCGATGAAGAGTCTTAAGAATCGTCCGCGAGCCAAAGCTTTTGTCCTGATTGCGATCTTATCAGTCTCTGGGTTCAGTCATGCGGTTCAGTCATGGGGTGCAGTCGCCCGCGTCATGATTTCCGCTACCACTGGCGATTTGGCGTCGGCGTAGTCCTGAACGGTCTTCCATTCGCGCCCTGCCAGATCCCGCTTGATCCGCGCATATAGTTCCCGGTCGGTGGCATTGGCTCGCAGCCAGTCCCGGAACGCCAGCATGCGGTCGATCTCAGTGCAGCCTTGGGAAAACACGTGCATGTTCAGCGCGACGCCGGGGTTTTCGGCCCGGCGGTTGAGCAGCCGATGTTCGAACCACTCCGGTTCCCGCAAGCGAAGCGCGTAACCGGCGGATTCGAGAGATGGCAGGTAAGCGGCTTCATCGGCGGAGTCGGCCACGGCAAGCACAATATCGATTACCGGTTTCGCGGGCAGACCGGGCACCGAGGTCGATCCGCAATGCTCAATTCGCAGAGCGCGAGGGCCCAGCGCCTCGCGAATGCAAACGGCGTCCTTTTCGAAAACGGTTTGCCATGCCGGATCGTAGTCGGCGATCGTAACGATCCCCGTCCGGGCATTCGTCGCCATCAGGCCATTTCCTGCGCCGCCGCTTTCTCAAGACCCAAGGCTTCAATCTCGAATTCGCGGATTTTGAACTTCTGCGCTTTGCCGCTCAGCGTCATCGGGAAGCTGTCCACGAAACGGATATGATGCGGGATTTTGAAATGCGCCAGCTGGCCGCGGCAATAAGCCCGCACTTCCTCCGCGCCCAGCGCAGCTCCAGGTTTCAGCCGTACCCACGCGCCGACGATCTCTCCCAGTTTCTCGTCCGGAAGGCCGACCACGTACACCTCGGCGATCTTCGCATGGGTCAGCAGAAATTCTTCGATCTCGCGCGGTGAAATGTTTTCGCCGCCCCGGATGATCATGTCCTTGGCGCGTCCGGTGATGCGGAAATTGCCGTCTTCGCGCATCACCGCCAGATCGCCGGTGTGCAGCCAGCCCTGCGGATCGACCGAGCGCGCGGTGGCTTCCGGCTCGCCGTCATAGCATTTCATCACCAGATATCCGCGCGTCAGCAGTTCTCCCTGCTCACCCAGCGGTACGGTTTCGCCTTCCGGCGATGCGATGCGAACTTCCGTTTCCGGAAGCGGGCTTCCCACAGTGTTGCATCGCACTTCCACGCTGTCGGTATCGCGAGACATGGTGATCACCGGAGAGCTCTCCGTCTGTCCGTAGGCAACCACCATCTCGGGGCAATGCATTCTGCTGACGACCTGCTTCATGACTTCGATCGGACACGGTGCGCCCGCCATGATCCCGGTGCGCAGGGTGGAGAGATCGAAATCCAGAAATTCAGGAGCATTCAGTTCCGCGATAAACATCGCGGGCACGCCGTATATCGCGGTGCACTTTTCCGTCGCGATGGATTCCAGCGTGTCGAGCGCTGAGAACGAAGGTGCGGGCAAGACCACTGTCGCGCCCACGGCAACGGCGGCCATGGTTCCGGCCACGCAGCCGAAGCAATGGAAGAGAGGCACCGGCACGCAAACGCGGTCCTTATCGGAGAGTTGCAGGTACTCGGCGATGAACCGGCCGTTGTTCACGATGTTGACGTGAGTCAGCACCACGCCTTTCGGCTGGCCGGTGGTGCCGGACGTGTATTGCATGTTGGCCGGTTCGTCCGGGTGTATGGGAATTACGGAAGGCGACGGCGGCTTGAGGAATCCGGTCCATTGGGGCGTATCGAGGTAAATCGTATGTTCGAGGGCGATGGTGTGGCCCGCGCACAGGGCGATGGATTCTTCCAGCACCCGCTGGTAATTGGTGCGGGCGTCGGCTTCCTGCATGAACAGAACCCTGAGTCCCGATTTGCGCAGCACATATGAAAGCTCGTGCGGACGGTAGGCGGGATTCAGATTCACCAGCACAATTCCCGCCAGCGCGCATCCGAACTGCAGCAGTGCCCACTCGGCGCAGTTGGTGGCCCACATGCCGACCCGGTCGCCGGGACGCAAACCGAGCGCGTGCAGTCCCGCGGCTGTTCGCTGAGCTTCCCAGGCGTATTCGGACCAGGTCATGCGGATGTTCTGGTGACATGAAACCAGCGCCAGTCCCTGGGGGAGGCGCGCCGCCGTTTCCAGCAGCACTTCTCCCATGGACCGCCGCAAGATCCGCCGCGCTGGCCCGCGTGCATAGCTTTCCATTTCTGTTTCTCCCGGGTACTAAAATAACTGATAAATGATATCTTCTGCCTTGCGCGTGCTGGCCTGCAGCGTATTCGTCCTGCCGGCGCTTTGCCCCGGAGCCGTTACCTGCGGAGATCACGGAGACCGCAATTCAATGCTGGTCTCCACCGCCTGGGTGGCCGCGCATGCCAGCGATCCTGGCGTGGTGCTGATCAGCGTGGGCCCCAGAGCTGAATACGACAAGGGGCATATCGCCGGAGCGCAGTTCATGGATCTGGCGGACATCAGCGCCAAAGGAGTTCCGCTGAGTCTGGAACTGCCGCCGATGTCCGAACTGGAAGAAACATTCCGCGCGCACGGGGTTTCGAACGATTCGCGGATTATTCTTTACTCGATCGCCGCTACTCCGCAATCGACAACGCGCGTTTACCTCACCCTCGATGCGATGGGGCTGGGGCGCAACGCGGCCCTGATGGATGGCGGCATGCCTCAGTGGCGCAGCGAGAACCGGCCGGTAACAACAGCGATCCCGGCAGTCAAGCGGGGCACGGCGACCGGGTGCGGACGCGAAGACATCATCACCAACGCCGAATTTGTCAGCGCGAATCTGCGGCATCGAGGCGTTGACGTTGTCGATGCGCGGCTGACAGGTTTTTACACGGGTGAGCAGATCCCTCCGGGGCAGCGCGCGGGGCATATTCCGGGCGCCGCCAGTATGCCTTTCAATACGCTGGTCGACAGCAATGGAAAGCTCAAGACACCGGAGCAGCTTTCGGAAATGTTCAACGCGGCGGGAATCAAATCGGGCGATCGCGTGGTGAGTTACTGCCACATCGGCCAGCAGGCTACGGTCGTATACTTCGTGGCGCGTTATCTGGGGTACGACGCGCGGCTTTACGACGGCTCCTGGCAGGACTGGAGCCAGCGCACAGAATTGCCTGCCGCGGCCGGTCCGAAGCCCTGACGTTCACACGAACGGGTTCAGTTTCCGATGGCGAATAAAATTGCATCGTTGATCGCGTAGACCGTACCGTCCACTCCGATCACAGTCGGCGTATAGGATTCGCCCCGTCCCCCGGTGAGCTGCTTGCGCTGCGTAAATGTGTTGGTCGCAAAGTTCCAGCGGTAGACCGTGCCGTCTTCGCTGTTGATTATGGCGGCATTCGTCACGGGGTCGATGGCGGCGGTGTTGATGCACCATTCGCGCACGGCATTCGGAAAGCTTACGGTCGTGTCCGGCGTCTGTCCGAGGATTGTCACGACCTCCCGCATCACCGGCACGGCGGCGCCCGATACCGGGTCGGCCATCGAAGCATCCGGATCGAGCACCGCGACTTTGTTGTTGCCGGTCCCGGTGCCCTGTCCCGCATAGTTGTTGTACTTGGTCAGGATCAGGTAGGGTGAGGAGCCCGTATAGGACGCAACCGCTCTGGCGGGCACGATGGAAGCCGAAGTATCCCAGCCGAACGAGCCAGGGATTTTGCTCTGTTTCAGGGTTGAATCGAAGTGCAGCATCCAGCCGCGATCGTTGTGGGTCGAGCAGCAGTTGTTTTCGAGGACCCCGTAGTAAACGTCGCCGTCGGGGCCGACGGTGGGGGAAGCGGAACTGTCAGCCGAGACGGTGGCGGCGCCTCCGCGCGGATCCTGCAGGGCGACATGCGCGATGGGGGCCAGCGTCGCGGTATCGACCGCGACGAGATAGCCGGTCCCAAACTCGCTGGCGGTGGAAACCGCGAAGTAGAGAATGGTCCCGTCGATGCTGAGCGCCGGCGTGCAGTTCAGCGCGACACCGGCGACGGAGGGGTCTCCGCCGGCCGTTGACCTGGCGCTGATCCAGTTGCCAATCAGCGTTCCGGCCGATAATCCCGGCCTGCCGGGGCCGACTCGGGCGATTCCGCTGGTCAGGTTCGCCGGATTGGGAGTTTGGGCGGTGAAGCCGAAGTAAACGTTTCCCGCGCCGTCCGCCACCAGCGGCGTGGAGATATGGACCGAATTGTTGAAGGCGGTCGGATTCGCTGCGTAGAGGCTGTTGCCGTAGAAAGCAATCTGTCCCGTTGCGCCGTTGCCGCTGTTAACGCCGGGGGTATCGAGCTGATCGCGATAGTAGAGGGTCCCGCCCGCGCCGGGGTAGTAAAGGCGTTCCTGCGTGCGAAGAGGACGGGGAGCCAGCAGGGGCCTCGCGCCGCGCCGCGGCGGCGGTGAGAGCGTAGCCTGCTGCGAAACGCTGAGCGCCGGCCCGTAAGGAGGTACCCAAACGTGCGCGGGAAGAACGTAGTCGGTTGCCAGCGTATAAAGTACAGCGCCGGTAGCGCCGTTTATGGCCTTGATTTCGAAGCCGCCGTCCACGCCGGTCTTGACCGGCACCAGAACCGTATTGGCTGCGGTGATGCTCGGCGAGCCGTAGTGCACGAAGAGGGCGCCGCTGGGGGTCGGACTCAGATCCACGGGCGTGGACCAGTGTATGTTGTTGAGCGGTTGAGCCGCCACCGTGGAAAGACCGGTGTGCTGGCCGTCGTGCCCGTAGCCCGACCAAGTCTGGCCGTAAGCTATGCCCGCAAAGCTGCCCGCAAAGCAAACTAAAGCCGTTAGACCGATCTGACGAACGATTCGCCGCATTAGTGGTTACGACGTCCTCGAAGGCATTCCGGCTTCGGTTTTTTCGAGGAAAACTGCCCTGGTCATGCCCGCATGACGCCGCAGACCGGCGCTTCCCAATCCAAACCGGCATGCGCCTTCACCGCGGCTTCAATACCCGACAGAATCTCCGGCGGATAGGGCATGGTCTTGCGGATCTTCAGATCCACCAGCCCGTTTACGCACTCGAAAATGGCAGCGAGCTTGTCGCGCGATTCATTCACCAGGAACATCAGATAGTGAATCCGCTTGGCCGAGCAGCCGACCATGCGTGCATAGACGGCCACACGATCCCCCGGAATCACCTCGTTCAGGAAATGCGTATGATGCTCCAGATCGAACGTCCCCGTGGTGTGTTCCTTGTGATAGACGGGAGGCAGCCCCAGGCGGATGTGCAGGTTGTCGCCGGCATCGTCGAAAATGGCGACGTACCAGCGCATATTCATGTGTCCGTTGGAGTCGGCCCAGGCGGCGGGAATCTCTTTGCGCAGGCATACGGGTTCGAGTTCGAGAATCCTGGAAAGCGGAATGGAGGGTGGCTTCATTGCTGATAGGATATTTAACACGCTGAGGAGCGGTTTCAGCGGACAGGAGCAAAAAAAATATGTCGATGCGGACTCTGCGCCAGGCCTGCTTACGCGTCTTGCCGGCCACCCTTGCGATCGTAATGTACTTCGGGCTTCAGCCCGTCAGAGGCGGTTCCCAGCCCGATCCTGCCGTGATGTCTTACAAGCTGCCGGACCAGATCGAGTGGAAGGGAAGCAAGGACGGGCCGCAAAACGCGACGCTCTACGGCGATCCGAACAAGCCCGGTCTTTACATCGTGCTGACCAAGTGGACACCGCACCATATGAGCCGCCCGCATTTTCATCCGAACGACCGGTTTATACATGTCGTTTCGGGAACGTGGTGGGTGGGCTGGGGACCGAAATACGATCCGGACAGCACCTTCCCCATGCCTGCGGGCAGCTTCGTTCAGCACTTCGGGAAGCAGATTCATTACGACGGCGCGAAAGACGGCGAAGCGATTCTCGAGATCGTCGGGATGGGTCCGGCGACATCGACTCCCGCTGAACAGAAGTAGCGCGCTGGCGTTTAACGCAGAATCTTGAATACGTTGCTGTAATCGTCGGTCCACGGGCGCAGGCCCGGAATCGGCTTGATGACTTCGGCGTGTCCCCGCAAGCCGTCCTGCTCGAAAAAACCGGGCCGGGAGGTCACCAGCACCCAGTCGGACGCGGCTTCTTCATCGATATCGCCGCCGTCGTAACTCACGATGCGGGCCTGCTTGCCATCCGTTTCCGCTCCCAGCGCGACCACCGGAGCGAGCCGCAGATATCGATTGGAAACGTGCACCGCCAGCACGCCGTTCGGATTCAGATGTTTCCAGTAAAGCGCCCACGCCTCGCGGGTTAAAAGGTGCACGGGAATCGCGTCGCCTGAAAAAGCATCCACCACCAGGAGATCGAAGCGCTGCGGCGGCTGTTGCTCGATCACCAGCCGCGCATCGCCGAGAATCACGTCGTGCTGCGCGGGGCAATCCCGCAGGTAAGTGAACTGCTCGGCGGCGACCTTGAGCACCTGCGGATTGATGTCGTAATACAGATAGTTGTCTCCGGCCCGGCAGTAGGCAGCAATCGACCCTGCGCCCAGGCCGATGATGCCCACGCGCATGGGGCCGTCCTTTTGCAGGCTGTGGATGGCAAGCCCGATGCCGGAACCGCCCGTGAAGTAAGTGGTCGGACGCCGGCTGTTCTCGGCGCGCAGAAACTGTTCGCCGTGGTCGATGGTGCCATGGCGCAGGATGCGCACCGGGCCCTGCCTGCCGTCTGTATCGGAATCGTAGACCTGCAGCGAGCCGTAAAAGTTCCGCATCAGCACACGGGAATGATTCATGGACTGCCACGTGTCCTTGGCGAGGTAGCTGCCGATCCAGGCCGCCGCGACCGCGGCAACCAGCGGGGCGGCCGTCGCCAGCGCGGGAATGAGGACGATCCGTTCGGTCCAAAGCAGGTAGACAAACAGAAAAGCCGTCAGAGTCACGATCACCGGAAGATCGTAGACCGCATTGAATAAATAGGGCGCGGCGAACCCGATCAACAGGCCGCCAAACGCTCCGCCCAGCGAGACCATCAAGTAGAACGAAGTCAGATATGCAGGGGCGGGACGACGACGTGCGAGTTCTCCGTGGCAAACCATGAACAGCACGAAAATCGCCGCGCAGAAGAACGTGATGGCGACTCGCAGACTGGAAAAATCTTCGCCATTCACGATCGCGTAAGCCATCACCGGAAGCGCGACAGCGGCGAGGGTGGCGAAGGCGGTCCGGTTGTACCAGCGGTCGCTGTCGAAGCACAGGATGAAACTGAGCAGGTACAAGCCTAACGGCGCGACCCAAAGGAAGGGAATGGGCGCGATGTTTTGCGTCACGTGGTTGGTGACCGCAAGGAGCAGGGCGGACGCTGTTGCCGCAAGTCCCATCCAAAGCACTTTCTGCGAGCGCACAGGCGGCGGCCCGTCGTTCTCATGGCTGCGGGCCGGCTGCGCGGCCCGGCTGTGGCGCGAAAGGAATGAGACCGTCACGCACACCACCGCGAAAGTCGTATAGGCGATGGACCACATCCACGCCTGCGCCCGGTTGGTCATGTTCGGCTCGACCAGGATCGGATAGGTCAGCAGGCCCGCCATCGATCCGGCGTTGGAAAGCGCGAAAAAACGGTAAGGCATTGCGCCGCCGTTCGATCGCGAATACCACGATTGCAGCAGCGGACTGGTGGAAGCGAGCAGAAAATAGGGCAGTCCGACCGTGGCCGTGAGGAGTCCGAGGATGCGCAGCAAGGGATCGCCCGGCCCGTCGGGCTTCCACCATACCGATGGCAGAATGGGCAGCGACAAAAGACTGACGGCCAGCAGCCCCGCGTGGATTATCGTCTGCCGCGGGCCCGTCTGATCGCTTAACCAGTGCGCATAGGTATAGCCGCCCAGCAACGCGATCTGAAAGAAAAGCATGCAGCTGGTCCATACGGCCGCCGATCCGCCGAACCAGGGCAGAATGAGCTTGGCGATCAGTGGCTGCACCTGAAAAAGCAGGAAGGCGCTGAGCAGAATGGTCGCGCCGAAAAGAGGTGTCGGAACGCGGCGGGTTGTTGTGGCAGTCATTACTAACGAGTTGACGAATTATAGCCTGGAGCGGATATGTACCCGTCCGTAAGCGTTTGTAAGAAGGCCACGATGTCGTCTATGTCGTTGTCAGATAGAACCCGGCGCCCTCCGAAGGGAGCCTCGTTGTTAATGTTCGGCCAGAATTTCCGGGGAAGGTCGTCGAACTTTCCGGCCGGATACCACTTGAGCGGCCGGATATCCCGTTCCGCGTAGAACCGGACCGCGTCCCGCAGCGTGCCGACGCCGCCGTTGTGAAAAAACGTGTGGCGGGTGGCGACATTGCGCAGCGACGGGGTCATGAACTTGCCGCAGTATTCGTTCTTTTCCCGCAGATCGCTTCGCAGCGGACCGCATAGCCCCAGATCGAAATAGAGGGGGTCAGCGTTGGCGGGAAGGCTCGGGTTGCGCGGCACTCCCAGCGCCACGAATCCGTAGTCGGTGAACTGGGGCAGGGTTCCGTTCGCGCCCCGCTCCGCTGTGTGGCAGGACGAGCAGTTTCCCTTGCGCGGATCTTTGAAAACGGCGAGGCCGTGCTGCTCCCGCGGGGTCAGAGCGGCCTTGCCTTCCAACCAGGCATCGAACCTGCTGTTGTACGGGTAGAATTCGCGGCCGTCCTGCTCGAAGGTTTCGAGAGCCTCCAGCACGGTTGCAAATGACAACGCATATCCGGCGTTGCGCAGCCGGAGTACCAGCGCATCGGGGCTTTCATTGGCCATCTCATCGGGCGAAAGCAGCGGAATGCGGGCCTGATCGCGCCCGCGGTCGACGCGTCCATCCCAGGTCAGCCCGCCGGTAGGACCGTTGTCGGCGCCGCTGCCTTCGGAATCGAAATAATGTTCGGTGAACTGGGGAATGGCCTGAATGTAGCGGAGCGACGGAATCGCGCGCAGTCCCGGGTGTTCAGCAGGGGGAAATCCCGCGGGCGGCCCGTAGGCAAATGCCGGATCGTGACATGAAGCGCAGGACATTTTTCCGCTTCGCGACAGAGCCGGATCGAAGAACAGCTTCCGTCCGAGGGCCGACAGACTCTCCGCCTGCTGCCTCGCGCCGGCACGGGAAATTCCGGCGGTCGAATGCCCGCACGCGGCGAGAAATATACAGAATTGTAATAATAGGACCCTGACAAAAATGCGGACTCTCGCACCGATTACGCTGCTCGCGGGGATCTCCGCCTGCCTCGCCGCCACCTCCGGATCCGGACTAAACTCGATCAGCAACATCGTGGTCATTTATGCGGAAAACCGCAGCTTCGACAATCTCTATGGCTCGTTCCCGGGGGCAAACGGCATCGGCAACGCGAAATACGCGCAGGTCGACCGCAATGGATCTCCGCTGAAAGAATTGCCGCCCGTGTGGAACAATCTGACGGCGCAGTCGGTGACTCCGCCGGTCACACAGGCGCAGACTGCCCATCTTCCGAACGCCCCTTTTGCGATCGACGATCCGAAAGGTTTGAATACGCCGATGACGGTGGTCACGCGCGATCTCTGGCATCTGTTCTATCAGAACCAGATGGAGATCGATGGCGGGCGCAACGACCGCTTCGCCGCATGGGGCGACTCCGGCGCGCTTCCGCTGGGCTACTACAATGGCGAACATCTTGCCTTGTGGAACATCGCAAAGACCTACACCCTGGCCGACAACTTTTTTATGGGTGCGTTCGGTAGTTCCTTCCTGAATCATTTCTGGCTGATCTGCGCCTGCACCCCGAAATATCCGGACGCGGACCAGAGCCCCGCTAAAGGTTTGATCTCTGCCGTGGAACCGGATGGCGTCACCCTCAAGGTCGCGCCGAATTCCCCGAAATCGGCCCTCGATGGCCCGCCAAAGTTTGTGGTCAACGGCAATTTGACGCCCGACTTTTATGCGGTCAACACGATGCAGCCGCCCTATCAGCCCAGTTTCAATCATGCGCCCGCCGGCAATACGCTGCTGGCGGATCCGGCGGTGGCCACCACTCTGCCGCCGCAAACCGATAAGACCATCGGCGACCTGCTTTCCGCCAGAGGCGTGAGCTGGGCCTGGTATGCGGGCGCGTGGGAAGCGGCGCTCACCGGGCACAATGCGAGGCCGGTTCCGAATTTTCAGTTTCATCACCAGCCGTTCAATTATTTCGCCGATATGGCTCCGGGTACCCCGGCGCGCCGGAAGCATCTGAAGGACGGGGGCTTGAGCGGCGCGGCGTTCATCAAGGCCATCGATGCCGGCAAACTCGAGCAGGTTGTGTTTTACAAGCCACAGGGAAACCTGAACGAACACGCCGGTTACGCCAGCGTTCTGGCAGGCGATGAACACATCGCCGACGTGATCTCCCATCTGAAGAAGAGCCGCCAATGGAAGCACATGGTTGTGATCGTAACCTATGACGAGAACGGCGGCTTCTGGGACCACGTCGCGCCGCCCAAAGCAGACCGCTGGGGCCCAGGATCGCGCATTCCCGCCATCGTTGTTTCGGATTTCGCAAAAAAAGGCTTCGTCGATCACACTCAGTACGACACTACTTCCATCATCCGGTTGATTTCGAAACGCTTCGGTTTGCCGGCGCTGCCGGGAGTGCGCGAACGCGACGAGAAACTGGCCGCGGCGGGCAGCGCGCCCATGGGCGATCTCACGAATACGCTGGATCTGCATTAGCGCTCCGGGCCGCCGGATGACCGCGGCCTTTGGTATCGAAAACTGCTTCAGGCGCTGCTCTGTGACATAATTCTTACGTTTCAGTGTTTCAGATTCAACGCCGAATCCGCATGCAGCGGGAGAGGCAACAGGAAAGAGAAATTTTCGATGCAAAAGCGAAGCCAGATCAAGTTCGTCGCCGCCCTTCTGCTGTGCGGCGCGAGCGCGTTTGCCCAGAGCGATGCTCCGACGAATGACGCGCCGAATCAGTACAAAACCGTAGAAGGATGGGCCAAGCTGCCGGAGGGCCGGAAAATGGGCTCCACCAGCGCGGTCGATATCGATAAAGACGGAAAGTCCATCTGGGTAGCGGAGCGCTGCGGCGCCAACAGCTGCCTTGACCGTGAACATCCCGGCGAACTGCTCAAGGTCGACCCGATCATGAAGTTCGATTCCACCGGCAAGATGGTGAAGAGTTTTGGCGCGGGCATGCTGGTTGCGCCGCACGGAATTTATGTCGACAAGAAGGGCAACATCTGGGTCACCGATTATCAGGACAACGCGCCTGCCCCGGCACGCGGCGGCGGACGCGGAGCTGCCGGCGCTGGTGGACGCGGAGCGGCAGGAGCCGCTGGCGGCGGTCGCGCAGCAGCGCCGGCCGGACCCGCGGGACCTCGCCCGGGCTCGACCATCGGCCATCAGGTGATTGAGTTCAGCCCCGAAGGCAAGGTTCTGATGACGCTCGGCAAGAAGGGCGGCGCGGCCGATCCCGATTACTTCTATGCTCCCAACGACGTGATTGTCGCGCCGAACGGCGATATTTTCGTTTCCTGCGGCCACGGCCAGGGTCCGAACAAGGTTTACAAATTTTCCAAAGACGGCAAGCTCATCAAGTCGTGGGGGTCGTCCGGCACCGGTCCCGGTGAATTCGATCAGCCGCACAGCCTGGCGTTCGATTCCAAGGGCTTGCTCTATATCGCCGATCGCAACAACAACCGCATTCAGGTTTTCGATCAGGACGGCAATTTCAAAACCGAATACAAGCAGTGGAGCCGTCCGAGCGGAATCTTCATCGACAAGCACGACAACCTCTACAGCGCCGATTCCGAATCAGAATCGGTTTCCCGCAATCACCCCGGCTGGAAGCGCGGCATCCGCGTGGGAAGTCTGAAAGACGGCAAGATCACCACGTTCATTCCCGATCCGGTGGAAAAAGCCACGGGCACCAGCGCCGCTGAAGGCGTTGCCATTGATTCCAAGGGCAACATTTACGGAGCGGAAGTCGGACCCATGGCGCTGAAGCGTTACGAGAAGAAATAACCTCTTCACCTGATTTCGGCCAGCAGCCGCGCGACCAGCTCACCAGCGGGTCCGCGGCGCGCCAGCCGGAGTCCCTGTCCCGCCCAAAGAGAAAGAAACTCCGCTTCTCCCCTTTTCGCAGCCGCGGTTCGCAGCGGTCTGGTCAATGCATTTTGCAGCGGGAAGGGAAGTATGTCCTCCTCCCTGATTTCGTTCATGAACCGGTTTACGATTCCGCGCGCAGGCCGTCCGGAGAAGGCGCGCGTGATGCGCGTATCGTTTTCGCGCGCCTGCAGAATCGCCCGCTTATGGATTTCGGGAATGCCAGCCTCGTCGCACGTCAGGAAGGCGGTTCCCATTTGAACGGCGGTGGCGCCGAGCGCGAGTGCGGCCTTGATGCCGCGTCCGTCCATGATCCCGCCAGAGGCGATGACCGGAATTTTCACCGCATCTACAATCTGCGGAACCAGCGGCATGGTTCCGATCAGGTTGAGCGGCCCCTGCAGCTTCGAAGCAAAGGTTCCGCGGTGCCCGCCGGCTTCACCGCCCTGCGCGATCACGGCATCGACGCCGCTTTCTGCGAGCGCCTCGGCCTCGTCCACAGTGGTGGCGGTGCCCATCAGATAAATGCCGCGCGCTTTGATGGCAGGGACGGATTTTTCGGGCAAGAGTCCGAACGTAAAGCTGAAACAGGCTGCGCCGGAATCGAGCACCGCCTCCAGTTGGTCATCGAAAGAAAATGCCGGACCACTGTCGGGGAGCGCCGGATAGGGCAGTCCCATTTCCGCGAAGTACGGCGCCACGCTACGGAGAGCAGCGTGTAAATTTTCCGGCGGCTCGGGCGTTTCAGACGGCGCGAAAAGGTTAATTCCAAAGGGCTGCTTCGTGAGTGAACGCACTTGTCGGGCCGCCCCGGCGATCTGCGCCGGAGACAAGTAGGCTGCGCCCAGAAAGCCCAGTCCGCCGGCATTGCACACCGCAGCGGCAAGGGCCGGCGTATCGCCGCCGCCCGCCATGGGAGCCTGAATTACGGGGCTTCGGAATCTCATACCCTAAAGGCCGGTCTTGCTATCCGGCAGTTCCATGCGGCATTCTTTGATATGGACCGATGGCCAGAACCCGCAGCATACGCGCTCACGAAGACGTACTGAACGCCGCCCTCGAGCTTATCGCGGCGCGCGGGATCGACGTCACCAGCATGGACGCCATTGCCGACGCGTCGGGCGTCAGCAAGGCCACCATTTACAAATACTGGCCCACCAAGGAAGCACTTTGCCTGGAGGCGATCGGCAGCGTCAACGGCGAATTGCCGCCCTGCGATTCGGGAGATGCCCGCGCCGATCTGATTCAAATCCTGCGGCACGTGGCGCAAAAGCGGAACTCGGGACCGGCCGCGAAGCTCTGGCCGCGCGTCATCGGGCATGCGGCGGGCAATCCGGCCTTTCGCGACGCCCTCAAGGCCCGCTTCGACGAACCGCGCCGTGCCCAGATCAAGCGCCTGATCGCCGACGCTATCGAGCGCGGCCAATTGCGCCCGGACGTCGATACCGACCTTGCCATGGATCTTCTGGTGGGGCCTGTGATGCACCGCTGTTTCTGCAACACTGTTATTCCCGCCGACCTTCCCGAGCGGGTGGTGGGCGCGTTCTGGAAAGCCTGGGGCACCGAATCCGGCGCTGTGTCCCGCGAAGTGACCTCCCGCGAAGTACCCCAGCAGTTGACAGCGTATTACTGAACGGTTTAGTCTATAAAAGATTCTCAGTAAGTCCCAATTTGCCTCAGGAGTACTACGCATGAAAAAGTTCTTCTCGAAATTTCTAGTCTCTACGGTCGGTGTACTGCTGCTCGCCGTCACCGCCTTCGCCGCCCCTGCCGACGGCACCTGGAGCGGTTCTCTCTCCACGCCTAACGGCGACTTCGCGCAGGTCTTCAAGCTGAAGGCCGATGGCGACAAGCTGACGGGCACCATGACGGGACCCGACGGTTCCGATATCGCGATCGCCGATGGTAAAGTCGACGGCGACAAGATCTCCTTCTCGGTGAATCTGGACTTCGGCGGCATGTCGATCACCTTGAACTATAAGGGCGTTGTCTCGGCTGACCAGATCGCGTTCGACGGCGAAGCGATGGGCCAGACTTTTCAGGTTATCGCAAAAAAATCCTAAGTCCGCAAGACTGATTCATAACTAAGCCTGCGCCGCCGTATGCCGGGAGTTTTCCGGCTGGCGGCGCAGGCTTTTAACTTTCCCGCCTGCCGTGCAACAGCATCTCCACCGCATGTTCCATCGATCCCGCGGCTTTGATCTCTCCTGAATTCACAAAGAAAATCTGATCCACGTTGTCGATGGTGTTCAGCCGGTGCGCGATGATCACTTTCGTCGTCTTCGCGGGCAGCTTGGCCAAAATTTCTTCCAGAAGCTGCTCGGTGACCGTGTCGATATTGGCGGTCGCTTCGTCCAGAATCAGCAACTCCGGCCTGCGCAGGGTGGCCCGCATGAAAGCAATCAGCTGCTTCTGGCCGAGACTGATGCTGTTCCCGCTGGCCGCCACCTTCGTGTCCAGACCTTCGGAAAAACGCGCCATCAGACTCGACAGATTGGCGTCTTCGAGCACGCGGCTTAGCTGGGCGCTCGAATAATTCCGATACTCGTCGTTTCCGTAAGTGATGTTCTCGGCTACAGTGCCGCTGAACAGGAACGGGTCTTGTAGAATGAAGCCGATTTTTTTCGTGCGCACTTCCGGAGCGTAGGAACGGATGTCGCGGCCATTGAGATAAACCGAGCCTTCGGAAGGATCGTAGAGGCGCGCCATCAGCGATGCCGTGGTGGTCTTGCCTCCGCCGGTGGGTCCCACCAGTGCGTATGACTTTCCTTCCTCCAGTTCGAAGCTGATGTTGTGGAGAACTTCCTTGCCGTCCGGATAGCGGAAGTGAACGTTGCGGAATTCCAGCACGGTATCCGATTCGGGCGCGCCGGCGGGGATCACCGGCATGTTGGATTCGAGCGCCAGCACTTCTGAAATCCGTTCCAGCGCGGCCACGCCGAGTTGGAAGGACGACCATACCGTGGCGAGTTGCCGCAGCGGGAAATAGAAGTTGTTCACGTAAAGCAGATAACCGATCAGCAGACCGGGGGTCATCTCCTTTTCGCCAATCAGATAGATGCCATAGGAAAGCACCACCAGCTGCGCGAGTGTCCCGAAGAGCGCATATAAAGGGAGAAACAGATTGTTGGCGATGCCCGCGCCCGTGGAGGCGACGTAGTTGTTCTGATTGGCTTTTTCGAATTTGCGCCGGAAATAATCGACGCGGTTGAAGGCGACGATCACTTTGAAATTATTCAGACTCTCCTGAATCTCGCCGCTCATGCCGCCGAGTCCCTGAAGACTCTTTACGTTCTTGTTCTTCACCCACGTGGAGCTGGACTTGGTCACGATCAGCGCGGCCAGTGCAGGCATCAGGGCCGCCAGGCCCAGACGGGGATTGAGCGTGAGCAGGAAGATGCCCGCGCCGGTGATCTGCACAAAGCTGCCCACAAACTGCATCAGGGCCTGGGAGACGAACTGATTCAGTTTGTCGGTGTCGTTGTTGAGGCGCGAGATCAGATCGCCGGCCTTGTTCTGATTGAAGAAGGCGACGGGAAGTTCCTGCAGCTTTTTGAAGAGCGTATTGCGCAGCGCAAAGAGCACGCGGCGGCCGACTCCGCCCATGGTTCGCACCTGGACATAGCTCGCGGTGGCGCCGATTATATAGATGCCCAGCAGAAGCCCTGAAAAAATCAGCAGGCCGTGCGTATCCTTGAGCCGGATATAGGTGTCAATAATGTGGCTGATGATGGTGGGCCCTACCAGCATTGCCCCCGAACTGACGCCGATGGCGATCAGCGAGATGGCGACGCTCTTGCCCTCGCCAACCAGCAACGGCGAGAGGCGGGCTGCGGCCGCTTTGAATGTCAGCTTCGGTTTGGGCGCGCCAGCCTTCGGTCCGCGCGAGGTTTCAAGCTTGTAATTCATAGACGCTCGTGCTCCTCTGCGAATCGTAGATCTGGACGTACTCGGGCGAGGTTTCCATTAACTCCGCGTGGGTTCCGGAAGCCAGAATTTCCCCTTCCATGAGCAGGATGATCTGGTCGTAATCTTCCACCGAAGAAATTTTCTGCGTTACCGAAATCAGCGTGATCTCCGGATATTGCCGCCGCACGTTGCCGAGGATAGCCTGCTCGGTGGTGGGATCGACGCGGGCCGTGAAATCGTCGAGCAGCAGAACCCTGGGGTTCAGAGCCAGCGCGCGGGCCAGCATAACGCGCTGCTTCTGGCCGCCCGAAAGACTGGCGCCGCGTTCCGACACCATGGTCTCCAGACCCTCGGGGAGCTTGCCGATGAAGTCGTTCAATTCGGCCGCTGCGATGGCTTTCTGAAGATCCTCTTCGCCCGTGGTGTTGCTGAAGGCGATGTTCTCGCGCAGCGTGAGATTGAAGAGCACGCTGTCCTGAAAGACGAAGCCCACCTGCCGGTGCAGAGCCTCTTTGTCGTAAGCGCCGAGCGGTTCGCCATCGAAGGTGATCACACCCGAGGTGGGCTCCATGAGCCCGATCAGAAGATAGAGCAGTTGCGTCTTGCCCGCCGCCGTGGGTCCGATGATCGCGGTCCGGCTGCCGCCCGCGACAGCGAATGAAACATGTTTGAGCACGGGTTTGTCGTCGAACGAAAGGGAAACGTCATTGAAGGCAATCCCGCCCCGCAGATCGGGAATCAGCGTGCCGGCATGGGTGTCGGGCGGGGCATCGAGGATGGCGCCCAGCCGCAGGTGCGAAGCGCTGGCCTGCGCGATCACGTTGCTCATGAAGCCGAGCACCATGATGGGGAAGATTAGAATCGCCAGATAGGTATTGAACGCCGCGAAATTTCCCAGGCTCATGTTGCCCGCGATCACCAGGTGGCCGCCCATCAGAACGATAATTACGGTGGCGAGGTTGGTGGCCAGGGTGATGATCGGAATGACGCTGGCAAACAGGCGCAGAATACTGAGCCCGATATTCAGCGCCTCCGTGCTGGCGTCGCGGAATTTTTCAAACTCCAGTTGCGGCGTAAACAGGATCCGGATCAGCGAGGCCGCGATGATGCTCTCGTTGATCACCCGGTTCAGCCAGTCGATGGCTTCCTGCGCTTTCTTGAAAAGCTTGCGAACCTTTGAAAGCGTGATGTAAAGGCTTAGACCGATGACGGGAATGATGCCGAGAATGGCGAGCGCCAGACGCCAGTTAATCGACAGCAGGAGCACCGTGGCGCCGATGATGGTGAATACCGAGGCGATGATCGACGCGATGGCCTGCGATACGAATAACTTCACTGCATCCACGTCGGAAGTCAGATTCGTGAGCAGCTTCGCGGGAGTCACCTTTTCCACGAACCCGTAGGACTGCACCGAGATTTTTGCCACCAACTGCCCGCGCAGATCCTTAGCCACGCGCTCCGAGGCGAATGTCTGGACGATGGCCTGCAGGTAAGTGAACAAAAAAATCAGCAGCGCCACCGCGCCGAAGCGGAGGATGACGGCGCGCAGCAGGAAACTGCCCTGCGTATAGGTGTCGATAGCGTTCGAAATCAGCTTCGGAACCGTCAGCGTCAGACCGTTGCCCAGAATTGTCATCAGGACGAGCAGCGCGACGAGGCCGGTGTACGGCTTCAGCAGCTTGAGCAGCGGCGCGGCGGCGGGAGATTTTCGAGGGGCTTTTGACGTTTTTTTCATTGGTTTTTATTCCGGTATCCGGCCGTTCCGGCAGATCGCAAAGGCGCAGCCCGGCAGCGCTCCAGCCGGGACGAAGACTCGGATTTTCATAGGGTTTAATCTTCCAGTGTAGTGCGGTTGCGTGACGCCGCAGGGCCTCAATTGACGCGTCCGCGCCGGGATTTGTTTGAATGACGCCGGTTGCTTCAAAGAGCGGCTGCCCCGTCCGCAGTTGTCACTCATCGGATTAGAGAATGCTACACCCGGCAATTGACAAATAACAGTCTGTTTTTTGTTGTTTTTAGCGGCTAAAATAGTAATAGAGACGAGCGGGCGTCCCGGGACGCGGCCAACGGTGGCCAGACCGCTGCCGGTCGTTCCGATATATAATCGCAAACTGAAGGTAGGCCATGACATTCCGTACCCTGATCACATCCAGCGCCGTTGCCCTGTTGGCGGTTGCGTCCCTTTCGGCGCAGAGCGCTTCTGCCCCCGCGGGAGCTCCGAAAGCCAGCGTAAAGATCCCGCGCGCTCCTGACGGACATCCCGATCTCACGGGCATCTGGTCGAATGCTACCCGGACACCGTTCGAGCGTCCCGCATCTGTCGACGGAAAGGCGACGCTCACTGACGCCGAAGCCAAGGCATGGGAAGCCAGAGAAAATGAGCGCTGGGAGGAAGGGTCCAAAGTGGAGGGCGGCCGGCCGGTCACCATTCAGGGCGGCGCTTACAACGTCCTCTTTTACGATAATGGCTCGGAACTCATGCGAATCGACGGTCAGAAAAGAACGTCAATGATCATCGACCCGCCGGACGGCCACGTTCCGCCCGTCCTGCCGGAAGCGCGCAATCGTGTGCGGCGCGCCCCCGCTGTCCCCGGCGATTACAGGAGCCTTCCCTGGGACACACGCTGCCTGACGGGAAATACTCCGGCCGTCCCGATGACGCCGGCGCTCTACAACAACAACTACCAGATCGTGCAGTCCGCCGACTCCATTCTCATCGTGCTCGAAATGGTGCATGACGGCCGCATCGTCCACATGAACGCGAAACACCAGCCTCCGAGCGTACGCCAGTGGTTCGGCGATTCCATCGGACACTGGGAAGGCGATACGCTGGTTGTGGAAACGACGAACTTCACGGACAAGACCCGCTACCGGGGTTCCTCGGAGAACCTGAAAGTCACCGAACGTTTCACCCGCGTCAGCGACAAAGCCATTCAATATCGCGCGACCGTCGACGATTCCTCCACCTGGGCCAAGCCCTGGACTTTCGAGGAAGCCTTCAACGCCGTGCCCGGACCGGTGTATGAATATGCGTGCCATGAAGGCAACTACGCCATGGTAGATATTCTGGCCGGCGGCAAAGAGCAGAAGTAGCTTCTGGCAGGTCATTTTTCGGGAATGGAATCGGCGGCCACCGAATTACGGTTGGCCGCCGATTGTGTTGTCGCGGCCTGACCAGCCCTCTCTCTCAATCGCCATCCTCCCTCGATCACAAATCCACCGCAATAACTCTTCAAAGAAATTTGGCGGGCTTTTCCGTCCGTTTGCGAATCGTATTTGAAAACGAACGCGGCCAGGCCCCGCCTTCTCAGGGCAGCCGCGCGTCAATCGGAGGAAAAAGAAATCCCATGAGGAACTATTCAAGGGTCCTGTTCGCACTGCTGATCGGAGCAGCCGCCAGCGCCATGTGTTCGGCGGACATGCTCGACCCGGCTTACAATCCTTTCTACTTAACACGCATTTCCGCCGGGACCTCAACTACGGTTCGCGCACCAGGAACTCTGGACGACGGCTTCGAAACGACAATTTTAAACGCCACTGCTCCATCCGTAGAAGCCTTCGCATCAAGCGGGGTCGGGCACGGCCTGAGCACAGCCGATGCATCACTCATTTACTATTTCGAAATCACCGGGGCCGCCGGTCCGGTCTCTCTCGATAATTCGGCGCATTTCCATTTAGACTTCGAGAATCAGGTGAATTCCGGAAACTACGATTCAAATGCCAATGACACCTATTTCAGCGTTTCCGATGGCATTGGCTGCTGCGCGATAGAGTCTTCCAGTCAGGGTGACCCCAACCTTCCTTATGGCACGATTGGCGGCTCGGGGGATTACCAAACGACTTTCCATGCAACCGCCCAGGCCAATTCGATCATTATGGTTTCCATGGAAGTGCAAGCGTCGGGTTCCGGCATAGGGTCGGGGCACGCCCTGACCGACGGCGTGAGCATCGGCTTTGGCGACGGCTTCGACGCCACCGGCTATTCCATGCTTTTTAGTTCCGGCGTCGGCAATGGAGACAGCGCCACTCCGGAGCCGGGCACGGTTCTTCTCATGCTCGCCGGACTGGGTGGAATCTTTTTCGTGCGCCGGATCTCACCGGGTGGCGATCGAGCTGTGCAACCACGCCTTTGCGAAAGTCCAGTCGCGCCGATCTATGGGAACAACCCGCTCCAGGAGGGATCGAAATCGGTCCATCGCTGCTGTGTGAACCAGATCGCCGGTCTGTCCGGCACATGCAGCAGGCCGTGACCGCGCGGGCACATTAATTCCGTGCCGTGCCATTCGAGTAACATGCGCGAAGGCTCTCCGATGGTCACAGGATTGGCAAGCCGCCGCAAACAGATCGGGCAGCGCCGCTGTTGATCGATCAACGCCCAGCGCAGTGCAAATACCCAGCTGACCAGCATCAACTGCGCGGCCACCGGCAGGAGGTGCCGGCCGAGACACGCCACGTCAAGCGCGGCGAAAAGTGTTGCCGGCAGAATCAGCCCGATCTTGGCCGCGAGGAAGAGCCATCGGCGCAATCCGATTTTCCGCGCCGGATACTCGCCCAGCGAGAAGAACGTCGTCACAGGGACCAGTAAGGCTCCCAGCAGGAGCAGGGGCAACATTCCCACGAGGAACGACTGGTTTCGCTCCGCCACCCAGACGTAATTCAGATAGCCGTCCGGAAACCCATGGTCCACCCGTGCCTGTTCAGTTAGGCGAGCCAGTACGAACCCTCTGGCATCCAGCGGCAGGCCGCCAGTATCCCGTTCGTCCTCAATCAGCCATGCATCGAAATGTCCCGGCAGTTTCCATTGGCCGGAAGGCAGAATCGCCGCAATCCTCACCGTTTGCGCACCCACCCGAACCATCCGTCCGACGGCGTGCGGGTCGGAGTGGAAATGCTTTCGCCAAAGAGTATTGCTCAACATCAGTCCATTCATCGGCCCATTCGAATGCATGGAAATGTTGAGCAGCGCGAAAAGATCGACATTGGTCCGCGCGACAGAAAGAGGTCCGGGCGAGATGTCCGTTTGCATCGTCTGCGGCAGGTAAAACGCCAAACCCGCAAACTCAGGCAGCGGGGAGGTTTTCCATTGCCGGAACTGATCTACGGAAACAGTCGGGTACGGATCGACCACGCCGTTCGCTATGCCTGCCTGGTTGCCTTCACCCCACGGGCTGATCATGAGCAGACCGCTGACGTCCGCATACGGTGAGGCCAACATCAGGTCGCGGGCCGGCTGAAGGAAAAAAGCAACAGCAATACTGACCAGGGCCAAAGCGCCGAGAAACGACAGACATTGAGCGGGCGACTTCAGAAAATGCAGGGTCGACGGCAACGGAAAGCTCTGCGCGACGGCCGGCGGCGCGGGCACATCGAGGTGAAGGATGCCGTACGATCGGGGCATCGGACCATGCCGGCGCAGCCAGCAGGCGTCTTTGAAACTACCCAGGCAGAAGGCGATCAGATTTATTGCGGAACGATTCGGCCATGCATGCCAGAGTTCCGATCTCCACTCCGCGAGCCATTCCGCGCGCTGCTGTTCCGGCACCAGCAAAGCCGCCGACCGCAAGATTGCCAGATGAACTCTCATGCGGTCTCTGCCTTTTCTTCGGGGATGAGACGTGCCAGCAGAGGGTAGCGCTTTTCGGAAGACTCCAGGGTGGCGCGGCCTGCGCGCGTCAGAGTGTAATACTTGCGCAACGGCCGCTGCTCAGTGTCGGCAACCGATTGATTTTCCCATCGTGAGCGGATGAGCCCGTCGCGTTCGAGGCGCCGCATGGCAGGATAAACGGTGCCGCTCGCGAGGCCCGTCACCTCCATCACGCCGAAACCATAGATGTGACCGGCATCGATCGCTTTCAGGATCATTGCCGCGGTATGCGAGAGTTTCAACTCAACCGCCATGCCCTGGATTGTACCCTATGTAGCATTCTACTTGACTCGATTGAATGTAGCATGCTACATAGGGGTATGCTCGAATTCCGGGTTGTTCCGGGAACCAGGAGTCTCCGCCTCCTCTGGGCCGGGCCCCTCACAGTACTGGTCTCCGTCACCGCGGTGTGGGTAATACGTCTTGCAGCGGTGTCAATTCTGCGCCCGCCAGAAAAATTTATGCCGCTCACGCCAGGACCACCGATCTTTGACACGGTAATCGCCGCCGTTGCCGCAATTATTGTCTTTGCGAGGATCTGGACCGACAGTTTGGAGCCGGCGCGCGAGTACCGTTCCCTCGCGGCCAGGGTTCTCATCGTGTCATTCGCACCGGATGTGGCGCTCGCCGTCTTTCACGGGTTTGGCGGAGGCTGGCCGGAGGCTTTCGCACTTATGTCGATGCACATTGCAGTGCGGGCCATCTGCGTCACGATGCTCCCGGTATTGTGTTGGGGGCACAAATAGTCATGCTCGAACTCCGGGATGTTTCCAAGCGCTTCACCGGCATCGTGGCCGTCGACCGCGTCACCTTCGCCGCGCAGCCCGGGGAAGTCACCGGCTATCTGGGGCCGAACGGATCGGGCAAATCGACCACCATGAAAATGATCACCGGGCTGCTGGAAATGACGTCGGGTGAAATCCTGTTCGATGGAATTCCCATCCAGCAGGATCTGATCGCTTACAAGCAACGAATGGGCTATGTGCCGGAAGAGCCGAACCTTTACGGCCACCTGAGCGGCCTCGAATACCTGCTGATGGTGGGCCAGTTGCGGGCATTAACTGCCAAACCTGCTGCCGACAAGATCGACGGCCTGCTGCGCCTTTTCTCGCTGCACGGCGACCGGCATGGGCCAATCTCCTCCTACTCGAAAGGCATGCGCCAGAAAGTGCTGCTCTCAGCGGCTCTGCTTCACAATCCCGATCTGATTCTTCTGGACGAGCCGTTTTCAGGGCTCGACGTGGGCACCGCGCTGGTTCTGCGCAGCCTGATCCAGGAACTGGCGGCGCGCGGAAAGGTCATCCTCTTCAGTTCGCACGAACTGGAAACGGTGGAGCGAGTCTCGTCGCGGGTCGTGATTCTGCACAAAGGGAAACTGGTCGCGGACGATTCGATCGCGAACCTGCGCACTCTGATGAATCTGCCCACGCTGGAGGGCATTTTCTCGCAACTCGCCGTCGAGCAGGACACGGTTGGCATCTCGCGCGACATCGCGGATCTGATCCGGGCCTGAGGCATGCAAATGCAAAGGATTCAGTTCCGCGTTCTCTACCGCCAATTCCTGTTCCGCATGGTCGATCTGGAGTTCCTTTCGGCCGCCGCGCAGGGAGATATGAACAAGCTGTTCGGCCAGTTCGCAGCTCTTTTTATTTTTATCGGAATTGCATTTGGGCTTGGCGGATTACTGATCGGCGGGTCGAAGATGCCTCCGGAACGGCAGCTCATTATTCTGTGGAGTGCGGAGCATTTTCTGATCGCTACCACCATGCTGGCGGTCGGCATCTTCGCGGTTCTGAGCTGGGATTCCACATTTCCCACTCGCCGCGAAGTCATGATGCTTGCGCCGCTGCCAATCCGCGCACGCACGATATTCCTTGCGAAACTAGCCGCTGTGGCGACGGCGCTCGGGGTCGCCGTCTTAAGCCTGCACCTGGCCGCGAGCATCACCTGGCCATTCGCTCTTAACCCGGACACTCCCGCGCACGCCGCGCCCGCTATCTCTCATGACCCTGCAAGGCCGCCGGTAAGCGCCGCCGGTCTCAAAGACGCGCTGGGCGTGGGGACACTGGACCCCGGCAACGGTCTGGTGATTGGCGTCTGGAAGCAGGGCAAGCAGCAAATCATCACTTACGGAAGCGCCCGAACCGATTCCGAATTCCAGATTGCTTCGATCTCCAAGACCTTCACCGCGCTCATTCTCGCCCAAATGGTGGAACGCGGAACGGTCAGGCTCGACGAGCCCGTACGAGATCTGCTGCCCCCGGGAGTCGCGCCGGGACCCCGCGGCATTCCTGGGGAGAAAGAAATTACCCTGCTCGACCTTGCGACCCATCACTCCGGTCTCCCGCCGATGCCCGGCAATCTTGAGCCCGAAGACGACGCGAATCCTTTGCGCAATTACCACGTCGCCGACCTCTACCAATTCCTCGCAAACTGGGGACTGACGAGATTTCCGCACGTTGAATTCGAGTACAGCAACCTCGGCGTCAGCCTGCTCGGACACGCGCTGGCAAGCAGAGAGGGGACAACGTATCAGGATCTTCTGGAAAGAGACGTTACCGGTCCGCTGGGTCTGAAAGACACAACGACGTCTCTCCCTGCGAACCGGCAGCATCTGATCCAGGGCTACGACCAGGAGAACCGGCCCACCGCCCCGTGGGATATGGACGTGTTTGCACCTGCCGGCGCCGTGCTCTCAACCGCTGGAGACATGCTCGCGTATCTCAAAGCGAACCTGCACCCGGAGCTTCAAACAACAAGGGCGCTGCAGGACGCGATTGCCGCCACGCATGACCTAAAAGGTCTGGCAGGCACGCACACCCGCATCGCTTTGGCGTGGCTTTATGATGACGACACCGGCGTCTACTGGCACAACGGCGCTGTTTATGGCTATACCAGCTATGCTTTCTTCGATCCGCAACACGACGCGGCCGGCGTCGTTCTCTCGAACCGATTTTCCCTTTTCACCGGGTTGGTCGGGTTGCGAATCCGCGGCCTGCTCGCCGGCGCGCCCGCCTTATCGCTGAAGACCGACAT
>DASZLO010000251.1:0-8692 GCA_035552315.1 Bryobacteraceae bacterium
TTTTGAAAAATTGGGGCGCGCGATTTTCGAATCGCCTTTTGGCTCGAACCCGGTGGTGAAGGACGCGCCGGAACTAGCCGAAATACGGCTCGCCGTGCTCGATGCGGTCAAGGCCAAGGGCCATCGCGCCGGCGGTAGGAATGTATTCCCGTATAACCTGGTGCGGATCAAATTGCTGGGGATATCCGAGGAGCAGGCTCGTGTACTTCAGCATCAGTTCCTGACCAACTACTTTGCCGATGAACTGAGGAGCGGACTGCTGCGTCAGAACTATCGCTTCCCGGACGATTTGAGAGTGGAGCTGCACACCACGCCGGAGTTCCCCACGGCAAAGCAGAATTGGCTCTCGGTGGAAACAGATGTCGACCGTTCGAGGGTTGGCCCGGGACTTGGGGATGCCACCGCAACGCTGGTCGTCGTACATGGAACCGCCAACATCCACGACTTGCCTATTTCAAAAACGCGGACCAACATCGGCCGGACCGCGGAAGTCTACCGCGCCGATGGCCCCAGCCGCAGGAATGATCTTGCGTTTGAGGAAGACAGTGCCGTGAACCAGAGTGTTTCGCGGCAGCATGCCCATATCATCTACACGCAGAAAGCGGGCGAATATCGGCTCTTCAACGATCGCGCATATAAAGGACCATCCAACAATGGACTCTGGATTGTGCGGGACGGCGCAAGCCAGCCCGTGCATCGCGGGAATCGAGGGACGCTATTGGAGCCGGGCGATGAGATTCACCTGGGCGACGCGATTGTGAGATTCGAGGTGCGGCCGAAAAGCGCGTAGTCGGTGAGGCGAATTGCCATGGGAATTACTCAAAAATCGGCGCCAGCCGTGCCAGCACCTCGTCCATGATCATGGCGGGCACGCTTTCCAGTTTCTTGCCGTTTCGCGCGCCGAGATCGAGCGCCCTAGGCTGATCGCAGCGGATGACGCCTGTCGTTTTGGTTCCGGCGCCCGTCAGCGGCACGGCAAAACCAGCCGTCCGCGCGAAATTGCCGCCGCTCGTGATCGGGAGAACCACCGGCACTTTGGTGATCCGATTGAACGGTTCCGGTGACACGATCAGAACCGGGCGGCGGCCCTTCTGTTCGTGTCCCATCGTGGGGTCGAGCCCCACCAGCCAGATTTCGCCGCGCTTCATCAGATGAGTTCACCGCCCACCGCATTGTCATCCAGCCATTCGCGTTCTTCCCTGCTACGCCGGGCCTTCGGATTGCATTGGGCAAGCAATTCGTCCAACGTATA
Organism: Bryobacteraceae bacterium; assembly: GCA_035552315.1. Lineage (GTDB taxonomy): Bacteria > Acidobacteriota > Terriglobia > Bryobacterales > Bryobacteraceae > BOG-234. Next base: position 1,253 of record DASZLO010000251.1, read on the forward strand.
GCGGGGTCGTTGCTGTGGTTCCACCACCAGTCGTCCACTCTGGACCGTGAGCCCCACCTTGGCCCCCGGCCGCAGGTGCAGGATGTCGAGCAGAGCGGGCGGGACGGCCAACATAACCGATCCGCCGACCTTTCGCAAATTAGTCGTGTGTGAACCGTTCGCCATAGTTATATTTAAATATAACATCGATAGGCAAACGTTCTCTTGTCCTGATACAGACCATCATGCCGCATAGAGCAAGCGCGCTTGTTCCAGCACAGAAGCGCGGATACGCGGTTTGAGTCCATTCTTCGAGACAAGATCCACCTTCTTGCCTAGGAGCTCCGAAAGGTCTATCATCAACCCGGCGTAGTCCACCAGATCGATGTCGGCATCCGGCAAAAACTCGACCAGCATGTCGATGTCGGTCAGGCCGCATCTCTCCGCGTGCCGCTGACCCGAAGAACGAGAGTTCCCGGACGCGGTAACGCCGGCAGACAGCCGTCAGCTTGGACTCATCTATCTGTGTATCGCCGAGTTGGAGTGTGCGGCTCATGATTACCTTCCTAATTATCCCCGGCGTCGCTAACTCAATCCTCCCGGCGGTATATCAGCGACAATGGCGTGCGCCCTATCAGTTTGTAATGCGACAGCCACGCCCGCAGCTCCGGATATTTGCTCGGATTTAGGCCCGGATTGAACAGCGTCAGCCCATCGATGATGAATGTCGGCCGCGACTGCGCCAGTTCCTCTCGATTGCGCGCCGCGCCCGCGTAGATCGGCTCGCTTGAATGCAAATGGCGATCGGCGGGAACACCCGTCAGCGGTTGCGAATCCCAAAACAGGCTATCCGAACTCATCCGCGTATAAACGTATAGGTTCGGGCGGTATCCCCACACCAGAAGCGTATCTCCCGGCCGTGCATAATGGCTGACGATCCGCGCCGCCTCCCGGCTATCCTGGTCCATCGCAATGTCCAGCCAATGTGGCGTCCCCCCCGTCGCCAGATCGGCCGCCAACGTCACATACCGGGGGCCAAATCGGATGAACGGAATCAAGAGCAGCACCGCCAAAGCCGCAAGCGATGTGCGCCGCCATTGTTCCGTCGCCACCACGATGCCCCGGGAGGCGGCGATCACCATAGGTGGCAGCAGTTGCAGGTAGTAATGTGGCGCGAACCGCGTGCCCAGACAGACTGCCGCGAATGATAAAGCCATCCACGCGGCCATCTGCCAGCGTTCCTTTCTGTCGATTTTCGCCAGAGCGACCGCGCTACCAGCGGCCAGCGCCGCATGGAATCCCAACCAGTCGAGCGTTCTCGATAAACCGGTCCGCCATGGGTCGGTTACGGGCGAATACTTCGCGTAGAGGGCGCCCCACCCCCACACCTGTTCGCGATAACCCGCCCAAGCCCCGGTCCCCAGCAGCCACGCGAGCGCAGCCAATAACGGCAACACGAAACCAAAAACCAGGGGCAGCTCAGCCGGCCACAAAAATAGGCCACATGCCGCCAGGACGAAGATCGCCTTCGCATTCACCAGAAATGCAATACCCGCGAGCACGCCTGCTTCGATCGGCCGCGACCGGCGGGCGAAATACACCGCCGCGAGATGCGGAGCGATCATCAACGCATCGGGCGCAAAGGGAATTATGGCCGAAGGAAGATAGAAGGTGGTAAAAAAAGCCAGCAGCAGCGCCGCGATGCGGCCTTCCATCTCGCCCCACCAATCGCGAGCCACCGAATACGCCAGATAGCACGCCAGCACGATATAGCTTGCATCCAGCACCCGCAATGACCATCCCGCCCGGCCGCCAACCAGGACATAGTAGAGGGCCGATAGCGGCGGCTTGTCATACCAGAAGTCGCGATACGGCGCTTTGCCATTCAAAATGTGAACGGCCGCCGCCAGATGGTAGTCTTCATCCGCCCAAAGCACTCCGGAATGGCACAGTCGCAGGCAGGCCAGAAACAGCACCAGCGTGGGGACCAGCCAGGAGGCGTGGGCAAGTTGCTTTGGCGTCAACTCGCTTCATGATACGCGACCGCGGGCAAACGGTTGTTTACGGAAACAGGAAGCGCGGCTGACGCGTATCATGAGAAGGAGTGCAGGAGAACGTACGAGAATTGGCTAACGGCGGGAGAACCCTGCAGACCGTTGAGATTTGCAAAACCTACAATGGCCGCAGAGTTGTCGACAATGTTTCCGTCCGGGTGGAACAGGGCGAAGTGGTGGGACTGCTTGGCCCGAATGGCGCCGGCAAGACGACTTCCTTTTATATTATTGTCGGCCTGGTGAGCCCCGATGCGGGCAACGTGCTGCTGGATGAAGAACCCGTGACGCGGCTACCCATGTATCTGCGCGCGCGCCGCGGCATCAGCTATCTCCCGCAGGAGCCCTCCGTCTTCCGGAAGCTCAGCGTCGAAGATAACTTGATGGCGATTCTTCAGACCCTGAATATCAGCCGTCGCGAGCGCCGGGATCGCATGCACAACTTGATTTCCGATCTTGGTCTGGAGACAGTGCGCCACAGCAAAGGCTATATGCTTTCCGGTGGTGAGCGCCGTCGCGTGGAGATCGCCCGTTCGCTGGTGCTGCAGCCGGATTTCATCCTGCTCGACGAGCCTTTTTCGGGCATCGATCCTATCCAGGTGCTCGAATTGCAGCGCATCATCGGCGATCTGAAACGCCGCGGCATCGGCATCTTGATTACCGACCACAATGTTCGCGAGACTCTCGCCGTCACGGACCGGGCTTATATCATCAGCAACGGACGCATCTTCCGCGCCGGTTCACCGGAGTCGTTAGGAAACGATCCCGAGGTGCGCCGCATCTACCTGGGCGACAATTTCTACTTTCCGCCCATGCTCGTGGGCTGAAGCGGAAGGCATTTGGTGAGACTGCGAGCCCGGCGGCAGGCTGAAAAACCAGCTATCCTGTCTGTAACCGTTCGATATCCCGTTGACAGCGAGACCGGTTCATCCCATGAGGACTTGTTCCAATTGCCACCAAAACTATGCCGACGAGATGGATTACTGCCCGCGCGATGCCACGCCGTTGCCGCCTCCGCTCAATGCCACTCAGTTCAATATCTCGTCCGGCCTCTCGCAGCGCTATCGCATCTTGCGGCGCATCGGCGAAGGCGGCATGGGCACCGTATTTCTGGCCGAGCAGCTTGGCGTTGGCAACCGGCCGGTGGCCCTCAAGGTCCTGCACCACAAGCTCCTGGAAGATCCCGATTTCCTGCAGCGGTTTCATGATGAGGCATCTTCTACCGGCCGGATTCGGCACCAAAATGTAGTTACTGTGTATGAGTGTGGGCAGGCCGACGACGGCTCGCCCTACATTGCGATGGAGTACCTCGAAGGCGAATCGCTTCGCCAAACCTTGAAACGCCGCGGTTTGCTGCCTTTATTGGAAGCGGTTGAGATCCTGCAGCAGGCGGCTCGCGGACTGAACGCCGCCCACAAATTGGGCATTATTCACCGTGATCTGAAGCCCGACAACATTTTCCTGACACATGATGACGACGGGCAAATGTTGGTGAAGATTGTGGACTTCGGCATCGCCAAGATGCGCGAGTCCACATCGCATACGATGACCGGACTCGCCGTGGGCACACCCGCCTATATGTCCGTGGAGCAGGCCTCCGGCATGCGCAGTGAGGAACTCGATGGACGTTCCGATATTTACTCGCTCGGGATCGTCGCGTACGAAATAATCACGGGGCGCGTACCGTTCCAAGCCGACACGCCGCTTGCCTATCTAAAGAAGCACTTGATTGAGCCGCCCGCATCGATCGCTGTGGCCCGGCCGGATCTGCATATCTCTCCGCAGATCGATCAGGTCGTAATGAAAGCTCTCCAAAAGGAACGGACAGACCGCTATACGACAGCCCCGGAGTTCGCCCGCGCTCTCGCGAACACGGTCACCCCGAAGCCGGCCGAACTTCCCGTAGCCGAATATGGTTTGAGCACTCCGGTTGACCTTGTTTCGCAACCGCCAGCAGCCGTCTCGCAGACACCGATTCCGATTTCGCCGCCGCCGGTGCCGGTTCAAACGGTAACGCTAGCTCCCCGAAGGTCTCGGACATTCGGATTCGTCGCCGGGGCGGTGGGCTTGGTTCTCCTGGTGACTGCGGCAGCCGCATGGTACGCGTTGAGCGGCCGGGTCGCAACCAAGCCGGCGAATCCTGAGTCAAATCCGCTTTCCGCAACGGCTTCGTCGGTGCCGGCCAATTCAACTACGGTGCCCGTTCGGCCGGAGCGCTCAAGTGTCAACAACACCGCGCAACAGCTGTCCCGCTTACTGAAGGCGGCTACCGCCCGCGGCGATCTCTTCTACCAACAAGGAAGATATGAGAACGCCATTGCCGAGTATAAAAAGGGGCTAGCCCTAGCAGCCGGTAATGTCGCACTTTCGACGAAAATTCGACACGCCGTAAGCGCGGAACAAGCCGAGCAACGCGATGGTGCATGGCCCGCGTCCGGAGACCGGCCGGCGAAGCCGTACACGAAGGCCGAATTGGTTGACCTGCTCACCAACTACGCGCCGCCGTTGCGCGTGGCGGACTCTGCCCGGCATAGAGGAATCGATTTTGAATTGACCGCCGCTTCGGAAAGAGATTTGCGGCAGGCCGGCGCCGGCGATGAACTGATTAGCGTTTTGAAACCGTCGGCGCCCCAGCCCTCCACCGGTACAGCGTTCCATGCCGGGTCGGACCTGGATCGCGCTCAGGATCTGATAAAAGCGGGCCGGTTTAATCAGGGGCTGGCCATGATTCAGCGCTCTGCACTCGGCGGCAGCCCGGACGGGCAGCGTCTCATGGGCGATGCGTACGTCCAAGGATGGGGCGTTCCCAAAGATTACCTGCGTGCCCGCCAGTGGTACGAAAAGTCGGCCGCCGCAGGCAATACCCTTGCCATGATTCGTATCGGACTTCTGTTCGAACAAGGTTGGGGCGTGCCTCAGGATTACCTGCGCGCGCGCGAGTGGTTCGAAAAATCCTCCGCCGCCGGCAATCCCATTGCCATGGTTCGTATCGGCGATTTGTACGAACGCGGATGGGGCCTGCCGAAGGACTATACGCAGGCCCTCCTGTGGTATGAGAAATCCGCCGCGCGAGGGAATGCCTTGGCCATGCTTCGCCTGGGCAATCTTTATGAACGAGGCTGGGGCGTACCGCGCGACGTCAGGCGCGCCCGCCAATGGTTTGAAAAAAGCGCCGCGGCCGGCAACGTCAGCGCGCAGGGACGGCTGGACGTCCTCCCGAATTAAATCCTCGCGGCCAGAACCCCGATCTTTGAACATGTTCAGATAAAATGGGGCGTGGGCCAGAATCTCTTTCGTATCGGCGCGGTCAGCTATCTGAATACGGTCCCCCTGGTCTGGGGTATGCTCCACGGACCCCAACGGACCAGCGTCCACCTGAGTTTCTCTATTCCCTCCGTGTGCGCGCAGGAGGTCGAAGATGGGATAATTCAGGTCGGTTTGGTTCCCGTGGCCGAGATCGCTCGTCAGGGCCTGGAAATCGTGCCCGGCGCGGGGATCACGTGTTTCGGGACGGTGCGCAGCATTCTGCTGGTATCCCGGGTTCCCCTGCGCGAGATCAAAACACTCGCCGCCGACGCCAGCTCCCGCACATCCGTTCAACTGGCGCGGGTGATTCTGCGCGAGCGCTACGGCGTGGAGCCTGCCATTTATCCCGAATCGCCCGATCTCGAAACCATGCTGGCCGGCGCGGATTCAGCGCTAATAATAGGCGATCCGGCGCTACGCATCAATCCTGACAAATTAAACTATCCATGTCTGGATCTGGGCGCGGAATGGCGAGCTCTGACCGGCCTGCCCATGGTTTTCGCCGCTTGGGCCGGTAAGCCCGGTTTGCCGCTAAAGGCGCTGAGCGAGATCACGCGGGGCTCTTACGAGTTCGGCAAAGAGCGCTTGAACGACATTGTGAAAGCCGAGTATGCGCGTCGCGGCATCACGCGCGAGCTCGCCGGACGTTATCTGCGAGGGTACATTCGATTTGAGATCGGCGCAGCAGAACAGAAGGGGCTGGATGCGTTTCTGGAACTCGCCGATCTGGCCGTCCTGGAAGGTTAAGCAATATGATCACACGAGCCCAAGCGATCGACATGTTCCAAAGCGACGACCTGATCGGGATCGGCATGGAAGCCGATGCCATCCGGAAAAAGCATCATCCGGAAGGGATCGTCAGCTACATCATCGACCGGAACATCAACTACACGAATTTCTGCACCGAGTATTGTAGCTTCTGCGCATTCTACCGGCCCATGGGCCACAAAGAGGGCTACATTCTCCCGATCGAAACCATCCTGGAGAAGATTCGCGAGACGATCAGCCTCGGCGGCACGGGCATTCTGATGCAGGGCGGACTGCACCCGGATCTGAAGATTGAATGGTACGAGGATCTGCTGCGCACCATTAAATCGGAGACCGGTATCTGGTGCCACTGTTTCTCGGCGCCGGAGATTGTGAACATCGCCGAAGTGAGCGGTCTATCGCTACGCGACACCATCGCCCGTCTTCGTGACGCCGGTCTGGACTCCATCCCCGGCGGCGGCGCTGAAATTCTGGATCAGGAGGTGCGGCATCGGATCAGCCGGCTGAAGTGCTCCACGCAAGAATGGATCGATGTTCACAGCACGGCGCACGCATTGGGAATGCGTACGACGGCCACGATGATGTTCGGCACGGGCGAGACGATTGAGCAGCGCATGAACCACTTCGATATCGTCCGCCAGATCCAGGAAGATACGGGCGGCTTTACGGCATTCATCCCCTGGTTTTTCCAGCGCGAATATACCTCGCTGGGCCGGTTTGTCAAACAGGAAGCAACGGCGGTCGAGTATTTGAAGATGCTGGCGCTGTCGCGGATCTACCTGGACAATATCGAAAATATTCAGGCTTCCTGGGTCACGCCCGGCTTGAAGGTCTGCCAGCTTGGTCTGCGTTTTGGCGGCAACGACGTTGGCAGCATCATGATTGAGGAGAACGTGGTCTCGGCCGCGGGAACACATCACTGCGCCACCGAAGAGCAACTAAGACATTTAATCCGCGACGCCGGTTTTGTTCCGAAACAGCGCGACACGCTATACCGCACATACTTCCTGAATTGAGTCCCCCGCCGCATATGGCAGGGGGCGTCCATGGCCCTTGCGGGCCACCAAACGTGATGAAAAACGCCGCCTTTCTGAGCCGCGCGCGCGAGCGGTGGTTTTTCGGCGGGCTCCCGCCGATCCCGAGATACTCGCCTCGCCGCTCAGCGTCGTTTCTGAGCCGCGCGCGCGAGCAAGCGGTGGTTTTTCGACGGAGCGGTGGTTTTTCAGGGAGCGCCTAACCGATCTCAAACGTCCGCCCATCTTCGGAGCAGGTTGTGATACACCCCCGTGAGCTGCACCGCCGTCGGATGATCGCTTCGTTCGCTGCCGAGTCTCTG
>DASZLO010000252.1:0-6728 GCA_035552315.1 Bryobacteraceae bacterium
CAATGCGATCCGCGGCGGTTCTCTCAACGCAGCGCTGGCGTCGACGCAGGGAGATTCACTTAAGAAACTGACCGAAGATCTTGCCGAGGCGCGGCAGAAGCTGGCGCAGGCAAAGATACACTTCGGCGAAAGCCATCCCGAATATGTCAAGGCACAGGCCCAGGTTCAGGAAGTCCGCCAGCAGATCGCCGAGATGACCGCGAGTATCGGCGAGCGCGTGGCGATCGAATACAAACAAGCGCTGGATCGCGAAGACATGGTGCGCGCGCAGGTCGCTGACACCCGATCGGAATTCGACCGTCTGAACGCGCGATCGTTCGATTACCAGACCCTCAAGGAAGAAGCCGACGCGGACAAGAAGCTTTACGACGAACTGGTCCGAAGAATACGGGAAGCGAGTATCAACGCGTCTCTCCAGGACAATTCCATCAGAATCGCCGACCGGGCGCGGGCACCGGCTAACGCGGTGTTTCCGAGAATTTCGCTGAACCTTCTGGTAGCCTTCCTGCTTTCGACGCTGCTGGCAACCGGCGCCGTGATTGCCGGAGATCTGGTCGACAATACGATACGGGATCCGGAGGAAGTATCCCGCTGTCTGCGGGTCGATGTCGCGGGAACTCTTCCCGCGGTGAACAGCTTCCGGGGGCGCATCGAAATGTCACTGGTGAATTCCAAATCCGCCGGAAACGCCACGCGCAGAAAAAATCAGGCGCGCGAGGGCTACACCGATGCGGTGCGAACGCTGCGGAATTCCATGCTGCTGACGGATTTCAATTCCCGGCTGCGCTCCGTCCTGGTGACCAGCGCTTCGCCGGCCGAGGGAAAAAGCACGGTGGCATCGCATCTTGCGGTAGCTCACGCAGAGCAGCGCAACAAAACTCTCTTGATCGACGCCGACCTTCGCCGTCCCAGCATCCATCGGCTCTTCGATCTTCCCAACGAGAAAGGACTGTCGAGCGCGCTGTTCGGACAAATGGGGTGGCGCGAGTCCGTCAGTGAGACGGGCCTGCCGGACCTCCACGTGATGAGCGCGGGCCCGGTTTCGCGCCGGTCCGCGGATCTGATCGGCCGGATGCTGCCGCAGATTATCGAAGAAGCCGCCCGGGAATATGACCTGATCATTCTCGATTCGCCGCCACTGATCGGATTCCCGGAACCGCTGCACATGGCCGCGACCGTGGACGGGGTTCTGGTCGTCACCCGCGCAGGGCATACCAGCCGCAAAGGCGTTTCATCGGTGGTGGCGATGCTCAACCGGCTGCATGCGAATATTGTCGGGGTGGTGCTCAACGAAGTGACGCCCGGCATGAGCGACAGCTACTACTATCATCAGTACTACTCGCGTTATTACCGTCCGGCCGATGCGAACAGCGTATCCTAATGAGCGATCCGCATTTCGAACTGGTATGGAGCCGGAGTCAAAACTGAAAACGCTCGCCGAACTGGAAGTTCTGAGGTCTCGCTGGGCGGAAGAAGGCAAGAAGATCGTCTGGACCAACGGATGTTTCGATCTGGTTCACGCCGGTCACGTCCGGAGCCTGCGGGACGCGAAATCTTTGGGCGATGTCCTGGTTGTCGGAATCAACAGCGATCGAAGCGTGCGGGAAATCAAGGGCGCGGGACGTCCTCTCGTCGGGGAAAAGGAACGGGCGGAACTCCTGGCCGCGCTTGAACCGGTAGACTACGTGACGATCTTCGATGAGCGGGATCCGCGCGCGGCGCTGGCGCGGCTTCGGCCCGATTTTCACTGCAAAGGCGCGGAGTACGCGGATGGCTCGCGGCCGGTTCCGGAGGCGGAAACTGTGCGGAGTTACGGTGGCCAGATCCGCTTTCTGCCATTCCATCCCGGCCTGTCGACAAGCTCTCTCATCGAGCGGATTCTTAAGACCGCCAAGGCGGACCAGTGACAGGATTCGCGGATGTGCGGCGTGCCGTCGAAGCGGCTCCCTCAGTCAACATCCTCGTGGTGGGCGATGTGATGCTCGACGCCTACGTCTCGGGCGATGCCTCGCGAATTTCACCCGAGGCGCCGGTTCCGGTGGTCGCCGTTCTGAACCGGCGATACCTGCCCGGTGGCGCCGCCAACGTCGCCGCGAATATTCGCGGACTGGGCGCAAGGGTAACGCTCGCCGGCGTTACCGGTGCTGACGAAGCGGGCGTTCGGCTGGTACGTGAACTGGAGAGAACCGGCATTTGTCACGGCCTTGTGGAAGATCCCGAAAGGATTACCACCGTCAAGACCCGCATTACCGCCAGCGGCCAACAGATCGTCCGATTCGACGAAGAGGATACGCTAGCCCTTTCGAGCGCCGTCGCCGGGAAGCTCCAGAGCCGCTGCCTCGAAGCCCTGCGACTGGCCGATGCGTGCGTGATTTCCGACTATGCCAAGGGCGTTGCGAGCGGGTCGTTCTGCCGCTGGCTGATCGACGAAGCAATCAAGAGCCATAAACCGGTGGTGGTCGATCCCAAATCGCGCGACTTCTCGCGCTATCGCGGCGCGACCGTGATCACCCCGAATGTGAAAGAAACCGCAGCCGCGGCCGGAGACCCCGTCCATAGCATCGACGAATTGAATCGCGCGGCAGGTCATCTTCTTGCAGCCATCGCGCCGTCGTCTCTCCTGGTCACGCGGGGAGGAGAAGGCATGTCTCTCTTCCAGCAGGGGGAGGCGGTTTGGCAACTGCCGGCCATGGCTGTCGAAGTCTCCGATGTGACGGGGGCGGGCGATACCGTGGCGGGCGTTCTGGCCATTGCATTGGCGCTGGGCTTTCCGTTGCGGGATGCGGCAGCGTTTGCCAATCTCGCGGCGGGTCTTGCGGTGCGCCACCCCGGAACTTGGGCCGTGCAGCCGCAGGAATTGATCGAAGCCGCGGAACATTTTGGGCGCGAGGCAGGATAGCCGCAGCGTACCGTCTCCCGTGTCGCGGAGTCTTGAGAAGCCGCCGCGCACCTCCATTGCCTCGGACTGGAGTGGAATCCACCCATGCTCTGGAGGCATTATGCGTATCGTCGTACACGATTATTCCGGTCATCCGTTTCAGGTGCAGCTGAGCCGTGAACTGGCCCGTCAGGGACACGACGTTCTCCATCTCTATTCCGCGTCATTTCAGACGCCGAAGGGCGGCGTTCTGCCGCGAGCCGGGGATGCGCCGTCTTTCACCGTAGAAGGAATTCGCCTCGAAGACAGCTTTTCGAAATACGACCATTTTGCAAAGCGCAGGCGGCAGGAGATCCGGTACGGCGAGTTAGCTGCCCGTCGAATTGCCGAATTCGGCCCCGATGTTGTGCTCTCCGCAAACACCCCGCTTGACGCGCAGCGCATCATTCTGAAAACCGCAAAGACGCTCGGGGCGCGGTTCATCTTCTGGCTGCAGGATATTTACAGCGCGGGCATAACCGAAGGTCTGCGGAAGAGGAAGTTTCCACTGGCACATCTGGTCGGCGCCTGGTACCGGCGGATCGAACGAAAACTGCTCCGCCAGAGCGACGCAATCATTACCATCAGCACGGATTTCGCGCGGGCGCTGGAGAACTGGGGAATCGATCCGGCCTCTGTCCATACGATCGAAAACTGGGCGCCATGGGACGAGCTTCAGCCTTGTCCGCAGGACAACGTCTGGTCGCGGCTGCACGGATTCGCCGGTAAGTTCGTTTTCCTGTACTCCGGAACGATCGGGATGAAACACAACCCGTCCGTGCTTCTCGAACTCGGAGAGGCGATGCGGAACGAACCCGAGGTGGCGGTCGTGGTGATATCGGAGGGGAACGGGGCCGACTGGATTCGGAACGAGGCAAGCCTCCGCCGGCTGCACAATATCCATTGCCTGCCGCTCCAGCCATATGAACTCCTGGCCGAAACCTTTTCGACGGGTAGTGTGCTGATGGCGCTGCTGGACGAGAGCGCGGGCGAATTTTCCGTTCCCTCCAAGGTTCTTTCTTATATGTGCGCGGGACGTCCGCTGCTGCTTTCAGTGCCCGAACGTAACGCCGTGGCGCGCCTCGTGCGTGCCAACTCCGCGGGAATTGTAGTGCGGCCGGGCGATTCGGCGGCTTTCGTGACCGCGGCAATCCAGTTGTACGGAAACGGAAGGTTGCGAGACCTGTTCGGCGCGAACGCTCATGCGTATGCACGCCATTCTTTCGACGTCGAGTCCATTGCCAAGCGGTTTGCCGGAATCTGCGGTTTGACTCCCCAGGCCCAAGCCTCCCCTGTTCTCAGGGAGCTGGCCGCAACCCATTGACCGGAGAGATTCACTGCGTGACAGCACGGTTAAAGGAAGCCATCAGACATCTGCTGCCGGCGCGCCGGAAAGTCCACCGGATCCGGAGCGGGCCACTAGCCGGATATCTTATCCATACCTCGTGGCACGATTATCCCGGGGCCATTCGCGGCAACACCGAGACGAAGCTGCTGGAATGGTTTCGCCAGAACGTGAGACCGGGCGAGACCTGGCTGGACGTGGGGGCTCATTATGGCTACACAGCGATTGCGCTTTCCCGGCTGGTGGGCCGAAACGGACGCGTCATCGCGTTTGAACCGGTCTTATCCACAGCGGACAGTCTTGAATGCACCCGCGAGGTGAACGGACTGGAGCAACTCAAGATTGTGCCGCTCGGACTTTCTTCCGGATCTGACGCGGGTGTTCGCCGAATGGCTGTTCACCGCGGCATGGCGGAGGCGAGTCTGTCGAATTCAGCATCCAGCGAACCGGTGACCACGGCGGGATTCGACCGGGTTTGGGAATCGCTCTGTGCAGCCGATCCTGCCATTCACGGGGTGAAGATCGATGTGCAGGGCATGGAAGGACTTGTGCTTGCCGGGATGACCGGGGCGCTGCGTCGCTGGAAACCAAGACTGGTGATCGAATTCCACCCGGGGGTTGAGCGCGGGGCCATTCTCGACCTGCTGGAAGGCTGTGGCTACGACCGGCATCCGGAAGCCTTGGAGAACTCAAGCGGTGGGATTAAGGATGACAAAAGTTACGCTTTCGTACCAGTGAGGTGATTTTTTGGTCCGTTTCGGACGGCTTTCTGATAGGCTGTCCCTAGATGCCGTCCGAGTTGATAGAAGGTCTCCGTGATGACCTGCGAAACCGCCGCATTGGAAGCGGCATGTCCCGTCTGGACCAATCTTGGGTCCGGACCGGACGTCTCGACCCGACTCACCCGGACGCCGCCGGTCTGCTTTGCTACGTGTCGCAGTGGGTCGATGCGGGCTGGCGTGACATCGACGTAATTCAGGACGGCCTTTCCGCATTCCCTAAAGGACGCCGGGTTGGTCTTTCGGTGCTTGATTACGCCTATGTCCTCATGGCCGAAGGGGTTGTCTGGGTAGCCGAAGAAAACATCGAGCGGGCACTGGCGAATTTCAATCTCGTTCTGTCGCTGCGGTCGGAAATTTCCGACAAAGAGATCCTGGCGTTATCCCATTTCTGGAGCTCCCGTTGTAACCGCAAGAGCGGGGAGTACGATCAGGCGCTCGATCACGTTTCGGATGCCTGCCGCCTGGCGCTCGAAGACGGGGCCGGTCCCATGGCCGCCACCATGCGGGTTGCCGAGAGCTGGCTCCTATTCCAGAAAAGCCGCACGAAGGACGCGTTGAAAATGCTCGGGGACGCGGAAGCTGTGCTTCGCGAAACCGACGATTACATCACTCGCGGGAACATTCAGTCGAGTTACGGACGAATGTACCGGCGGGAAGGCCGCTACGATCTGGCGCTGCGCCATTTCTTCCAGGCCATCGAAGAATACGGCAAGCGCGATTCGGAACACCGCAACCTGGCCCGCACGCTGGCCAATATGGGCTATGTCGAACGGCTGATCGCTCTGCAGCTCAGGAAGCGGATTGACTCCGACGCGGCGCAGAGGAAACGCAGCGAACCGGAACTGCGGCGGGAATACGAGCACATGCGGGCGCAGGCGCTGGCGCATCTGGATCGCGCTTCGGAGATCTATCATCTTCACGCAAATCACCGCGGGGCGGGAACCGTTTGCGTGAACCGCGGCCATCTGCACCTGGACAGCGGCGATTTGTACAAAGCGGACGACGAGGCGAGGCAGGCCTACGCGCTGGGCGAGCAGAAGAAGGATTACATTCTGATGGCGCGGGCGCGCCTGCTGGAGTGCATGGTGGAGAACACCAAGCTGGAAGAAGAAATCGAGGACCCTGCCTGGGTGGCGCATCTGGCTTTGGAAGCCGCGAAGGAAGCGGTGGAAATGGCGCGCAGGACGGAGAATCGCCGGCTGCTATCACGCTCTCTGATCTGGCATGGTTTGACGATCTGCAATACTTCGCCCGGAAGTCTGGACGCGGCGCGCGAAATCAGTGAACAGGCGACCGTGCTGCTGCGCAACGAAGTGCAGGATCACATCTGGGACGATCTGCAGATTCTCAAAGCCAAGGTGGTCAAAGGCGGAAATGTGGACGCCACTCTGCAGGCCTGGTCACAGGGCGTGGTGGGCGAGCGAACCTTTCAGCAACTGACGGAAGACTTCGCGGATCTGATTATTCCCAAGATATGGGAGCACGAAAACCGCAAGGTCGCGCGGGTTTCCAAGCGGCTCTCGATTTCGCCCAAAAAAGTGCGCCGCGTGCTGGCGCGCCTTGGTCTTCACGGGAATTGATTAAACTAACGTAGTTGACCAGTACAGCACCAGATTCCGTCGCTTCAGGCCGCGCTTCCATGGAACTGGAGGCAGAGGCGATCGCAACGGCAGCCCTGCGCCTG
>DASZLO010000253.1:0-36842 GCA_035552315.1 Bryobacteraceae bacterium
TCCCAAAATTCCTCATCTTCTCCCTCTGCTAAAACTGTCCGCGAGGTTGAGAAAATGTCGCATCCATTCCAGTCCGCCAAACACGCCCGCGGCCCCAACACCCCGCAGGGCAAAATCCGCTCCAGCCAAAATGCCGTCCGCCACGGACTCACCGGCCGCATCGTGGTGCTTCCGACCGAAGACATGGAAGTCTACAAAGCCTTCTCGAAAGAACTCGTCGACAGCCTCCACCCCGAAACTCCCATGGAGCGCCAGCTCGCCCAGACCATCGCCGACACCCAATGGCGACTGAACCGCGCCCGCACCATCGAAGACGGCATGCTCGCCTGGGACACGCAGGCGAGGATGCTGACTCCAGCCGGACCGCCAGCCCGGAGGTCCACTCCGCCCTCACCGCCGCCCGAGTCTTCCGCGACAACTCAAAAGCCTTCGTCAACCTGAGCCTCTACGAACAGCGCCTCAATCGCGCTCAGAAAGAAGCCTTCCGCCAACTCCGCGAGTTGCAAGCCGAACGTCAGCAGGAAAACAGAGCCGCCCAGCCGGATCCGCCTGAACATGTCATGGCCGCCGGCCAGTCCAACTCCCCGGCGCCCAATCAATTCGTTTATTCGAGCCGGGAAATCGACCCTCTCCCCGCTGAACCCGCCCTTCAAGCCCAACCAGCCCCGCCCGAACCCAGGAAAAACAAGCCGCCTGACCGCCCCCGCACTCCTCCCCGAAATCCCCAATCCAGAACGAAAGTGAAGGCGAACCAACCCCGATAACTCAAGCGCAGTGTTAGTCTAACGAAAGATTCCGCAATGTCAGCGCAGATCCTGTTGCAAGGCAAGCTTGTCGGAGGCGAGGAATTCCTGCTCGCACCGCCCGCCGACAAAGACAACCGCGCCTTTGAAGCCCGCTCCATGTGGCTCGTCCTCCTGGGCGAGGCCATCCCGCGCGCCCTTCTCGCCGAATTGCAACTGCCCCCGCTCATGCTCGGCTCCTCCGGCGGCGACCGCTTCGTCGTCATCCTGCCCGATCAGGCCCGCGCCGAAGCTGCGTCCGATTTTCTGACTCGCGTCTCCGCCTCACTTAGCGACATCACCGGCGGCAAAGTGCGCCTCGCCTGGGGCGCCACCGAAAACCTCGGCGACTGGACCATCGTCCGCAAACGCCTGCAGGACAACATGCGCGAAGCCGCCCAGCCGCGCGCCGCCGAGCCCGGCTTCTTCGAACCCTTCGCCCCCGCCGGATCCGGCCCCGATCGCGTCCCCCGCGACCTTCGCGAAGCTTCCGAAATCGGCTGGGGACTCGACCTGCCCGCCCAGATCGCCGTCGAAGGCGGCACATACCGCTGGGATATCGGCAGCGGCAAAACTATCCCCGTCACCCGCCATGCGGCCCGCAACGGCGAAGCCTTCGCGACTACGAAAGAACTGGCCCGCCGCTCCCGCGGACACAAACTCTGGGGCGTTTTGCGCGGCGAGATCGACGATTTCGGCGCCCGCATGCGCCGCCTCCAAAGCGTGGAGGAACACGTCCACCTTTCCATGCTCTACAAGCAGTTCCTCGCTGGCGAGATCGAACTGCTCTGCTCCCAGGGCGAGTACTTCCAGCGCGTCACCGTTCTCTATTCCGGCGGTTCCGATTTCGCTGTCTATGGAGCTTGGGACGCACTCGCCGCCTTCGCCCGCGAACTGGAACGCGTCTTTGCCCGTTTCGCCGCCGAACAATTGACCGAACTCCCCGGCGCGCAGGCCAAGACCATCACCATGGCCATGACGATCGCCGAACCCGGCGCCTCCCTCGCCCGTACCTTCGAGGACTGCGGCCGCGATCTCGAAATCGCCCGCGCCAGCGACAAGGACTGCCTCCACATGATGGGGCGCGTCCTCGAATGGAAGCAGCTCAACGATGCGGTGGAACTCAAAGAATCCATCGTCCAGTTGAACGAAGAATTCCGCGGAGGCAGGCACTTCCTCGCCCAGCTTCGCAACCTGTATAAGAAGGTGGAATCGCCCGATGCCGAAGCGGGCGATCGTCTTGCCGCCCGCGCCCTTCGGTTTCAGCGCCGCTTCGCCCGCGTGGCGACAAGGCGCGAACGCGAGTTCCAGAAACTGCGTTCCCATCTGATGAAGGAAATGACCGGCCGCAATCTGCGCGCGGGCCTGAAACTAAGACCCGAAGGCCTGATCGCCCTCGAATGGGCCAGACTGGCAGAAGACTAATATGAAACGTGGCGCGCACTTATGCGTGCCCCGTCCTTTTCTATAGATCGAAGGAAACATGTCAGAAGAGCAAGAGCAATCGCCGCAACCGGAAGTTAAAGCGGAAGCTAAACCGGAAGCCAAGCCGGAAATTAAACCGGAAGCCAAACCGCAATCCGCCCCCCAGCAGCGGAACCGCGAAGATCGTCCTCCCCGCCAGGGAGGCCCCGGCAATCAGGGCGGCGGTGGCCGTCCCGGTGGCCGAGGCCCCGGTGATCGCGGACCGGGCGGCCGTGGTCCCGGCGATCGGGGCGGAGACAGGGGTGGAGACCGAGGCGGCGACCGTCGTCCCGGTGGAGACCGCCGTCCCGACGGCCCCATCGAAATCGATCTCGACAAACTAATCGCCGACAGCCTCTACCTCGACAACCAGGCCCACGTCGTCGTCAGCCGCATGCGCGATCTCGACTCCGGCACTCGCAGCCAGCTCCGCCGTCTCTACAACGCCGTTCGCCGCGCCACCCGCACCGCCGAAAACGAACGCCAGCACGCGTTCGTCATGCTCCGCGCCCGGCTCGCCTACACCATTGCGCGTCACGGCCTGCGCAGTCTTGACCAGCTGGAACGTCTTCTCCTCCAGGTCACCCGGAAGAACGAAGCGCGGGGCTATGAACGCTTCCGCGATCTTTTCGAAGCCATCGTCGCCTATAACGAATAGGCGCTTACAACAAATTAAGGAACGCAATGAGCGCTCACACAGCACAAACGGAATTGAAGCTGATCGGAAAACTGATTCTCGAAGGCGAAATGCACTGCGAGACCGGTCTGCATGTCGGTGCGGGCAAAGGCTCGCTCGAAATCGGCGGGGCCGATAACCCTGTCGTCAAGGACGCCCATGGACGCCCCTACGTGCCCGGCAGTTCGCTGCGCGGACGCATCCGCGCTCTCCTCGAACAGGCCACCGGAATGGCCGTGCCTTCCGAACTTGTCTTTATCTCCAAGCGCAAAGGCCAGGAAGTCCGCATCCACCAGAGCGACCGTCCCGACGACGAGATCTGCGTGCTCTTCGGCCGCAGCCCCGGCCGCATGGAAAAGGTCGGCGGCGGCGATATTGAAAGCAACTACGCCACGCCGTCGCGCCTCAGCGTTTTCGATGCGCCCCTCGTCGCCGGCAGCATCACGCCGCAAATGCGCGAGAGCCTCGACGACGAGCTGACCGAAGTCAAAAGCGAAAACGCCATCGATCGCATCACATCCCAGGCCAATCCCCGAACTTTGGAACGAGTGCCTGCGGGAGCGAAATTCCACGTCCGTATGGTGGTGGATATCCTCTGTCCCGAAGACGCAACTCTGCCCGGCCTCGTTCTCCAGGGCCTCCGGTTGCTCGAAGACGATGCCCTCGGCGGCGGCGGATCGCGCGGCAGCGGTCGCGTGCGCTTCGATAACCTGAAACTAACGTGGCGCGGCAAGGACTACTACGCCACCGGAGCCGCCGAAAAAGAAATAGCGGCGGGCGCCGGCGTCTCCGCGCTTCAGCAGAAATTAACCGAACTGGGCGACCAGTTAATTGCCGCCTAGTATGCCGTGTGTCATGCCGTGTGTCATGCCGTGTGTCATGTGGAAGAGGCCTGTTGGCCTGCCGCAGTCATAAACAATGCCATTAATCGAAATCAGGCTGCGCCCTACCGGACCGTGGCGCGCAGGGCAACGAACCGGCGATCGCGATCGCGTCGATAGCCTCTATCACAGCGATGCCCTCTACTCTGCCGTCACTCAAGCCATGAACTCGCTCGGCCTCCTGACGGAATGGCTCGACGCTACGGCCAGTGCGGCCTCTGAAGCCGCCGTGCGCTTCAGTTCCCTGTTCCCGTTCCTTGGCGAACACCGCCTGATACCCCCTCCCCGGACAGCTTGGCCTCCGTCCGGCGCAGGCACCCTCTATGTAAAGGGAGCGAAGCTCGTACCCCTCGAAGTGGCCCGCCAGGGAGTCGTAAACGAATCCCGCTGGTCCGTCGATGGCGCCAGCGAATGCATGATTCCCGCTGGACTGCCCGCGCCCTTCGAAGTCGCCATGCACTCCGCCGCGGCCGTCGACAGAATCACCGGCCACACCGAACCGCACCGCACCGCCTGCCTGGAATTCGCCCCCAACGCCGGCTGGTGGGGACTCATCGAAATCAACGATGCGGCGTGGGAGCCGCGCGTCAAATCCGCCCTCCGCCTGCTGGCCGATTCCGGCTTCGGCGGCGAGCGTTCCCGCGGCTGGGGCAGGGCAGCGGAGCCGCAGTTCACCGACGCTTCCGCGCTGTTCCGCCCCGAAGGACATCCCGGAGTTCATCCGGGAGCCTGGTGGCTCCTGTCACTCTACTCCCCCCACCAAACCGATACGGTCGACTGGGCGCGCGGCGACTATTCCACCGTAACCAGAGCAGGCTGGACCGACAGCCCCGCCGGCTCGGTGAAGAAGAAACACGTCCGCATGATCGAAGAAGGCTCAGTGCTCATGGCCCCGTCCCTGCGAGGACGCGCCGTGGATGTCGCACCCGAAGGCTTCGCCCATCCGGCCTGGCGCTCCGGTTTAGCCCTCGCGGTCCCTGTTCCAGTAGAGGTTGAGATATGAAGTACAAGGTGACCGTTCTCACCCCAACCCTCGTAGGCGACGGCAATAAGCTCTCGCCCATCGACTACATGGTCTGGCGCGATCAGGTGAATGTTCTCGACCAGCCGCGCATCTTCAAGCTCCTTTCCAAAGGACCGCGCCTCGACGGCTATCTCACCCAGCTTCAGCGCGCCACCAAACTCGACTTCGCGTCATGGGGCGGCTTTGCGCAAAATTACGCCGACCGCCGCATCCCCTTCGAGGACGCAGCCTATACCCCGTTCTGGGATCGCGCTCCCATCGAAAGCCTGAGCATCCCCACCTTCGCCGCCGCCGAAAACGGACCCTTCCTTCCCGGCGCGGCCATCAAAGGCGCGCTCCGGAATGGCTTCGTTTTTGCGAATCTCAAGCCCGACGCCATCAAAGCTCTGGCCGAAAGACCCGCGGGCGACCGGCCTCTGCGCCGTCCCGCCGAAGAAATCGAGCGCCAGACCGTCGGCGCCGGCGGATCGGACCGCATGCGCGTCATCTCGGTCGCCGACTCCGGCCACGGTTCCCGCGACACTTTCAAGATCTTCATGCTGCGCCTTGCGACGCTCGTTCCGAAATCCCCGTCGCAATTCTCCCTCGCCTGGAAAGGCGCTGGCAAAAGCGACATCCAGGGTACTCCCGCGTTCGCCGAAATGGCCGCTCCCGGCACCGCGTTCGAAGGACTCTGGCGCGAGAACGAATTCCTCAACGGAGAGGAGGTGCGCAAAACGCTGCGCTGGAACCAGCCGGTGACGCGTGCCCGGCTCTTCGATGCCGCCAATCTCTACGCCGAAAAACAACTCCAGCTGCACGCGCAATACGCCGCGTGGACCGGCCTGGAAACCCTCGCCGCCTCAATAGCCGGACTGCAACAAAAGCTGGAAGCCGCCCGCCGTGAAGGCCGCTGTCTTCTAGCTATTGGGTGGGGCGGAGGCTTCCTCAGCAAATCGTCCGCTATTGGAGCCGACGGCGAAGAATACCGCAAACTCCTTGGATCGCTCCCCTACTACGAACGCGCCATCAAGTCCGGCTTGCCGTTCCCCAAGACCCGGCGGATTGTCTTCCTAAAGAACAAGCCGGCGACTCTTCCAGGCTGGGTTGAACTGGACGTGGAGTAGCCCGCCGGTCGCGTGCCCGAAAGGCTACGTCGCAGTCGAGGCACCGGTATTCACGCAGCCCCGTCCACCAGACTTTGATCCGCTCCAGTCCGACTTTCTTCTTGATCCGGAATTCGCGGGAGCGGCACTTTGGACATTCCATATTCCCCTATCGGCCATTCCCCCGCCGAACATTAGGCCCGCGCCGTCCGGCTTTTCCGGATCCATTTCCAAATCGAATACCCGCTCCCGACAAGCGAAATCGTCACCACCGCGATCACGAACCATTGCACCGCCGGCAGGCTGCCCAACTCGATAATCCGGCGTCCGAAAATCAGCGCCAGTCCTCCCTCAAGGCCGAAGCGAAGCGCCCGGCAAACCGCCACGATGGACAGAAGCTTCTTCCGCGGATATTGCAAAGCCGCGGCCACAATAATGAACGGCGTAAAAGGGAAAGGAGGAGGCATCAATGACGCCAGCACCAGCGCCAGCGCCCCGTTCTTCTTCACCTTGTCTTCCACGTACCGGACCTGCCGTCCCTTCCCGATCGCCTCCTCACCCTTCTGTCCGCCCTTGCGGCTCGCCCAGTCGGTCACCGCCACACCGGCCACTGAACCGGCGGTCGCCATCGCAACATAATAAAGAATTCTTGAATGATGGTTCGCCGTCAGAGCGATCACCAGCAGATCGTTCCCCAGCGGCATGAATAAAAAGGAAGAATCGAGAACGCCCAGCAGCAGCAAGCCCCAGCCGCCCAGCGAAAAGAAGAAGTGCGCGAGCGAGCGCAGCAGTTCGTGCATCGTCCCCGCCCTCCTGTTATAGAATACAGATCGGTTACCCATGAATTCGTCAAAAAACCCGCAAGGCTGGCCCGCGCTTGTAGGCGGTGGTCTGATCAATGTCGCGATCGGCACCTACTACGCCTGGAGCGTGTTCGTTCCCGCCCTCGAAAAAGAGTTTGGATGGACCCGAACGCAAACTTCGCGGGTTCCCCAGATCGACATGATTGTGCTTTCCTCCATGTTCGTGCTGGCCGGATACCTCACTTCCCGCATCGGACCACGCACCGTCGCGACCCTCGGAGGAATTCTCTTCAGCGTAGGGCTCTTCCTGGCCAGTGAAATCACGTCCCTTACCGGGCTGTATCTCACCTGGGGCTTGCTGGTCGGCATGGGTCTCGGGCTGGCCTATTCGCCGCCCATCACCGTCGGCTCGAAATGGTATCCCAACCATCGCGGACTGGTGAACGGACTGGCCATCGCCATCTTCGCCGCGGGCTCGGGAATCTTCGGACCGGCCGCCGGAATCATGATCGAACACATCGGCTGGCGAGCGGTATTTCAGGTCCTTGCCGGCATCTTCTTCGTCTTCACCATGGTCGGCGCTTACCTGATGAAAGACCCGCCCCCGGGCTATGTCGGTCCGGTCAGCAAATCCACCGGGGCCGGGCGCGCCCGCGCCCAGCAGGTCGACACTCCCACCTCGCGCGCCGTGCGCGATCCTGTCTTCATCGCGTTGTGGTTCGCCTATGCCCTCGGCACGACTTCAGGCACCATGGTCATCAGCCAGCTGGTCCCGTTTGCCCGGCTCGCCGGTCATGCGGAAACCGCCGCCTTCGCCATCGCCATCGGCGGCCTCGGCAGCGCGGCTGGCCGCTTCTTCTCCGGATGGTTTTCCGATCACCTGGGGCGCTTGCGTACGCTTCGTTTCGTGATTCTGCTGTCCATGCTGGTAACTCCCGCCCTCTATGTCTTCCGCCAGGAAATCGGCGCATTCTGGGTTCTGCTCTTCCTCGTTTACTACTGCTACGGCACACAGCTGTCTGTGTACACCGCGTTGGCGGGCGATTTCTGGGGCACCAAATTTCTGGCTACCAACTACGGTATCCTGCTGCTCGCCTGGGGATGCGCCGGCCTGATGGGGCCGCAGCTGGGCGCGAGCGTTTTCGAAAGCACCCACAGCTATCAGTACGCCTTCTTCGGCGCCGCCGGGTTCGCCCTCGCGTCGCTGATCATCCTCAGCATTGTCCGCACCCCGAAGATGGAATCAATCGCGCCATCGCCGGCCATGGCGGCGGGCCGCTGATCGGATCGTAGCCAACGATGTCACGTCTGATACCGCTGTTCCTGATTGCCGCCGGCTTTGGTTTCGCCCAGGACCACTGGGTAGCCACATGGACTGCGGCCCAGCAGACGCCGCGCGCCGTCGCCGGATCGACGCCCGCCGCTTTGAGCAATCAAACCGTTCGCATGATCGTTCGCACCACCATCGGGGGACGCCGCCTGCGCCTGGAAGTTGCCAATACGTACGGCACAGCGCCTCTCGCGGTCGGCGCCGCTCACGTAGCCATCCGCTCCAAAGGCGCCGAGATCGTGCCGTCGTCGGATCGCGAACTGATGGTCAACGGCAAGCATTCCTTCACCGTCCCGCCGGGAGCCGTGATGCTTACCGATCCCGTGGATCTGGAGGTTCCGAAACTCACCGATCTGGCAGTGAGCGTCTATGTGCCAGGCGAAGCCATTCCGCAAACGCAGCACTCTCTCGGTCTGCACACTACTTATGTCTCCGCCGATGGAAACCAAACCGGGCAGCCCGCCTTCGCCGCTGCGAAAACCACCCAAAGCTGGTACTGGCTTTCGAGTATAGAAGTGACCGCCCCTGCCAACGCTTCGGCGGTCGTGGCTTTTGGAGATTCCATCACAGACGGCTTCCACTCCACGCCCGATACCAACAGCATGTGGCCCTCGGTTCTTGCCCAGCGGCTGCTGGCCAAGCCGGCCGGTCCGCAGCTGGCGGTCGTCAATGAAGCCATCTCGGGAAATCAGATTCTGCACGATGGCGCGGGCGTCAACGCGCTGGCGCGTTTCGATCACGACATTCTGGCCCGCCCGGGCGTCAAATGGCTTGTGATTCTCGAAGGCATCAACGACATCGGACGCGGTCTTGGACCGAACGCCAGCCCTGCGAACGCTGTCACCACCGACGATCTGATAGCCGGGCTTCGCCAGATGATCGATCGCGCACACGCGCACGGCATTCAGGTGATCGGCGCCACTCTCACGCCTTATGAAGGCGCTGCGTACTTCAGCGACAAAGGGGAAATGGTGCGCACGGCGGTGAATGAATGGATCCGCACGGGCGGCGCTTTCGACAGCGTTATCGATTTCGACGCTGCCACCCGCAATCCGGATCACGCTGCACAGTTCCGGCCCGATTTCGATTCAGGGGATCACCTGCATCCCAACGACGCTGGCTACAAAGCCATGGCCGAATCCATCAACCCGGCAATTTTCGCAGCCAGGAAACCTTAGAATCGCGGCATTTCGCGCAAAAGAGGCTCGCTTGTCGACCCATCGACGAAACGTGCGGAATGCAGTACATGTCCATGCAGGTCGATCGTCCCGGCATACCGGCCGCCCACTGCGGTGGTACCCGCGATAACAACCGAGAAGCGCCGCGCCGGATAAGTCAGCACCCGGTAAACCCGTCCGTTGGCGGTTGCGGAGCGATCGCTGGACGGGACTCCGAGGGCGGCGACGATGGTGAAATAGTCGTCCCCGGGTCCGAACTGCTGATAGGCTTGCGACGTCCGGAACAGGTCGGTGTGCAGATGCGTCTGCACTTGCCTTGCGACGTTGGTGACCACCGTGAGGGCCACCGCGCCCAGCGCGAAAACGACGCCGATCCACTTCCCGGCCGCCACCTCCCGCTTGGGTTCCAGACGGATGTTGACCACCTGCGCGGGGCGCGCTGCCCGGGCAGGCGCGGGCCTGCCGTCGTTCACCGCCACCGGTAATTCGATAACGCGCCGCTGATGCGGAACAACCGCGCCCGCATTCCATTCCAGCTCACGCGTAAGCCCTACGATGATGACCGGATCTTCGGTGATGGAAACTTCGCCGATAAACATCCGCGGGATGCAAACTTCATCGCCGGATTGCATATTCACGACCACCGATTCAGACCAGGTGGAACGGCGGTAAAGCCACTCGTTGTGATCGATGTTGCGTATCGGGGGATAGAACGAAAACCTGCGGCCACCCAGATTTTGAAGAGGTGTCGGCAGCGGTGAGATCGGCATCTCGCCTCTCATAATAACCCGAATACGCTGGCTGGTTGAACAGAAACGCTCATTGGAAGCGCCGATGCATTTCTGATTGCCGGCGGCCTGAAGCCGCTGAACGACAGGTTTTAAAAATGTATCGACTTCCGATTGCACTGATAATTACGTGCGTTTTTGTGGCGGAGGGACTTGCTCAATATAACGGGCCAGGCGCTCAGGGTAGCCCGAGCTACGGCATTGGCCCCAGGTTTGGCGGGTCATCGTCTCTATCCGGTTCTTCGCCGGCAGGGATGCCGCTGTTCATCACCGGCCGCGTCGTGATGGCCGATGGCTCACCGGTCCCGGAAACCATCAACATCAAACGCGACTGCGGCGGCGAAGAAGTTGTGGTGGCATATACCGACAGCGGGGGCCGGTTCAGCTTTCAGTGGGGTGACCGGTCGCAAACTCTGGCGGACGTCACTGCGCCTTTCTCAGCCGCCGACAGCGGCACGAATGCGCTCAACGGTTCAGTCTCGGACTGCGAACTGCGCGCGGAACTCGCAGGTTACCGCTCCGATTCTGCCAGTCTCACCGGCCACAGAGCTTTCGATAATCCGAACATCGGCTCGATCGTTCTTCATCGGATGGAGAATGTCGAAGGTCTGACGGTGAGCGCCACCTCTTTCGCTGCGCCACCGGCCGCGAAGAAGGCGTATATCAAAGGTCTGAAAGCCGCGCAGAAGAGCAATTTTCCAGCCGCCGCGAAGAACCTCGAAAATGCAGTTCGCATCTATCCCCGCTATGCCAACGCCTGGCTCGATCTCGCCAGGGTCAGGATGCAGATGAACCTGCGGGAACAGGCGCGCGACGCGTATCTCAAGGCTCTGGAAGCGGACGACAAACTCGTGCAGGCGCAAATCGGTCTGGGACTCATCGCGGCGAATCGAAACCAGTGGGCCGATGCGGCGAAGTATCTGGACTCCGCCCTGCGCCTCGATCCCGTCGATTACGTCAACATCTGGCTCGCCGACGCTATCGCCAATTACAACGCTGGGCATATCGACGTGGCGCAAAAGAGCGTAAACGAAACGCTGAAGCAGGATTCGCGGCACCGCTATCCGGGCGCCAATCGTTTATTGGGACTCATTCTGGCGACGCGCAAAGACTACACCGGCGCGGTCTCGCAGTTGCGCGCCTATATGGCACTGGAGCCGGCGGGCCCGGACATTGCAACGGTGAAGACGCAGCTGGAGCAACTTGAAACTCTGGCGGCGCACGAGCGGCAGGCCACCAGGTAACCGGCCAGGGCGGCGATTTGTGCCATAATTCAGGCACCCTTCCCGCCCGGCGGGAAGCCTTTGCATGAAGCGATTTGTTCCCCTCGCCGCCCTTCTTTTCACCGTGCTTCCGGCAGTCCGCGCGCAGCAGGCGTCGACGCCGGGTAAGCCCGTGAATCCCGTCGGCGGGGCCATCAACGCGCCTCCCCCATCCGGTAACATCTCTCCCCCGGCATCGAGCAATAACGGCTCACCGAATCCGGAAAGTTCCATGCCGGTTTTTCTCTCCGGCAAGGTCGTCATGGCGGACGGCTCTCCCGTTCCGGACAACGTGACGATCCAGCGAACGTGCGGCATCGCGACTCGCAACGCGGCATACACGGACAGGAAAGGCCGCTTCAATTTCCAATGGGGGCAGACGATGGCCATGATGCCCGATGCCGCCGAGCCGTCGTCCGGCGGGGTCTTCGGCGGACCGGTCCAGCGCGGCAACCCTTTCGGCAACCCTGGAGGCTTCGGAGGTGCGGGAGGTTCATCGATGATGGGCTGCGAACTGCGCGCGGACGCGCCCGGTTACCGGTCCGACTCCATCCGGCTCGACGACCGCCGCGCGATGGAGAACCCCGATGTGGGAACGATCGTGCTGCATCGTCTGGCCAATGTGCAGGGCTTTTCGGTGAGCGCCACCGCTTTCCAGGCGCCGCCCGAAGCGCGCAAGGCTTACGACAAAGGCGTGGACGCAATGCACAAAGGCAAGAACGCCGAGGCGGAGAAGAATTTCGAGAAGGCGGTGGGCCTTTATTCCCGGTACGCGAATGCCTGGCTCGATCTGGGCAAGGTAAAACTGCGGAACCGCCAGGAAGACTCAGCCCGCGAAGCTTTTCAAAAGGCTCTGGACGCGGACGCGAAGCTCGTGGAAGCGCACGTTGAGCTGGGGCTGATCGCCACCGGCAAGAGCCAGTGGACGGAAGCCGCCACGCATCTGGATACCGCCCTCCAACTCGACCCCGTCGATTACCCGCGCGCCTGGTTTGCCGACGGAGTCGCTCAATTCAATTTGAAAAATCTCGACAGCGCCGAGAAGAGTGCGCGCGAGGCGCTGAAGCTCGATCCGAAGCACACGACACCGGCCGCCGATCAGCTGCTGGCGATGATACTTGCGGCGAAGGGAGACTACAGCGGCGCGGTGTCTGAGTTGAATCTCTATCTGCGGCTGCTGCCGCCCGGCGCGACGGGCACGGCGCGAGCGAAGGCGCAACTGGCCGAGATTCAAAGACTGGCGGAGAACGAAAACAAACCATGAAACCGCTTCTGTTCCCCACGCTGTTTTTCCTGATGCTGACCAGCGCCAGCGCGCAGGTCAGTATGCTCTCGGGCAAGATCGCCATGGCCGACGGTTCACAGCCGCCGAACCGGGTTGCCATTCAGAGGGATTGCGGCGGTGCGCCGCAGACCGCTACGTTCACAGACCGGAACGGTCACTTCACCTTTCCGTGGAATCAGTCCACGGAGCTTACGGCCGATGCTTCCGAGCCCATTTCCAACGGCGGTCCCCGCGGACCCGACCAGGCAGTCACGACCGCAAGAGGGCTGGGCGCGGCGGGCGCCGAGACCATGTCCGGCTGCTTTCTGCGCGCCACCGCGCCGGGCTATCGCTCGGATTCGATACCGCTCGATGATCATCGCGCATCCTTTGAAAATTATGATCTCGGAACGATTGTTCTCCACCCGGTCGAAAACGCCGGGCGTCAATCGGTAAGCGCCACGGCGCTGAAGGCTCCGGGCGACGCCAGGAAAGCCTACGAAAAAGGCCTTGAAGCGCTGGGCAAGGGCAAGTCCGCCGATGCCGCCAAAGATTTCGAAAAGGCGGTCGGGATCTACCCGCAATATGCCGACGCGTGGCTGGCGCTGGGAAAATTGCGCCTGCAAATGAAGGAAGACGATTCGGCCGGCCAGGCTTTCGCGAAGGCGATCGAAGCGGATAACAAACTGGCCGAGGCGCACGCTTTTCTCGGCATGCTGGACGTGGGGAAGCAAAAGTGGGCGGATGGGGTGAAAGAACTCGATGCGGCCGTGCAGCTGGATCCGGCGCATTTCCCCGATGCCTGGTTCAACGATGCGGTCGCGGACTACAACCTGAAGAATTACGATGGCGCCGAGAAGAGTGCGCGGGAAGCGCTGAAACTCGATCCGCAGCACAGGAATCCGCAGGCGGATTATCTGCTTGGTTTAGTACTTGCGGCGAAGAAGGACTACAGCGGCGCCGCCGAACAATTGCGGGTCTACCTGCGAGTCGCCCCGGACGGCCCCGACGCTGCGCGGGCGAGGACGCAGATTGTGGAGCTGGAAAAGATGCGGGATTCCAGCCCGCGCTGAGATACCGTTACGGGGCTAGTTGTCTTCGCCGCGGGCGATTTGACATAGTGGATGTAGGCACATGAAACGCAAACCCCTGGCAAAAACCGAACCGGTGATCTCGCCCGAAATTATGGAGAACGCCAAGCGCTCTCTTGCTACCGACCGGGTCAGGCCTGCAACCAAGTGCGTTGTTTGTTCCGGCGAAACCGCGCCTGGCGGAACCGAGCAGCTTTGCTGGGTTTGCCGCCGGCTCAAAATCAGCGCCTGGCGCGATGTCGAGCCGCAGGTTCCGGCTCAGGAATAGCAACCACATCTCCGCCTGTATCCGGACTAAAGTCCGGGCCGCCTTATGCCGATTGGTTCCACAGGTGACTATCGGTGGCGCAGGCAACTGAACGGCTCAAGCAGGAACTCCGGAAACTCAGGGAGTGCAAGCAACGGCTGGGCGATTTTATTTCCACCGCATCGGATCTGTTGTGGGAGACCGATGCTGAGATGAACTTTGTCAGCGGCGAGTGCCTCGGCGGCGCAGCGTGCAAAGATCATTCCATAACCGCGGCATGTCCCCAGATTACAGCGATGCTGGACGAGCTGCGCACGGGGCCTTTTTCGGACAGCGTCGCGGCGCGCGAGTCCTACCGCGGGCTTGAATACTCGATTCCGGGTCCCTCGAACACTGCGCTCTGGCTGGAATCGAACGGGAATCCTGTTTTCAACGCGGCGGGAGATTTTCTGGGATACCGGGGTACCTGCCGTAACATCACGGAACGCAAGGCGAATGAGTCCACAATTGCTTTTCTGGCCCGCTACGATTCGCTGACGAAACTTCCAAACCGGGTTCTGTTCCGGGAGCGAATCGAGCAGGCGCTGGCGCGGGCTACCCCTGAATCGCGCGTGGCCGTGCTTTGCCTCGATCTGGACCGGTTCAAGGTGGTGAACGATACGCTGGGCCATTCCACGGGAGATGCGCTGCTTCGCACCGTGGCCGACCGGCTGTCCCGGTGTGTCAGAAGCATCGATACGGTGGCCAGGCTGGGCGGAGACGAATTCGTTGTCATCCAGGTGGGGCTGGAGAAGGCCGAGGAAGCAGCCGCGCTGGCGAACCGGATCGAAGAGGCGCTCAACGAGCCCTGCGTTCTAGACGGGCATTACGTCACCACGAAAATTACCATCGGAATTGCGTTAACGCCCGAGGATGGAACCAGCCCGGAGGAACTGCTCCGGCATGCGGACATCGCGCTCTATCGAGCCAAGTTTGAAGAACCCGGAACGTGGTGTTTCTTCGAGGCCCACATGGGGGCGCGGGTGGAATCGCGGCGCAGTCTGGAGACGGGAATGCGCGATGCGATTGTCCGGAACGAGTTCGAGCTGGATTATCAACCGCTTTACAGCGTTGCCTCCCACGAAGTCCTCTCAGTGGAGGCGCTGCTGCGCTGGCGGCATCCCGTGCGGGGGGTGATCGGACCCAATGAGTTTATCCCCATTGCGGAAGAGTCAGGCCTGATCGTGCCGATCGGCGAGTGGGTCCTGAGGCGGGCCTGCCGCGATGCCATGCAGTGGCCGGGCGGGCGCGTCAGCGTCGCGGTAAATCTTTCACCGGTGCAGTTCAAGAGCCGCAGACTGGTGGCGGCGGTGAAGGAAGCGCTGGCGGAGTCGGGGCTGCCCGGGCACCGGCTGGAACTGGAAATCACCGAAGCTGTGCTGATGCAGAGTGGGGAAGCCACGCTCAGAGCGTTGCACGAGCTGCGCAATCTGGGCGCGCGGGTCTCGCTGGACGACTTCGGGACCGGCTATTCCTCGCTGAGTTATTTGCGCAGCTTTCCGTTCGACAAAATCAAGATCGATCAGTCGTTCATCCGGGACCTGACAGGCGCGCGGGGCGGCGCAGCCATCGTACGGGCGATCGCGGGCTTGGGCGCGAGCCTCAGCCTCGCCACCACAGCGGAGGGCGTGGAAACGCCGGAGCAGTTTGCGATCCTGCAGGCGGAAGGCTGCACCGAGGTACAGGGGTTCCTGTTCAGCCGCCCCGTACCTGCAAGAAACATTCCAGCACTGATCGGGCAGATTCCGCCCGGACTTCCGGAGAGCGATCTGGCCGCGCGCTTCCCCTGGCCAGTGAACCGCTTGCCCGTGCCGAACGGCGAGAACCTGGTTCTGCGCTGAGAAATCGCGACGTTACGTTTGCTGGCCGATTCCGCGCTTCACGGCCTCTTCGTAAATGAAGCCGGCGACCGCGATGTCCTCCACGGCCAGACCGTTGGATTTGAACACCGTGACCTGATCGTCGTTCACTCTGCCGGGGCGTTTCCCGGCGACGATTTCGGCCAGTTCCACGCCGGGGAACATGTCGTGTCCGGCCTCTTTCATGGGAATCAGAAGGTCGCCGGATTCCATTTTGGCTTCTTCCACCGAATCGACGGCGACGATGGCGGCGCGCCCGAAGATGAGGTCGGCGGGCAGCTCGCGGCGGTCGGCCCAGTTCGAGCCGGAACCGTTGACGTGGGTGCCGGGGGAAATCCAGGCGCTTTCGATCACCGGCTGACGGGAGTTGGTTGCCGTGGTGACGATGTCGGCTCCCTCGACACACTGGCGGGCCGTCTCCTCCGCACGCACGTTGAGCCCGAACTTCTGGCCGCAGCGTTCGGCGAAGGCCTCGCGCTTCTCGGCGCTGCGGCTCCAGACTCGCACCTCGCTCAGGTTGCGCACGCATGCCAGCGCTTCCAGTTGCGTCTGGGCCTGGAAACCGCTGCCGATGATGGCGGCCACCGCTGAGTTTTCGCGCGCCAGGTAGCGGGTCGCCACGCCGCTGGCCGCGCCGGTGCGGATCTGCCCGAGGTGATTGGCCTCGATGGTCGCCAGCGGCATTCCGTCTTCGGAACGATAAAGCAGAACCTCGAAATGCGCGCCGGACTTCGGATTGGTGGAGTACACCTTGATTCCGAAATAGCCCGGCATCCCGGCCGCCATATAGTGCAGCACGGAGCCGGTCGGCAGGATGACGCGGCGGCGGGGGTGATTGACCGCCTCGCCGTCGGCAAGCCTGTGAAACGCGGTGTCTACAAGTTCAACAGCCTTCGACATCGGCAGGATGTCGAGCACGTTCTGTTCGGATAAGTAGAGTTTCATCGGTTGGCCTCAATAGTTTCGGAGACTTCTTCCCACTCGGAGAGCAGGTTCTTCATGTCGGTGCGGCGCGAGTCGAGGAGTTCGGCGATATCCACGCTGTGCTGGGCGCTCTGGTAGCTGGAAAGGGCCTGTTCGAAGTCGGCGATTTCCACTTCAAGGCGGGTGATCTCGTCTTCGATGGAACGCTGCCGGTCCTTCATCTGGCGGAGTTTGATGGGATTGAGGCGTCGCTGTTTGTCGTCCTTATCGGAGGCTGGGGGTGCGGCAAGACCCGCGGCGGGTGCCCTCGGCGCTGCATGGGATACCGCGGGTTTGTGATTTGTGCGGGCCGTCGGCGGCGCGGGAAGTACGGGCGGTTTGGCTTCGACGCCGCTCTTGCGCCAGATGTATTCCTCGTAATTGCCCGGGAAAACGTGCACCGCGCCGTCAGCGACTTCGATCACCCGCGTGGCCAGCTTATCGATGAAATACCGGTCGTGCGAGACGAAGACGACTGTGCCGCTGAACTCCTGCAGCGCGGTCAGCAGGACGTCTTTGGCGCGCATATCGAGGTGATTGGTGGGCTCGTCGAGCAGCAGAAAATTGCCCGGCATCATGAGCATGCGGGCCAGTGCGTAACGATTGCGTTCGCCGCCGGAAAGCACGCCGATCTTCTTGAACACGTCGTCTTCGGAGAAGAGAAAGCAGCCGAGGATGCTGCGCAGTTCAGTGTTATTGGCGCGGGGCGCGACCTGCGCCAGATCGTCCAGAATGGTGGACTCGATGTCGAGCGCCTTGTACTGATCCTGCGCGAAATAGTCCGGAAAGACATTGTGCCCGAGCGTGTATTCGCCTTCGGTGACCGGTTCTTCGCCGGAGAGGAGTTTGATCAGCGTCGATTTGCCGGCGCCGTTGATGCCGACCAACGCGACGCGGTCGCCGCGTTCAATGTTGAAGGACGCGCCGGAAAAAACCACTTTGCTGCCGTAGCTTTTCCCCACATCGCGGAACTCGGCGACGATGCGGCCGCTGGGCTTGGGCTGCGGGAACTTGAAGTGAATGGTTTTCTCGTCCGGGGGAATTTCTATGCGCTCGATCTTCTCCAGTTCCTTGATGCGGCTCTGCACCTGTTTGGCTTTGGTGGCCTGCGCGCGGAACCGGTTGATGAAGGCTTCCAGGGCTTCGATCCGGTCGCGCTGGTTGGCATACGCGGCTTCGATCTGGGCGCGGCGCTCGGCCTTTTGCTGCTCGTATTTCGAATAACCGCCGGTGTAAAACCAGATCTTCTTGTTCCAGATCTCGGCGATTTTCGAGACGGTGACATCGAGGAAAAAGCGGTCGTGCGAAATCAGCACGAAGGCGTTCGGATAGGACTCGAGATAAGTCTCCAGCCAGTTGCGCGCTTCGAGGTCGAGGTGGTTGGTGGGCTCGTCGAGCAGCAGGAGATTCGGCTCTTCGAGCAGCAGCTTGGCGAGCGCAATGCGCATCTGCCAGCCGCCGGAGAATTCCTCCACGCGCTTCTGCCAGTCCTCGCGCCGGAAACCGAGGCCGGTCAGCACGGAGCCCACGCGGGATTCGATGTTGTAGCCGTCGCGCGCGGTGAATTCGGATTGCACCTGGTGATAGCGTTCGGCGATCTGCTGATATTCAGGAGTGGAGTGATCGAGCTCCGACATGCGGTGGGCCAGAGTTTGCTGCTCGGTTTCGAGCGCGTGGATCTCATGGAAGACCGTCATGCACTCGGCAAAGACGCTGCGGCCGGTGAGCGTGATGCCGTCCTGCGGGAGGTAGCCGGCGCGAATGCCTTTGGCGACGGTGATGGTGCCGTAGTCAAGGCCCTCAATGCCGGCGAGGACTTTCAGCAGCGTCGACTTGCCGGTGCCGTTGGCGCCGACGATGCCGACCCGCTCCTTGGGGGTGATCAGCCAGTTCAGTTCTTCAAATAGAATTTTCGGGCCGAAGCGTTTTCCCGCTTCACTGAGTTGAATCATAGTGCCGAATCATAGTTCCGGATCAAAAGTTCCGATGGCATCAGAGCCAATACTGCCATTGTCCCGCAAGCACCACGTAAGCGGCCAGGACGGCGTTGGTGACCGCGTGCGCGAGGATGCAGTCCCACAGATTTCGGGTGCGGATCATGAGGGTGTTGTAGACGATGCCGGCGAGCAGGCCGACGTCCCAGAACGAGCCGTGCTCGGAGGCGAAAAGCAGCGCGACGGCCCAGAAGGCCAGCGGTGAGTATGCGCCGAGCGGAACCTTTTCGAAGTCGGGATTGATGAGCCAGCGCATCAGCCAGCCGCGCCAGAAGAGTTCTTCGAGAATGGGCACGGCGACGACGCTGACCAGAACCCGAAACAGCAGGAAGACGATATCGTTCTTCGAGGCAGGTGGCGTGTTGCCCGCGGGATGGCCTGTGACTGCGTTGTCGAAGAGGATGTTGTGGTGCCAGGCGGGGAAGAGAACGTCCGGGCCGACCCAGAGGATGAAGACCATGAGTCCGACGCCGACGCTAAGAAGCGGCTTGGAAGGCCCGCCGGTCAGCGCGGGCGCGGAGACCGCAAGGATGGCGGCGAGGGAAACGATCAGCCGGACCCAAACCGGCACGGGGACGATTTGCTGGAGGGCGAGCATCGCCATAAACACAGCGAAGGGAAGGACATACGGAATGGCTGGATGTCGTCGCAAGGCAAAAAAAGTTTAGCAGGAGGGCTTCGATGAAGGACCAGGCTCAGCAATTACACCCAGCTATTACATAAAGCTTACACGCCGTTCCGGCCGGAATTGTTAGCGTTAAGACGGAGGACTATGTTGTTCAAAAAACGCGACGGAATTAACTGGACCAGCGTGATTGCCTTCTCGATATTCCACATCGGGGCCGTGGTGGCACTCTTCTTTTTCACGTGGCCAGCTTTCTTCGCCGCTCTTGCTCTTTACTGGATTTCGCTGAGTTTCGGGATCGGGATGGGTTACCACCGGCTGCTCACCCACCGGTCCTACAAAGTTCCGAGGGTCGTGGAATACTTTCTGGCGGTGTGCGGTTCGCTGGCGCTTGAAGGCGGTCCAATCGCCTGGGTGGCGACGCACCGGGTACACCACAAATACTCCGACAAAGACGGCGATCCGCACACGCCGCGCGACGGCAAATGGTGGTCGCATCTGATCTGGATGCTGGTTGGCGAAGCCTCGGGCGCGAACAAAGAAGAGTGCGCGAAGTATGCGCCGGACCTGGTGAAGGACAAATTTCACGTCTGGCTTACACAATGGCACTGGCTTCCTTTGGCCTTTTCCGGCGTATTGCTGCTGGCTATCGGCGGCCTGCCGTTCCTGCTGTGGGGATTGTTTGTGCGGGTGACCTTGGGCTATCACGCCACGTGGATGGTGAACTCACTGACGCACATTTGGGGCGGACGGCGCTTTGCGACACGCGATGATTCGCGGAATAATGCGCTGGTCGCGCTGATTACGTTTGGCGAAGGATGGCACAACAATCATCATGCGCATCCGACGTCGGCGCGACACGGACTGGCCTGGTATGAGATCGATATCACGTGGATTTCAATCTGGATGCTGCGGAAGTTCGGAATTGCCAAAGCGGTTCAGGTCGCTGAACTGCCGTAGCGGCCAATTATCCGGCTATTGAACGAGGGCTACTGCCAGCACCAGCGCTCTTTGGGTGCCCAAGTAAGAGTCCGTCGGGTCGAAGGTTTCATCGAGAGCGTGTGCTCCGGAGCCGCGGCCTCCGCCTCCGATGGTGATGGCGGGAATCCCGAGATTCATCGGCACATTTGAATCGGTTGAGCCTTCGCCTGGCCTGCCTTTGAAGCCAAACAACCCGGATACTGCCAAGGCCGTCCTGACGATGGGAGAATCGCCGGGCGTGGTTCCCGCCGGCCGCAGTCCGACCAGTTCGTTGGCTACGGTCACCTGCTTGTCCTTCTTCCAGCGCCGGTTTTCTTCATCCACCGCGGCCTGCACGGCGGCCTTGTATTTCCGGTCGAGAGCATCGAGCGAAGCTTTGTCGGAGGAACGCATATCGACCTCCATCCAGGCTTCGAAGGGAATGGCATTCACGGAGGTTCCTCCGCCCACGCGACCCACGTTAAACGTGGTCTTCGGACTGGCGGGGACTTCGAATTCCGAGATCTTCGCGATGGCGCGTCCCATGGCATGGATCGGATTGGCCATGCCGAATGCTCCGAAGCTGTGCCCGCCGGGTCCTTTGAACTGCGCGCGGTAGCGATAGCTGCCGACACCGACGTCAGTGATGCTGAGCCCGCTGCCGTCAATGGAGATGAAGGCATCGATCTGCCCTTTGAGAGTGTCGTTGAAAAGATTTTTGACGCCTCGCAGATCGCCGAGGCCTTCTTCACCGGTGTCGGCTACGAACGTGATTGTGCCCTGCGTCTGCACACGTGCGTCGCTCAAGGCCTGGATGACGCCGAGCATAGTCATCAGTCCGCGGGTATCGTCGCCGATGCCGGGCGCTTTGAGAAGCTGGCCTTCGCGCCTCACTTTGACGTCGGTGCCTTCGGGGAAGACGGTGTCGAGATGGGCGGCGAGCACCAGATTTGGATGCGCTGACCTGCCGGGCCGGACGCCGATCACGTTGCCCGCTTTGTCGATGCGGACATTCTCCAGGCCCATCGATTTGAAGAGGCGCTCGAATTCGCGGCTGCGCACTTCTTCCTTGAAGGGCGGCGCGGGGATCTCGCAGATTCGCACTTGTTCCTCGAGGAAGTGCGGTTCGTTGCGTTTGACCGCGTCCAGAGCCGCTTTTATCCCTGGGTCTTTCATGAGCGCCGCGGGGTCCTGCGCGGAACAGGTCAGCACGCAGGCGACGAACAGCAGGCCGGTCGGGAAGCGCATGAGAAAAGAGTAGCAATGCGAAAATGCGCGTGTGGCTGCTTCGCTTGCTAAATCCGTGCAGAACGTCCCGCATTCGCGTATCCGGGAACTGGCCGATATCGCGTTCGGGATGACGGGTGTGCTTCGTTTGTACTTCGGCGAATCGAATCAGCCGACGCCCGCGGCGATCAAGCAGGCGGCGGTGGACGCGCTCGCCTCGGGCCATACGCTTTATACCGAAAACGCCGGCACGCTTTCGTTGCGGCAGGCACTGGCTGCGGAGTACCTGCGGCTGCAGAATGTGGAACTCGATGCGCGGCGCGAGATCGTGGTGACGGCTTCAGGGGTGCAGGCGCTGAATGTGGCGATTCGTTGCGTGCTCGATCCGGGCGATGAGGCGATCGTGCTGACGCCGGCCTGGCCGAACGGGGCATCGAACATCGCGATGGCGAATGCGAGGGTGATTGAAGTGGCGCAACCGCTTTGCGGCGATCGCTACGAGATCGACTGGGACGGACTGGAGGCGGCAGTTTCGGCGCGAACCCGGCTGTTGCTTTACACGTCGCCATCGAACCCGCTGGGGTGGGTGGCGACGGAAGCGGATCAGAAGCGGCTCCTGGATTTTTGCCGGAAACACAATCTGTGGCTGCTGGCGGACGAGGTTTACGACCGGCTTTGGTATGAGACCGAACGGCTGGGAACGCCGGTGCCGTCGATCCTGCGGCTGGCGACGCGGGACGATGGGGTGATTGTGGTGCATTCGTTCAGCAAGACCTACTGCATGACGGGATGGCGTCTGGGATGGCTGGTGGCGCGCGCGGATCTGGCCGCGAAGGCCACGCAACTGAACGAGTTCATTATTTCCTGCGCCGCCGGGTTCACCCAGAAGGCGGCAGAGAGCGCACTGAAAAGCGGAGACGGGGAAGTGGCGGCGATGCTGACGCGGCTGAGGCACCAGCGCGATTTCTGCATGGAAGCGCTCAGCGGCATGCGCGGCGTGACGGTGCCGCGTCCGGAGGGTGCGTTCTATGTCTTTCCGCGGATTGCGGGGCTCACCGACTCATTCGATTTCTGCAAGCGGCTGCTTATTGAAACGAAGGTGGGGATCGCGCCCGGGGTGGCGTTCGGCAAAGGCGGCGAGGGGTCGGTGCGGATCTGCTATGCCGCGGATATGAGTGTTTTGGAACCAGCCATGGAGCGGCTGCGGGGCTTCTTGTCCATATAATGGGACCTTATGGCTGGCGGATTTAAACAATTTCTTCTGCGCGGGAATGTAGTCGATCTGGCGGTGGGCGTGGTGGTCGGCGCGGCATTTGGCGGGGTGGTTACCGCGATGACCAAAGACCTGCTGACTCCGCTGATCGCGGCCGCGGTGGGCAAGCCGGACTTCTCGGCGATTCAACTGACGGTGAACGGCAGCAAGTTTTTGATCGGCGATTTCATCAACGCCATCGTGTCGTTTGTGCTGATCGCGGCGGCGGTTTATTATCTGGTGGTGCTGCCGGTGAATGCGCTGGTTTCGCGGGCGCACAGGGAGCCGCCGGCCGATCCGAGCACGAAGAAGTGTCCGGAGTGCCTGAGCGAAATCCCGATCGCGGCGAAGCGGTGCGCGTTTTGTACGAGCCAGCTGGCGTAGTTGGCGGTATTATTCTCCGGTAGAAATTTCGCGCTCTGCTGCGCGGACACTATTCCGGGGTAGCTAGTTGGATCATTGCAACAAAAAGCCCACAAACGAAGATCTAAGAAAGGGCCGCCGATACGGCCAATCCGATCGACAATGAGCACGGATCGTAAATTGTCGGTCTTTGGGATCGTCTTAACGGTGCTCGGCCTGATCCTCGGAGGATTAGTGCTGGAATCGCGGCCAACAATCGCACTGGGCACGCCCTCTGACCCTAAGAACATCTTGACTACGGAGGTTGTTGTTTCTAATGACGGAGCACTCGCTCTTGAGGATGTCGATATTGCCGTTTTTATCCGTAGCCTTACATGGCCGACGAATAACCGAATCGATGGGGATATTGGAACTACGTATCAACCTCCTTCCCGTGAAATGGCCATTGGGGACAGAAAAACCATTCAACTGGCGCCTTTTTTGACCCTTTCATCTGCAATATTCACAAGCGCTGATATTGGACTGCTTGTTTGCTACAGACCGATCTTCGTGCCCTCTTGGATTTGGCCGATACATCCTCGGGTGTTCCGCTTTGACAGCATTACCCAATCGGACGGATACACGAGACTTAGACAACAGCCGGACGACGGGAAATTGCTGAAGGAATATGCGCAGCTTCTTGCACAGAAGGGCCAGAAGCCCTGCCAGCGCGAAAATTAGGACTTTACGGGATTTCGGGACCATCCGGATTGCTGTGCTACGTTGGTCTTTTCCGCTTTAATTACCGTTAAATTCCCATGGCATTCGACCCCGCAGTCGCGCGTCTGATCGACCACACCATTTTGAAGCCCGAGGCTACGAAGGATGAGGTGCTGAAGGTCTGCGCCGAGGCTTTGAAATTCGGCTTTGCCAGTGTTTGCGTGAACGGTTGCCGGGTTCCTCTGGTAGCCGGTGAACTGCGCGGCTCGCCGGTCAAAGTCTGCACCGTCGTGGGCTTTCCGCTGGGCGCTATGAGCACTGCCTCCAAGGTGGCTGAAACGCTCGGGGCCATCGAGGACGGCGCGCAGGAAATCGATATGGTCCTCAATATCGGGGCGCTCCGCGAGGGCAACAGCGACGCGGTTGAGAACGATATCAAAGCGGTGGTTGCGGCCAGCCACGCGCACGGCGCCATCGTGAAGGTGATTCTCGAAACCGCGTTGCTGGACGACGAGCAGAAGACGCTGGCCTGCGTGATTTCGAAAAAAGCCGGCGCGGATTTCGTGAAGACGTCCACCGGATTCAGCAAGGCGGGCGCGACCGTCGCCGATATCGCGCTAATGCGCAAAGCGGTGGGTCCGTCGATGGGAGTGAAGGCGTCGGGCGGCGTTCGCACGCTGGACGATCTGCGGGCCATGGTGGCGGCGGGGGCGAGCCGCGTGGGCGCAAGCGCCAGCGTGGCGATCGTGCAGGAAACGGAAGCGCCATAAGATGGCCGTGTCCCGCGTAAAACCGGCGGTTCGGTTCCGCGAACGCAGCGATCTTCTCGACTTTCTGCTCGAGATCGCCACCGTTTCGTCCGAGTCGCTCGATCTGGATACTCTGCTCGAATCGCTGGCGGGAATCATCCGCCGCGTGATCCCCTGGGATCTTTTCGCCATTCTGCTTTTCAGCGAGAGGCGCAAAGTTCTGTATATCCGGTACGCCGCGGGTCATCGCGAAGAGGTGGTGCGGAATCTTGCGATCACTCTGGGCGAGGGTCTGGTGGGCGTGGCGGCGGCGACCCGGCAACCCGTGCTGGTGGGGGATGTGCGGACCGATGAACGTTATCTGAGCACATCCGACGTGGTGCGCAGCGAACTGGCTGTGCCCATGATCGCGCGCAAGAGAATGATCGGAATCATTGACGTACAGGCCACGCGGGTGGATGCGTTCAAGGATTACGATCGCGCCATGCTGAGCCTGATTTCGGGGCGCATCGCCGCGGCGATCGACAACGCGCAGCTTTATACGCGCGGCGCCCGGCAATTTCGTCTGATTAGCACGCTGTCGCGGATCTCGCACGAATTCTCGTCAATTCTGGATCTCGATGAGCTGCTGAGCAAAGTGGCTTCGAGCGTCCGCGGGCTGATCAATTACGACGCCTTCAGCGTATTGCTGGTGGACGAGCATCAGCAACTGCTCAAGCATCGCTTCAGCATCCGTTACGACGAGCGCATCAATCTGGATAATATCCCGCTGGGGAAGGGAATCACCGGCGCGGCGGCCACTTCGCGGGAAGTGGTGCGCGTTTACGACACCACGGCGGATCCGCGCTACATCGCCACGCATCCGGGAATCCGGTCGGAGATGGTAGTGCCGCTGATTGTGCGGGATCGCGTGATTGGCGTGGTGAATCTGGAGAGCGAACGGATCGGCTACTTCACGGAAGATCATGCGCGCTCGCTGACGCTGCTCGCCCCGGCGATCGGCATCGCGGTCGAGAACGCGCGGCTGTACCACGAAATCGCGGAGCGCGAGCGCCGCATGCAGGAGGACCTGAAGGCAGCGTTCGAACTGCAGACTGTGCTGCTGCCTTCCGAGGCCCCGGCCGTGGAAGGGCTGGAGATGGCGATCGGGCTGCGGCCAGCACGCGAAATCAGCGGCGACCTTTACGATTTCTACGAGCATCAGGGTTCCCACTTCGTGATTGCATTCGGCGACTCCAGCGGCAAAGGCGCGGCTGCGGCGCTTTACGGCGCGATGGTGAACGGACGCATGCGCGGACTCGCCCCCCGCCGCCGCAGGCCCGCGGAACTGATGAAAGCGCTCAACGAGGCGCTCATGCACCGCAAAGTGGAAGGCCGGTACGTGACGCTGCTGCTGCTGCTCTGGCACGCGCATTCCAAGGAATTCACCATGGCCAATGCGGGCGGATCGCCGCCCATGGTGAGCCGCGCCGGAGAGATTCTCAAGGTGCAGGTGGAAGGAGTGCCGCTGGGATTGCTGCCGGATCGCGACTATGACGAAGTCACGTTTCAGGCTCAGACCGGCGACATTGTGGTGCTGTTCTCCGATGGAGTCACCGATCACCTCAGCCCGGCGGGCGAAGAGTACGGGCGGGGCCGTCTGGCGAAAGTCGTGAAGCGGTGCTGCGGTCTGTCGCCAAGTGAAATCATCGACACTATTTTTGCGGATCTGGAAACTTTCAATACGGAACGCTTCGACGATCAGACGCTGATTGTGATGCGGGTGGCCTGATGTTTCACTACACGGGCGGCAGGCTGTTCTGCGAAGGCGTGGATCTGGAAGTTATCGCGAAGCAAGCCGGAACGCCCTGCTATGTCTACTCGGCGCAGGTGATTCTGGACGCTTATCACGCCTACGACAGCGCGTTCGGCGATATGCCGCACATGGTTTGCTACGCGGTGAAGGCGAATTCTTCTCTCGGCGTGCTGGCGCTGCTGGCGCGCGCAGGCTGCGGCTTCGATATCGTTTCGGGCGGTGAGTTGTTC
Organism: Bryobacteraceae bacterium; assembly: GCA_035552315.1. Classification (GTDB taxonomy): domain Bacteria; phylum Acidobacteriota; class Terriglobia; order Bryobacterales; family Bryobacteraceae; genus BOG-234. The sequence continues at coordinate 26,631 of DASZLO010000253.1, forward strand.
CGGGTGTTGAAGGCGGGAGGCGATCCCGCGCGCGTGGTGTTTTCCGGCGTGGGGAAGACGGCGGCTGAAATCGAACTGGCGCTAAGCAGCGGGATCTGCAATTTCAACTGCGAGTCCGAGCCGGAGCTGGGCGTCATCGATGCGGTGGCGGGGAGACTCGGCCTAGTGGCGCGCTTTGCGCTGCGCGTGAATCCGGATGTGGATGCGGTGACCCATCCCTACATCAGCACCGGCCTGCGCGATCACAAGTTTGGCATCGACATCAACGAAGCGCCGGCCGTTTATCATCGCGCCAAGGCGTTCGGGCATTTGCGGGCGACCGGCGTCGACTGCCATATCGGGTCGCAGATTCTGGATTATTCCTCGATCCTCGAAGCGGCGGGCAAGGTGATGGGGCTGGTGGAAACGCTGCGCGCGGACGGGCTCGACATCGACCATGTGGATCTCGGCGGGGGACTGGGAATCGCTTATGAGCCGGACCATATCGCGCCAGCCATCCGTGAATTCGTGGCGGCGGTGCGGTCGCGGATCGGGAAGGCGGGGCTGACGGTGATGATGGAGCCGGGCCGGTCCATCGTGGGCCAGGCCGGGGTTCTGCTGACGCAGGTGCTTTACCGCAAGCGCACGCCGTCGAAGGAATTCGTGGTGGTGGACGCGGCGATGAACGATCTGATTCGTCCGATGCTGTATGGCGCGCATCATGCGATTGTTCCGTTGCGGGAGGATGTTGACGGAAGCGGCGCGGGAAAGATCGTGGCCGACGTGGTGGGGCCGATCTGCGAGACCGGCGACTTTCTGGCGCGCGACCGGGAAATGACGGCGGTCGGGCCGGGGGATTATCTTTCTGTGGCTTCGGCTGGAGCTTATGGCTTTGTGCAGGCATCCAACTATAATTCGCGGCCGCGCGGGCCTGAGGTGCTGGTGGAAGGGAACCGGTGGCGGGTGATTCGCGAGCGCGAAACTTATGAGGACCTGATCAAAGGAGAGACTCTATGAGCACAGGCGCTGTTGGCACAGACCCGCGTTATCCGGTTGGAAGGTTTCCGAAGGTGGAAAATCTCACGGAGGCGGAACGCAACAGTTTCATCGGCGAAATTGCGGCGGCTCCGGCGCTTTTCCGGGCGGCTGTTGCGGGACTTTCGCCGCAGCAGCTCGATACCCCATATCGCGAAGGAGGCTGGACGGTACGGCAGGTAATTCACCACGTCCCCGACAGTCATATGAACGCTTTCATCCGGTTCAAGCTTGCGCTGACGGAGGCCGAGCCGGTGATCAAACCTTACAACGAAGCCGCGTGGGCCACGTTGAACGACGCCGTCGAAACTCCTGTTGAGACGTCACTGACGCTGCTGGAGCGCCTGCACGAACGTTGGGTGATTCTGCTGCGGGGCATTTCCGCGGAAGACTGGAAGCGCGCGATGGTGCACCCGGAGATGGGGCGTCTGCCGCTCGAACAGGTGCTGGCGATCTACGCATGGCACGGGAAACACCACACCGCGCATGTGACGGAACTGCGCAAACGGATGGACTGGTAAACACCGTCTTTAAGAAGAGCCGGGGGGTTATTCTTCTTCGACCGGTTCCGCTTCGGTTTCTTCGTCGGGCTTGGAATAGTAGTAGGTGTACTTGCTGTAAAGCTCGCCGGCGCGAGCGCCATTCGCCACGATTCCGACCACGTTGTTTTCACAAAGCGTCTGCATGGCGCGGATCACGTTGTCGTAAGTCGTGGAGCCGATGCGCACCACGATGAGCGTTCCGTCGGTCATGGTCGAAAGCAGGTTGGCGTCGGCCGAGAACAGCAGCGGCGGCGTGTCGAGGATGATCCAGTTGAAGATCTTCCGCAAACCGTCGAGGGTCTGTTTCACATGCCGGAGGTTCAGGATTTCCAAAGGATTCTTGACCTGCGAACCGGCGGGCATGAAATACAGATTGGTGGAGCCGATCTTCCGGACGCACTCTTCAAGCGGCCGTTCGTTCAGCAGAAAATCGGAGAACCCCGGGGCGCGCTCGCACTGCAGCAGGTTATGAATGGTGGGGCGGCGGAGATCGAGATCGGCGAGCAGAACGGCGTTTTCAAGCTGCGCCTGCGCGAGGGCGAGGTTGACGGCGGTAAACGTTTTCCCTTCGGCGGGCGAGGCGCTGGTGACCACCAGGGAATGCAGCTCCTGCTGGCTTTGCAGATGGTTCAGGCGCGTGCGAAGGCTGCGAAATTCCTCGGCGGGCACTTCATGCGGCCGCTCGGGATCGATCAGGTGAGTTTCGGGGGCGGGCTGGTAGGGGACGATTTTGCAGCGAGCGAGGAAATTGCGCCAGTCCACATCGAGCTGTTTGGAATCGGTGCGGACCAGACCGGAACCGGCGCCGTTCTGATTGGGGATATCGATGGGCGAATCGCGTTCCGCCAAGCCGTTTTCATCGGCCAGCACAACAGCGCGGCGATCGTCGATCGACTGCCCTTCGGCGAGTCCCGACTCCAGTAACTGTTCCGCTCTTCGCAGAGCATCGTGAACGCGGCTCATGAGTCAACTTTCATTTTCAGGACCCTGACTTCCTAAGCCAGGACGGTGGCGTGATAGTACGCCGCCGCGCCGATGGCAAGCAATCCGATAATCACCGCAGCCGACCAGGCCAGATACGCCAGCCTTCGTTTTCTCCGCACCAGCATCGTATTTTCAAGCAGGGGAATACTGCTCAGGACCGGAAGATTGGTGTAAGCGCGCACGTCTTTCAAATTCTTGAGAGAGGTGTCGCGGGCTTCCTGAACGCCCGCCAGCGCAAGCCCGACGACAAACGCCAGCGCCACTCCGACGCCGATGACCTGATACCGTTTTGGCGCGGAGGGTTTCAAAGGCAGGCTCGGGGTATCGAGCACTTCGAGACGCTCGCCTCCTCCAACTTCCTGCAGTTTACCGTTCTGCGCGGCCAGCGACTCTTTGGCCTGCTCGGTCTGCAGGGTTTCGGTAGCGGTTTTTTCATTGCGGAGCAGATCCTGATACTTCGCCTCGATAGCCGAGGTTTCCTGCAGGCGAGCCTGATATTCGTTTATCTTCTGATTGATGCGCTGCTGCTCCTGCATTTTGTTCCTGCGCTCCATCTCCAGAGACTGCTCGGAAGCTTTCGACGCATCGATCTGCGCCTGGATGGCGCTGGCGGACTGGGCTTGCGCGTAATTGGTTTTCTTCTTTACCGGCTCTTTCGGCTTGGCTTCCTCGGCGTCCTGTTTTTTCTGGAGCTCGTCCCTCTCCCGTTTCAGTTCGGCAAGATGTTTCTCCGCATCGCGGACGTCGGGATAATTCGGTTTGTAGATCTGCCGCAATTGAGCGACGTTCGCTTCGGTATCTGTCACCTGCCGGTTCAACAGAAGAAGGCGCTCGTTCTGGCGCGCCACGGGGCCCGTGACGTCTGCTTCTTTGTCGAACATGCCAAGCAGTTCGAGCTGGCCCTGCAAAGTCTCCAGATGCGTATCGAGCTGAACCTTTTCCTGCGCTTCCCGGTTCAGATAGTCGTTTATAGTGGCGGCCTGCTGTTGCAGGGAGGTCAGCTGCGCAATATTCATCGACGATTCTTCGGGCAGTTTTCCGGTATTCTCGATGCGGAATTTAGTCAACTCGGCATCGAGAGCCGTGAGATTGGCCCTCGCGGTTGTCAGTTCGTCGTGGACAAATGAGGTCACCATTTGCTGCTGGGTATGCTGCGTGGTCACGTTGGCGTCGTTGAACTTGGTTACGAGCGTCTGCACGACTTGCTGGGCTTTGTGCGGATCGGGATAAGAAAACTGAATCTGGAAAGCCGACGCGGCGCGATCCGAAGTGGTGCCGGGCAATTCGAGGATATGAATCCCGATATCCTTCTTCATCTGTTCGATCACGTCTTCCATGGGTTCTTTGGACCGCTCGACCTTATACAGGTCGAGCCGGGGATCCGTGATGATCGCGGAAAGACTGGTGCGACTCAGAATTTCCTGCTGCATCTGCTGAATGCGCTCGGTCAGATGCTGATTGACTGTGGACGCAACAATATTCGAGGAGATCTGGGAAGGGGTGATTCGCATCACGGCTTCCGAGATGTAAACATTCTGCATTACCAGCGCGACGACGGAGGCAATCACAAGGCCGGCAAAGGTCGGTCCGATGATCCATCCGACGTGCCTGCGCGCCACATCGATGTAATCCTCCATGTCGAGGGTACGGCGCGAAATTGCTACATAGTTGGATGCAGTAGCCATAGAAACTCAAACCTCCGATTTATTCCGGAACGATGATCCTGTCGCCATCCTGAACTTCGATGTCCTCTTCCAGATGCTTGCCCGCCAGCACATCCTTGAAATTGAACATATGTTTCTTTTCGTAGTTTTCTTTTTTCTTGAGGACGTAAATCTTCTTCAGGTTGGCGAAGGGGCCGAACCCGCCGGCGTTGGTCAGGGCTTCGGAAACGGTCGTCTTTCTGGCAAGCGGGAAAGCGCCCTGCCGTCCCGCTCCCTGACCCATGATGTAGTACGTTTTGCTGTTATTTTTCGTGACCTGAACGGTGACTTCCGGGGTTTGAATGTAGTCGCTGAGTTTCGTCGCCAGCGTGTCTCTCAGCTGTTCAACGGTCAGTCCGTCGGCTTTCACCTGGCCGATCAGCGCCATGGAAATCATCCCGTCTTCCTGCACGTCCACCATGTTGGTCAGGTTCGGATTGTTCCAGACTTTTATGTAGAGGACGTCGAGCGGGCCGATTATATAGGCATTTGAAGATGACTTTCCGGCCGCGGCGGATTCTTTGTTGGTGCCGCTGCCGGCTTTCCTGACGGGCGGAGGCGCCAGAGAGGCATCCGGAGACGGCGTAGCGGACTGTGTTTCAGAAGCTTCGGATGTTTTCGCGGCCTTTTCAATGGGTTCGGTCGCAGGCCTCGGCGAATCGGGCGGCACCGTTGCGTGATCCGAAGCGGCCGGCGCCTGGGACTCGGAGCTCGAAGAAGAAGGGGGAGCGGTTTGCGCGCTGCAAAGAAGCGGCAGAGTCGCCAGTGCGGCAACGACCTTCATCCGGAGTTTCATACTCCCTTCAATGTATCAAGTTGTGTAGTCGTTCAGAATATACTTAGGTTTATGTCAGCGGCAGTACTTGCCAGTACCGGGTTCTTTTTAGCCAAGACAGACCCTGAAACGTATCCGATAGACCAATTGCAGCGCGACCGGCAAACGGTGTGGGATGGAGTCAAGAACCCGCAGGCCCTCCGGGCCATTCGCGAAATGAAAGCCGGCGACCGTGTTTTCATTTATCACAGCATGGGCGACGCGGCAATTGTAGGACTGGCCGATATCGTTGGCGCCGGCCGTCCGGATCCGAAAGACCCGAAGCTGGCGGTGGCGGATTTTAAGTACCGCGGCCGGATCGAGCCGCCCATGACGCTCAAGGAAATCAAAGAGTCCGGCAAGTTCGCCGACTGGGCGCTGGTTCGCCAGAGCCGTCTCTCCACGATGAAGGCGCCCGCTGAGTTCGTCGAGTGGATGCGGTTGCAGCGGCCAGGCTGCGGAATTTAAATTCCGCAATCCCGTCTGTCACGATAGACAATGATTCCAAAAATGGAATTTGGCCGTGTTGTCTGCTTGTTAACCGATTTGTTTTCAGTAAATATGCTTAGATTATTTATGGAATTTTCTGGCATCCGAAGTGCAATGAATTGCTAAAGACAGGTGTGCCCGGACGCACAAATCCCTGGCGCGAACAATGCTTCAAGAACTGAAATTTCAGCTTTCGACAGCCATTCTGACCGTGCTCACCATCGCGGCCGCGATTGCTGTCGTGCTGAATTATCAGCAGATTCACCGGTTCAAACTGCCGGATGACGGGGTGACCTGGGCCGACCGCAACGGGCAAGTGGTGGCGATGCGGGTGACGCCGAACGGTCCGGCGGACCGGGCCGGAATCCGGGCGAGCGACGTTCTTGAGTTCATTCAGGCGGGTCCGGTACGGACCACGGGCGACGTTCCGCAGCGGCTCGCTTACATCGGGGCGTGGGCTAAGGCCGCCTACATCGTGCGCCGCGACGGCGTGGACGTGCCGGTTTCGGTAATCGTGGGGGAGGCCTCGCGCGGTATCGCCATTACCTGGAAATATCTGGTTGGAGCGGCTTATCTTCTGATTGGCCTCTTCGTTTATTTCCGGCGGGGCAGCGCTTATAAGGCGCTGCATTTTTACGTTTTTTGCCTGATCTCCTTCGTCTTTTTCGGGTTTAACTATACGGGCAAGCTGAACGGCTTCGACATTGCGATTTACTGGGGCAACCTGGTGGCCGGCTGGCTGGCGCCGACGCTGTTTCTGCATTTCTGCCTGACGTTTCCGGAGCCGAGGCACTGGTACCGGCGCTGGGTCGCTCCGCTGCTCTACGTCCCCGGCGTGATTTTCACCATAACCGCGATGGCGTTTACGTCGGGATTGATGGTTTCGCCGGGGAATTCTTCGCTCGACATCCGGGAAGCGCTGGACCGATCCTGGATGGGGTTGCTGACTTTGGCGTACCTCCTCAGCGCGGTGGTGCTGCAGGCGGGGTACCGGGCTTCGGAGGATCCGGTGATCCGGCAGCAGCTGAAGTGGCTGCGCAACGGGATGCTTTTTGGCTTTGCGCCGTTCGCGATCCTGTATGCGATTCCGTTTGTGTTCGACGTGCAGATGAGTCCATACCTGAATTATTCGGTGGCCACTCTTCCGCTGATGCCGCTGACCATCGCTTACGCCATCGTGCGTTACCGGCTGATGGACGTGGATGTGATTTTCCGCCGCGGGTACGCCTATACGCTCGCCACGCTGGTGGTGCTGGCGGCGTTCTACGCGCTGGTGTTTTCGCTGGGCAGCCTGGTACAGAAGAACTTCAAGGATCTGGGCACCGCGGGCCTGATCAGCGTGATGCTGGTGGCGACCTTCCTGTTCCAGCCGCTGCGCAACTGGATTCAGGAGCGCCTCGACCGCTATTTTTATCGCGATCGCTACGACTATCGGCGGACGCTGATCGAGTTTGCGCGCGAATTGAACTCGGAAACCGATCTGGACTCCATGCTGCAATCGGTGGCGGATCGCCTGATGCAGACGCTGTCGATCCGGCATGTGGCGTTCTTCCTCGCGGACGCGGAAAGCGCGGGCGTGACGGATGGGGCCGCTCCGGCGGGGGTCACCTGGCGTCTGCGCATGTCGATGGGATCGAGCGCGCGGCCGCTCCATTCCCCCGAATCGCTCGACCTGAGTTTTCTCGACTGGCCGCAGACCGGCCCCTACATCTTTTTCGAACGCACCCGCTATCACCTCGACGCGGTGGCGGGAAGCTGGCGGGCTTCGGTGCGGCAGACGATCGCCGATCTGGATCTGAACTACTATCTGCCGTGCACGGTGCGCGGCCGCACGATCGCATTCCTTGGCGTCAGCCGTACGGAGACGGGCGAATTTCTTTCCAGCGATGACGTGGAACTGTTGTTGACGCTGGCCAACTATGTCGGCATCGCGACCGAGAACGCGAACCTCTATCTGTCCCTGAAGCAGAAGGTGGGCGAGTACGAGCGGTTGAAGGAATTCAGCGAGAACATCGTCGAATCCATCAACGTGGGAATTCTGGCGGCGGGGCTGGACGACCGGGTGGAGAGCTGGAACACGCAGATGGAGCGCTTCAGCGGCATTGGCCGGGAAGACGCGGTGGGGCGCACGCTGACGGAGCTTTTCCCGGCAAGTCTGGTGGAACAGTTTGAGCTCACCCGCGGCGAGATGCGGATCCATCATCTGGACAAATTCGCGCTGGAGACGGGCAAAGGCGAGTCGACGATGAACATCGCGATTGCGCCGCTGGTTTCGCGCGATCTGGAGCAGATCGGCCGGCTGGTGATTTTCGATGACATCACGGATCGCGCCGAGCTGGAAAGGCGTCTGGTGCAGGCCGACAAGCTGTCGAGCATCGGGCTGCTGGCGGCGGGCGTGGCGCATGAAGTCAATACGCCGCTGGCGGTGATTTCCACTTACGCGCAGATGCTGGCCAAGCAGGTGGCGGGGGACGAACAGAAGTCGCGCATGCTGGAAAAGATCGCGCGGCAGACGTTCCGGGCCAGTGAGATCGTCAATTCGCTGCTGAATTTCTCGAAGACGCCCACGGCTGAGATGGCGCAGGTGGAACTGAACCGGGTGATTCAGGAGACGCTTTCGCTGCTGGAGCACCAGATGAAGAAAGCGGGCATCGAAGTGCGGACGAAGCTCGGTTCCAGCCTGGCGGCGGTGCTGGGGAATCCGGGCAAGCTGCAGCAGGTGTTTCTGAATTTGTTTCTAAATGCGCGAGACGCAATGGAGCCGGGCGGCGTCCTTGAAGTCGTGACTTATGTGCGGGAAGCGGGACGCGAGCCGGGACAGGCAAATTCGGGCGACGCGGGTGTTGTGGTGGAAGTGATCGATACGGGGCACGGCATTGCAGCCGAGCATTTGAGCCGCATTTACGATCCATTTTTTACCACGAAGTCGGCGAAGAAAGGGACCGGGTTGGGACTGTCGGTGACCTACGGAATTATTCAGGAGCATGGCGCGATGATTGAAGCACTTTCGCGGCCCGGCGGAGGGACTTGTTTCCGGCTGGAATTCCCGGCGGTCCGGAAGGCGGTGCACGTTTGATGAGTGGGGCTTTACCTTCGCGGCAAAACGGCAGAGGACGAATTCTCGTCATCGACGACGAGGTCGAGATTCGGGAGAGTCTGGAAACGCTGCTGGACATGGAAGGCTATCAGATCGACCTGGCGCCGAACGCGGCGGAGGGCGAGCGCAAGCTGGAGTCGCGGGCTTACGATCTGGTGCTGCTCGATTTGATGATGCCGGACAAGTCCGGCATGGAAGTGCTGCGCGATGTGCGGGACCGCGACCGGCACACGCCGATTTTCATGATCACCGCTTACGGGACGGTGGAGGCGGCGGTGCAGGCGGTGAAGCTGGGCGCCAACGATTACCTCGCCAAACCGTGGGACAACGAAAAGCTGCTGATCGAGATCGATCGGGTGATCGCGGGGCAGCGGCTGCTCGACGAAAATACGCAGCTCAAGCGGGCGCTCAAGCAGCGCTACAGTTTTCCGAACATCGTCGGCAAGAGCGACCGGATGCTGCGCGTGCTGGATCTGGTGATGCAGGTTGCTCCCAGCCGCTCCACGATTCTGGTAACGGGCGAAACCGGGACTGGCAAGGAGTTAATCGCCAAGGCTATTCATGCCAACTCGCCGCGCGTGGATCATGCGTTTGTTCCGGTGAACAGCGGTTCGTTGCCGACGGATCTGCTGGAGTCGGCTTTGTTCGGGCATGTGAAGGGCGCGTTCACCAGCGCGGTTTACAACAAGAAGGGCGCATTTGAAGTCGCCAATAAGGGCACGATCTTTTTCGACGAAGTGGGAACGATCGGGCCGGAGACGCAGGCCAAGCTGCTGCGCGTGATTCAGGAGAAGGAATTCACGCCCCTGGGATCCAACGAAGTCATGAAGGTGGATGTGCGCATTCTGGCGGCGACGAATGCGGACTTGCGCAAGATGGTGGAAGAGAAGAAATTCCGCGAAGATCTCTACTATCGGCTGAACGTCATCAACATCAATTTGCCGCCGCTGCGCGATCGCCGCGAGGACATTCCACTGCTGATCCAGCACTTCCTTGAAAAGTTCAGCAAAGAGAACGACAAGTTTCTCGACGCGGGGCAGAAGAGCCTGCTTCGTTTCGAGCCGGAAGCCCTGCAGTTGATGCTGGACCACACCTGGCCGGGCAATGTGCGCGAGCTGGAAAACGTGGTGGAGCGCGCGGTAGTGCTGGCCGCCTCGCAGATAATTCCGCTGGATGTGCTGCCGGATTATCTGCTGCATTCGGGCGGCATCCGGCTGCGGCGCAGCGAGAACGGCGCGCTGCCTCCGGATGCGTCGCTGTTTGAAATTGTGGCGGACTTCGAACGCCGCACGATTTGCGATCAGCTGGAGCGCGTGAACTGGAGCCAGACGGAGGCAGCCGAAGCTCTGCGGGTGCCGCTGTCCACGCTGAATCAGAAGATCAAGCGCTTGAATATCGACGTGAAGAAGCGCGGCGGAACCGTTAATTAGGGCAATAACTTACTTGACAACTCAAAGGCCAAGGGTTTCTTTGGCTTCCCGGATGTCGTCTTCCGTGAAAGTCGGCGATCCGCAGTCGATCACAATCTGCTCAAGGCTTCGGCCACCTTTGACCTGAAGTTCCCATCCA
>DASZLO010000254.1:0-10332 GCA_035552315.1 Bryobacteraceae bacterium
GCGGAGCATGCCGTCAAGCGCATTTTCAAGGCGGGCGCGGCGGTCGATCTCGGGCGCAAGGCGGCCGTCCCGGCCGAGCGTCTCGAGCCTTTCGATCAGATCCGTACGCCGGATCGCCAGCGCGCCGCCGGGCCCGTTTTCCGCGCCACAGGCTTTGAGGAGGCGCCACGCCGTCCACTTGCTCATGGCGAGGATTTCCTCGAAGGCGCGGCGGTCGATCCACTCGGCGTCGAGCGAGCGGAGGATGGCAATGGCTTCTTCAAGGCGGTGGGCGTAGAGGGGCGCGGCGGGCATAAGTATCTGAAAATGCGGCGAAAGCGGGATCCTGTTTGAGCCTACTCCCTTTCGATAAGGTCTGCAACGGTCGTTGCAAAAGCCGAAATTATCGGTTCCGATAAGGGTTGCTTATTGAATCTGACCGCCCCCCCGGCTATCATGCTCTTTGGCCGATTCCTCCGCCCTCGTTCCCGCGCCCGATCCCCTCGCGCCCTTCCTCGCCGAGGCGGAAAAATTCGTTCGCGCCGCCAAAGCCAGCAATACCGTGAAGGCCTACCGGTCCGACTGGCGGTCGTTTGCATCCTTCTCGAGCGCGAGGGAACTGTCCGCCCTGCCGGCGACAGCCGCCACGGTGGCGGCTTACGCCGCCCATGCCTCCCTCCGCCTGAAGGCCAATACCATCGAGCGCCATCTCGCCGCCATCAGCCAGGCGCACCAGCTGGCCGGCGTTCCCAATCCGGTCGAAGACAAGCTCGTGCGCACGGTGATGGCTGGCATCCGCCGGGCGAAAGGAACTGCGCAAAAGGGAAAAGAGCCGCTTTCGGCCGAACTGCTGCGGAAGATGTTTTCCGGAATGCCCGACGATCTGCGGGCCGCCCGGGATCGGGCTCTGCTGCTCGTCGGCTTCGCCGGCGCCTTCCGCCGCAGCGAGATCGTGTCTGTGCGACACGAGGACGTCCGCTTCACCGATGAAGGTGTCGTGATCACCATCCCGCGCTCGAAAACCGATCCCGAAGGCGAGGGCCACACGATCGGTCTACCCTATGGCTCGTACCCGGAAAGCTGCCCGGTGCGGGCGCTCGAAAACTGGCTCGAGCGCTCAAACATCACGTATGGTTATCTGTTTACCCGGGTTGGACGCTGGGGCGGGGAAGTGACCGGGACCCCCATCTCGGATCACCAGCTGGCCAAAATCATCAAGCGCCTTGCGCGTGCGGCCGGTCTCGACGCGGACGTTTTCTCCGGACACTCCCTGCGCTCGGGCCTTGCGACCGCCGCGGCGGAAGGCGGCGCCACCGAACGCGCCATCATGGACCAGACCCGCCACCGGTCTCTGAAACAGGTGAGGAAATACATCCGGCGCGGCAGCCTGTTCCGCGATAACGCCGCCGCGCGGACCGGGTTGTGAGGCCGGGGGCGAACGCCCGGGTGTTGCCGTGCGAGGCCCGGCCCGGTTCGGCAAACGTGCAGGGAGGAATTTCCCCGGGCGGCAGAGTGGATTCCCGCCCCGGCGGCCGAATCAGCGATGATAATAAAAAGGCCGTTCGTTCCCTGTCTTATCGTAGTGAAACTACCAAGACCTCGGGCAAGCCGATCAAATCCGACTCGTCGTCAGCCGCACAGGACACTAAGGTGGAGAGGAGGGAGGCGATGATAAGCGCAGGTTTCGCCCCCCCACATTCAATGAATTACTAATTATGTACTCAAGGGCAGGAATTTCTCTCAAATTTTTTCAAATATTTCGGCAATATGATTTCAAAGCGATCTGAAGCAGATGATAAGCGTCGACTCAATTTGACGCCGATCGGCGTTGACGGTAGCGCTACTCGCTTCCAGATTCGATGAAAATTTCCCATTCTGCCGGTCGAAAAGTAGTCCACCTGGCGGAGATGAAGGCCTCGCCTCCGCTCTGAAGCAAAGAACACATCGGATTGATATATTTGCCGATGCCTGAAAAAACTCATAACGAATGGTTCCGTTTGCCGCGACCGGTCGGGGCGGCAGCAGAAGATTCTGGCTGTTGTTGATCCGGAAGCGGAATCAGCCCGGCTTTGCGGCGTTCTTTCAGCCGGTAGCTTTCGCCGCGGATGTTCACCGTCGTTGAATAATGGAGCAGGCGGTCGAGGATCGCAGTCGCGATGATCGGGTCGCCAAAGATCGAGCCCCATTCGCCGTAGCTCTTGTTCGAAGTGAGAATGATGCTTCCTCGTTCGTAACGGGCGCTGATCAACTGGAAGAAAATCGTCGCGCCCAGATCGTCGAGCGGCAGATATCCCATCTCGTCGATGATGAGAACCTTCGAGGCCAGGTAGATGCGCACCCGGCGATCCAGCCGTCCTTCGCGGTAAGCTCGCCCGAGATCCGTCACCAGCTCGTGAGCGGTCATGAAGTACGCGGCCTGTCCGGACTGAATGGACGCCTCCGCCAGCGCCACAGCCAGATGAGTTTTTCCGACACCGGGAGGTCCCAGCAGGATCACATTGGAAGCCTCGTGTACGAACCGCAGCGTTCGCGGTTCGCGGATCTGCCGCTCGTCGTCTTCCGGCTGTACCCGGTCAACCGGCTGATGGCCCGGATACTCAGTCCTTCTCGTTTGAGCTCTTGAATCTCTTCCACGTCCTTGCCCCTGAACACATGCCGGCCCTCCTCTGTTTCTAGAATCGGTTCGGGTTAGTACCTCTGGGGTGGACTACTTTTCAACCGGAATTATGGGTATTTTTGCACCGGCGCTGACAGAAACTTCGGAGAACGCTGGCGCGAACGAGCCGCATAAACTTTGCGCCCTGTTTCGCCGATAGACGTGCATGGCAGCAGGCCGCGACCCCACGATCGAACCTCTGTCAGGAGACGTATTGGAGAACGGCGAAATCGAATGGCGCGTGTTTGGCTATATCGAATGCCTGGAACGAATTGAGGTCAGTGAATTCAGAGGCGGCGAGTTCGTTCGCAATTTGTGGCCACTGCCCGATGTCTTTCGCAAATGGGCCAGAAACGCCATTGAACTGCACCGCTCAGAGGAACTGGAAAACCACGACCTGCGGGCAATTGAAGCTGTCACTCGCCTGAGCGAAATCCGCTAGCCCGCTCCCTTTCTTGCCCTTGGGACTGGTCACCTCGTAGGAACACGACTATCCATAGCACCAGCTTGGAAGTACCGATGCAATATTTAGTATTTTAGAGAACAATTTAGTTGTACTTCCACGTCATGTGTGAGGAATATTACACATGACCGAGCCAATCCTGATTATCATCGGCCGTCTCTTCGCTTTCTAATCAACTCACCCGCCGCTGCTGAGCACAGCACTACTACAACTCATTTACTTTGATTTATGCAAGTAAGTACTAGTCGCACAAACTGCAACAGGCCGACCGAGTGGAGGTATTGCAACCGCTGACAGTCGGCAACGTCGGTGCGTCTGCCCGGCACATCTTGTCTATTTTATTGCGGTACTAGGCAGATCAAGTATTTTGGAGAAAGTCAACGTTCCAGTGACACTACGGATGCATTATGTGTCGTGTTCTGGCGCTCTTTCTCTTGTCGTTCCATTCGCCGCGACCCGATCTTGCCCGCACCTCGGCTGTTGGATGGACAAGTTGTCTCTTGCAGACTGGCGCGTTCGACAGTCGTTCATGAACTGGCGCAATCTTCGCCACGCGGTTAGTCCGGAAACGAGATTCTCCAATGACGAGGAAACCGTTCTGCATGAAACCGGCCAGCCTTCTTCGGCAGAATCATAATTGGTTCAGCCTCGTCGTAATGGAGTAGTTCTCGCTCGAAATCGTCCCTTGAGCAGCGAAATGTTTGAAGCATTTGTCTTTGTCAGCTGCTCATCGGGCGCGGCGCTGATGGTGGCGATCGCGATCTGGTGTCTCAAAGAGGCGCTCCGGCACGGGGAAATGGATCACGAAGAAATTGAACGTGCCGAAATGAGATCGCTGTCCTGGCCGTCCAAAGATGTACAAACGGGTTGACTGCGTCAGCTCTACCGTTCAGTGAAGACAACCTGACCCGCAAGAAGCTGTGAGATTTTGTCCCCGCTGATGCACCTTATCAGCAAAGACAGGAATTGGCAGCACAGAGGCACAAAGCTCTGGACTGATGCCGCCCCCTTCACTCTACGGGCGCGTTTTAGCGATTTTAGACGCGCCCCTTTTTCATTGTTCCGTTTTGAAGCCCATCCCTTAAACGCGGACTAGAATTCAAGCATCACGGTGCCGACAAGCTTTTCAGGCGGCACATCGGCATGAATTCCAGGCGGAACGAAACCTCTTCTCCAGCTAAACCGTTTGCGGCTTCGGAACGGAATTGCACGAATTGCGGCGGGACTCTTCTCCCAGCCGGATACGGACTGGTTGATCGCTCCGGCTGCATTATGGAGGTCGCCTGTCGATCCTGCGGAAGGCGTTCCACCATCCGCTCGGGTGAGTACGCCTCAGCCCCGCGCAACTTGGGCGTTCGCCACTTCTTTGGCGAAAATCTTATCGAGGTAATCCGGTAAATCAGAATTCGGCGGAACTTCCGCCGGATCGCTGATCGTTACCGTGTTCGAGAGGGTATCCAGAAACTCCAGGTACAGCGATTTGGCCCCCTTTTCAAAAGCCCAATTTGGGAGTTCATCCCTCATGCCTTCGAGGATTGGTAATGATTCTTCATCCCCGATGTTTCCAAGGTCGTCGCGGAATCGGAATAAAAGCCGGTCATGAACCACGTCCAGTAACATCACAGCAATCGGCAACGAACTGCGGCCGCCGGATTGTATCGACAGCACCGAATAGACAGCATTCCGCCCCGAGAGCCATTCATCCCACTCCGCGTGTGGCATTCCATGTATCGTATCAGAGGCATAAACAAATGAAAATAGGCCTGTTAGATCGACTCGTGAAAGCGTCGGCTGATCCGATTCCGCCGATTGCACAGCGGACCGGGACCGTTCACATGGATTTCTCTTTCAAAGAAATCCGTCATGCGATTTCGTGGCCGCCCCCCGGTAAATGTTTCACAGCGCCAGAATGGCCTCGTGTCGATCGGGACACGCCCGGCCTGAACCTGCCGCCGATAATAGATAGCAGAGGCATCTGTCGATCATCGTTCCAGTGAGAACATCCAGTTGCGGGCCGATCAGCTTCGGGAAGATAGCGGGCGACACTGGGGAACGCCTGATACAGATTGGTTCTGACCTGATGGTATGGACCCGGCCCAACGACAGTGATTTGCTACTGTAGCCGGGCAGGGCGGAGAAACCATGCGGGTAATAACGATTCGGACTTGATATTGCGAAGACGCTGCGATACACAGCGTGGCGTGGTGGTGGAACCCGCGCCAGTTGCGGCCTTCAAAGTGTCCCAGCCCCCACTCTTGTTTCAGTTCCTCATAGTCCCGCTCGATGATCCAGCGGTGTTTGGCCATTTTCAGTAAAGCTTTAAGGCTGGTGTCTGGCGGCAGCGTAGATATCCAGTACTTACTCGGTTCTGCATTCCCTCGCGGCCATTCGATCAGCAACCATTCCGCGGCGTGCGGTTCCGCTTTCCAATAATCCGATGAGCAGGACATACGCGAACGGCGGCAAAGCGGATCGCAACTTCCTGTCTTTGCTTTCACGCCAGGTGATTTCCCTCAACGCAGTGGAAGGCAGGCTCATCGCCAACTGTTTCACAAGAGACGGGTTGATGTCCGTGGTGCGCTGCAATAGGCGCGGAGGGCGCCCCATCTTTCCTCGGGACTTTTGCCGGCAAGGGCTGTTTGCCAGGTTCCCAGACCGTCATCGAGCTTTGGACGCCCACGGCATACTTTAGAGTCCGTGTTATCTTATGACCCAGTAGTATTAGCCGTTGAGCCGATTCTACACTACAATCAGACGGACCGTTGGCTTGGTGCATTCCTCATGAACGCCGAATCGCCTAATCCCGCCTGGTTGAGCTTCGCGGGGCGGCCAAAAACCGAACCTGTTTCAACTTACGACTGGTCAGAAAAGTAGATCAGATCAATTACTTGATGCCAGATCCGAATGACTGCGGCATTGCATTCGATAGGCAGACACGGTTATCGACCCGAATGTACGCTGTCGAAAATGGGTGGGATCGGGACCAGACCTTCGAGACAGCTTAGAAAGAAATTGGTGAGAATCGTGCAAGGTGAGCGCAGACGGTGCTGAATGCACGAGTTCACGGCACCTGTGGATGAACAGTAGAGCGACACACACGTGCCTGCCTCTCGTTCCGATTTGAAACGTACGCCTGCGGTACGGCACCAAACGTGATCTCCCGGTTAAACAATGGTTACAAGCTGCCGAACAGTATTCCGTTGAGGTGAAACCGTGAAGCACCCGCCGATAGAGCTGATTTGCAAAAATTGCCGTGTCGCAGGCATCATTCTGTTCATTCGCTTTAACAGTCCGAGGATGCTCTTTGACGGATTTTGCGAAGTTTGTCGAATGCGAATCGTCAACACGATCGATCTCCGTACGGGGTTCGCAATCAGCCGGAGGACAGTAAGGGCAGAGCGGAACCCAAAGGGAGGGAAACCGTGTAAGCGTTCTCCGGGAGAATAAGGAGAACGGATGGCAATCGACGAGAAAGCGATCGCTGAACTGCTAAAGGGTTATAAGGGTCCGGAGGACATGGTCGGCGAGAATGGACTGCTGAAGCGGATCACCAAGGCGGTGCTGGAAGCGGCCATGAAAGCAGAAATAACTGAGCACCCAGGCTATGAGAAGCGGCAACTCCCGGAACGGGAAAACGACGAAGACGCTGAAGGGCGAGTTCGGCGAGATCGAACTGGACACGCCGCGGGATCGCAACGGGGAGTTCGAACCGAAGCTGGTGCGTAAGCACCAGACACGCTGGACCGGGTTCGACGACAAGATCCTGTCGATGTATGCGCCGGGAATGACCACGCGCGACATCCAACTGCATTTGAAGGATATGTACGGAGTTGAAGTCAGTCCCACGCTGATCAGCGAAGTGACCGATCAGGTGATGGAGCAGGCCCTGGGCCTGGCAGTCGCGACCGCTGGAACCAATCTATCCAATCGTATCGTGTTTTTGGATGCGTTGTTTGTGAAGATGCGGCACCATCAAGACACGCGGATCGTTTCCGAGCGAAGAAGCCGCAATCAAGCTGCTTTACATGGCTGCGCAGAACACCGCAGCGAAATGGCACACGGTGCAGTTCTGGCGAGAGGCGCTGAACTGCTTCGAGATGAAATGGGGCGACCGCATCGCCGCGGCGCTGGCAAGGTCCTGAGGGCCCGGCTCAAAGCCCATCAGCAGGATGAGCCGCTCACCCCCCTGCGCCGCCCGTCGGCAGCGGTTGGCGATATCAGAACTGTGCTCGCCCGCAAGGGTCCGCCACCGCTGCGCCGTAACCGGCGCGCCCTTGCAGGCTGCGCGCTGTTCTGAGACTATGACAATCGCGACGGGCGTTCCGGCGGGATGAGCGAAGCAGTAATTCTCTTTGATCGAAACCCCCAGCGCGAATCAATCCGAGGGACATGCCCACCTCTGAGCTCGATGCAGCACTGGACTTGATGAAGTCCGCCCGCGCTCTCTTCAGTGAGCTCCAAAGGCTGTTTGGGTCGCCCTCTCCGCATCCAGCCTGTCGACTATCTCGAATATCGGACGAGGGACGCCAGTAATTAGTTCAGTTATTCCTCAGACAGGAGACCAGCGGTGATTCTAAAGAATTGCCGAAGGTCCGCCGATAGTAGGTGCAGATGACAAGTCGTACCCGACAATTGGTACTCGCGGTGGCACTCACCGTTAGCGCTGATGCAGCAACAAGGCCTAATCACCGAATTCGTATCATAATGCCGGATAGACCGGTACGGAGGCCCGCGGCTGCACGGACACCCGCGCCCGCATCCACACCGACGCCCGCGCCCGCATCCACACCGACGCCCGCGCCCGCATCCACACCGACGCCCGCGCCCGCATCCACACCGACACCCGCGCCCGCATCCACACCGACACCCGCGCCCGTATCCACACCGACACCCGCGCCCGCATCCACACCGACGCCCGCGCCCGCATCCACACCGACGCCCGCGCCCGCATCGCCGGGTATCGCGTACACGCTCACGGCAAACGACGATCTGCAGGCGGTTCTCGACTCCTATGCTTCCGCCACCGCCGCCGTAACTATAACTGTTCCAGAATTTTACACCTACAACCGCCCAATCACGCTGCGGAACCGAGCTACTAGTAATTGGATCACCTTGCAATCGGCTTATACATTCGACCCGAATGTACGCGTTTCGCCGGCCGACGCAGGAAACATGCCCAAGCTGATTGCACCGGACTCTGGCTCCGTTATCGCTACCGATGCCACAGCGCCGGCGAATGGACAGCATCCGGGCGCAGCGCATCATTACCGCTTTATCGGCTTCGAAATCACGGTGGCCCCCGGCAACACCATGAATTACGCCCTGGTCGGCTTCGGCACATACAAGGAAACCGACACGGCCGACCTGCCGCACGACATTGAGATCGACGATTGTTATATCCACGGCGGCGATGGCGAGATGGTACGTGGAATCTTCATGAACGGAAGCAACCTGACGGCGAAAAGTAACTACATCGCGAACATCAAGTCCACATTCATGGAGGCCAACGCCATCTATTTGGGTAATGTGACTGCGGCCAGCAATACGCTGATCGAGAACAATTACCTCGAGGGCGCAGGCGAAACGATCTGTATTGATTGCGCGGGCACCTCGATTGCGAACCTGACACCCGGCGGCATTACGATCCGGCACAATTACTTTTTCAAACCGCCCGAATGGCAAACTCTCAGCCCTGCCGTATTTATCAAAAACCTATTCGAGTGCAAGAACTGTCAGGATGTCCTGATCGACAGCAATGTGTTCGAGCATTCCTGGATGCAAAACCAGAATGGACATGCATGGGTAATCGTGCCCCGCACGCAATATGATGCGGAGCCG
This sequence comes from Bryobacteraceae bacterium, assembly GCA_035552315.1. Classification (GTDB taxonomy): domain Bacteria; phylum Acidobacteriota; class Terriglobia; order Bryobacterales; family Bryobacteraceae; genus BOG-234. The sequence continues at coordinate 8,937 of DASZLO010000254.1, forward strand.
TGGGCAACCGTTCGCCGGTTGACATTCCAAAACAACGTCGTCATCAGTACGGCGGCTTTGGTGAACATGGCGGGCTACGATGACCAGTCAACACAGCCGACGACCAACCGCCCGATTTCCGGCTGGCATGTTTTCAAGAACAACTGGGCGCGAGATCTCAGCGGCGCGAAGTACGCGAACGGCTACTTTGGTATCGGGTTCCAGTTGGGCGGCCCTCCGGTTAACCTGACCTTCGACTCAAATACCCTTCAGTTCGCGGCTGAGGACTTTGCCCCCGCCGCTCGCGGCGCCACGGGAACCTGGCTTAGCGGCTGCGGCACGGATCTCCGCACAAGCACCTGGACCAACAACGTGTTCAACTCCGAGACAGGCGGGGATTGCCGGTATGGCCCTGGAATCTTCACTCCGCAACCGGGCTACGAGCCTCCTGCCGATCCGCAGGAGCCCAATATGCCGGTTGTGTTCAATACCAACAACGTGATCGGAGAAGGCAACAGCTACTGGCAGAACATCTGGCAGACGGCCGTACCCGGCATCGTGTTCACACCGACATCTACGAGCGGCGCGAATATTGCGGCGCTTTCAGCGATGGAATCACAGGTAAAGGCCGGCATAGAGCAGTGAGTCAGAATCACGGCTGACGGTGGCTCCTAGCTAAAAAGAACCGAGGGTCTGGCCCATGGAGTCCAGCGCACGATACAGGTATCAGTCCTCGCCCTCGATCCTGATGTAAGTCTCGTCGATTCGGGTACGGCTTGTTCGTGGGGCGCAGATGCGGACGGCAGCGCTTGTTGAGCTCGGCCGCATACGCCTGTACCAGCGCCCGACGCAGCTCGCGCCAACCGGAAGATCCCGCTCGGCCCGCATCTCGGCCACATGCTGATAGGCCAGCGGGTAAAGCAAATACCACCGCACTGCCAGGAGGATGATCTCGCCCGAATAGCGACGCCCTTTTGAACGGATTGCCCGGCCTGGCTGGCATCGATTTACCGTATCAGGTCACCACGCCTAATTTTCGCGACGGAACCCGCTGGGCTAAGCCTCGGGCGTAATTCTGCCGATAGACGCCTGTGAACATCGCTCATCCGACGGCAATTCGCCGCCGCGATTTCGTCCACGTCGCTGGAGCAGTACGATTTATACTTCCGGGGCTGCTGCTTGCAGCTTCCGGCTTGGCTCAGACCAATTCCATCCGGCTCAATGCGGGTGGCCCAGCTTACACCGACTCAGCAGGTAATACTTGGGCGGCAGATACCGCAGCCCCCAACTCATTCCGCACGGGGGTAACAATCGCCGGCACTGCCGATTCGGCTCTGTACCAGACTGAAGCCTATAATGCGGGCACCCTCGAATACCAGTACCCAGCGGCCAACGGGCAGTGGAACGTCACCCTGAA
>DASZLO010000255.1:0-90085 GCA_035552315.1 Bryobacteraceae bacterium
CCCACCTCTGACTGATAAAACATTCTTGCGAGGAAAAGTTTGATCAGATCAGAGGCGGTATTGGGTTTACCCGAGTATCAGATTACATCCATTGAAGAAACAGGCGGGAGGATACGGATCTCAGCGCGCTTCACAGGAGAGATTTTATGTCCTCATTGCGGCGGATCGAAGCTGAGGAAGAAGGACTTCCGGCTGCGCAGGCCGCGGCACGAGAGCTGGGGCGTTCGGCACTGTGTGGTGGAACTGGAAACGCGAAAGTGGCTTTGTCTGGACTGCGGTCGCAGGTTCTGGCAGCGCTTTCCCGGTATCTTGCCCCGTATGCGGGCCAGTGAGCCCTTTCGGAAGGCAGTCTGCCAGAAGCACTTTGACGGCATCAGCCGCAGCCGTCTGGCAAAACGCGAACGGATCGCAAGCGCCACCATCGAGTGGTTCGGCGACTATCTCAGACGCGCAGCCGCCGAGCGCGCCAGTCCGGTGTGTCCGCAGGTGCTCGGCATAGACGAGCACTTCTTCACCCGGCGGCATGGTTATGCCACCACTTTCTGCGATCTCAAAAATCACAGCATCTATGACGTTGTACTGGGCCGCAGCGAGGCTTCGCTCGAGAGCTATTTGCACCGCCTCGAAGGCAAGCATCTGGTTAAGGTGGTGTGCATGGACCTGGCAGCGGTCTATCGCTCCATCGTGCGCCGGCACTTCCCTAATGCCCGGATCGTGGCTGACCGTTTCCATGTCATCCGCCTGGTCAATCACCACTTCCTGACCTGCTGGCGCGATCTGGATCCGGTGGGTTCCAGGCATCGCGGCCTGATCTCCTTAATGCGCCGTCACCGTCACAAGCTCAGCGCCGATCAGCACCAGCGGCTGGAAGCATATCTGAGTCAACATCCGGCTCTTGAGACCATTTACCGCTTCAAACAGCGGCTCTGCTATCTGCTGCTGGAAAAGCATCTCACTCAGCGGCGGTGCCGTAAACTGGCGCCTCGCCTGCTGCGTATGATTGCCGAACTGCGCCAGGCTGGCCTTGCTCCGCTCGTCCAGCTCGGCAACACACTTCACTCCTGGCGAGAAGAGATCGCTACGATGTGGCGCTTCACCAGAAATAACGGCATCACCGAAGGCTTCCACACCAAAATGGAGGTCTTGCAGCGCCAGGCCTACGGCTTCCGGAACTTCAACAATTACAGACTCCGCGTTAAGGTATTGTGTTCTTAGAATCGGTCGGAAGCAGGACTGCCCCCATTAAGTGCGTAGAGCCAAACCTAAGGTATGAATGGTGGACGAAATGGGGTTCGAACCAACCCACAAGGATGATAACACGTAAGTTATTGATTTTGCAATGCGACAAAAATGGTAAAAACGCCATATACGCAGATTCTGGTACACCTTGGTACACGGCATGAAAAAAGACGACGCAACCTTAATCGAGCAAGCACTCGCCAGGAAGCGGGCTCAAGAAGCCCTGGACTGGGAGCTAAATGAACGCGAAACGACTGCGTACATCGCGAAGATCGCGTCCGCCGAAGAGGAACAGTTAAGGGCTCACGCGCTGGATTTTGTGAAGGCGAAAATTGACCGGTTGATGTCGCAACTTGAACAACTGGGGAAGGGCGATCCACTCCGCGCGGAAGTCGAGAAGCAGCTAATCCATTTTCGGGAACAGAAAGATCAGTTGAGCGCAATACCGCCAATCGACCGGAAAGGGCTTGCTACTGCCTGGAAGGCGACTATCGACCGGGATATGAAGTCTCGGCTCGGCCCGCTGTACAACAATTTCCGCCATTGGCGCGTCGGAACCAAATATAAGGACGACAATTCCCCAATCGCCACGGACATTGTCGCGAAACTTGCCGGGGACCTGAAGAAGCTCGGTATTGACGTAACCCGCTTCGGGGTCCGATAGGCGAACGCGACACGGTTTAACTTTCACAACAAAAAACTGACACGCTTTTGATGGCGAGTACCCAAAAACTCGGACGCTAATCGGCGTTTAAAATACACGTTTTTGCTGGCATCTTTGAGATGTGCCAGATACGCAAAATCTCACAGACGAACCAGTCTTCACACCTGAAGAAATCGCCGCAGCGAAGAAGTTTCACCCCAGCACAATCAGGAGAATGTTCGTCGATGAGCCGGGCGTAATCCGTATTGGCAATCCAGGCCGACGGGGAACCCGACGGTATTTTACGCTCCGCATTCCTCAATCTGTGGTCACTCGCGTCTTCCGAAAACTTACCGTCTGATGCGTGACCTCTCCCAGATCCGGGCGCAAGTCTGTGAGCGTGCCAACATCGAAACCCTGGCGGTACAGGCCGGGTTTCGACGCGCACGCGGGCGCGGTCAATACCACTGCATCCATGGGGCGGACCTGCATCCATCGGCGCGGATCTACCAGGGGCGCATGGTGTGCCACGCCTGCGGCGGTAGATGGTCCCCAATCGACCTGGCGATGCTGGTGCATGGGTGCGACTACGTAAGCGCCTTGCGCCTACTCGCCGCTGATACGGGCGTACCTTGGCCAAGTCTGACCCCGGCACAGTCGATCCATCTGCGGGCACAGGCACCAGCCTTGGCGCAAGACATCGCAGATTGGGCATACGCAATGCGCATCAAGATGGAAAAGCAAAAGACCGATCTTGTGCGCCTGCTGCATCGTGCCTACCAGCGGTACGACGCCACCAGAGCGGACGCCATCGAGCAGGCCATCGCTGATATCCCGCGATGGGCGCTGGTGCCGAATGGCGATCCGCGGACCATCGTTCAGGCGTATCAGCAGAGTCTTGCCAGTGATCCGGTTGGGACGGCGCGGCTACGCGACTGCGGGCGTGCTGACCGGCAGCATGCAGAGCTGGTGACAGACCTTGTCGTGCAGCTATTGGAGGCCGCATGAACGACGCTGCGGCGCGCTTGATACCGGCGGTGCGAGAAGTGATCGATATTGGCTTGGCCTGGCGGAGTCAGCTACCGGTGCTCAGTGATCGCGGCGAACCACGACCGGTTTTTGCAAACGCGCTGGCAGCGTTGCGCACTGCACCAGCATGGGCGGATGTAGTTGCGCGGGACATATTCGCTTTTCGCACCGTGGCCGTCAAGGCGACTCCCTGGGGTCATACTGGTCCGTGGTCGGAGCCGCAAGACGCGGTAACGTGCGACTGGCTCCAGCGCCATGGGATTTTGGTTTCGATTGACATCGCCGCACGGGCCATTGAGACGGTTGCGGAAGACAACCCGATTCACCCGGTACGCGAATATCTCGATGCCCTAAAGTGGGACGCCCGCCCGCGGCTGAACAAGTTATTCACCTTTTATGCGGGTGCTGCCGATACCGATTATTCTTCTGCTGTCGGTTGTCGTTGGGCCATCTCGGCAATTGCGCGAATTCGCAAGCCAGGCTGCAAGGCGGATCACGTGCCAATCCTTGAGAACCCGCAAGGCACGCTGAAGAGTTCTTTTTGCCGGGTGCTTGGTGGACAGTTTTTTAGCGATGAAATTGCAGAACTCGGGACGAAGGACGCCAGCATGGGTGTGGCTAGTGCCTGGATTATCGAACTGGGCGAACTAGATGCCTTCGGACGGGCTGAACAATCGCGCCTGAAGGCTTTCTTGTCGCGGTCAACGGATCGGTTCCGCCCACCATATGGGCGCCGAATCATAGAGGCACCACGGCAGAGCGTTTTTATAGGAACGACGAACCTCGCGGCTTATTTGAAAGATGAAACGGGTGCCCGTAGGTTTTGGCCTGTGCGTTGTGGAGAAATTCGGATCGACGTCCTGCAGCGGGATCGCGACCAGCTATGGGCTGAGGCGCAACATCGTTTCGATGCTGGTGAGCCGTGGTGGATCGACGATAGCGCCCTTGTGGCTGAGGCATCGTCTGAGCAGCGGGCAAGGTACGAGACTGACCCCTGGGAACCACTAATCGAAAAGTGGAGCGTTGCTCACGCCACGGTCTCTGTTGAGCAGGTCCTTATGGTCTGTCTGGAAAAGCCGAAAGCGCAGTGGACGCAGGCAGACAAAAACCGCATAGCGCGCTGTCTCCAGGCGCAGGGCTGGGAACGTTTTCAACGGCGGACAGGTGACGGGCGTGAGTGGTTATACCGCCGGAAATCGATCGATGTCACCAGCCTGTCACCAGCGGAGCACGGCAAGTGGTGACGCGCCATGTTGCTGATTCATTACCTATGTCACCAGTGTCACTACTGTCATCACTTGATGTGTATGTAGGTACGCGCATGACGCGCGTAAGGGGTTTTCGGAAACCGACTGATGACATGGTGACTGGTGACGCTTCGCGGGCCGTGAGCATCGAATGTGTGCCTTCTATGCAGTATGGGGGGGCGATTTGCGAAACACATTGCCTTCCGCGACCGACACGGGGACATATGCGCGAAACCGGTTTGTAATGAGGGTTGGATCGAAAAACTAAAAAGTTGAGGGAGTCATGAAAAAGCAACCATCACCAGCCGTTCCACCATCCCATCTGACAGCACGATCACAGGCGCTATGGCTGGCCATCGCCCCGACGCAGGCGCGCAGCCCAGGGCGCCGCGTGCTGTTCGAACAGGCTTTGGAGTCTCTCGACCGCGCGGACGCAGCACGGACGGTTATCGCGTCGGAGGGAATGTTCAGTTCCACGCGCACCACGGGCGTTGCGCATGCGCACCCGGCGTTGAGGGTCGAAAAAGAATGCATGGCGCAGTTCATCAAGATTTGGGCATTGCTGAGTCTCAGATGGAATCACGAAATCGACGGGCGTTAAATCACTGGTGGCAAGAGTGCCACAAGTGATCCAGGGAAAGGACCTGAAAATGATTTGGACGCCAGACGAGGCTTTACGGGAATTCGAGAACCAGGCAGCACTGGCGCGGAGTCGCGGCCTAGACCAGTTCAGCTTACTGCGCGCGGTGTCCGCAGTGTTCAGGAAAAAAGGTGGGGCAAACCTGCCACCCCTTAACGAGGAACCGCTGCCGATCGGCGTTTGGCCGCAGAGAAACATAGAAAGAAGGAAAAATGACAAGCGTTGAGATCAGGGAATTAGTCCGCAGCATTCCGGTTGCGTCGATGACAGATGAGCAGTTCCGCATCGTTTCAAAGCATTTTGGCTTTCCGTCAGATATCCGAAAGTTGACGGTCGCAGAATTTCAGATGTACTGCGAGGCCCGCGTAGAGGACCTGCGACGCGATGCCGCGGAAAAAGGCGATGAAGCAAACCGGCTCGAAGCAGAACTTGACGCTGAGCTGGCAGGGGGGCAAAGCCATGAATAAATCGGCAATCAAAGAGTATGCGGACCTAATCGGGGACGTTATCCCCAAGACCTTCACGGCTGCGGAAATTGCAAGGGCCGAGGCCAGTTATCCGGCATTGTCGCCAGACCAGCCCGCGAACCTGTGCGGTGAGTTCGAGACTGTCGAGGCGGCTCTCTCGTTGCAACTGACCGCGGAAACTTTGGGCGCAGTCGAAAAAGAATTTCTGCTGATTTCTGGCTGGCACCAGTCGCGCGGCCGCGAGTCACTGGCTGACAGGTACCGCCGGTGTGCCTATTCGGCGCATCTGGCCATGACACGAAATGTGAATTGAAAGGTTGGGAACCGTGGTTCCCACAGGAGAACAGAAATGTTAGAACGGCGTTTTCAGAGTAACCAGCAACTCAGAACCGATTCGTCGGGGAAAGGCAATTCCGTATCCGGCTATGCATCAGTGTTCAACCAGACCACAAATCTTGGTCCCTTCTACGAACGCATCGCACAGGGTTGTTTTTTACGGTCATTGAAGGAGAATCCGGACATTCGGTGTTTGGTAGATCATGACACATCGAAGGTCTTAGGTCGGACTAAGTCGGGAACGCTTAGCTTGTCCGAAGATGCGCACGGTTTGGCCTTCCGGGTAGTTCTTCCCCCAACGTCAGCGGGAACTGACCTGGGAATCAGCCTGGCCCGCGCCGACGTCGATCAGGCCAGCTTTGGTTTTTTTGCAAGGGATGAAAGTTGGAATGATGAAGTCGTTGACGGTGAACTGCAACTGGTTCGCGAGATCCGAGAAGTGTCGTTGATTGAAATTTCCATTTGTGCCTTCGGGGCATACCCAACTACTTCGGTGTCGCTGGATTCGCGGTCACTGTGGCCGCAGGGTGTCCCCGCTGAGGTTCGGGCACGTCTGGGTACCGGCAGCCGCGCCGCACGCGCTGAAGACCCCTGCGAGTGCGGGTGTGACCAGTGCATTGAAGGCGACTGCCAAGAGTGCAGTGACCCGGATTGCACCGATGAAAATTGCAGGTGTTCCGATGAGCGAGCGGCGAAAAGAAAACGCCGCGTAGCACTTGCGCTGGAGGATTTTTAGGTGGGATACTAAAACAGTAGTAAGTAGTTTTGTTTTTTGGGTTTCGCAGGATGCTGCTGGCCTTCGATGGCAGGGAACCCGGGCACGTTTTCCGGTGACGGCGTCGCCAGTGCCTTGTGGTAAAGCTGAATCACGTTCGCGGGTGGGGGTCCCACCGGGTTTTTGTTAGCACGCGACGCGCACTTAGACCGCACAGTTGTTACCAGTGGTAACGGCGGGCGCAGTCATCCCCTAACAGACACAGAGGGAGAGTTTACATGCAAGACAATAGACGTCTGCGCGAGGAGCGCGGCGAAGCCCTGCGCGAGGCGAAAAAACTCAGCGACAAGGGAAATCTGACCTCGGCCGAAGAGCGCAAGTTCAACGCGTTAATCGCCGAAGCAGCCTCAAAAAAAGAACAGTACGAGGAGATCGAGAACCGCGGCCTGGGTGTCATCCGCGGCGGGCAGATCGACGGCGGCACCACGCGGGAAACTTCGAAAGAAAAAGAGCACAGACAGGCATTTACCTCATACCTTCGTATGGGGCCGAATATGATGCCCCAAGATCAGAGATCGCTTCTCGAAAAAGAGTATCGCGACATGGGCAGCGGCGGGCAGGGTGCCTATCCGGGCGCTACCAGCGGCTTTTTCGTACCGGTCGGTTTCATTAACCAAATTATCGAAGCCATGAAATACTATGGCCCTTTTTTTGATCACGGCGTTTGCGAACTCATGGAGACAGAAACCGGCGCACCGTTGCCGCTTCCGTCGGACAACGACACAAACGTGATCGGCGAAAGAATCGGCGAAGGTCAACAGGTCACGACAGCCGATGTGGGCTTGGGTCAGATCATGTTCGGGAGTTTCAAATACTCCAGCAAAATGGTCAAGGTCAGCCTGGAACTTCTGCAGGATTCAGCATTCGATTTCGAAAGCTATCTGGCGAAGAAGTTCGCACAGCGACTGGGCCGCATCCTGGTCAGCGATTTCACCAGCGGGCTGGGTTCCGCATCCAGTCAGCCGATGGGGATCATCACCTCCACCGTGAACAACGGCACTCTGATTACAGCTATAGGCTCATCGCCGAACGATGGAATCGGTGCGGCTAATGGGCTCGGTTCCGATGACTTCATCAATTTGGAACACTCGGTCGATCCGCTTTACCGTCCAGGGGGTTCATTCATGGCACACGATTCAACGTGGAAAGCGGTTCGCAAGATCAAAGACAAGTACGGACGCCCTCTCTGGCAGCCTTCTCTTGTTGCCGGCGAACCTGGAACGATCGGCGGATACAAAATGCTGGTGAATAATTCGATGGACACGCTACAGGTAACACCGTCAAGCCCTGTAGTTACTCGAAATGTTCTTTTGTTCGGGGACCTGCGGAATTACATCATTCGCCGCGTGAAGGAAATGACCGTGCTTCGCCTGGCTGAACGCTATGCGGATTTTGGCCAGGTGGGTTTTTTGGCCTTCGCCAGATACGACGCGCAGCCCGCGTTTGGCGGCACTGGTCAACAATTTCCGTTCGCCATCTGCCAGACGGTGTATTGATTTCGTCCCCCGGCATGCCGTCGTATGTGCGGCTGTCGCGGGGTCCAGTTTCGCGCGGGCGCCGTTGTGGTGACGGCTCATCTCCACTGCGCGATTCATGCCGGTTGTCCGCCCGGGTATCGTCCTGGGCGGTTGACCGCGTGGTTAGGTTCTTACGAGTTTCCCTCATCGGTAGACATGCTGGTGAGGGAATAGCTGGCAGTGTTCCCCGCTCGATCTGGGGGACGATAGCTCCACCGGGTCCCCGCTCGTTGCAGGCGGGTGCGTGGGGCGGGGAGCGCGGCCAGTGGTGTCTTTGTATAACCCTCCGATGAATTCGTCGGAGGGTTATACCTAGTCTGCTGTGCGAGTCTTGTTCGTCCGGCCCATATCCATACCGCTGTGCATGTGTGACAATGAACCAGATGGCAAAGAAGAATCGCGCTGCGGTGGCCTTGGGAAGAAAGGGCGGAAAGAATAGCAGGATCTACCTTTCCCCGGCGGAACGTACCAGACTGGCAAAGAAGGCGGCGAATGCACGTTGGAACAACAATCAATCTGAAAGTAAAGGAGCGCGTAAACCGTGAAGTGTCCCCACTGTCTTCAGTCAATTCATCCCTCCTGGTTTGAAAACGGATTCACACTAGGGGCAGCAATTGGCAACCCTGCTTGTTTTTGGCTAGCAAGGTACATGAATTGCCCAGCCTGCGGCGACGCCATTATCACAATGAGGGCTGTACGCGAGGGCCGCAATGTGTTCGAGCGCATGATTTATCCTCAGTCGATGTCCAGACCTCTTCCGTCTGAGGTTGAGGAGCCGTTTCGTTCTGAGTTCACCGAGGCTTGCGTTGTCTTGGCCAGTAGCGAAAAGGCCAGCGCCGCCCTCAGCCGACGATGTCTTCAGATGCTTCTCGTGACCAAGGGTGGTGCAAAGGCGAGGGATCTCTACGATCAGATAGAGGAAACGCTTCCGACGCTCCCAGCAGATGTCGCGGAGAGCCTGCACGCGGTTAGGGCGATCGGCAATTTTGCGGCTCATCCAATGAAGAGCAAAAGCACAGGAGATATTGTGGACGTCGAGTCCGGCGAAGCTGAATGGAATCTTGAAACTCTTGAGCAGTTGTTCGACTTCTATTTCGTGCGGCCTGCCGCTCAGGCGAAAAGGAAGGCGGCGCTTAACGCCAAGTTAGTTGACCTGGGAAAACCTGGGATCTGATCGCATCAACGCCAAGTTCAATGGAGCCACGAACCACGGGAGGGCTACTGGAAACACCAAACCACATTATGGCGGGAAATAAGAGTGCGATTAGAGCGCCGGGGTATTGGCAGTGCGGGCGAAGGATTGCCGTGCTTCATCGTTTCCGCGGCTTGCTGATTCACCACCAGCGATGGGGTATGTATATCGATTCCGCGCCTCCGCTTGAAACGCTGATCAAGGAAGATATTACTGGCGTTAACGGCGTTCAGGCTCTTGATCGCGAGATCAACAAAATGATCCTACCCGTCAAAGACATATTGTTTCGTCTCGGCGTTTCGACGCGCGTCAGTAGATCTGAAGATGAGATTCGATACAAGGAAGGCGAACTCGTAGAAGAAACCGTTCGGCGCGAATGGGATCTAATCGATGATTATTTTGACCTACCTCCTAGCGGTGGCCATACGTTTGAACTGCTCATTCACTCTGTAGATCGTGGCATCGGAGGGCTTGAATTCATGAGGGAAACCGCGTTTCGACGGATGTTCAACCCCCTAGCTTGGATGGCTTGGGTTGTACGACTTCCGATTGCAATTCTTCAGTCTGCTGGCGTTGCTATGGATGATGCCTCCGCGAAAGGAGTCGCAGCGATCGGATGGATTATGAGGGTCGGAATGCTTCTGCTGATTGCATTCACGGCGGCCAAGTTGGGAATTACGATTCCATGGGACAGAATTGTCGGTTTCTTCAAGTGAGGGCAATCTGAAATGGTACGAGGCGCTTCGAATGCTTAACCTTTACCGTCGGCATCTCAGAACGTGCAAGCACCAGGCAAAGGGCCAGGATTACATAAAGTGTTCCTGCCCGATCTGGTGTGATGGGGATTTAAACGGCAAACGATATCGCAAGGCGCTCAAGACGCGCGACTGGCAGCGGGCAATCCGAAAAATGGCAGGGCTCGAAGAAAACGGCGCACCTGTTTGCAGGCTGATTCCACAGTGCATCCAGGACTTTCACAATTCGATCCAGGACCACTCGGTGGGCACAAAGCGGAACTATATCCGTATTCTGAAATTGTTTGACGACCACTCGGCAAAGTGCGGCCTTGAAACAATCGACGAAGTAGAGGCGACAGCAATCGACTCTTTCCGTACCACCCGCAAAATCAGTGCTCTGACGTGGACGAAAGAACTTCAGATTCTGCGCCACTTCTTCAGGTTCTGCATGGACCGCGACTGGATCGTTAGGAATCCCGCCAAGCGCGTAGCGATGCCGAAAAACATCAAGGCATCAGACAAAGCACCGTATACCCGCGAAGAGGTAATAAAAATCGTTGCGGCGGCTGAAGGTATCGGACGCGGCGCATACGAACGCCTGCGAGCGCGGGCGCTGGTGCTGCTGCTTCGCTATACCGCGCTTCGGATCGGGGACGTAGCCATGCTTGCAAAGGACCGGGTACGGCACGGTGAACTCTACCTCCGAACCGCGAAGAACGGGAAGCCGGTGAAGTTGCCTGTTCACCCGGAGCTACAGAAGGCGCTTGATATTCTCCCTGAGCCCAAAGGCGCAACCGATGGCGTATCGCCGTACTTTTTCTGGAGCGGAAACGGAACTGATCGTTCAATGATTCGGGACGCCACCCGAACGGTGAACACCGTATTCAAGGCCTCAAAGGTGGCGGGGGCACATGCCCATCGTTTCCGCCATACCCTGGCCACAGAAATACTTGAAGCGGGCGGAACTTTTGAGGACGCGGCGGAGATTTTGGGCAACTCTCCGAACATCGTTCGGAAGTATTACGCGAAGTGGTCAAAGGTCCGGCAGGAGCGAATTTCGGGCCTGATGGCTTCAATTTTTGGTACACCTTTGGTACACGAGAAAAAAGAGCCCGTAACTATTGATTTTAAAGAGGATAAGTTGGTGGACGAAATGGGGTTCGAACCCACGACCCCCGCATTGCGAACGCGGTGCTCTCCCAACTGAGCTATTCGCCCACTTACCCGGTACGACTCCAATATAGCAAATGCCCGACGCGGATTAGACCAGCGAGCTCAGGCTGGCCGTAACCAGAAGAAGCGGGGCTGATTTTCGGGATCACGAACCTGTTTTGGGTTCGTTTTTTCGCTCATTTCGGCGCTTTTCCCAGTACAGCTTCATCCGGTCCGAGACCTCTTTCCGGCCTTTGCCGTCCATCGATTTTCGCCCGCGCCGTTTTGCCGGTGGCCGCGGGACAGCCTTACCGGCGGGCGGAATACCTTCCAGGGATTCGATAATGCGCGCAAGTCTTTCCCGCTCCTGAACTAATTCACTGATGATGCGATAAAGATCCATGTATTAGCCCGCAAATTGTTCACAGCGCGCTTTCTCCTATTTAGCGCATTATCGAACAAAAAGAGGCCAATGTTCTACAAAATGGTAGCCATAATATTTAGCCATCAGAACGGTTAGTACTGCCAGAGCCACTAGTACTATCCCGAGCCACTTGAAGAATGTGCCCCACGGGAAGCGTCTGTTCTCGCGATGGAGAACCAGAATATAGCTGGCAAATATCCCCACATAGAACAAAATAATCATGGGGGTAGCGAACAGGGCGAGGTTAAAAACGTCGCCTGTAGGAGTAATAATTGCCGCCAGCGTGACGATCGCGAGGATGGCGTAGCGGCTGTGGCGGACCAGGAATGCCGGGCTGGCCACGTGGATCAGCGTCAGCAGGAAAAGCAGCACCGGAATTTCAAAAACGATGCCGACTCCGAGCATGACATCGACGAATAAGTCATAGTATTCATTGACGTTGATCGACGGATCGACGCCTTTTCCGATGCCGAGGCCCAGCAGAAATTCGAGGCCGTAACGAAAGGCGATAAAATAGGCGAAAACTCCGCCCAGGATAAAAAGCCCCGCGCTGGACAACACGAAAGGAGCGGCCATGCGGCGTTCCTTTTTATAAAGTCCCGGTGCGATAAATGCCCAGACCTGATACAACACCCAGGGGGAGGATAGAAAGATCGCGAACAAAATCGGCACCTTCATCCAGAAGATCTGGAAGGTGTCCATTGGGCTGATCAGCTTCAGGGTCGGCGGAACCACATTGAGGGCGATCAGGGCCGCCTTGGCGGGGCCGAATACAACGTCCCAAAGCTGATCGCTGAAGAACAGGCACAGGAAAAATGCCACGCCAATTCCGCCAATGGCGAGCAGAAGGCGCTTCCGGAGCTCTTCAAGATGCTCCATGAAGCTCATGCGCGCCATCCCTTCCTCTTCGTCCGGCGGTTCCGTGGGAGGAGGAGGCGGCGGGGGTGGCGGTGGCTTGGGCGCCGGTGGCGGCGGAACGTATGGGGATGGAATTGGCTCCGGCGACGTCAGGGAGAAATCGGGTTCCGGCTGGCCAGAGGAAGACCAGGCATCCTGATAAGGAACAGGCTCTTCGCCTGTCGGCTCGCTGCCCGTCTCGCGGATATGTTCTGGCGCAGGCGCGCCGGAAGGAGTCTCAGCTCCCTGAGGGTCGTCGGGAAAATCCATCTTTATACGTCAGCCGCTAGCCGTTGTGTGGAGCGGTCTCCGCCGGCGCGGAATGACCGTGCTCAGCACTTCCTGCGTTCGCCGGAGCTGGCTCCGGGTGAGTTGAAGCCGCGGTATGGGCATCGCCTTGATGACTTATGTCATTGAGATGACCGCTCGCGATCGAGCCGTGCGCTGCTTCAACCTGCAGTGGTGCTGTGGACCCGGCGCCCTGAGTTGCGGATGCGCCTTCGGCCGTGGTGGTGGTTTCAGTGGAATTATACGAACCCGCATACGAGCCGCTGTAGTAGTCGGGATCGTAGCTTGAGGGTTCGTAGTTGTAGTTATTGGATTGGAAGTTTGTGGCGACCAGTTCCTTGATTCCAGTTTCCTGTTCCAGGTTTTTCATCTCGCGATCGAACGTGGTTTTCAGTTCGGATTGCGCTTTGCGGAACTCGGCCATCGCCTTCCCGATGGTCTTGCCGAGTTTGGGCAGTTCTTTCGGCCCAAACAGCAAGAGCGACAGGAGGAAGATGGCAGCGATTTCCGGCGTACCCAGGGAACCCATGTTAAGAGCAAATGCCTCCGCTCTTAGTGTAAGCCATTACGCAGCGGGGCGTATTGGGACGCCCGGAATCAGGCCTGTCTGGACGGGTTCCAGGTTCGCTACAGACTCGAGAGCGGCAGCAAGGCTTCGGATTGTTTTTTCTTTTGTGAAGTAGCGGCATCTTGCGCGCCCTCTTTCAATTTGCTTCTGGCGTTCGGAGTCGTTCGTCAGTAGCCGGATCATGCCTTCGGCAAGTTCGTCCACGCTTTCAGGATCTACCAGAACGGCGGCATCTCCGGCGATCTCCGCCATGCTGCTGCGATTCGAAGTCAGCACCGGGCAATCGAGCGACATGGCTTCGAGGACCGGCAGCCCGAAAGTTTCCTCAAGCGACGGGAAGACCGACGCCAGGGCATTCCGGTAAAGAACCGGAATCGCCGGCTGCGGGACTTTGCCGAGGAAAATCACATCGTTCTGGATGCCATGACGCGCGGCTTCGGACCGAAGGTCGCGGTCGGGTCCTCCGCCCGCCAGAACCAGCGCCAGGTCCGCAAACCGGGGACGAATTCGGGCAAAAGCTTCGATCAGCCGGGCGTGGTTTTTGAAAGGATAAAGGCCGGAGACGTAGAGCAGGTACGGCCGGTCGCATCCTATTAAATCCGACAGACCTGGCGCGGCATCCGGGACATTAACGTCCACATTGACATCCACAAGCCGGTTATAAACAATTGATATCGAATCCGCGGGCATGTCGACATACTTCAGAAGGGTACGTTTCGCGTCTTCGCACTGGACCGCCGTGCGGTCGGCAAGCTCGACCGATCGCGTGACGACCCATTGCAGGAAGAAACGCCGCAGACTTCCGAAAGCTTCGGGATTGGTGAAGAACTGATGGGATTGCACAATCAGGAAAGTCCTGCAGGCAGCCAGAAGCGGAAGATAGTTGCAGGTCCCCAGCCAGAGGTCCACCTTGTGGGCCGCGATCAGCCGGGGTAAGCGGGTTTGCTCAAACCAGACCCGCCGCAGCCGCGACTTTGAGACTTCATCGCAGACGACCACTTCAACGTTTGTTCCGCGCGTTTCAAAGGGCTCGTTCCACGCCGGCGTGAAGAACTTGAATTGCCATCCCGGGAAAAGCGGGGGAAGCCCCAGCAGCAGGTCCTGGACGTAAGGCCGCATGCCCCCTACGGACAGGGAGGAAGACGTCGAAGTCCCGGGAGTGATGTTGTCAATTCCTACGATCATGAGAAGAAAGTCCCGAAATGGCACCTTTTTCTCAGCGTGATTATCGTCCGTTCACCGTTGCGAATTACTCTGGGGGGCGGCGGCACCGATTTGCCTTCCTACTACGAAGGTCACACGGGCTTTCTGATGGCGGCGGCGATCGACCGCTATGTCTACATCACCATTCACGACACCTTCGAGCCGGCATTCATCATTAAGTATTCGCGCCTCGAACGGGTGCGGACGGTTCGCGAGATCGAACATCCGATCGTGCGCGAGGCGCTTCTGATGACGGGCTTCGAGGAAGCGCCCGGCCTCGAGATCGCGTCCATGGCCGATATCCCCGCCGGATCCGGGCTGGGCTCGTCGGGAAGCTTTACGACTGCGCTGCTGAAAGGCTTGTACGTGCACAAGCGAAATCCGATTCAACCCTCCGCGCTGGCGGAAGCCGCCTGCGAAATCGAGATGGGCCGGTTGCAGGAACCGGTGGGAAAGCAGGACCCCTATGCTGCCGCGTGCGGCGGAATCACCTGTTTCCGTTTCGGCCCCGGCGGCAAGGTTGACGCGTGGCCGCTGGCCGTTTCGGAGGAAACACGTTATGACCTCGAAGACAATCTGCTGCTCTTTTTTACCGGCTATTCGCGTTCCGCCTCGGCCATTCTGCGGGATCAGGACGAACGTTCGCGCGCGATCGATCCGGAAATGTTGCGCAATCTCGATTCCGTGAAGGAACTGGCTTTCCTGACGCAGGATGCGCTGGAGTCCGGGGACACGACCGAATTCGCCCGTCTCATGGACGTTCACTGGCAGAAGAAACGGGCGCGATCGCCGGGCATGTCCAATGGCTGCATCGATGCCATGTACGACTTTGCCATGGAGAATGGAGCGCTGGGCGGGAAACTGATCGGCGCGGGAGGCGGCGGATTCCTGATGTTCTATGCCTCCGACAGAGCGAGACTGCGGCGCGCGATGAGTGAGCGCGGTCTGCGCGAGGTCCGGTTCCGGTTCGATTTCGAGGGGACTAAGGTTCTGGTTCCGTAGGCTCGGCGGGCATATAGCCGTTTTTCAGCAACACCTCAATCGCCGAAGCGCGGGCATCCTCATCCACGTAGAAAAACGCGCCAATACGTTTGTTCTTGAAGACGAAGCCGCCCACGTATTCGTCCGGCTCCACGTGATAGGCGACTCCGGCCGCGATCAGAATCTCTTCGAGCGCTTTGGCGTCCTTGAGCTTCTTCGCAATGAAAATCAGTGAGAGGACGGGTTCGGTCAAACGACTAGTCTATGGCACTATGCCCTCACTTACGACATCAAACACCACATCGAACAAACCGGCCTTGAGTCCGGAAGAAGAACTCTACTGGATCGCGCTGCGCATGGTGCCCGGGCTGGGCACGCGCAGAATCGGATTGTTGCTGGAGCGGCTACAGACGCCGCAGGTCATCTTCCGCGCGTCTCCCCAGGAACTGGAAGCGGCGGGGCTGAATTCCGCCGTTGCGAGATCGATCTCAAGCGGATGCAGTTTCGAAGAAGCCGCCAGTCAGCAACAGAAGATGCGCGACGCCGGCGCGCATCTGATTACGCTCGGCGACGCGCGCTATCCCGAGATGCTGCGCGGCATCTTCGATCCGCCGCCAGTGCTGTTCGCGCGCGGCCGGGTCGAACTGCTGTCTTCGGTATCGATCGGGGTGGTGGGCACGCGGCATCCCACGCCGTATGGAATGGCGGCGGCCGAACGGCTGGCCGGGGATCTGGCGCGCGCCGGTTTGACCATCACTTCAGGGATGGCGCGCGGCATCGACACCGCATCCCACCGGGCCGCGCTGTCGGCCGCACTGGATGCGGCAGCCAATACGATCGCCGTCCTCGGCTGCGGCGCGGATGTTGTCTATCCTTCCGAGAACAAGAAACTGGCGGCGGAGATCGCGGCCCGCGGACTGATCGTCTCGGAATTTCCCATGGGCGCGACGGCCTTCCCGCAGAATTTCCCCATTCGTAACCGCGTCATCAGCGGACTCAGTTACGGCATCCTGGTGGTGGAAGGGGCGCAGTACAGCGGCTCGGCGATTACGGCCCGGCTGGCGATGGACCAGGGGAGGGAAGTCTTTTCGGTGCCGGGCAACATCACGTCGAAAATGAGCTGGGGTCCGAACCTGCTGATCAAACAGGGCGCCAAGCTGGTGCAGGACTGGAATGACGTGGTGGTGGACCTCCCGCAGGCCGCCCAGCGGCGTCTCATCGATGCGGGCAGACAAAGGATTATGGATCAAGGGCTTGCAGGCAGCGCGACGGCGGCCTCCGGAGGCGGCGCTGAATCTTCCGCAAACCAGGCCGCATCAGATTTAGCCGGACCACATCGGCAAGTGGCGCGGATGGTGATGGGGAAGCTGAAGCCGGATCAGGCGATTCACCTCGATGCTTTAATGGAGGCGCTGATCGAATCCGGCGGAGAAGCATCGCCATCTGAGATCATCGCAGCGTTGTTTGAGTTGGAGATTCTGGGACTGGCGAAACAACTTCCTGGACGCAACTTTGTTAAAGTGTGGTAGCCCGCTGGTAACGGGGCGGCCTGTCGATGGCAACAGGTTGACGTGTACCGTAGTCTATTCTGAGAACACAGTTTGATTTGATATGGCAAAAGCTTTAGTAATCGTCGAATCCCCGGCGAAGGCGAAGACAATTAACAAGTACCTGGGCAAGGACTACGTCGTCATGGCGTCGCTCGGGCACATCAAAGATCTTCCCAAGAAGGATTTGGCGGTCGATGTCGATAACGGATTTCGCCCCAAGTATGAAGTGATCGAGGGCAAGAAGAAGCTGATGCAGGAGCTTCGGGACGCGGCCAAGAAAGTCGGTTCCATATACCTCGCAGCTGACCCTGACCGCGAAGGCGAAGCCATCTGCTGGCACCTGCAGGAAGAGCTGAAGCCGAAGAAGAGCGACAAGGAAGGCACCAAGTTCTTCCGCGTGATGTTTAACGAAATCACGAAGAAGTCCATCGAGAAGGCTTTTGAAAAACCGACCGCGGTGAATATCAACCTGGTGGACGCTCAGCAGGCCCGGCGCGTGCTGGACCGGCTGGTGGGCTACAAGATCTCTCCGCTGTTGTGGGACAAAGTGCGGCGCGGACTTTCCGCCGGCCGCGTGCAGACAGTGGCGGTGCGGGTAATTGTCGAACGCGAGCGGGAGATCCGCGCGTTCATCAAGCAGGAATACTGGACCATTGACGCCAATCTGGCCGGCAAGAAGCGGCCGTACTTCGACGCGCGACTGATTCGTGCGGGCGAAGAGACGCCCGTGATCGCGGATCAGGCGGCTTCCGACACGCTCGTCGCCGACATCGACGGCGGCCAGTTCGTTGTCAAGACTGTCGGGACGAAAGAGAAGAAGCGGAATCCCGTCGCGCCGTTTATTACCTCGACTCTGCAGCAGGAGTCGTCCAGGAAACTGCGGTTCAGCGTGAAGCGGACCATGGCTCTGGCGCAGCAGCTTTACGAAGGCGTGGAACTGGGCAGTGAGGGCGCGGTCGGTCTGATCACCTATATGCGTACCGATTCCACGCGCGTTTCCGACGATGCGGTGACGGAAGTGCGGGAATTCATCGGCGGCAAGTGGGGCTCTCCGTATGTCCCTGGAGCGCCGAATATCTATAAATCGAAGAAGGACGCGCAGGACGCCCACGAAGCGGTTCGTCCGACGTCGGCAATGCGCACTCCGGACGAGATGGCGCCGTTTCTGGCGGAAGACCAGTTGAAGCTCTACCGGCTGATCTGGATGCGGTTTATCGCCTCGCAGATGAATCCCGCGATCTTCGATCAGACTTCCATCGATCTGAACGTGAAGGGCAAGGGCGGGACCGAATATACTTTCCGGGCAACGGGTTCGGTAATGAAGTTCGACGGATTCCTCGCTGTATATGAGGAAGGCAAAGATCAGAAGGATGAGGAAGACGACGAACTGGCTCACAAGCTGCCGGCCGTTGAAGAAGGCGAGGAGCTGAAGCTTCTCTCGATGAAGCCGGTGCAGCATTTCACCGAGCCCCCGCCGCGCTACAACGAAGCCACGCTGGTGAAAAAGCTGGAAGCGGACGGCGTGGGGCGTCCGTCCACCTACGCTTCAATTCTTTCCACCATTCAGGAACGCGAGTATGTGACCAAGGAAGGCGGCAAATTCAAACCCACCGAGCTGGGGATGGTGGTTACGGATCTGCTGCTGGAGAGCTTTAACGATATCTTCGACGTGAAATATACCGCTCGCATGGAGCAGGATCTCGACGAAATCGAAGAAGGCAAGATGGACTGGCGCGAGGCCATGGGCGACTTCTACGAAAGGTTCATGAAGGACCTCGGGAACGCCGAAGAGCACATGACCAACATCAAGCGGATGGAAAAACCCACCGACTTGACGTGCGATAAATGCGGAAAACCCCTCGTTATTAAATGGGGAAAGCACGGTAGTTTTCTGGCCTGCACGGGGTATCCGGAATGTACTTATACCCGCGAGCTGGAAGTGGATCTGCCCGATATCGACAAGGCCGACCTTTCCGATCAGGGCGACGAGGAGTATTGCGAGAATTGCGGCAGGCCGATGGTCCTCAAAAAGGGCCGCTTCGGTACGTTCTTCGCCTGCAGCGGTTATCCGGAATGCAAAACCACCAAACAGATCGGCGCGGCGCAAAAGAAAGCGGTTGTACAGCTCGATGAAAAGTGCCCGCAGTGCGCCAATAATCTGGTCCAGAAGTATGGCCGGTTCGGCGAATTTACGGCCTGTAGTAATTATCCGGCCTGCAAGTATATCAAGCAGAAAACAATAGGAGTTAAGTGTCCGGAATGTTCCGAGGGCGAGGTGGTGGAACGGCGCTCGAAACGGGGGAAAACATTCTTTGGATGCAACCGTTATCCGGACTGCGAATTTGTCGCCTGGTCCAAGCCCGTGCCGGAGAAATGTCCGGAATGCGGCAACCCTTATCTGGTGGAAAAGTACCTTAAAGCAGGTTCTTTCCTGCAATGCCCCGCGGCGGGCTGTAAGTACAAGCGCGAGATGGCGCCCGCAGAGGCTCTGGCAGTCTAACAACGACGACACAGCCGGAGCCTTTATGGACTCCGTATTTTTCCTAATTATTTATTCTGAGAATATCTTTAGCTTAGTTCCACAATAGGTCTGTATTTCAGTCCGCATTCCGGCGAACTGCACTGACAGACCTGGAGCAAAACAGGAACTATGAAAGCTCAGACGATCGAGATCGAGCACTCCGCGGGAAGAGTTCTTTCCACCGCGATTTTCAGACCCGGCGGCAAAAAGCTTTTGGCCAAAGGGCACATCCTGCGTCAGGAGGACATTCGTGTCCTGCTGATTGAAGGTATGCAGCACATCTGGGTCACCCAGCTTGAAGAGGGTGAGGTAGCCGAGGACGACGCGGTTTGCGCGGTGGCGGGCGAGATCGCCTGCGGAACCTACGAGATTCAGCTGACGCCGGGTGGAAGGGCAAACCTGATCGCCACGGACAACTGCTGCGTGCTGATTGACGACGATCTGCTCCGCCAGGTCAACTGCACCTGCGGAATGGTGATTGCGACGGTATTGAATTTCAGCTTCGCCACGGCGGGGCAGCGCATTGCCACAATCAAGAGCGCCCCGTTCGCCATCGCGCAGTCGGATTTCGACGGTCTGCTCAATATGCTGCGCGACCGCGGACCTATCATGCAGGCAAGGCCCGTTCAATCCGGCAGCGTGGCCGTGCTGTACACCGATCCGCTGAACGGAGATCGCGCGCGGACCCTGTTCGAGCCGATCGTACGGCAGAAGCTGGAACGGTTCGGCATACGGTCTCACACGTTTCTCAGCGTGCTCGAGAATGAGGAGCATGTCTCGCGCGGACTGCAGCATCTGATGCGTGCCAGACCCTCGGTGGTGCTGGTGGCATCCACTACGGCGCCGGCCGGACCCGATGATGTCGTGGGACAGGCGATGGTCAAGATCGGCTGCACGATCGAACGTTTTCTGGCCCCCGTGGAACCGGGAAACCTGTTGCTGATGGGATATCGGGATGAAATTCCGGTTATGGCGGTGCCGGGAGGTTTCCGGTCGCTCAAACCCAATGTAGTGGATCTGATGTTACCGCCGATGCTGGCGCAGTACCGGGTGTCTACCTGGGAAGTGGCCTGCCTCGGGCATGGCGGACTGCTGGGCTAACCGCTACCAGCTCAAGCCGCGGCTTTTGAGCTCTTCCTCGATCTGAACGGCCGACTGGAACTGGACGGCGTCGATGCCTTCGCGGCGCGCCCCTTCCACAAACTCGGCGATGTCGTCTGTGAAGAAACACTCCTCCGCCCGGCATCCGGCTTCTTCAATCGCGCGCTGGTAAATGCGCGGCGACGGCTTCATGGCGCCGACTTCATAGGACAGGATGAGGCTGTCGAAATGCCGCAGCAGAGGATAGGTTTCCCGGACCATTTCGAAGTGAATCGCATTGGTGTTGGATAACAGCAGAAGCCGGTAGCGCTGCCGGATTCCGCGGAGCATTTCCTCAGGTATCAGCGGTTCGGGCAGGAAAATCGAACACCATATTTCGCAGAACTGCTCGTAGGTAATTTGCAGCTCGAGATGGTCCGCGAACCGGCGCACGAATTCGCGGGGCTCGATCTCGCCGCATTCAAAGGACTGGACCAGATCTGTCGTGGCGATGCGGCGCGGTACTTCCGCCGCGGGAATTCCGCAAAGGGTTTCAATCCGGCTGTATCCGCGGTGGAAATCGAAGGGCACGATAACGCGCCCGAGGTCGAAGATGACGGTCTTGATCAATCACCAGTGTCTTACATACGTCACTCCGGCTCATAATGGCTCTGGTGGCAGTTCCCGATGTATTTGTGATTGGCGGAGGTCCGGCGGGTCTGGCGGCCGCAATCGCAGCGCGGCAACGCGGACTGTGTGTAACGCTCGCCGACGGTCAGCGTCCGCCGATCGATAAAGCCTGCGGCGAGGGGATGCTGCCCGACGGCTTTCCCGCGGCGCGGCAAATCGGTCTGGACTTGGACAGCATCGAGCATTATCCGGTCCGCGGCATTCGTTTTTGCGCAGGGGATGCGTCAATGGCCGCCGATTTTCCGGATGGTCCCGGGATGGGGGTCCGGCGCACTACCCTGCATCGCGAAATGGTGAAGCTGGCGGAAGCCCATGGCGTGGATCTGCAATGGGGCCGCCCGGTGAACGAGCTGAGGGAATCGGAGGCTCGCTGGATCGTGGGCGCGGATGGAGCGAACTCGCGGGTACGTTCATGGGCTGGCCTCGATGACGCAAAGCGGGATACGCGGCGCTTCGGATTCCGTCTGCATTTTCGAGTGCGGCCGTGGAGCGAATACGTGGAGGTCCACTGGGGCGCGGGATGTCAGATCTATGTGACGCCTGTTTCTGAGAGGGAAGTCGGTATTGCGCTGCTCACCAGCGATTCCAGACTCCGGGTGCGGGAAGGGCTCCGGCAGTTCCCGGAATTATGGGCACGGCTGGACGGTGCTGCGGAAACTTCAGGCGAGCGTGGCGCGGCGACTTCGATGCGGCAGTTGCGGCGCGTCATGCAGGGAAACGTCGCGCTGTTGGGCGATGCTTCCGGATCGGTGGATGCGATCACTGGTGAGGGATTGTGTCTCGGCTTCCATCAGGCGATTGCACTCGCCGATGCGATGGCGTGCGACGATCTTCCGAAATATGAAGCGGCGCACCGGAACCTGGCCCGGCGCCCGCGCTTCATGGCGAATCTGTTATTGACGATGGACCGGATGCCGAAGGTTCGCAGGCCGGTATTTACGCTGCTGTCGGCGTATCCACGGCTTTTTGAAGCTATGCTGGCAATGCACGTCGGCGGCAAGCAAGGTGCGTGCGCCACCCTGCCGGTTACCAGGTGACGGTTTCGCCTGGCTTCAGATCCCAGACTTTCGTATTCTTCACCAGCGCGCGTAACTGGTCGGGAGTGCCAGTCAGGGCGGGGAAGGTCCCGAAATGCATCGGGATCACCGTTTTGGCTTCCAGCAACCGGCAAGCCACCGCGGCCTCCCGCGGACTCATCGTAAACAGATCCCCGATGGGGAGAAAAACCAGTTCCGGCTTATAGAGCTCGGCAATCAGCTGCATATCCATAAACACGTTAGTGTCGCCGGAAAAATAGGCCGTGCGGCCATCAGCAAATTTCAGAACATAGCCCGCCGCTTCCCCGCCATAAACGATGGACCCGTCGTCTTCGCTGATCCCGCAGCTGTGCACGGCGTGCGTCATCGTGACCGTCACCGAACCGATCTTCTGCGAGCCGCCCTTGTTCATCGGCATGCAGGTTTCGACACCTTTGCCGGTGAGCCAGTTGCAGGTTTCGTAAATCGCCACTACCTGCGCCTTAAATTTCTTCGCCAGCGGGACCGCGTCGTGGATGTGGTCGAAGTGTCCGTGCGAGACCAGGATGGTGTCGCACCGCTTGATTTCGAAGTCTTTCGGATATTTGGGATTCCCGTCTGTCCACGGATCCAGAATCAGGGTTTCACCGTCGGGAAGAACGATCTGAAATGTGCCGTGACCGAGCCACGTGATGTCCATGCCCGAAATTATTACATGCGTCCGCGCAGATGGCTGGCCGGCGCACCATCGAACTATTTGCCGCCGCAGCACGAGGCGACGGGCGCGAGCGCGATGCCGTCACCATACTGCGCCAGACCTGGAATCGTGACAGGGAGCTTGCCGCCGATGGCGATCTGTCCGAAGAGCGCCTTGACGGCCGCGGTTTCAGACGGAGGCACGGTGCTGTAGGTGGTGAGATAGGCGGCGACATCGGGAAAATTGCGCAACAAGTACGGATTTCCCAAGGCCAGCAATGCCACCGGTTTTTTGGTTGCGATCAGGTCCTGAATCAATTGTGGAAAGCCCCCGCCCAGCACCACGCTCCCACGATAGGCGGCGACGGAGGCGAAGGCGGCGACTACGTACCGCGATGCGCCTGAAGCCTGCTGGACCGCGGCCTGCAAATCGAAGTCGGACATCGTGGGGTCCAGCGTGATCGCCTGTGCCGCTGCATTGTGCTTGCGCAGTTCCGCGATGAAAGCCTGTCCTTCCACTGAAGCGCGTCCTTCGGTGAGCAGAAGGTAAGCGGTGTTTCCATCCGCCTTCAGGGGCACAAAATCATTCTGATTGCGCACCAGCGTGACAGACCGGTCCGCGATCGTGTCCGCGATGGCTTCGCTTTCCGGAGCATTCACAACCGAGTGGATGGCCTCAAGGTCGACCAGTTTCTTCGCGGCGAGCCCCATATGCGCCTTGGCGACCAGAATCCGCATAACACTTTCATCGAGGCGCTTGCGCGTAATGCGGCCGCTCTTTACGGCGGCTTCGACAGCGTTGATCGCAGCTACCGGATCGGAAGGCATCAGCAGCACGTCCGCGCCCGCAAGAAGGGAACGAACGGAAGCATCGCCCACCTGAAAGCCCTGCGCGATGCCGCCCATTTCAAGGGCATCGGTGACCACGATTCCTTTGAATCCGAGTTCATCCCGCAAGATCCCGGTGAGTATCTTCGGCGAAAGAGTGGCGGGGATTCCGAGATCGTCGAGCGCGGGTACGGCGATGTGGGCGGTCATCACGGAATCGGTGCCCGCCTTGATGGCGGCCCGGAACGGCGCCCACTCCACTTGCTCGAGACGAGGCTTGTCTCCGGTGATCGTCGCTAGATTCAGATGAGTGTCGGTGGCCGTGTCCCCGTGGCCGGGGAAGTGTTTCGCGGTGGTCAGAACGGGAGAGCCCGGAACCGAATGCGCCCCTTCAATGAATGCGGTCACGAAGGACGAAACGTCATCCGGGTTTTCGCCATACGAGCGGATATTGATGATCGGGTTGTCCGGATTGTTGTTCACGTCGGCGTCGGGAAAGAAGAGCCACTGAACACCCAGCGCGCGCGCTTCTTTTGCGGTGATGACGCCTTCCTGTCTGGCTTCCTCCGGATCCCTCGACGCCGTGAAGGCCATGGCGTGCGGGAAAATCGTGGTGGCGTCGACGCGCATGGATGCGCCGCGCTCGAAGTCTCCCGACACCAGCAGAGGAACCCGCGCAAGGCGCTGCATGCGGTTTATGAAACTGGCGGCTTCCAGAGGATCTGCTTTCGCCACGGTCCGCCCGTTGGACACGTTGACAAGGATCAGGCCGCCTACATGTTCCTCCGCCACGAGGCGAACGAACTTGCGATACTCGCGCGATCTGGTGTGCATGGGCTGGCCGCTGAAACCAATCACAATCAGTTGGGCAACTTTTTCGCGAAGCGTAAGGCTCTGCATCCAGCGCCTCGCGATCGCCTGATCGGAAGCCGGGGCCGGAGTGGCGGCAGGCTTTTTTTGCGCGGGCGTTTTAGAAGAGGCTGGAGGCGCCGCAGACGAAAGGCCCGTGAGGCCAAAGGCTATGCAGAAAATGAAAGACGCGAATACAGCCCGGAAGGTCAGCGCGCGTTGGCCTTGTTTGGTGGCCGGCTTGTCCTGCGCAGAGCAGCTCCCTGCGATACGGCTTTGTCCGACGCGGCCGCGCGGCGGTTCGGCTGCGCCGCCAGCTTTTTGATGGCCCGCAGCAACTCCGGCACTTCCTTGTCGCTCTTGGCGACCAGTTCGTCGGCCCCCGTGCTCAGCTCGGTCATGCCAAGCCCATTGAGGAAACCCGACAGGAGTACGATTCGCGCCGGCGAATCCGTGGCGCGAATCAGCTGGATCAGATCGAGTCCGGTCATTGCTTCCATGCGGTAGTCCGTTACCACGATGTCGAAGTGACTCTTTTGAAAAAGTTCCCAAGCTTCCTCGCCACTCAGGGCTGTCTCAACTTCATAGCCATGATCTTTCAGTATCATCCCGCGGGCGGTGGATCCAAGAGGATTGTCATCTACAAGCAGTATTCTGGCGGGCACGGGAAAATCTTTTTTCATGGGGAACCGAACGAAGGTAACAGTAACGTCATAAAGAGTCAATGGCTCCGCATCCTTATGAAATAAGGATGTTTTTTTCTCTTGACATTCCGCCGGTGCGGACCGGAAAGTGTCTCCTGTTACAACCGCGCCGCATTTGCGGGAGCGCGGTTGATGGCCGCCTGATTGCTCGTAATGCACGGGAGCCTCAAGATGACACCGAACCAGTTTGAAAAGAGCCGCGCAGCCGAAGGAACCATGCGCAACGCAGGCCACGAAAGCGGGCTTGTGCCCAATCAATCGCAGGCAATTTCGCGCGATGACGAGCGCGACGGCGCGGTTCAGCCGGCTACTATCGACGAAGCCTCGGCGATTAGCGGCGAAGCCAATGCGCCCGCGGGACAACGCCAAGGGAAGCGCCGCGTCCTTGCCGCCAGCACGCTCACAGGAGACCGCGTACGCAACGGAAAGGGCGAGGCACTCGGAACGATCGACGAGATCATGGTGGATCTCAAAACCGGTCGCATTGCTTATGCGGTTCTTTCTTACGGGGGATTTCTCGGTATCGGAGACAAACTGTTCGCAGTTCCGTGGCGGGCTCTCCGGGTCGATCAGGGTGCACACGAATTTATTTTCGATGTGGACCGGAAGTTGCTCGAAAATGCGCCTGGATTCGACAAACACAACTGGCCTGATATGGCGGATCCGGCGTTCGAAAAGAAAATCCATGATTACTACGAAAGCCAGATCTGGTGGGAGCAGCGTGTCACTGACGCCGGCGATTTCACCGGGGCTGAACACTTTCCCGACCAGAACGAATCATCCTCCAGATGGCCGGGAGGCGGGACACGTCACTAGGCGGGGTCTCAGGGATGGAGTCTCGCGACTACAGTCGCAACAGACACAACAGACAAACAGAAGGAGAGACATCATGGCAAAAGTTGCAACGATGGAAGCGTTGCTCATGGACGAGCTGCGCGACTTGTACGACGCGGAAAAACAATTGATCAAGGCGCTGCCGGAGATGGCTGAAGCTTCCCAATCGGATGAGCTTCGAGCCGGGTTCGAGGAGCATCTGCGCCAGACCGAGGGCCACGCGGAGCGGCTGGAACGCATTTTCGAAGGGATGGGCGAAAAGGCTTCCGGCAAAAAGTGCGCCGCGATGTCGGGCCTGATCAAGGAAGGCGATGAAATCGCTGGAAGCACGGAAGAAACGGCTGTGCGCGATGCGGGTCTGATAGCGGCGGCTCAGAAAGTGGAGCATTACGAAATCGCCGGATACGGCTCAGCCAAACGCCACGCGGAGATCCTGGGAAACCGCGAGGCGGTTCGCCTGCTCGATCAGACTCTGCAGGAGGAAAAAGCCACCAATGAAAAATTGAACCGGCTTGCGGAGGGTGGCATCAACGAGAAAGCGGCGGGGCATTCAAACAGCGGCGCCTTTAGTGGCGCGGGCCATCCCCGGACGCATGCCTCCTAGAGAGTTCCGGTAGCCAGGACTAATTCGTTCACCGCAATCGGAAACAGTTGAACACCGCGAGTCGCGGACCTCTGAATCGGGACCTGCGTCCGATTGGAGTCGCGACTCGCGCCGTAATGGCAGGAGAGACCATGGACCCCGACGGCAAAATACGTTACGCAGTGGTGGGTGCAGGCAGTCTGGCTCAGACCGCGGTGCTGCCGGCTTTTCGAAATGCGCACAACTCGCGCCTGAGTACCATCGTTTCCGGTGACGACGAGAAGCGGGAAGAACTGGCAGGAAGGTACGGTCTCCGTCGAACCTGGTCTTACGAACAGTTCGATGAATGCATGCGGAGCGGTGAGGTCGATGCGGTTTATATTACGCTGCCCAATCATCTCCACCGCCTGTATACCGAGCGGGCCGCCAATGCCGGTATCCACGTCCTCTGCGAAAAGCCGATGGCGCCGAACGAATCGGACTGCCGCAGGATGATCGATGCCGCTCGCACTGCCGGCGTGAAGCTTATGGCTGCCTACCGGCTTCATTTCGAGCAGGCCAACCTCGAAGCCATAAAAATCTGCGAGTCCGGCCGGCTGGGAGATCTGCGCATTTTCCATTCAGTTTTCACGCAACAGGTGGAAGAGGGAAACGTGCGGCTGACGCAGGACGTGGAGCACGGCGGCGGTCCTCTGTTCGACATGGGCGTTTATTGCATCAATGCGGCACGTTATCTTTTTCGCGATGAACCCGTCGAACTGAGTGCCTTCCGGGGGAACATCGGCAGCCGGAGATTTCAGGTCACTGAGGAGATGGACAGCGTGATTCTGCGGTTTCCTGAGGACAGGCTCGCCAATTTCACAGTGAGCTTCGGCGCGGCGTCGGCGAGCCGGTACACGGTCGTCGGAACCAAAGGTGTACTGCTGGCCGATCCGGCTTACGATTATTCCAAAGACCTCCGGTTGCGGACCAGTATCGGGGACGATTCGAGCGAGACCATCTTCCCGGTGCGCGACCAGTTCGGGCCGGAGATCCTGTATTTTTCCGATTGCATTCTGAATGACCGCGAGCCGGAACCTTCGGGTGAAGAAGGGCTGATCGACGTGCAGATCATTCGGGCGGCTTATCGCGCCTCCGATCTAGGACGGCCAGTGCCGATCGAAGCGGCACACCGGAAAAGGAGACCCGAGCCGGCGCAGGAAATCGATTGTCCGGCGCTCAAGAAGCCTGACCTGGTAAATGCGCGCATGCCGAAGAAGAAGGAGGAATGAACTCTCTCAGCGTCCGAAGAGGCGCCGCAATTCCACCGCCGCCCTCTGTAGAATTTTTTTACGGGCGGGGGGCAGCTTCCTGCCGGCGCGGTTGATGTAGAAATTCAACATTGAGATCGCCGACTGAAACGGCGTCCCCTTGCGGCGGTTGCTTTCATCCGCGGAACGCTTGAGAGAAACGGCAATGCGGCGCGGGCTCGTCCATGCGAAGACGCCGGGTTCCAGATCGAGCGCGTTGCTGGTTCGGGTGACCTTTTGGGACCAGCGTGCAGGGGAGGATTTCTCAGGCATACCCGATGCGTACCCGGAATTGTCCCTGCACCACGATTGCCACGGCGTCGCTTCCGTAACGTGGTCCATTGCCTAAGATGTCGCTTTTGTAAGGAAAATCCCTGGTCAGTCTTGACGTGCTAAAACGCGGAGCAGCATGATGAAACGTGGGACGCGACGTCCGGGATTTTCGTGGAAAAGAATCCGCTGAATCACCTTCGTCCGGGACGATGAAGTACGTTCCCGCCATTTGCTCGTTTCACTGGTCAGACCGACTCTGGGATGTCATCGAACCCTTCTCAAGCAAACGATTCGACTCGCGTTCTGGTGGTCGAGGACGATGCGCGCCAGAGGAACACGCTGGCCGGGCTTGTGGAGTCATTCGGTTTTCACGTCATCGCCGCCGCTGAGGGACAGGAAGCGATCGACCTTCATTCCGAATTGCCCGTAGATATCATTCTCACGGATCTTGTGATGCCGCGGATGGATGGATCTGAGCTTCTGCGGAAGCTTGAAGAGCGCGGCGACCGCACGCCCGTCATCGTGCTCACGGCCTTCGGGAGTATCGAAAAAGCGATTTCCATCGTGCACGATTTCAAGGCGTTCTGGTTTCTGGAAAAACCCGTGGAACCGGTGGTGCTGCGATCGCTGATCGACCGGGGGCTGGAGCACGCGGGACTTCTGGAAGAGCGCGCACTGCTCCACCGGCAGTTGAGCCATCACGGAATTCTGGGGGAAATGGTCGGCACTTCGCGCGAAATGCGATCGCTCTTCGCGCTTATCGGCCAGGTGGCGCCGACGTCCGCCACGGTGCTGGTCACAGGCGAGAGCGGCACCGGAAAGGAACTGGTGGCGCGGGCCATTCATCGTTTGAGTACGCGCTCGGCCGGACCGTTCGTGGCGGTGAATTGCGCTGCCCTTACCGAAACCCTCATCGAAAGCGAACTGTTCGGACATGAGAAGGGCTCGTTCACTGGCGCGCTGGATCGCCACCCGGGCTGCTTCGAACAGGCCGACAAAGGGACCGTGCTGCTCGACGAGATCGGCGACATGCCGATCGGAACGCAGGCTAAACTGCTGCGCGTTCTGGAGGACCAGAAAGTGAGACGCATCGGCGGCAAGACCGATTTGCCCATCGATGTCCGGCTGATCGCGGCAACCAATAAGATCACCGAAGACGCGATAAGAGACAAGCTGCTGCGGGAGGATCTTTTCTACCGTCTCAATGTTTTCAGAATTCAACTGCCGGCGCTGCGAGAGCACAAAGAGGACATCGCGCCCATATCTGCGTCGATCATCGAACTGCTGAACGAAAAGCATCGCTGCCGTGTGGCGGGTATTCATCCGGTGGTGATGGAGCATTTTCTCAATCACTCCTGGCCGGGCAATGTTCGCGAACTGAGAAACGTGCTGGAGCGGGCGGTGATTCTGGCGCGCGAAGGCATGATACTCGAGGCGCATCTGGCGGTGGAGGGCAACGACACATTTCCGGCGGATGCGAAGGCTGCCGCCGCCAGCATGGAAGCCGCGAGCGCGAACGCTCCCGAGCCCCTGCCGGTCCCGACCGTTCTGTCTAGAGAGGGTGAGCCGGGCGAATTGATTCGGGTCCGGCGCGGCGCCACGATGGAGGAACTGGAGGATGCCTACATCGAGCTGGTTCTGCAACGGACGAAATATAACAAGACGAGAGCCGCCGAGATCCTGGGCATCAGTGTTCGCACCCTGCATAACCGCCGCGGGCATGGCAAACAGCGCGCATCGGGCCAGGCATGATCAGAAAACTGAAGAGCGGGGAACCGGGAAAACGGGCCGCTGTGCTATGTTGATTTTCAGACGCCCAACGCTGCAAATCGAGGCGGGAGTAACTCAATGGTAGAGTCACAGCCTTCCAAGCTGTTGGTTGCGAGTTCGATTCTCGTCTCCCGCTCCATCCGCCGCATGTAGGGTCTCGCACGCTTCCGTTGGTTCTGCGGCCATCAGCGAGGCGTACCTGGCATAACGAACCGATGGGTGACTGACGAGGCCCCATATCAATTTTCGCTGGCTTTCTCCACCTGATCGATTACGAAAGTTTCCACCGTGCCTTTTTGTGATTCAAGCTTCAACCCGAGTTGCTCCTGAATCGCCGTGAATATCGAAAGACCGGACTCAGCGCTCGGTTGGGTGCCGGGCATCGAATCGGGCGTCCAGTGCAGATCGATATCAAAAGTTCCCTCTATGCCGGTTTTATCCACCACCGGGCGGCATGCCGACGCGTGTGCAGAGCATGATGCTGGATCGATTGCGGTGGAGAGCGCGCCCGCGAGTTGCGACAACGAGGCACCCTGAGCATGAAGCGTCGCCCCCGCTCCGGATACAAGGAAATTAACATGCCCACACGGCGTGTCGCCCCAAGCTTCTCCGACCCGAGGCATTGGCAGAGGCCCGTCTGCAGGGAATATGCTGCAGCTCCCGTCTTTGGACTTTATAAGCCCTTCGGGTTTTTCATTTCCCTTCTTGTCCCTGACCAAAGCGTAAATGGACATCTCCTTC
Source organism: Bryobacteraceae bacterium (assembly GCA_035552315.1). GTDB lineage: Bacteria > Acidobacteriota > Terriglobia > Bryobacterales > Bryobacteraceae > BOG-234. The sequence goes on from DASZLO010000255.1 coordinate 30,760, forward strand.
GTCTCGTGGTGGAATCTGAGACCGAAGCGTCTCACGAGCAGGGATTGCAACATAAGCTTCATCTCTTCTGGAGTGGGATTACCTTCTGCTTTCGCCGCAATGTCGTAACGGCTAGAGGAGATCCATGAGGGACCGCCTGTGATCTGATTGGGGACAAGCCCGTAGGCGTTCATGATAAGCGTTCGAAGAGGCGCATTCGTAATGTTGAGACGCCCGCCAGCCGAAGGACGACTAAATGCAGCCAATGAGCCGCTTGCGTTTTGCTTGACCGAAGCGACCTCGAATTCGAGGTGGGACGGGGCCGGGGCCACCGGCGATTGTCCTAACGCAATTGAGGCAACCACTATGACGCCGATCAGTCTGAGTTTCACGGGGTCTCTCCCGCTATTTAGGCTAACGCAAAACATCGATGGAGTGATCCCTCTCTTGATGCGCCGTGTATCTCACAATGGCAAGTTCTGACACGCCGCCGGAATCGGCGTCAATCGCGGGGCCGAGCTAATGGACGTGAATCCCTGTCGATCCTAACGGCGCAGGTTTGCAATGGTCATGGAGACGATTAGGATCAGATAGAACGACGCGGCGGCCAGGCAGTACGATCGGAAAACGGTGGCGTAGAACTTAACTCTCTGTTGCTCCGGCGATAACAGCCGGAGCGAACTGCGCGAGGACGCCAATGAAGCGCGATGGAACAACCAGGCGGACACGGTCAACAGGGTTATCCCCAAGAACCAAGGGAGCCCAACGTAACTCCACATCCGGGGGTTCATTTCGCCAACTACAAGCGGGGCAGGCAAATCCCATCATTGTTCCGACGTAGATCAGGCAGTCAGCGACCACGAAGGGTAGAAATGCCCAAAAGCGGCGAGCCATCTCAGTTCCACCATACTAAACCGCGGCGAAGGCCTCTGCATACAAAGCGTGCAGCTCGGTGGTATCGAAACCCGGGACGGGAAGTTCGGCCGGATCCAGCAGCAGCGATATTTCGGTGCAGCCGAAGATGATCCCCTCCGCGCCTTGATCTATCAGCCGCCCGATAATTGTCCGAAAAGTATCACGCGAGCTATCGAGAATCTTGCCCAGACATAGTTCGTCGTAAATCACGCGATGGATTTCTTCCCTGTCCTTCTCTTCGGGGATCACGACTTCAAGCCCATGCCGGTCCTGCAACCGACCCTTATAGAATTCCTGTTCCATGGTGAAGCGTGTTCCAATCAGGCCTATCCTCTTCAGCCCCTGACGCCTGATCGCCTCAGCCGTAGCGTCGGCGATGTGCAGGAGCGGAATCGATGTGGCCCCTTCGATCGCGGGCGCAACGATGTGCATGGTGTTCGTGCAGAGCACGATGCATTCGGCTCCCGCGCGTTCAAGGGCCTGCGCCGCCGACGCGAGGCTGCTCCCCGCCTCATGCCATCTTGCTTCGCGCTGCAGTTCTTCTATGTCGTGGAAGTCCACGCTGTAAAGAATCAGTTTGGCTGAGTGCAGACCGCCGAGGCGTGCCTTCACCGCTTCATTGAGATGGCGGTAATAGGGGACGGTGGATTCCCAGCTCATGCCACCGATTAGTCCGATAATTTTCCTTTCTTCCTTGAATGAGCTCCCGCGGCGCGCAGCGCGTCGACTGAATCGGGGGCGCTCTTATAGGTCCAGTATGAATCCGTGCGGGCCCGCTCGGCCAGCTCCAGGGCGGTTCGGCCGTTGCCATCCTTCACGTTTACCGCGGCGCCTCTTTCGATGAGCAGCTTCACCGTATTATGCGCGGCTCGCCAGGCGGCAACGTGCAGCGCCGTGCTGTCCGCCGGGATGCCGAAATATTCGTCTCCGTCATAGGGCGCATTGACCGGTACGCCGCGGTCCAATAATTGACGAACTCCTTCCGTATTGTCATTGCCCGCAAACTCTGCGAGAAGTTTTCCTCCGCTAGCCTTAAGTTCGGCTTCGTCGATTGTTTCGTCATTGCAGTTCAGCAGTTCGAGGACGTCCCCGCGGCCTCTGCGGGCTGCCATCCGGGCCGCTGACTCGTGTCGCGCGCCGTGGTCCAGCAATACCTGAATGATCTTCACAGAGTTGTCGCGGCGAATCGCCTGCTGAAGCGCAGTGTAGCCCCAGATGGTCGCGCGGTTGGGATCGGCGTCATGTTCCAGTAGGTATTTGATCCCTTCAAAGTCGTGCCAGTCGCACTTTCGAAGGAGCATAGTCGTCAAGCTGGTTGGATTGAGTTTGCCGCTCTCTACGAGAAGCCTGAGCACTGTATTGTCATAAGTCTCAGTGACGTGGTAGGGCGTCTCATTGTCGTTCGGGTCCGCGCCGCGCGCGAGCAGCAGGCGTGTCAGTTCGGCTTGCTGCGCTACCGCCGCCGCCCCATACAGGACGCATTCCCATTCCGGATCCGGCCGGTGGTCCGGCGACCAGAATCCTGTATTCGGGCTCGCTCCGGCATCGAGCAGCACCGTAGCTGCGCTAATGAAACGGTCGGTTCGCGTGGGATCGAGCCGGAGATATCGGGAGAAGCAGAGGTATGTGAGCGGGTCCCAGCCATGCGGGCCCCCAGGAGTCATTGCGCTCGCCGGATCCTGCGCGATGAACCGGCGCACGGCATCTTCCTCGCCCAGCGCCGCGGCGGTGTGGATGTCCGCCATCGCGATTTCAGGATGGGCAGCGAGAATGGCTTCGGCTGCGTCGAGCGGGCCATGCCAAACCGCGGCTTCAAGGAATGCGTGGTTCACTACTTAGAAGATAAACCGAAGCTGGAGCTCAAGCCGGCGGTTACTGGCATTCTCCGAAAAGCCTTCGCCGTTAGGCCCGCCTGCGACCTGGTTGGCGAGGCCGAACAGGGGCGAGTTGATGTTGCCGATGATAGGCCCCTGGTTGTTGTGATTCAGGATGTTCCGGACCGACATCCCGAGGCTCACGTTATAACGGCGATTGGCGGGCGCGGGCGCAAATACGCCACGCGCAGAGGCCGGGCTCTCCTTGCGTTCGCCGCCGAAACCCCAGAGGCGGCTGACCCTGAGATTGACCATTACCTGGCCGGGTCCGCGGCCCGCGTTGCGGCCCAGCAGCGTTTCGCCAGGAAGCGGGTTCGGGTCGAGAAGGCCTTCGGGGGTTTGAATGACTCCGGGCCTCGACGCGTCTGTGGTGACTCCCGGACGCGCGGTGTAGAGGGTAGTGCCGTAGGGGTCGGTTCCCGTGGTGATGTTGTACGGCGCACCGGTCTGGAAGCTGACCAGCGGATTGAGGCGAATGCCACCGCGCATGTTGAACGAACCGCTGAGACTGACCCGGTGGCGAATATCGGAACTGGCCGGACCATATTCGCCGGCGTAGTTATACGGGTTTCCAGGGTAAGTGCCGAGTCCGTCGGTGTTACTGAGCGCTTTGTTCAATACGTAGGACGCGGTGGCGGACACGGCGGCGTTCCAGCGCATATTGAAGTTGGCAATTAATTGATTCTGGTTGTAGATCCCGGAGGACGTCATCAGGAACACCGGACCCTTTCCCGGATACGGATAGACGCCGGCCAGAGGCGCATTGATGTCCTTCGAGATGAACTCGTGAATGCCATGCGAGTTGGTGTAAGTCACGGCCAGCGTGCTCTTTTTAGGAAGCTGGCGCTCGACGGTAAAGGCAGATTGCATCAGCATCGGCGATTGCAGATGAGAGTCCACTTCGCGGGTCGACAGAGTAGAAGTTGGAAGCGCGGCGAGAGTCGTGAGCGACGGAATGTTTGGGAAAAAGGTCGGGTTCACGATCACGTACTGCTGCTGAACCAGTCCGTTGTAACGATCTGCCGCAAGTGTGTTCGAAAGGCTGAAGCGATCGTAAAAGACGCCGAAGCCGGCGCGCAGCACAGTCTTCGACGTCTTGTTCCCCGTCGCGCCGGGCGCCCACGCAATGCCAACGCGCGGCGCGAAATCCTTTCCGGCGCGCACGTTCGTCTGGGCCTCATAGCGGGCCCCGAGATTCACGGTGAAATTGGGCCGCAAACGCCACTCGTCCCCTGCGAAAACAGCTACATCGTACTGCTGGATGGAAAGAGCCGGAATGCCGGTGCTGATGTTGAACTGGGACGGCCCAAAGCCGTGCATACCGCGCAGTGTCTGCTGATACTGGTCGGCGGAAGTGAAGGTGAAGGAGCCGTTGAAATTCTGCGGCAGATAGCTGTCTTCTCCGCCTTCCCGAAGCCGGACACCGAAGCGCGCGGTGTGGAGGCCATGAACCATCGTGGTGTTGTTTTGAAATTCGTAAGCGGGCTGCACGTCATGGGTATGCAGGCTGGACGCGCCCCCGCCATTGAACGAGCCGAGGACCTGGAGCGCCGGCGAATCGGTATCGGCTGTCGTCGAAGTGCCGTGGCGGAAGTACTGGAAGCGGACTTCATTCACGCTGGAACCGTGAATGAACGTTTCAATGGCCTGAACGGTATTGAAGGTGTTGTACAGATGATACCCGCGCGAAATCAGGTCGAAACTGCCGATGCCCGCATGGGGAATGTCGGCGATCGTGTTGGTATAGCGCAGGGAAAGATAGTTGTTGTCGTTGATCTGATAATCGACGTGCGGACCCACGCGCAAATGGCGCTGGCGGGTAACCTGGACGCTGCTGAATGGCGTGATGTTGAACGTCGAGGGGTCCACCACGATGGCGTTGGTTACCGAGCCGTTATTCACCGCCTGCCGCTCGAGGCTCAACGTAAACGAGCTGCGCTTCGAGAGGGGACCGCTGAAGCTGTTTTCCGATTCCTGCAACAAAAACGGCACCTGCTGGCCCGAGTAGGGATTGCGGGAATTCCATTTGTCGGTGCCGAGGTTGTATCCGACGGTGCCGTGATATTTGTCGGTGCCGGGTTTGGTGAATACTTCGATGCGTCCAAGGCCCATCTTGTCGAATTCGGGCGAGAACGGATTTTGGTTGACGCGGACTTCCCGGATCGATTCTTTGGCTGGGAGTTCGCCGCCGCTGAACCCGTCGATGAAAATGGCGTTGCCGCCCGGACCGGCGGCGGGTCCTGCGAGTGCTTCCAGATCCGACTGAAGATCCTGGGGATCGTCCGAAAGAGAATCGAGATCGTTGCCGCTCAGAACGGTGGCGCTGGCATTGGAACTGCTTTCGACAGTAACCGTTCCCGCGACGTCGCCGACATCGATTTGAGTGGTCACCGCCGCGACACGAAGACGCAAATCGATCGTTTGAGGTCCGGGTTTCAGCGCCGCCGTTAGCGGTTGCATGGAAAGCGCCGGCGCGCTGGCAACGATGGAATAACTTCCCGGCGTAAGTCCGGTGACGGTATAAACGCCGTCCGGTCCAGCCGTTGCGGTGGCGAGCTTGCCTTCGCCGGGGGGCCCCGGAGTCAAGGTTACGCGGGCCGACGGAACATAGGCGCCGGACTCATCGACGACACGGCCGCTGACAGACGCTGTCTGCGCGAAGGCGAACGGCGCCAGCGCAACGAAGAGCATGAACCCGGCCGCAGCAGGACCAGCCCGGAAAAATCCCATGCTTCGGATTCTAGGATTGTTTCCTTAAGAATGGCTGAATTCCACAGCCTTAGTTACAATCGAAAACATGTCTGAAGAACAAGTTGAACGCCAGATGGGTTTCGCGACCCGCTCCCTGCATGCGGGGCAGAAGCCGGATTCCGCCACAGGGGCGCGCGCCGTACCGATCTACCAGACCACATCGTTCGTGTTCGAGAATTCCGAAGATGCGGCGGCATTATTCGCGTTGCAGAAGTTCGGAAATATTTACAGCCGGATCATGAATCCCACTACCGGGGTCTTCGAGGAGCGCGTCGCGGCCCTTGAAGGAGGCGCGGCCGCGCTGGCTACTTCAAGCGGACAGGCGGCGCAGTTTCTGGCGCTCTCCAGTCTGATGCAGGCGGGCGATCACCTGGTTGCCTCGGCGACGCTCTATGGGGGGACCTACACCCAGTTCGAGGTTTCCTTCCGCCGCCTCGGCATCGAGACCACGTTCGTTGAACCCGACGACCCGGAGAATTTTCGCAAGGCCATCCGGCCGAATACGCGCGCGCTTTACGGCGAAACGGTTGCCAACCCCCGGATGAATATTCTCGATATTGAAAAAGTTGCCGCAATCGCGCATGCGCACAATATTCCGCTGGTCATCGACAACACCCTGGCGTCGCCGTTCCTCTGCCGTCCCATCGAACACGGTGCGGACATAGTGGTGCACTCGGCCACGAAGTTTCTGGGCGGCCATGGGACGTCGATCGGCGGCATCATCGTCGATGGCGGCAGGTTCGACTGGAAGAAAGGGCATTTTCCGCAAATCAACGATCCGAGCCCTGGCTATCACGGAATGAAGTTCAGCGAGGTGTTCGGCAACATCGCATTCATCATCAAAACGCGCGTCGACGGTCTGCGCGATTTCGGTCCGTGCATCAGTCCCTTTAATTCGTTTCTGTTCCTGCAGGGCATCGAGACGCTGCCGCTGCGCATGGCGCAGCACTGCAAAAATGCACTGGCTGTGGCACAGTGGCTGGAAAAGAACCCCGGCGTTCAGTGGGTGAAGTACCCCGGACTTCCCTCCAGTCCTTATCACCCGCTGGCCGCGAAATATCTTCCCCTGGGCTGCGGCGCCGTGCTGACCTTCGGCATCAAGGGCGGCAAAGAAGCAGGGCGAAAATTTATCGACTCCCTTAAACTTCTTTCACACCTCGCGAACCTCGGCGACTCGAAGAGCCTCGTGATCCATCCGGCGTCTACCACCCATCAGCAACTCAGCGAGCCGGAACAGGCGGCCGCCGGCATCACGCCGGACCTTGTACGACTTTCGGTTGGCATCGAAGACTTGGAGGATATCCTCTGGGATCTGGATCAGGCGCTGAAAGTCGCATTGTAGACGAATCCGGCGGGTCGGTAAGCCTGCGGGCTTTGGTAACCAGACTGCTTTTCCGGAGCGGATGGTTAGTGTTCCGACCTGCGAAAAATGCGGTTCTCCCAAACTGCGCAGAAAAATGTCGATCGGGTGGGAGAGCGTGGTCATTCTCTTTACGGGCACGCGGAAGTATCAGTGCGCGTGCTGTGGCTGGAAATTTCGTGCGCAGGAAATCAAGCGCGCCAAGACCGCGTCCTCCGGGTCTGCTCAGCCGGGCCAAACAGCGCGGTGACTTTCCCGCGCAGCAATCTCACGGTGTACTAAATATTACCCTTTAGTATTTTAATCCGGGAAAATAAAAATAGTATTTGGGTCTATTTAGACTCTATTTAATGTAGTTTCTGTTAGCCTGATGAAAGCCGAGTGGCGCATGAGAAGATTCTTGTCCTGCCCTAAATGCCGATCCGAACACCTTCGTTTGAAGAAGGCAAAAGGGCTGGAATGGATCAAAGTTCTTTTCTCCGGGAAGCGGAGATATCAGTGCGTCCATTGCGAGCACTCGTTCCGCGCCCCCGACAGACGGCGTTATCCGCGGGAATCGGGCGATCATCCCGGGGCGGTTCGTCCCGCTGGCGGAGGGCAGTAAAACGCTTCCGCCGCTGAATCACAACCGGCGCTGCGCAAGCCGGCTCCACTTTGCCGCGGCTCTGCGCAGATAAGACGGCGCCGCGCGGGCAGCCTCGATCGAGCGCTGGTACATTTCCCGCGCTTCTTCTGTCCGCTCCAGGGCCCGCAGGCTCTCGCCCATATAATAAAGGCCTTCCGGATCGTAGGGCCGCCGCTCGATATACCTTGCGAGTTCCGCGCGGGCATCTTCAAATTGATTTGCGTCGATATACAAAGCTCCGAGCTCCCGGAGAATCTCGCTCTGGTGATGCTTCTCATCCTGATCGAGAACGGTCTGGTAACGCGTCAGAGCGTCCTTCAACCGGCCCTGCTGACGCGCGATGCAGCCCAGCTGGTAATGGGCGTCGGTCAGACCCGGGTCGATGGCCACCGCCGCCTCGAAGCGCTGAATGGCCTGCGTAAGCTGGCGCCGTTGCTGGTAAATCAGGCCAAGCTGATATTGGGCTTCCCCGTCGTGGGGGTTCACCGCGGCGGCATCGAGCGAGCGGCGGAACTGCTGCCTGTTGCGGAATCCCGCCCCCAGGTCCGTGCCGGCGTTCCGGAAGTAATAAATGGCATAGAGGATCACGAACGGCGAGGCCAGCCAGCCCAGCAAATACTGGAATGGTCCCCACAGCCATGCCGCGGCGACAAGAGGAAGCCACGACAGACTGACGACGATGAAGGCCGTCACATTCTCCGTTCCGAATACGGTGCGGACGGCGAAAAACATCAGCACCAGAAAATACAGATAGGCGACACCTGCCAGATAGACGAAGACCGGCGCGGGAATAAGGCGCGCCGCCACGGCCAGAGGAAGATTGGCCGCCGACCATGCCATCGCGGTGCATGTCAACAGTGGCGCATAATCGCGCTGGAAAGCCGCGGAGGCGGCCTGGCTTTTGCGGTCCAGGATTTTGCTTAACAGCAGTGTGCCCGGCACGTAGATCGCAGCCAGGATGAGCAGCGGAGTGTAGAAACTGAATATGTGCCCCAGCGGCCCCTGCAGCAGAAACGACACTGCAATCGCCACGCAGGCCGCGAACAAGAGACTCCCGCGGTCGAGAATATCGCTCATTGCGGCAGCCGGCTGTGTGAAAAGTCGCAGCAGAAACTTCAGATCGTCGGCCACGAATGCAGAATAGCAGCGGATCTTCCCCCTGACTCGCGCGGGGAGTAATGCGGCTGTTACGGAGTCGTGTCACAATCGGCTGAAGATGCCAACCTCGATCCAGGATGTGAGTCTCGCGGGCCCTTTGGGGGTGGAAGAACTCAGGAATATGGACGCGTACTGGCGCGCCGCCAATTACCTGTCGGTAGGCCAGATTTACCTGCTGGACAATCCGCTTCTGCGCGAACCTCTGCGCAAGGATCAGATCAAACCCCGCCTGCTCGGCCACTGGGGCACCACGCCGGGTTTGAACTTTGTTTATGTCCACATGAACCGGATGATCCGTAAATACGATCTGAACGCGATCTTCATTTGCGGGCCGGGACACGGCGGACCGGGTATGGTCGCCAACACTTATCTGGAAGGCACTTATTCGGAATTTTATCCGGCTGTTTCAGAAAATGAAGACGGAATGCGGCTCTTATTCCGGCAATTTTCTTTCCCCGGCGGAATCCCCAGCCATGCGTCTCCGGATACGCCCGGATCCATTCACGAGGGGGGAGAGCTTGGCTATTCCGTCCTTCACGCCTATGGCGCGGTGTTCGACAATCCTGACCTGATCGCCTGCTGCGTGGTGGGCGACGGCGAGGCGGAAACAGGCGCCTGCGCGACGAGTTGGCATTCGAACAAATTCCTGAACCCGGTGCGCGACGGCGCGGTGCTGCCCATCCTTCACCTCAACGGTTACAAGATCGCGGGCCCCACGGTTCTGGCGCGCATTCCGCAATCGGAACTGGAAGAGCTGTTCACCGGCTACGGTTACAAATGTTATTTCGTGGAAGGGCACGAGCCTGCACTCATGCACCAGAAAATGGCGGAGACGATGGACGCCGCCATTACCGAAATCAGGGCCATTCAGGCCGAGGCGCGCGCAAACGGATTTAAGCAGCGTCCCGCATGGCCAATGATCATCCTGAAAAGTCCGAAAGGCTGGACGGGCCCGAAGGAACTGGATGGCAAGCCCGTGGAAGGCACATTCCGGGCTCACCAGGTTCCGCTCGACAGCCCGCGCGAGCGGCCCGATGAGCTGCAAATGCTGCAGAAATGGATGCTGAGCTACAAGCCGCTTGAGTTATTCGACGAAGGTGGCAAGTTCCGGGCGGAGTATGCGAATCTGGCGCCGCGCGGGGAACGCCGCATGGGGGCCAACCCACAGGCGAACGGCGGCCTGCTGTTAAAAGATCTGATCCTGCCGGATTTCTGCGACTACGCGGTGGATGTTCCGAAGCCAGGGGCTGCGATCGCGGAGGCGACGCGCGTGATGGGGAAATTCATCCGCGACGTGATTCAGCGCAATGCTCTGAACTTCCGCGTTGTGTCTCCCGACGAGACCAATTCCAATCGCTGGAATGCAGTGTTCGAAGTGACGAAGCGGGAGTCGGTGGCGGAGATCATCCCGATCGATGACCATATCGCGCCGGACGGCCGCGTCATGGAAGTGCTGAGCGAGCACATGTGCCAGGGCTGGCTGGAAGGCTATCTGCTGACGGGCCGCCACGGCTTCTTTTCCTGTTACGAGGCCTTCATTCACATTGTCGATTCGATGTTCAATCAGCACGCCAAGTGGCTCAAGACGACCCGGCATATTCCGTGGCGGCGGCCCATCGCGTCGCTGAACTATTTGCTGACTTCGCACGTCTGGCGGCAGGACCACAACGGCTTCAGCCATCAGGACCCGGGGTTTATCGATCACGTGGTGAACAAGAAGGCGGAGGTGGTGCGGGTCTATTTGCCGCCGGATGCGAACACGCTGCTTTCGGTCACCGACCACTGCCTGCGCAGCCGCAACTATGTGAACGTGATCGTCGCCGGCAAACAGCCCGACCTGCAGTGGCTGAACATGGACGACGCCGTATGCCACTGCACGCTGGGCATCGGAATCTGGGAGTTCGCCAGCAACGACGGTAACGCCGAGCCCGATGTCGTCATGGGCTGTGCGGGCGATGTCCCGACGCTGGAAACTCTGGCGGCAGTGGACTGGCTGCGGCGGCATATTCCGGACCTCAAGATCCGGGTCGTCAATGTAATCGACCTGATGGCGCTCCAGCCGCCCAGCGAGCATCCGCACGGGCTTCCGGACAAGGAATACGATTCGCTGTTCACCAAAGGCCAGCCCATCATCTTCAACTATCACGGCTATCCCTGGCTCATTCACCGGTTGACCTACCGGCGAACGAACCAGAGTCTGCACGTGCGCGGCTACAAGGAAGAGGGCACCACCACGACGCCCTTCGATATGTGCGTGCTCAATGAGATCGATCGCTTCCATCTGGCCATCGACGTCATCGACCGCGTGCCGCGCCTGGCGGACGTGGCGGCGCATTTGCGGCAGGAGCTTCTGAACAAGTTGACGGACCACACCCGCTACGTGCGGGCTCACGGCGAGGACATGCCCGAGATCAAGCAGTGGCGATGGCCGTCGAACTGACCGGAAACGAATGAAGGTTCTGGTCCTCAACGCGGGGAGTTCCTCGCTGAAATTCGATCTCTTCGATGCTGCGCCGGACGAGTCCCGTCCCGAGCGTCTGCTGGGGAAAGGCGAGATCGCGCGTGTGGCCGACATGGGGCAGGCGCTGCGGGAGGCGTTCGATCGTCTGGCTCCGCTGCTGGACGGCGAGCAGGTGGAGGCGGTCGGGCATCGCGTGGTGCACGGCGGCGACCGGTTCCACGAATCGGTGATCATCGACGCCGCGGTCGAGAAAGAGATTGAATCGCTGTGCAGTCTGGCGCCCCTGCACAATCCGCATAACCTCGAAGCGTACCGGGCTGCGCGCGCCCATCTTCCCGATGCGCAGCACGTGGCCGTTTTCGATACGGCTTTTCATTTCACCCTTCCACCGCAGGCGTATGCCTATGGGCTGCCTTACGAATATCTGACGGAGAAAAAAATCCGCCGCTATGGATTCCACGGGATCTCTCACCGGTACGTTTCGTGGCGCTTTGCGCAACTGCACGGCAAGACGCGGGCCGACTACCGGATGATCACCTGTCATCTGGGCAATGGGTGCTCGGTTTGTGCGATCGACCGGGGCCGGTCCGTCGATACCTCGATGGGCTTCACGCCGCTGGAAGGCCTGCTAATGGGGACGCGCAGCGGAGACGTCGATGCCGGCGCCATCGTTCACCTCATTACGCACGAGAATGTCGCGCCCGAGGCCCTTCTTGGAATTCTCAACAGCCAGAGCGGCCTTAAGGGTCTCTCCGGCGTATCCAACGACATGCGCGATGTTATGCGTGCCGCCGAGTCGGGTTCTGACCCTCTGCATGTGCGCGCGCAGCTGGCGGTGGATATTTTCTGCTACCGGGTGCGGAAATATATCGGCGCTTACCTCGCCGCGATGAACGGCGCCGACGTTTTGATTTTCACCGCAGGCATCGGTGAGAATGCGCCCTCCATCCGGTCGCGCATTTGCGCCGGCCTGAGTAACCTGGGGATTACGATCGATGAGCGGGAGAATCAGACCGGAAGCAAAGAGGCGAGGCGAATCGGGAACGGGTCAATTCCGGTCTGGATTGTGCCTACCGAAGAAGAACTTCTGATTGCACGCGATACACTGCGCTGCATTCGGGCCGCGTGAGTCCGGCCTCAGGAATACGGGCCGACATCCCAGCCAAAAAGACGCAGCAGCAGCCCCTGGATTTTCTCCAGAAATAACGTAAGGGGACTGCGCTTCAGCACTTGTGGCATCGATTCAACAGGGGACTGCACTTGGAGATCCTGAATTCAGGTTACGGGAGCCTGGCGGGAAAAGGAATTTCCAATTCGTAAAGTTGCAAATTGAAGTAATGCTGGTACTAGAGGGCCTTCTCCCGGCCAGCGCGTTCAGCGCTTCAGGGGATCTTCAATCCACGGAGGCGTGGCCTGAATCAAATCTGCGAGTTCCGGGTCAATCTCCGCCATTCGCTCTTTCATTTCCCACGCGATCTGGCGATAACTGAAGTGGCCTTTCACTGCGCTGCGCACGCGCGAAATGTATTCCACTTCAGAAAAATCCATCTTGAACAGGAATCGCGAGCGCGCGCCGAACGGCAGTAAATACTGCCGGGCAGGATCGGGCAGTCTTTGCATCGTCGCGATGGCCTCGTCCATGGCTTCGCGATAAATCGGTTCCGCGCCGGCTTCGGTGATTAGAGAAGGGGTGTCGTATCCATGCAGACCCGCGTAGGACTGCCGGTACTGATGGCATCTGCGGTGCCGGTGCATGTCGCGATAAGCGCCCACATCGATCAGCATGTCAAAGCAATACTGGCCACCACGGAAGCCGCGCAAAAGATCGTCGCGAACACTACGGGATTTCACCGCAACATCCAGGACTTCAGCTTTCCGCTGGCGGCTCCACTCGCGCACCGTGTCATAGATTGCACGAAACGGATATTCGCAGACCGGATAGAGCAGCGTGGCGGCGATCTCGGAAAGAACATCTTCAGGCTTGATCAGTTCGACCCGGCCCGCGACGACTGAAGCTATCGTAAGATTCTGCGCGGCCCAAAGCGCCAGATCGATGCGCGACTGGCGCAGGTATTCGTCCGGCTCGGCGTGGCGCGCCAGCGTAGGCGCAATCGGCTCGGCGTCGCCTTCGTTCCAGACGCACTCCGGAGGGGCGGCGCAGGCCTGCGCGACCTCCTCCCCAAGCTCACGGACCTCCGCGTATTCGGAAACGCGCAAACGCTTGATCTGCTTTTCCAGCGTCCGGATGCTGGTCACCTGGCCGACGCCTGTGGGGACACCCCAGAACAGCAGGTAACGGGCGGCGTCGAAGGCACGGGCGGCGATATTGCGTGCGTACAAGTCCGGTTTCATGGACTCGGGGCGGGGAAGTTTGGCGGTCAGGTGTTCCCGGACCAGCTCATGGACGGTCGTGTAGGTCTTAAGCAGACGACCGCCGGCAGCCTGGTACAGCGCGGCGGGCTCGCCGGTCAATTCGGGCGGGGTGACGAAACCGGACTTCGAAAAATTCTGGTAGCGCGACGACCGCGCCTGGCCATCCCACAAAACCTCGTCCTCAATTTCGGTGGCGGCGAGCTCGCTCACGCCTTCGAAGCAGAGCACCGTATGGCCAAGGTCGGCAATTGACTGATGGCCGTACTGGAAATAAAAGCTCTCCAAAAACTGCTGCGAGTTGTGGGAGCGGACCCAGTCGATTGACTGGCGAATGGAATCGGCCGAGCGGCTGTAGCGCGCCAGCGCATAGGCGCTCTTCTCCGGCGGCATGGGAGAGACAGTAATGACTCTTTTAGTCAAACGGCTATCATATCGTTTGGCTTCCGTCACTGTTCGAATCAAGAAACTGCACCCCAATGCCCTGGTGCCGCGCTATGCGCATGGCCCCAATGAAGACGCAGGTATGGACCTGCACAGCGTGGAGTCTGTGGAGCTTCGCGCCGGAGAAACGAAGCTGGTGGCGACCGGTCTGGCGATTGAACTGCCGCCCGGCTATGAGGCCCAGATTCGTCCCCGCAGCGGACTGGCGTTGAAGTACGGGATTACGCTTCCGAACGCGCCCGCCACCATCGATCCCGGGTATCGCGGGGAATTGAAAGTGATTCTGCACAATCTGGGCCGCGAGCCGTTTCAGATTCAGCCCGGCGAGCGCATTGCCCAGATCGTGATTGCCCGGTACGAAGCGGTGGAGTGGGAGGAAACGGAACTTTCCGTCTCGGCGCGCGGCGAAGGCGGCTTCGGATCTTCCGGGCGTTAAACCTGCGCCATTACTTTTAAGAGAGCCTGATGGAACCGGGCCATGTCCTCTGCCGAACCGACGGTGATGCGGCTGTGATTTGGCAGCGCTGACCAGACCCGGCCCACGTAAATGTTCTCTTTTGCCATTGCCGCCACGAATTCCGCGCCCGGCCTCTTGGCATCGAGCATGAAGCAGTTGCTTTCGGACGGAATAAAGCCGATGTTGTGCTTCGTCAGAAACGAAAACGTGTCGTCACGGATATCGCGCATCGATTTCCGCCGGGTCGCCACCAGATTCTTCACCTGCAGGCTCACGGTAGCCCCCACCATCGAGGTGGCGGGAAGAGAGCCCGCAGCCCAGGGTTTGATACGGGCGAGCAGATCCGGCCGCGCCATCGCGACACCGGCCCGCAGTCCCGCCATCCCGTAAAGCTTGGAGAACGTCCGCAGGACCACGATATCTTTGTCCCGCGCCACAAGATCCGCGCAGCTGTCCGCGGGGGAGAAATGGATGTAGGCCTCGTCAACCAGCAGCACCGAGCCCTCGGGCTTGTTGTTCAGGAGCCATTCGATGTCCGCGCGCGGCGTGAGGGTTCCGGTCGGGTTGTTGGGATTGCAAACGTAAATCAAGCCGGCCCTGCGATCGGCGGCCGCCATGGCTTTCACATCGTGCGCATAATCCGCGGCCAGTTTCACGGGCACCACGCGCGCTCCGCTCAGCTGCGCTGCACGCGCGCCGGCTTCGTAGCCGGGATCGGCCACCACCAGACTCCGCGAGGGTCCGGTGCAGGCGAGGACAAATCTGTGCAGAGCATCGCTCGACCCGGCGAACGGCTGGACGTAATCGGGCACCAGGTCTTCGCTTCGGGCCATGGCGACGGTTAATTCGAAAGTGTGCTCGTAGAGATAGCGCCCGGTGTTCCGGATGACGGTATGAACGGCCTCGGCAGCCTCAGCGCATGGGCCGGCCGGATATTCGTTGGCATTGATCTTCACCGCATCGGCAGGCATGGAAATCACGCCGGACTGCGCGGGTAGGGCCTTGGAAGCTATTTGCGCCAGCATGGGCTCGGTGAAAACGGGAATGGCGCTGCCCGCCGCCAGAACGCCCGCGAACCTGCCCAGCGACCGGCGTGTGAGGGAGTTTTTAACAGAACTTTTTGGCAAGAGCTTCTCCGTGCCGTATAGCGACGGCAGTGGATACCGGGCAGGGATGCCCATACGCGGTACCGGTGGAAACAGACGTTTCAGCTCTGACGGGAGAGTCGGGTGCCGTTGCGCGACGGAGTGCAACAACAATCAGTATTCAGATGAATACAAGGCAAGCTTATCTCAATGGGAACTGCGAAGGCAATCCGCGGGGCAGTTATGGCTCCGGATTCGCTTCCTTCGACAGCAGGGCACGCATGGCATATTGATGCAGCACCGCTTCTTCTTTGAGATCGAACAGGAGAACCGGCTGCACAAGCTCCTTCCGGTTGAAGCAGGCGCGGGCAATGCCGGTCGAAGCGTGTTTTTCCGTTCCGGCGAAGATGTGCCACATTTCATGGGAAAGGATGCGCCCGAACGCCCGGCCGTAAAGCAGATCGCGGCCCGCTTCGTCCAGCGGAGCCGCGTCCGCACTCAGGTACCGGCGCACCTCGTCGCAATAGACGTCCGTGAAATGCAGCACCTGACCGTTCGAGGTTTTGGTCGAGGCCAGCGCGGTTCCCGGAGTGACGCTGTAGGAATCGGCCGTCAGGGGATCGACGCCGCTGCAAGTCCCTTTGAACTTCACGACGACAAGATCGGCGAAGGAACCCTGATCCGGCGTGCCCAATTCACGCCATCCGAATGTCAGTCCCGCGGGCCGCATGATGGACTCGACTTCCCGCTGCATCGTTTCGATAGCCAGCTGAGCGGGACGGGTTTCGAATTCGAAGAAAACGCCAACGCGGGAAAAAGAAACAGGTGGTGCGGTCATCCGCGCCACGGGCGACGCCGCCTGCGCGAGAGAGCCATACAGCAACAGAGCTGTCACAAACAGAAAAACCGATGATCTCATTCACAGGGCTGCTCCTTCGCAGCTAGAGATACGTTGAGTAGTTTACACCGTTTTTTGACGGTATACTCACCCCGTGGGGCAGAAAGGATACAGATCGGATGAATCGCCGGAATTTTCTGGGTACAATTTCCGTTGGCGCCAGTGCGGGCTCGCTCGCATTTGCTTTGCCGTCGCAAACTAAAACCACCGTCCTGTATAACGACCACTCGGTCGTGCTGGATAAAGTCCGCCCCGACCCGAAGGGCTCGGGCGATCTCTGGATTCGCGCCGCGGATCTTCCCGCCGTGAACGAATTCCACCTCAAGCCCCAGGGGGCCTGCCGCGCCGACACTTGCATTCCGATTTCCAAAGATTTGAAAAACGGTGAATGGTTTAACCTGAGTGGCTTCTCCCGGAAAATCCATCAGTCCGTGGTTGCCGAATCGGGAGTGTGGAGCCTTGGGGAGATCCCCGTCCTGCGGGGCGATTATTACGGTTCCCGCATCGCGCCGGATTTTTCGGTGCCGGATCGCAAAGGGCGCACAGTGCACCTTTCTGATTTCCGGGGCAAGAAGGTTCTGCTTGTCACCTGGGCCTCCTGGTGAGGGTGCCGCTTCGATCTGCCCGGGTGGCAGACAATCTATAGCGAGCTGAAAGGCCACAATTTCGAAATCGTCGCCGCCGCGCAGGACACGGGCGGGGAGGCGGCCGCGGGCAAATGGTACGACGCCGCCAAAGCCACGTACACGACCCTGATCGACACGCAGCATGCGGTCAGCACCGCTTTCGCGTTCATCAACGTTCCGACAGGAATGTGGGTGGATGAACACGGCAGGATCGTGCGGCCAGCCGAACCGGCGTGGACGACCACGAAGACTACGAAATACGGGGAGAAATATGTTTCCCAGGACGGCGATAATTACGTCGCTGGTTTACGGGACTGGGTGCTGAACGGAGAACGCAGCAAATATGCGCTGTCCGATGAGGAATTCAAGCGGCGGGTAAAGCCGCGGTCCCAGGCTGAGATGGAGGCCGACGCCAGTTTCAAGCTGGCAGTCTGGTTCCACGAACACAGTCAGAACGAACTGGCCGCGAAGTACTGGAAGCGGGCGCAGGATCTGAATCCGGACGACTGGAATTATGCCCGGCAGGACTGGAGTTTCACCCCGCAGGAAGCCGGTAAGAAGTGGATGGAAAAACTACAGAAGTACGACAAGGATTACTATCCGAAAATGCAAACGCCCCGGTAGGGGAGTTTCAGACCGCTTCGGCGGCGCGCAGTGACGCAATCTCGCCGGGCGTGTAGCCCAGTTCCGCCAGGATTTCGCCGGTGTGCTCACCCAGCGTCGGGGCGCGGTGCCGGATCGAACCGGGTGTCTGCGACAGCCTCACAGCCGTATTCGCTAGCGGGACTGCTTTGGGCGCGCCGGGATATTCGACATATTTCAATAATTCACGCGCCTTTACCTGCGGATCTTCAAGTACTTCCTGAAGGTTCAGAACGGGCCCGGCAGGCACCCTCGCAGCTTCAAAAGCCGAAATGGCTTCGTTTGTGCTTTTTTCTGCTGCCCACCCGTTCATGACTTCCGCGATCAGCTGGTAATGATCGCCCCGTGAGAGATCGGTGGCGAAGCGCGGGTCGTCGATCCAGTCCTCCCGGCCCACCACGCGGGCCCAGCGGGCAAACATGTCCGGACCGATAATTTGCAGGATGATCCACCCGTCGCTGGTTTTGTAGGTATCGGCAGGCCCTGTGTAGAAACTGGCGTTGCCCCGCTGGCTGCGTTCGGTTCCGACGACGCTCCGTTCGGCCAGCATGGCCTGCATCACCGTTACGCCCGTGGCGAGCAGCGACCCGTCCACGATCTGGCCCTCGCCGGTTTTGGCGCGATGAAATAATGCCACCATCACCCCGAAGGCGGTGTGCAGGGCGGTTCCGTAATCTTCGAAGGGAACTACGGCGCGGACCGGCGTATCCGGAAAGCCGGTCAGGCTCATCGCGCCCGACATCGCCTGTGCGATAGTGTCGAACCCCAGGCGGTGAGCGTAGGGCCCGTCCGGTCCGAAGGTGGAAATCCGCGCCAGAATGATGTCGGGCTTAACCGCGTGCAGCGAATCGTAATCGATCCGCATTTTTTTCATCACCGCCACCGGCAGGTTCGCCACCACCACGTCCGCGCCAGCCACCAGACGCTGGACGATGCCGGCCGATTCGGGCTTTGAGGTATCGAGGGTAAGACTGCGCTTGTTACGGTTCAGCGAAAGAAAACCGCCCCCTTCGCCGCCTTCGGTCACCGGCCCGGTGTAGCGGTCTTCGCTGCCCTGACGCCGGTCGATCCGAATGACGTCGGCGCCCATATCGGCAAGCAGCATCCCGCAATAGGGACCGGCGATGAAGCGTCCGAAGTCGATGACGCGAATGCCCGCCAGCGGACCGGTGTTGGCCATCGCGCTGCTTATTCTTTGGTTTTGAGACTCGACTTGTTTGCTTCGATGAAGGCCGTGATTTCGCTGGCCATGGCCAACAGTTTGGTCCACTGCTCCTGGTACAAAGTGACGGGAAAGCGTCCAAGTCCGTAGACTGAAACAGCGCCTTTTTCGCTCACCTTCATGGAAACGGGGCCGCCGCGCTTGGTTTGCTTCAACGCCTCGTTCTCGGCTCTCAGCCGTTCCAGTTCCTTCTGGATATCTTCGTCTGCCATCAATATATGTCCTTTCACACCGGTACTGCGGGTCGCGGTAGTACCCATGCCATTGTCACACAGGGCTGTATCGTTTTAAGGTTCCTTATATGCTTGAGGCTGTAAGGGTTAGATACCAACAACCCGCCTGGCGTATCGCGGGGGACACTTGTGGTCTGAATGACGGGGAACGTCATCTGGGCCACATCGTAAAGACGGGCAACCAATGGCTTGCTTTCGACGGAACACGACCCAACGATGCCGGCACGGGTTTTCGGCTGCTGGGAACGTTTCCATCCAGCGCGGCCGCCAAGAGAATAGTGGAAGAGGCCAGTCTCAGGAAGAAGCCAAGCGGTAGGGCCTTCCGGGGAAAGCAGGCAGGGTGATCCGGCTGCGGCGGGTTCTTTCGGACCTGCGCAAACGCCTCCGCAAACTGGACAGCGCCGTTGCGGAGGTGGAGGATCTGATCGAAAGAGACCTGTATCAGAAAAAGACCGGGAAGCCGGCGCCTCCCGCCAGCCGGGGAACGGCCGGAACGGACAGGCGCAAGCGGACCCCATAGCGTCGGCTATCGCTTCTTCCAGCGGTCGGCCAGCGCCGCGAGTTTGTCGTTCATGCTGGGCGCGGGGCGCTGCGGGGGCTTGGGCGGCTTCGGAGCAGGTCCCTGCAGTGCTTTCATGGACAGGGCGATTCGTTTTGTTTTCGCATCCGCGCTCAAAACCTGCACTTTTACAATCTGCCCCGCCTTGACCGCTTCCGAGGGGTCCTTGATATAGCGGTTCGACAGTTCGCTGATGTGAACCAGCCCGTCGTGATGGACCCCGATGTCGACGAACGCCCCGAACTTCGTCACGTTGGTAACGATTCCCTCGATCGCCATGCCGGGTTTCAAATCGGTTATTTCCCGGACGTCGTCATTGAATTTGGGCGCGACAAATTGCTCCCGCGGATCGCGGCCGGGCTTGCGCAGTTCTTCGACGATGTCGTGCAGGGTGTAGGTTCCGACCGTCAGCCCTTCGCCTGACACATTACCTAGCGACACGTTACCCAGCAGCTCCGGTTTGTGGATGATTTCGGTGACGCTGACGCCCGCCGACCGGGCGATCTGTTCCACCACCGGATAGGACTCCGGGTGTACGGCGGTTGAATCGAGCGGGTTTTCTCCTCCCCGTATCCGGAGGAATCCGGCGGCCTGCTCGAAGGTCTTCGGACCGATGCCGGGGACGGCCGTCAGTTGCACGCGCGAGCGGAACTTGCCGTTGTCGTTGCGGAACTCGACGATCTTCTGCGCGGTGCGTTCGCTGATTCCCGCGACGTAGCGGAGCAGCGCCCAGGAAGCTGTGTTGAGATCGACGCCGACGCGGTTCACGCAGCTTTCAATGGCGGTTTCAAGCGATTTCTGCAGCTGCGTCTGATCCACATCGTGCTGGTATTGGCCGACTCCGATCGACTTCGGATCGATCTTCACCAGCTCGGCCAGCGGGTCCTGCAAACGCCGTGCGATGGAGATCGCGCCGCGCACGGTCAGATCGAGATCGGGAAATTCCTGCCGCGCGATGTCCGAGGCGGAATAAATCGAAGCCCCCGATTCATTCACGGTGACGCTGAAGATCCCGTCGAGGCCGCTCTCTTTCAGGAAATCGCGCACGAAAGCTTCGGTTTCGCGGGACGCCGTGCCGTTCCCGATGGCGATGGCGCGGACGTGGTATTTGCCGATCAGATCTTTCAGGATGCGCGCGGAACCGGCGAAGTCATTGCGTGGCTGATGCGGGTAGATAACGCTGTGGTCCAGAAACTTGCCCGTTTCGTCCACCACCGCAACCTTGCAGCCGGTGCGCACGCCGGGGTCGAGGGCGAGAACGCCCAACTGACCGGCGGGCGGGGCGAGAAGAAGGTTTTCGAGGTTGTCGCGGAACACCTTGATGGCATCGGAATCGGCGCGCTGCTTCAGTTCGAGGCGCACCTCGGACTGAATGGAGAGGTTGAGCAGGCGCTTGTAGCAATCCTGAATGGCGAGTTCGAGCTGCGGAGTCCAGTCGCCGGGCTGTCTCAGGATCTTGTGTTTGAGGAAGCCCAGCGGCCGTTCGGGATCGAGTTCGATATTGAAGTAGAGGATATTCTCGGTTTCGCCCCGGCGAATGGCCAGCATGCGGTGCGATGGAATCTTTGCCACCGGCTCGCGGTACTCGTAATACATCCGGAATTTTTCCTGCTCGTCAACGCCGCTCTCGTTCTTCGAACTGACCACCACTCCTTCGGTCAGCATCATCTGCCGGAGTGACTTGCGGATGGGGGCATCTTCGCTGATCATCTCGGCGACGATGTGGCGGGCGCCTTCGAGCGCTTCAGCGGCTGTCGCGACCCCCTTCTCGGCATTGACGAAGGTTTCGGCGAAGTCGGGCAGGGAAGTCGCGTCCGGCGTCTGGTTCCAGATATAAAGCGCGAGAGGCTCCAGGCCTTTCTCGCGGGCTATGGTGGCCTTGGTGCGCCGTTTGGGCTTGTAAGGAAGATAGAGATCTTCCAGTTCGTTCCGGTCCAGAGTGGCTTCGATGCGGGCACGCAGTTCGTCGGTGAGCTTGCCCTGCGATTCGATGGTGCGGAGAATCGTTTCGGTGCGCGCCGCCAGTTCGCGGAAGTAAGCGAGGCTCTCCTCGATGGCGCGTATCTGGACCTCGTCGAGATTGCCGGTGACTTCTTTGCGATAGCGCGCGATGAAGGGCACGGTGCCGCCTTCGTCGAGCAGTTCGATAACGGCGACGAGCCCTTTCAGCGGGACATTCAGGGTCTTTGCGATATGTAAGAGGACAGTTTGGGATAAGGGGTTTGGTTCGGGCATTTAACGGGAAAACTTCATGGTAGCGACCCGCCCCCTGGCGCCGACTGCCCACACGGATCCCTGGGAGGTTGCCAGCGCATTGAACGAGCCCGCATGGAAGTTTCGCCAGCTTTTTCCGTCTGTCGAGATGTCGGACCCCGAGGTGCCGGTGGCAAGCCAGGCCTTTTGCGCGGGCAGCCAGAGGACTGCTGAGCGGAAGCCTTTCGGCGCGGCGGCCGGGGCTGCGCTCCAGGTGCGTCCGCCGTCTGAAGTGACGGCGAGGTTCTGGTCGGTCTCGCCGTCTTTGGCGTAATTTCCACCGACTGCAATGCCATGGCTCGCATCCGCGAAGGCGATCGAAAAAATGCCCGCGCTGGCTTCGTCATGGCGTATTGGCGCGGGGGTAATGTTCCAGGTTGCCCCGCCATCGGCCGAGTGCAGAATGTGCGCGCCTCCCAGGCCTCCGGTGCCGAACCAGATATCGCGTTTCCCTGTGAGCGCGAGACAGGAGTTGCTGGCGGCGAACGCTCCCTCTTCGGGATGCGCGGGAAGCGTGTGGCGGCGGGTCCAGGTCGAACCTCCATCGTCGCTGGTGAATATTGTGAGGTCACCGTTCACTGGATCGCCCGCGATCACGCCGTGAAGCGCATCGCGGAATGCGATCGCGTCAAAGAAACCCTGAGGATCGGGATTGGTGAAAAGAAGCTTCCAGGTCGCGCCCGCGTCAGTGGTTTTGTAAATGCGCGATTTATCGCCCGACCCGCTGCTCATGAGCCATGCCGTGTTTTCATTGAGGGCTTGCACGCCGCGGAAATCCAGATCGGCCGCGCCAGGCACCGTCGCCGCACGCCAGTTCGCGCCGCTGTCGATGGTGCGCAGCCATGTTCCGCCCGCGCCGCTGGCCCATACGACTCTGGCATTGACGGCGCTCACTGCGCGCAGCGAGGCGGTAGTTCCGCTGGATTGTTCCAGCCAGGTCTGCGCGAACGCGGCATGTGCGAGAAGCAGGAGAGCCAGAAACTTCATACGGTTAGCATTCCATACCGTTCGCGTGGCATTTCTGAGAGACTTTTTCTATGGCTCTCCTGCCGCAGTGTTTCCGATTTGTTCTGAGCGCGATCGTATTCAGCACCGCTGTCGTCCCGGCGCTCCATGCGCAGGACACCACTATTGCGGCGGGCCTTGCCAAGTGGAAGAACGTGGATATGCCGTTCCATTCGGCGGGACTCACGGCGCGCGAGGTGCAGATGGTCGATAAGCTGGTCGAGGCCAATCGCCTTCTCGATGACATTTACTGGCGGCAAAGCGACCTCGACGGCCTCGCGCTTTACAAGAGCACGACCAATCCACAGCTCAAGACCGTGCTCATGATCATGGGCGGACGCTGGGACTTACTGGATGAAAATCATCCGTTCGCGGGAGCGCCGCCCATGCCGCCCGGTCACGAAATGTACCCGCACGATCTGACCCGTGCGCGCATCGATGCGTGGCTGAAGCAGCATCCGGAAGACAAAGCCGCGATCAACGATCCGTATACCGTCATCCGGTGGAAGAACAGTCGCCTGATCGGAATCCCTTACGTGGAGGAGTACAAAGCGTTTTTGACGCCGATGGCAAAGGCCCTTCGCGATGCGGCCGCGCTGAGTCCGGACCCGGCCTTCGCGAATTTTCTGCGCCTGCGGGCGGACGCTGTTCTCTCCGACGATTACTACAAGAGCGATCTGGCCTGGCTGGGTCTCAAAGACCCGAAGTTCGACGTCATCTTCGCGCCCTATGAAACCTATCTGGATGATCTGCTGGGCGTCAAGACTTCCTACGGCGGGTCGGTGCTGATCCGCAATGAAGAGGAAAGCAGCCGGCTCGCCGTCTATCAAAAATATGTCGCCGACATTCAGGATGCGTTGCCTGTGGATGCTTCCGCCCGCCCGTCCAAGCGCGGCCATCTGACTCCGATGGAGGTGATGGACGCGCCGTACCGGTCCGGGGACCTGCGCCACGGGTATCAGGCGGTGGCCGATAACTTACCCAACGATCCGCGCATTCACCAGGAAAAAGGCACCAAGAAAATCTTTTTCAAAAACTTCATGGACGCGCGCGTGACGTATGTGGTGCTGCCGATCGCGCGCCGGCTGATGGATCCCGCACAGGCGGCGAAGGTTTCGGCGCAGGGTTATCTGGCCGCAACTCTGCTGCATGAAATCTCCCATGGACTGGGCCCTGACTTCGCGCACATCGGGGGCAAGCAAGTCGATATCCGGGAATCCATCGGTCCCGCCTTTTCCGGGCTGGAGGAAGCGAAGGCGGATGTGGTGGGGATGTTCGGGCTGAAATGGCTGGCGGATCGGGGCGCCATTCAGAAGGACCGGCTGGAAGAATATTACGCTTCCTAAGTAGCGGAAATTTTCAGGACCCTGCGGTTTGGCACCGGCGAGGCGCACGGAAGAGCCGAGATGATGGAGTTCAGCTATCTGGCGGAACAGCACGCGCTGAATTTTCAGGAGGCAAGTACAGGATCGATTTCATGCGCATGCCCGCTGCGCTCGCCGCCCTTGCAAAGAAACTGCTGGAGCTGGAGGCTGCCGGCGACCGTGCAGGAGCTGAAGCGTGGTTCCTTAAGTACGACCGGATGCCGCCTGAACTGAAAGCCACTCTGGCCAGCACGGCAGACATCCCCGTCGATATCAATCCCGTGTTCGCCTTTCCGGATCGCGTGCAATAGTTGACCGGTTTGTGAGTTGTTTCCATAAGGCCCGCCATGTGCAACATCCGCCCTGAGGTACGAAGTATGAAACGCCTTCTTCTTAGCACCGGACTTATAGCGCTTGTGAGCTTCGGCGCCCTTATGGCCGAGGTCAAGACGGATTACAATCACCACGCGAATTTCACCGCGTACAAAACCTACTCGTGGCTGAAGGTAAATGCGGGTGACTCTCTCTGGAGTGACAGAATTCAGAGCGCGGTGGATCAGCAGCTGTCCTCCAAAGGGTTCACGCGCGTGCCCGCCGGCGGGGATATGGCCGTTGCCGCCATGGGCCGGACCACCGCGAAGCAAACCTACACAACGTTCTACGACGGCTTGGGCGGCGGATGGTTCTGGCGCGGTTTCGGCGACGGGATCGCAACCACTTCCGTCCAGGAGACGCCCGTAGGCACTCTGACGGTGGATATTTTTGACGGCCAGTCGAAGCAACTGCTCTGGCGCGGCATTTCCACAAAGACGCTGTCGAAGAACCCGGAAAAGAATACCAAGAAGCTGGATGATGCTGTGGCCGACATGTTCAAGGACTTTCCGCCCAAGAAAAATGAAAGTTAAATTCTTTAACAGAAATGCTGCGGACCCGCACCCGGCGGGCCCTTTTTATTTGGCGGAGTCATCTTCCCTCTGGAAATCTACTTGCACGCAATAACCGCAGGGAAACCTTTCCCCGAATAGAGGCATTCAATGAAGACACTAATTACACTTTCAAGCATTATGGCGGGATCCGCACTGATTCTGATGGCTGCTTCAAACCTCTCCATGAGCGATCGCGAGTTCGCCAAAGCGGCGGCGAGCGGCGGGATGGAGGAGGTTCAATTGGGCCAACTGGCCGTACAACACGCCAGCAATACAAAGGTTAAAGACTTCGGTCAGCGAATGGTGGATGACCATACGAAGACTAACGACCAGCTCATGTCCATTGCGGCCAAAGACAACATCACCCTGCCCACCACGATGGAAGCCAAGGACAAATCACAGTACGATCGGCTTTCCAATCTAACTGGACCTGCGTTCGACAAGGCCTACATGAGCAATATGGTGAAGGACCACGAGCACGACATCAGCGCCTTCGAGAAGGAGGCGAACAGCCAGGACACGGACATGAAGAATTTCGCCACCAATACCCTGCCTACATTGCGGGAACACCTTCGTCTCGCCAAAGAAGCGGCGCAGGCTGTCGGGGCCCCGGTTTCCTAAACCCGCGAATTCGGTTTGAACAAGTTGAGTTAGACGAGTTGAATCTATATCGTGAGGCATCGCCGGCGGCCAGCGGGCCACCGGCGGGTCTTTCCGCGAGAGGACAATTATGAATCTGTTTGACGGTTTCCCGACGTTGACTGCAATATCGGCATTGGTGGTGATGGCGGCTTCGGTCTCCCCAGGCGATCAGACGTTTGCTCAAAACGCCGCCTCGAGTTTGATGGCGGAAATCCATATCAGCCAGCTGGCGGTTGACAAAGCTTCCACCCCAAAAGTCGGCGATTTCGGACAGAGGCTGGTTAACGATCAAACAAGAATTGCCGACCAGCTGGAAACGATCGCAAGCCGGCAAGCTATTCTGCTGCCCTCCGGAATTTCCACGCAGGATCAGCCTTCGATAGACCAATTGGCCGGCATCTCGGGGCTTGCATTTGACCGGGCGTTCCTGACGGAAATGGCGCGGCGCTTCCAGGCAGACATCCCCACGATTGAAAAAGAAGCCAACGGCGGTGACGACCCTGATCTGAAATCGTTCGCCGCCAAGGCGCTGCCGGTCCTCAGGGAGCAACTGCAAACCGCAAGGGAGATGGCGGCTTCGCTGGGAGCGGCGCCGACGGAATAAAAGTGAAACATCGCATTCTCGATCCGGATGCGACCCGGGACTCCGGCCACATGCGGACCCACATTCTGATCCTTGAGACGGGCGAGGAGGTTTCGGCCACGCTCCGCGGCTTCGCCGAGGCACACCACCTTTCCAGCGGCAGCTTCAAAGCCATCGGCGCGCTCTCCGGGGCGAAGGTCGGCTGGTTCAACTGGGACACGAAGAAATACGAAATCGCCGCCAGCTTCGAGGAGCAAGTCGAGGTTCTTTCCTTAATCGGCGATATTGCGCTGGGCGACGGCAAGCCCATGGTGCATGCACATCTGATCGTCGGCCGCAGGGACGGGTCCGCGCACGGCGGGCATCTGATGGAGGCGTTCGTCAGGCCAACGCTGGAAGTTGTTCTCACCGAATCGCCCCAGACGTTGCGCAGGAAATTCGATCCTGCCTCCGGCCTGGCGCTGATTCAACCTTAGCGGTCCCCGCCATGCTCACAGGTCCGAGGCATACGCTTCGTCGCTCGACCATTCGCCGTCGCTCCTGAGGTCGAGCGCGAAAATGTCGGACGGAGGAAGCTCGTCGAACTGGAGGAGATTCGCAGCGGAGGCGGCGAACTGGGTGTTACGGCGGGCGGCCCATCGCGCAACCAGGAACAGCATTGCGGCGAAGACGCAGAATCGGGCGAAGGTGTGCATCGCCCAGAATTCAATTCCGGTGAGCGCGCCCGCGAAAATTACGAATATCAGCATCCAGATTCCCAGCTTCAATTTGAATTGCGAGCCGCCCGGAAGCCACGAACAGGCGAAGGGTATTTTGCGGAATTGATGCAGGGAAAGATCTGCGATCAGAGTGCCTGCCAGCACGAGAATCAGCATGTGCTCCAGCGCGTATCTGCCGGGCCACACCGAGAAGTAACAAAGCGCCGCGGCGAGCAGTACCGGCATGGCCGCCAGTGCCAGCAAAGCTTTGCGTGTGGCGCGCGAGTATTGGGCCGGATGCTGAATCGCGGTTATGCGAAAGACCCAGTTGGCTTGCAATGTCTGGGGCAAAACAAAGACGGCGCGCGTGCCCGTGATCGAGATCGCAAGAAGCAGCAGACCGGCGGTCATGAACGGAATATTCGGCTGGTCCACGGATTCATGCGTTCCTCCTATAAAAAACGATGCGGAGAACGCCAGTGCGGCCGCAAATCCGAAGCCTCCATACGCGGCGAGAAGAAGGCGGTGCTGACGGCTGCGCGCAATCGTGCGCCAGGTAAACAGCAGAATGGCCCGGTCGATGGGCCTTGTCGGCAAGAGCCATTTCGCAAAGGCAAATCGGCGGATCGAAGGCGCGATATCGGGCGCTTCAGCGATGCGGCGCACGTTGCGAATCCATGCCGCGACATAGAGAATCCCCGCCGCGCAGACTGCGATGGCGAGGTTGCGCAGGGCGATGGCGGCCAGCATCGCGTAACGCGGATCGCGATTGCCTTTCAGTTCGAGCAGCAGACCGGTGAACCAGTAGGACGGCAGGAACTGAATCAGTCCCGTGGGGTGTTCAATTGTCAGGAGAAACGGCGGCGTCACAAAAAACAGGCCAAGAACCGCGAACAGCGCAAGTAACTGCAGCCCTCCCGAAACGCGCAGGAAGCGACGCCAGCTCAGGAGCTGCGAAGCCAATCCCTGCACCGAAAGGATGAAGCAAAACACGAAGGCGCCGGCCGCCCCCGTCGCGACCCACCAGGTAATGAATCCCCAAAGCACCCCGCCCAGCGTGTCGAATGAAAACGCGAAAAACAACGCCGCGAATGAATTGATGGAGAGGACAACTCCTGCGAGGGCTGTGGCGACCGCGGCCAGTCGCGCCAGGATCAGGGTGCGGCGGCGGATCGGCAGCGGTCCCAGCACCAGACAGTCGCGCTTGTCGGGGAACACCGCGTTCCAGGCGAACACAGCAAACAGCCCAGCCGCGGCGAGCGTCGCCGAGATGACGAATTCGTATCCGTTGATGTTCTTCAGTGCGCCGAAGTAGCAGAATATGAGGCTGAACGCGGCGAGAATCGAGATCACCCGCGTCATCAGATCCTTCAGATCGCCCTGGCTGGAAAGGATATCGAGGTCGACAATGCGGGAAAGGAAATCCCGGTAGAGAACGCGAAACTGGCGCTGCTCCCGTGCCGATAATAGCGGGCTCACGTTCAGGACTCCATGATTTCCACGATCTGGCGAGTGAGCGCGTTGGTATCCTGCTCGATCACCAGTTCGGTGAAGATACGTTCCAGCGTCGGCAGCGACATCAGCGAACACAGCTGTTGGATGGAATCGTTGGCTGCCACCTTGCCCTTGTGCAGGATCACGATGCGCGATGAGACCCGCTCGACCGTGTCCAGTTCGTGTGAGCTGAACAGGACCACTTTGCCGCGCGCGGCGAGTTCCGAAATCAGCTGCCGCAGGATGAGAGCCGAGTTCACATCGAGGCCGGAGAACGGTTCGTCGAGGAGGACCAGTTCCGGATTGTGCAGCAGCGCCGCGGCGAGCAGCACTTTCTGCCGCATGCCTTTCGAATAGGACGAAATGGGAAGGTGCCGGTCGGCGTGGAGCGAGAAGAGGCGCAGGAAACCATCGATCTTGGCCGTCAGGGCGCGCTCCGTCATCCCCCGCAACTGCCCGATCATTTCCAGATATTCCGATCCGGTGAGATGCGGATAGATGTGCGGTTCTTCCGGAACGTAGCCGATACGCTGCCGGTGCGCGATCCGGTGGCGCGAAATGCGTTCTCCGTTGAACAGAATTTCGCCGCTGCTCGGTTCAGTCAGTCCGGTGATCATTTTCAGCGTGGTGGATTTTCCGGAACCGTTCGGCCCCAGATAGCCGGTGACCTCGCCCGCGCGCGCCGTGAAGCTGACGTCCCTGACCGCCGGAATCCCCGAGTAGAGTTTTGAGACGCCGCGCAGTTCCAGCATTTAGAGGCCGCCGATTCTGCGGGTGAAGTTTCGGATCCAGAGAGTCGTCAGCAGAACGATGACAATCAGACTGCCGGACGTCCACAGCATGAGCTGGATTAACTCGGCGCTTTCGGGGGCGAGCGGCGCGCCCGGTCCGGGCGGGGAAGCCATCCCGGTCGCCCGTCCGAAGAGGAAAAAACTAAAGCCGCCCACCGTGACCTGGATGACCGCCCCGAGCAGCGCCGCGATGGCGATCCATGCGCCGGAGCGCAGCATCCATTGCCGCAGCAGCGAGACAACCGCGTCGCCTGCCAGTCCAGCGGTTCCGCCCTTCAACGCCACTTCGTCGAAGATGCACAGCATTTCGGGCGCGAAGCGACGCCGGAAAGCAGCCGGATGCAGCCAAAGCAGCGCCTTGTAGAGAATGCGGGTCATGAGCGGCCGCCAGGCGCGGGGCGCAGATGAAGCCGCGCGTGCTGAATGACGGATTCAAGCCGGGCGACCTCGGCCTTAAGGACCGTCTTGCCGAAGCCGGAAAGGCGGTAATAGCGGCGTCGCGGATCGTCGTCGGGAGCAAGTTTACCGGTCTCCTCCACCATGCCGTTGTCGAGCATCTTGCGCAAATTGTCATAGAGAGTGCCGGGACCTAATTTGTATTTGCCTTCCGACTGGCGGGCGACTTCCTGCATGATCCCGTAACCGTGCCGGTCTTCACCGGCGAGCGAAAGCAGGATGTGAAGGTGAGCGGCGGACAGCGGAATAAAGGGCGTCGGGTCGTGATGCATAGTCGGATCTCGTTATATCGAAATCCGAGTCATCAGTCAAGGGGCCCGATGCGGGACAGCGTTAACGATCTCCCGCAATGTCATCAAATTTCATTCTCTGCCTCCCGTCGCGAATTTGGAGCGTCGTTGTCTCGCGACAGCTTCGAACATTCTGCGGCGCGTTAGTCAAGAGTTGGATCGAATGGCGTTCGCGGAAGTGCTATAGAATCGTTTTCGGAGATCGTCGAGTTAGGTGCCGGGAACGGTGAAATCAAGATTGTTCGTTGTTCTATCCGCTCTCTTAGCCTGGGCCTGCTTGTTATATGGGCAGGGTGCGGGAGCTTCCTTCGAGGTAGTTTCGGTGAGGCCCAGTGCGGCCCTTCGGCGTGGTGAATCGGGCCGGGCTTCGTTCAGCGGGGGCCCCGGGACCGACGATCCAACTCGATTCCAGTGCCGCCGGTGTACGCCCGTCGGACTGATTATGCATGCCTATCAAGTGCAGTTCTATCAAATCCTTGGCCCGGGCTGGATTAGCATGGAGGACTTTGATATATCGGCGAATATACCTCCGAATGCGACGGCACAGCAATTCCGCCTCATGCAGGAAAAGTTATTGTCCGACAGATTTAAGTTCGTTTTTCATCGGGAAAGCAGAGCAGTCGCCGGGTTTTCATTAGTCGCGGTTAAGACTGGCGCCAGATTAAACAGAACTAAGGATGTCGCTGGCGCGCAAGCTGACGGACCTGAGTCGCCACCGCCATTGAATGACAGCCCGCGGTACGACAAAAATGGTTACCCGATTCTTCCAGCGGGGACTACCATGATGATGCATAACGACCACATGCGCTTGCAACTGGTTGGAGAGTCGATGCAGGAATTCGCAGCTCTGCTTTCAAACTTGACCAGTCGTCCAGTCAGCAACGCGACTGATTTACACGGCAAATATGATTTGTCTTTGTCATGGGTGAACCGAGCCGGCCTCTCAACCTCGGACAATGGAATCAATACGTCCGGCGCCAGTGACGAACCCGAACCTACTATATTTTCTGCCCTGCAACAACAGTTAGGTCTTAAATTGGAGCCAACGAAAGGACCACTTCCAGTGATTGTGATAGATCGCCTTGAGAGAGTCCCCACCGAGAACTAGTTTTACGAGTGCGAAGGAATAGGGGCCACGTCCGCATCTCGATAACTAGATCGTAAGAGTCAGCGCGGGTAGCGGCAATCCCTCGACCTCGACTTGCCAGGTCTCTCCCGCCGAGATGTGCGGCGCGGATGTCAGCGTGCCGGTGCTGATCAGTTCCCCGGGACCCAGCGGAGTGACGCCCGCCAGTTCCGCGAGGCAAAGCGCCGGACTCTTCAGGGAATTCTTTCCCCAACCTTCCTCGACCAGCTCGCCATTCTTCAGCAGACGCACCTTAAAACCAGCCAACTGATTCACCAGATCGGGAATGGCTTCCGTTTCCACCGGAACGCGTTCGCCGATTACCAGGGCTTTGTGCAGCCCGTACGCTGCCACGAAGTCCACCGGTTTGAACTGCCAGCCCGGATACGGGCAATCGATGATTTCAAACCCGATCGCCATCCAGTCCACCGCGGCTAGAACAGCCGCCGCATCGGACGTCGCTGTCGTCAGCGAGCTTTTCAGTTTGAACACCAGCTCCGGCTCGATTTTCCGCGAGCCGTAATTCGCCATGGAAAGCGTCGCGTGATTGCTGGAATCCGCGAATCGAATGGTGTCGTCGTACATGCCGGCCCAGACCAGCGTGTCCATTTTCAGGGCCCGCCACATGGCTTTGTTCGCATACCCGACTTTACGGCCAACGCGCGCCCGTCCGGACCTCGCCCGAAGCCGCGAGAACTCGCCTTCGACGGCATAAGCAGCCGCCATATCGAATGAGGGATCGCGCACCGATGGCGGTGCAACATCGACACTGCCGTACTCGTACGCGGCAAGGAATTCGCGGGCAAGTTCTTCAACAGACATGCAAAGAATCGGGCCTATTTTGGCTTCGTCTCGTTTTCCAGCTTGCGAGCGCCGCCGAGGATATCCGTCATCGCGTAATTCCCCTCGTGGCAGGCATACTCGTAAACCGGACCCGCGGTGCGGACAAACGGAAACTCCATGGTCCAGACACTGGTGAAGGTGGTGGGATCGTCGATGGTGGCCTTATACAGAATCGTATTGGCATCTATCCTCCGGAAGCGTTCGACGACATGAAGGTCTTCGGACGATCCCGCAAAGCGCGTCTCGTTGGTGAAGTTAGTGGTGTCAACCACCAGCGTGTCGCCGTCCCAATGACCGATGGAATCGCCCAGCCACTGGTGAACGCTCTTCGGCGGATGCGTGCCGTTCATCCGGACAATGCGGGCATCATGATCCATCTCGACGAGGATCATCACGGTGCCAGGCGTCTGGACGATCTGGTAGTTATTGTTGTAAAGGACGGGCAGCATGGGCGGTCCGGAGGTCGAGCCGAACCCCACGATGCAGCGTTCGGAGAGCGGACGATCCTTCACGTTATCGAAGCGCATGCCGGTCATTCGCATGGCGCCATTCCGCTTGCGAGCCTCAGGCGTAATCGGAGGAACCTTTCCGTCGGCCGGATCGACGATCAGCGAAGTCCGCTTCACGCCGTCGACTTTTGCCAGTTCCGAGCCGCGGTCCATGAACAGGTTGTTATAGCCGCCCACCGCCGTGGCGCCAGAGCCAGATCCCGCGGCGGCCAGCAGCGGCGCATCGGGCTTGTCGATATCGTTGACGGACAGATCCTTCTTCTCGTAAGCGGTGGCTTCCGCTTCGCTGACGGTGGCTTTGCCGGCGAACGCGGCGGGGCGCTGCATCGGCGTCAGGGTGGCGTTCGTCCAGACGCCCTGCAGATCCGGATGGCCGTCCGGCGTGAGGGACACTTTGGCTGTCGTGGCTTTCGGGGCGGGTTTGGGCGTCTGCGCGGACAGCGGCGAACCTGCAAGCAGAACGGCCAAGGCGGCCGCGGCTGCTCTGGCCGTAGTTGAAACGTGATTCATTGAGCTCCAGGCAATCTTATATCCCAGAATACTCCGCAGGGAGCACTGGCCGCCTGCGGGACGCTTTCCGCGCGGCCTTTGTACTGGTCAGCACAGTTACGGCGATAAAAGCCGCGGCCGTCAGAGTCAACCGGTGCGGTCTTGACATGATTTAGATTCCGTCTTTATAAACCGGGAGCACAATAGAAGTGTGGATACCGGCCAGGCGCAGTCCCGCGATCCGCAGTTCCCGGACACAGAAGAGCCTTACCGGTTCCTGGCAGAGGCTCTGCCGCAGATGGTATGGATCGCTACCACTGAAAACCGGATTGTCTATATCAATGCCCACTGGCGCGAATATACCGGCCTGACGCTTGAGGAAACCCAGGCTGGCGGATGGGCCGGTATGATTCACCCGGATGATTTCGCCCACGCCGTGGGACAGGCTGCGTCGGCTATCGCGGGCGACGGGATGTATAAAGCAGAGTACCGGCTGCGGCGCGCCTCCGACGGAGAATGGCGCTGGCATACGGCGCGCGCCCGCATTGTCCGGACGCCGGACGGGGTCGCCTGGTGGCTCGGGACGGCGATGGACATCGAGGACCGGAAGCGGATTGAAGACGAAAGAAAGCTCGCGCTCGACCGTGAGCTTGCACTTCACCTGCAGGCGGAGGTGGCCCTCGCCGAACAACGAAAAGTAGAGCAACAGTTGCTCCTTCTGGTCGAAGCCTCCGGCGCATTGATTGCCTCCATCGAACCGGAACTGGTTCTCAAGACGATCCTCGAACTGGCGCGCCTGTTTGTGGGCGCCGACGCTTACGCGGTCTGGCGCAGGCATGAACAAACCTCCGTCTGGAACGTAGTCGCCCGCGACGGTCTGAGTGAGGGATACAGCGATAGTGTGACCGGCTCTCCCTCGCTTCCCCATGCTCCGCTGCCCGTGGAAGATGTTTTTCAGGAGCCGATGCTAAAACACCGGCTCGATTCCTACCGTCGGGAAGGGATCCGGTCGATGCTCACGGTTCCGTTGGTGATTCGAGGCCGAACCGAGGGCACCATCACGTTTTACTATCGGTCGCCGCACCGGTTCAACGAAATCGAAACGCGGGTTGCGGGCGGGCTGGCCAACCTGGCCGCTGCGGCCCTGGGGACGGCGGAACTTTATCAGCGGCAGGATTCTCTTTATCGCGAATCGCAGACCGCGCAGGAAGCGCTCCGGCGTTCGGTGGACGACCTGAGAAGAGTGAATGAGGATCTCAACCAGTTCGCCTGGTCCGCTTCGCACGATCTGCAGGAGCCCTTGCGGATGGTCGCCATTTACAGCCAGATTCTCGCCGAGGAGTATGCCGATCGCCTGGACGAAAACGGAAAGCAATATATCCGGTACTCGGTCCAGGGCGCGCGGCAAATGGAGAAGATGATCCGGGATATCCTGGCTTACGCCACCACCGCCACTGTCATCGAGCCGCCCGACGGTGTTACGCGGCTGGCCGATGCGCTCGATAAAACCCTCGTTAACCTGGACGCTGCCATCATTGAGGCCAGCGCTGTAATCGAGGCGGAGGTACTGCCCGAATTGATGGTCCATGAAGTTCATCTCGTGCAGCTACTGCAGAACCTGATCGGCAATGCGATCAAGTACCGGAGGGTCGAAACGCCCCTTATCCGGATTGCCGCGGAACCGCTGCCGGAGAAGCCCGGCGAATTCTGGAAAATCTCTGTACAGGACAATGGCATCGGCATCGACGCCGACTACCGGGACCAGGTGTTCAGCATCTTCAAACGGCTCCACACGAGCACCGAATACCCTGGGACCGGCGTCGGTCTGGCCATTTGCCAGAAAATCGTGCAGCGCTATGGCGGGTCCATCTGGGTAGATTCCGAAGCCGGAAAAGGATCGGCCTTCGTTTTCACGCTGCCCGGGCTGGCATCTGGCCGTGAGGCCGGCGCATAGTTCCGCCTATATACTGGACGAGGAACTTTTACCCGACCGGAACAGGGAGGCAGTATGAAAAGATTCTTTACCGTTTGCCTGGCGCTTGCGGCGCTGTCGACGGCAACCATTTCGCTGGCCGACGACGGGGAGCGCCTGCTCAGCGTCGATCACTACATCCGCGTCAATTCCACCGCGCCCGCAATGGGCGGCCGCATGGCTCAGGTATATGCGCGCGAAGTGGTTCTCGCATCCACCGGCCTGCGTCAGGGCGGCCTTGGCGACCGCGTGATTCTTTTCATCCACGGCGCCGGGACGCCGGCCGAAGTCTCCTTCGATGCCGGGTATCAGGATTACAGCTGGATGGCCTATCTCGCCAATGCCGGGTTCGACGTCTTCGCCATGGACATGACCGGCTATGGGCGCTCGACGCGTCCCGCCGCCATGAACGACCCCTGCAATCTTTCAAAGGATGCGCAGCTCAGCTTTGTTCCGGCATTGCTCGCGGCTCCGTGCAGCGGCACGCTGAAAGGTCCCATCACGACCATCGGCTCGGACTGGAACGACATCGGCTCGGTGGTGGATCACATTCTCGCTCTGCGGCACGTGCAGAAAGTAAATCTGGTGGCATGGTCGCAGGGCGGGCCGCGCGCCGGCGGGTATGCCGCGCAGCATCCGGAGAAAGTGAACAAGATGGTGCTTCTCGCCCCCGCCTATGGACGGACTGGCCCTGCCACGCAGCCCGCCGAATTCGCCATGCGCGGCGCGGCGCTGGGTACGCAGTCGCACGCCGAATTCACCGCTAACTGGGATCGCCAGGCGGGTTGCCCCAATCAGTACGATCCGGCTGCCAGCGAAGTTATCTGGAAGGAAATGCTGGAGTCCGATCCGGTCGGGGCCACGTGGGGCACAGGCGTGCGCCGCGCGCCGTCCGTACCCTCGTGGGGCTGGAATCAGGGAATTGTGGCCAAAACCGTGATCCCGACGCTCATGGTTTCCGGCCAGCACGACAAACAGGTCGCCCCGGCGAATGTGCACAATCTTTACGAAGACATCGGTTCGCCGCAAAAAGTTTTTGTGGACCTCGCCTGTTCCTCACACAATGCCATGTGGGAGAAAAATCATGTTCTGCTTTTCCGCGCCTCGCTGGAATGGCTTACCAAGGGCACGGTGAACGGCAAGGAACAGGGCGAACTTCGCATCGGTTATTAACCCGCCGAAGCCTGTCTTACACCGGAGCCTGTCTTACAAAGGTTTACCGCGCCATATGCGCGGTGGTGATAAATTCGAAAAGTGCGTATCCTCATCGTGGATGACGACGAGGAACTTTCCGGTCTTTTAACGGAGCTTCTCACTCGGGACGGTTTTCGCGTCGAATGCCAGGCTGACGGCCGCAAGGGACTGGCCGCGGCGCTGGCCGGGAATTACGACCTGGTCGTACTCGATGTCATGCTTCCGGGTCTCGACGGATTTGAAATCCTCAAGCGCCTCAGACGGGAGTCCCGTCTGCCCGTGCTCATGCTGACCGCGCGCGGAGAAGACGAGGACCGGATCATCGGGCTCGACCTCGGCGCCGACGACTACCTTCCCAAGCCCTTCAACACAAGGGAACTGATCGCCCGTATCCGCGCCATCATGCGCAGGCTCGAATCGCATGACCCCGGCGGCAGGCTCGAAATCAACGGCATCGCCATCGATCCCGGGACGCGCGGCGTCAAGCGCGACGGCGAGGAGGTCGAAGTGACCACCTTCGAATTCGATATTCTGGAAACGTTGATGCGATTCGCTGGCCGCGTGGTTTCCCGGGACGAACTCATGGAAGAGCTCTACGGCCGCAAGGCGACGCCTTTCGACAGGTCGGTGGATATGCATATCAGCCATCTGCGCAAGAAGCTCGAAGGGGACAAGCCCCTGATCAAAACCGTTCGCGGCGTCGGTTATCAGTTTGTGCGCTCTCCGGAAGAGGGTGTTGCCGCGTAAGCGGTCAAGCCGCGTTAAGGAGTTCAACAGGTGAGAGTTCCCATGAGAACACTTTTTACCAAGATTCTGCTCTGGTTTCTGCTGACCGTGACGGTCACGTTCACCGTGACATTCGAAATTTCCAGCGTTTTTATGCGATCCCGGCAGCCGAATTATAACCGGCTTACGCTGGAGCTTCGCGAAGCGCGCCAGTCGTGGGAAATCCAGGGCCGGGCGGGCCTCGAGAATTTTTTAGCCCGTTTTAAGGACGCCACAGGGGCCGATGGCGCGCTCACCGACGCATCCGGGCGGGATCTGCTTACCGGCCGCGACTGGTCGAAGGAGATACGCACTCCAGGGATCAGCGATCGCAACCGGGTGCGCTCTTATTACCCGTTTCTGCCGTTCCTGCGCTTCGAAAGCGGCCGCGGTTTTTTCATTGCGGCCCAGTCACGCGACGGCAAATATCACTTTCTGGGAAGTTTTCCGCCGCCTCCCGATTCGAAAAATGAGGG
Organism: Bryobacteraceae bacterium; assembly: GCA_035552315.1. Lineage (GTDB taxonomy): Bacteria > Acidobacteriota > Terriglobia > Bryobacterales > Bryobacteraceae > BOG-234. The sequence goes on from DASZLO010000255.1 coordinate 68,295, forward strand.
CTGGACGGTCGAGGTGCCGCAGCAAACCTGGTGGATGCTGGGCATTTTTGCGATGCTTTGCTACGCTCTCGCCCGCCAGCTGACATCGCCTCTGCGGGCCATGCAGAAGACGATCGAACGCTTCGGCCGCGGGGATTTCTCGGCGCGCGTCAATTCGCGCCGGGCCGATGAGCTGGGCCAGCTCGGCCGCACCATCGATCAGATGGCGGAACGCATCGACGGACTGGTCAAGTCGCAGCGGCGGCTGTTGCAGGACATCTCCCACGAACTGCGCTCCCCTCTGGCGCGCCTCGGCGTGGCGGTGGAACTCGGTCGCGGCGGGGGCAATCCGACTACGGCATACGATCGCATCGAGCGTGAGGCCGACCGGTTGAATACGCTGGTTGGCGAGTTAATACAGGTGACGCGCGCCGAGGGCGATCCCACAGGGCTTTCCACCGAACCGGTGCGCCTCGACGAACTGATTCGCATGATTGTCGACGATGTCCGCATCGAAGCCGAAAAGCACCAAATCCGCATAGGACTCGAAGCCTGTGACGCCGAACTGAACGGCAACCCCGAACTGCTCCGGCGCGCCATTGAAAATATCATCCGTAACGCCATCCGCTATTCGCCGGACGGCAGCCCGGTGAATGTCACTCTCACTCGCACCGAAAATCTATACCGGATTGCGATTCGGGACTTTGGGGCGGGCGTACCGGCCGATGCGCTGGCGCACATCTTCGATCCGTTTTACCGCGTCGAGACCGACCGGGGGCGCACCAGCGGCGGCGTCGGACTCGGCCTCGCCATCGCGAAACGCGCCGTGGAACTGCACCACGGTGTTCTGCGCGCCGCCAACGTGTCGCCCGGACTGCTCGTCGAAATTGAACTGCCGGCGCCGGCCAGGACAGAAGACCGGACTCCGGAGCTTATTGCTTCAGGATCTTGATACCGTTGGGCAGCTCAAAGAAGCTGTCCGCCAAAGCCTCATTGATCGCCACCTTGTCAGCATAGAGCGCGAAGATCTTCTCGGTATCCCGCTCGCGCTCGGTTGCGTGCGGCCACATCACGCCACTGACATCGCGGAATTTGGTGTACCGGGTCACGTCTTCGCGCCGGTCCTTGATCACCGCATCCCAGTGATGGAAACTCTGCTTAACGGGTAGAAACGTGTTGGCGTTGAACCAGACGGTGACGTTGCGGTTTTCAGCATCGTAAACATCAATCGTCTCCACGCGCTGGTTTTCCACCACATCCACCCCGCGGGCCTGAAAATCCAGACCGGGCTCATTCATTCGCTGGTGGAGAATGTAGAAGATGTCATGCAGCGTGGCTTCCTGATACTGCGCCTCCTTGTCAACGGATAACGGCCGCGCTCCGCGAAACGTCAGTTCATAAGCCCCGGAGGGCGTATACAGGACGGAATCCTCTTGTTTTTTTCCGTAGAACTGACGCTGCAACTGGCTGATTGACGGCTTCCCGCCGGCCGGCGTCGCATATTCGGTGTAAAAACGGGATTGCGACAAACCGGATATCTGCTCGCGATAGAAAGAGTACGCGCGTCCGTCCTCGGTGCGCGTGCGCATACTGCGGAAGGCATTGCCGCCCAAGGCATTAATGGCGCGATCGATCACCTCGCGGCCACGCGATTCCCCCGTTTTCTCTCCGCGAAGCAATGCGCTGGCTGCCAGTGAAAGTCCGAAGCTCCGTCGAGTCATAGACACATTAAGTAAGTTTGACGCGGCCTGGACGCCGCGGGTTATTAACGCTTGGGGGCCGGCGGTTTTGGAATCGTCAAATCCAGCTGCGTCACCGGGAGTTCCAGTGTACTCAGAGGTTTTCCGAAATCCTTTGGATTTCCCACGGCTACGATCACGAACTTAGCCGGATCGATGTATTGCTTCGCCACTCGCAGCACGTCGGCCCGGGTGACCTGCTGGACTGATTTCTGATACTGGAAAATAAAATCGTCCGGGTAACCGTAATAACGATAGGTCAGAAAACGGTTCAGCGTCTTGGATGGCGTGTCGAAGTTGAAAATGAAACCATTCAGCACGGTATCTTTGGCGGTCTGCAGTTCCTGCTCCGTCACTTCGGTGCTCTGAATGAGCCGGATCTGATCGAAAACCGCCGCCAGCGTATCGGCCGTGCTGGCTGACTTGGTGCTGCCGCTGATATCGAAGACGCCCGGATGATCGTAGCCGGCGCCCCATGACGAAGAGATATCGTACGCATAGCCCAGCTTCGTTCGAACCGTCAGGAACAAACGGCTGTCGAAGCCGCCACCCAGAATATCGGACATTACTTCGAGGGCCGGATAGTCTTTGTCCTTCAGCTCTCCGCCGAGGTGGCCCATCGCGAAAGTGGTCTGCGTGACATCATTCTTGGGCGCGACCCGAATACCCGGCGCCGGGTGGCTGGTGACCTTCGGAAAAGGCGGCACGGGGGGCTGTGTCGCCGACCACCCGCCGAATATCTTTTCCAGCTTGCCCTTCATTTCGGCGGCTGAGAAATCGCCCTGAATCGCCAGCATGGTGTTGGCCGGGAAGTAGTAGCGCTTGTAGAAACCGACCACATCGTCCCGTTTAATGTTGTCGAGCGTTGCATACTCCATCTGCCAGCCGTAAGGGTTGTCCCGGCCGTAAGCCGCATCTGAAAACTCGCGCTGCGCGATGGTGTGCGCCTCATCGTTGCGGCGTGCGATTCCGCCGCGCAGTTGCTGCAGCTCGAAGCTGAGTTTGTCCGGCGAGAACGCCGGGTTAGTCAGCACGTCATGAAAGACCGCGAGCACTTCATCGGTGCGCTCTTTCAGGGTAGAGAAAGACACTGAACCATAACTCTCCTGAATCGAGCTCTCTACCGAGGCCGCGATATTCTCCAGCTGTTCATTGATCTGGTCACCGGTTTTCGACGCCGTTCCGCCGCTGCGGATCAGTTCTCCCGTCACCGTCGCCAGGCCGACCTTATCGGCCGGATCGAAAAGGTTGCCCGTACGTACGAGCGCGAGCCCGCGTACCAGAGGCAGTTCATGGTTCTCCAGCAGATAAATCTTCATTCCATTGGGCAGCGTCGATTCCTCGACTTTAGGAATCTGGATCTGCCGCAGCGCCGGAAATTTCAGATCCTTCCAGTTGGCGGGCGGCGTAGCCTTCGCAGCCTGCGGCGCCGGGCCAGGCGCGGGCGTCTGTTGTGCGAGTGCCAGAAACGGCAGGAAAGCAAGAGCGGCGGTTCTCATTATTTTGCACCTTCCCTGGCCTGAGCCCGCGGTTCGACAATGACCGCGACAGTCCGGTTCTCATTCGTGAAATACTGCCGGGCTACCCTCTGAACGTCATCCGCTGTTACGTGGTCGATTTCATCCAGCGACGTGAATAATTTCTTCCAGTCGCCAAAGTTCGCATAGTAACTGCTCAGCAGCTGCGCCAGACCGGCGTTGTCGTCCAGTTGGCGAATCAGACCCGCCCGCGTGCGCGTTTTTACCCGTGCCAGCGACGCCTCATCCACTTTCACCTCCTGCAGGTTCGCGATCACGGCATCGAGTTCCTTCTCGTTTTCCGCAGCCGTATGATCGGGGCCGGGAACCAGATAGAAGAAGAATAATCCGGGGTACTTCCCGCCGGGGAACTGAGATTCCGCCCCGGCTTCCAGCGCCAGGCGCTTTTCGCTCACCATGTCCCGGTACATGATGCTGGTGCGGCCGCCCGACAGCAGGCTGGAGATCACGTCGAATACCGGATCGTCCTTATCGTACTGGCTGGGCCGGTGGTAAGCCACGAACTCCATCGGCTGAGCAGGAGAAGTCACGTCGACATGTTTCGGGCCTTCCTGCTGCGGTTCGATTGTGATCACAGGATTGGGGAGCGGACGCTTTTGCATGCGCCCGAAGTATTCCTCCGCCAGCGCTTTGATACGCGAAGGGTTGACGTCGCCGACGACTGCCATGGTGATGTTGGCGGGGACGTAATAGGTGGCGAAAAACTTCTCGGCATCCTTGACGCGCAGGTTCTCGATGTCGCTGGCCCATCCGCCCGGCATAATGCGGTAGGGATGCGCTTCGATAGCCGTCGCCAGCATCTGCTCCATCATCTTGCCCTGCGGATCGGATTCGACCCGCATTCGGCGCTCCTCGCGCACCACGTCCCGCTCTTTGTAGAACTCGCGATAAACCGGATGCAGGAAGCGGGCCGACTCAAGATAGAACCACAGCTCCACCCGGTTGGCGGGGAAATTGTAGAAATAATCGGTGGAATCTTCGCTCGTGCCCGCGTTCATTCCCACGCCGCCGTTTTCTTCAATGATGCGCGGGTAAAGGTTCGGGACAACGAATGTGTCCGCCTTCTCGATCGCACCCCTGACATCGGCTTCGAGCTTCTGCGCCTTTGCCGGGTCGGCTTTGGCCAGTTTGTTGCGCTCGGCTTCGAGCTGGTCGTAGGCTCGCTCGATATCGTCCATGGCCTTTCTCTCGGCCGTCCAGTTTGTGGTGCCGATCGTCTCGGTCCCTTTGAACGCCATGTGCTCAAACATGTGCGCGAGGCCCGAGCGCCCCTTGGGATCGTCTACCGAGCCCGCGTTCACGTACGTGTGGAACGATACGACAGGCGCTTCGTGACGTTCCAGAACGATGAAGTGCATGCCGTTGGCGAGGGTGAATTCAGTAATCCGCTTCTGGAATTCCGCCAGATTTTGCCCGTAGAGAGTAACGCCGAACAGCAGCGGAATCAGATATTGTTTAAGTTTCATCAGCAGTATTTCCAGTTTAGTTTGGCGGGGCCGGAGTCTGAAACGTTTCCCGAAAGTGTTTCCTTGTAAATATCGTATACTCGCCAGATGGGATTCGACAAAACCTTCGCGGTGAACGTTATGTATCCCTGTGCCAGCGGCGCATATCTGGTGATGAATCTTCCCACGCCCCCGCTGGCGCTGCCTCCTGGTTTTGCATTGTGCGGCCTCATTTCGGCCAATCCGCAGCACGCGGCGGCCGCGATGGCTGTCGCGGATCCCGATCACCAGCGGCTGGCAAATAAGATGGTGCAGGAAAGCAGCATATTCGGATTTGTGGCGTGGGATGCTGTCAACCAGGCTGCCATTGTGGCGATCCGCGGCACGCAAACCATCTGGGACTGGATGGATGATGTGGATGCTGCTCCCGTCCCCTGCCTGGCGGTGCCTGGCGCGGGGCTGGTGCATATGGGATTCCAGCTTGTGCACGAGCACATCCACTTGAGCATCAAGGATCTTCTGACGAAAAACTGTCAGGGCGCGAAGACGATCTGGATTACCGGCCACAGTCTGGGCGGAGCGCTTGCCGTTCTTTGTGCATATGACCTTCTCAAGAACCTAAACCTCGGCGGGCCGGCGGGAAGCCTGGTGCCGAAGCTTTACACCTTTGCCGGTCCGCGCACGCTGGACCCGGCATTTGCAGCGAAATTCAACACGGAAATTCCGGATTGCAATCGCATCGTGAACTTCATGGATGTGGTGCCGCAGGTGCCCGTGCCGCCTGTTTACAAGCACGTTGGCGCGGAAACGCTCGTCCATGGCGGATTCCGGCCGCTCGATATCACGTACGCCCATCATCTGACCACCTACCTGGCTGGAATGAACAGTCTTTAGTGCCGGTTTTCGTGAGCAGCGTCGTGATTGACGCGCCGGTCGCGGAGGTCTTTCGTTTCCATGAACGAGAAGATGCTTTCACCCTTCTGACGCCTGCTTTCCCGCCCGTACGCCTGATTTCAAAATCGACGCCGGGCATCGGGGTCGGGACGCGGCTCGAATTACGCGCGGGAATATTTCGCTGGGTGGCGCTGCATACCGCATACGAAAAGAACAAGCTGTTTGTCGACGAACAAATCAGCGGGCCGTTTGCGAAATGGGTTCACAGGCACGAGTTTGAAGCTGTAAACGCAAAGACGCGCCTCACCGACCGGATCGAATACGAATTGCCAGGCGGGCGGCTTGTGAATAAACTTTTCGGATGGGCTGTGGGTCCCGGTCTCAGCAGCATGTTCGCGCATCGCCATCGCGTCACACGCGAATTTTGTGAAACGGGCTCACCGCATTAGATGTGGCTTAGCGAACAACGTGCACAGGGGCAGCCTGCTCTGTCCGCTCCGCATGTGCAGGCAGCGGCGCAGCGGCCATCATCCAGTGCATGGCGGCGGACGCAACATCCGGGGGCAGCGTGTGCCGTCCTTCAAATTGCCGGAACGTAACCGCATAGCCGTTGTCTTTCAAGGTTCTTTCCAGCAGCCGCCCCGTTACGTCGATGGGAAAAATCGGATCCTGCGTTCCGTGCGAAAGAAAGACCGGCGGCTTGCCCGTGCGCGGACCATTGGCGATATAGCCCGCTGAGAATCCGAGCACTGCGTTGAACAGATCGCCGTTGGTCAGTCCGAGCGACAACGAGTAAGAAGCGCCGTCCGAGAACCCCGCGATCGCGATCCGCGCCGGGTCGATATCCCGCAGACCGAAAGACAGCGCCAGCGACTGGTCCACGTTGTTGCGGTCCGCGCCCCATGCCCCTTCGATTTCCCACGTCGTTTCCTCCGAGGCAGGAGCGACTATGATGAAACCGATTTCGTCCGCCTGGGCGCGCAGAAGACTGATGCCGCGGTCGGCCCCCTGGGTTGCGCCGTGCAGCGAAAGCACGAGGGGCGCTTTCTTGAATTTCGAAGCCGCCTCCGGAATATAAACCTGGGTGTCCCGCTGCTCCCGCACCTGCAGGGAATGCAGCCCCGCGGGAACTGGTGATTTCACCGGTGCTACCGCCCGCGCGCGGAGATGATTCGAATTGCCTCCTGGCTGCGGTTCTCTCGTCTGTGCGCGGCCTGAACTTGCCAAGGCGGCGATGCCAAGCCCGCCGGTAAACGTGCGCGCAAAGCCTCTCCGTGTGGACTGTGTTTTCACACGTATACTATACAGAACAGAATGCGCAAAACACACTGGCGGACCCTGGCCCTGATCGCCACGGTCATTTCGATGGAAGCGGCCGCACTGGTCATTGAAAAGGTCGCGCACGCCCAGAAGGACTCAGGCGCTCCCACTTTCAATGTCGATCCGTTTTGGCCCAAAATGCCGAAGCAGTGGATTCTCGGCCAGGTCTCCGGACTCGACGTGGACGCGCAGGACAATATCTGGATCATTCAGCGGCCCTGGTCGATTAACAGCGACGAAAAGGCGCAGAACCCGGAGGCCGAGTGCTGCCGTGAAGCTCCCCCGGTGATGGAATTCGACAACGCCGGCAACTACCTGCAGGGCTGGGGCGGGAAACCGGCCGATGACTCCTACGAATGGCCGCTTGACGAACACACCGTTCACGTCGATTACAAGGGGAACGTCTGGATCTCCTCCGCGGGTGGTCCTCACCTTCGTGACGGCAAGGAGAATTTCATTCTGAAATTCACCAGACAGGGCAAATTTCTGATGCAGATCGGGCGTCGCGGCATGAGCAAGGGCAGCCTCGATACCGATAACTTCAACAACGCGGCCGACATTTACGTTTATCCCAAGACGAACGAAGTGTTCGTCGCCGATGGCTATGTGAATCGCCGCGTGATCGTGCTGGACGCCGACACCGGAAAGTTCAAACGCATGTGGGGCGCTTACGGCAACACGCCGGACGACAAGGCGCCGAAAACGCGCGTCAGTGAAGGCCCGGGGCCGCAGCAGTTCAATCTCGTGCATGGCGTCAAAGTGTCCGCCGACGGTCTTGTCTATGTGAACGACCGGATGAACAATCGCATCCAGGTGTTCACCATCGACGGGAAATTCCAGCGCGAGATTTTCATCGAAAGGAAGACGCGGCTGCTCGGCACATCATTCGCGACTGCCTTTTCGCCGGACCCCGCGCAGCGCTGGCTCTATGAAGCCGATGCCGGAAACGGCAAAGTTCACATCTACGACCGCAAATCCCTGCAGGAAGTGGGCTCGTTCGGGCGTATCGGACATTACGCCGGCGAGTTTGTCTTCATGCACAATCTGGCAACGGATTCGAAGGGCAACATTTATGTAGCCGAGGTGGGAACCGGACATCGGGTGCAGAAGTTTCTTCTGCAAAACGCCGCGCGCTAGTTACGGGCTAGTTATTTGAGAGATGTCAGTCGAGAGACTGCGCGGGCAGCAGGACCCAGAGCGTGTAAGCGCCGAGCGCGGTTCCGAACGGCACGTCGAAGAGGCTGAGGCACCCAAGCACGATCGTCAGCATGCGTGCCCACGGACGCCGCTCCAGCAGGCCCCATCCCGCGAGCACGCCGATTCCCGCACCGGCGATAAACGCAATGCCGACCCATTCGATGATCCACGAGACGAAGGCTGGCACATCGGGCGGGAGAAATCTGCTGATGAACCCGCCCATCGTGAGGAGCACCAGACCGGGGATCATCCGGAAGGCCGACATGGCAAACCAGAGAATTGCGAGTACCCGCAAATTCTCGGATACCCGGGTTTGCGGCGTGGTTTGAGGGATGGATGCGGCGGCGGGTGCCGGTACCCCGCCACCAGTGGGCTGACCGCACGCGGCGCAGAAACTCTGCCCGGGTGCCAGCGTCGCGCCGCATCGAACGCAATACATGATGGTCTTCGTTTTTACTTCGCGGCGCCGATGCTCAACAGTTCGATTTCGAAAATCAGCGTTGCGCCGCCCGGAATCGACGGACGCCCCTGATCTCCATATGCCAGATCCGACGGGCACACCAGCTGCGACTTGCCCCCGACCTTCATCTTCTGCACGCCTTCCGTCCAGCAGCGAATCACGCCGTTGAGCGGAAACTCCGCCGGTTCGTTGCGGGCGTAAGAACTGTCGAATTCCGTACCGTTCGTGAGCGTGCCGCGATAGTTGACCTTCACGGTGTCGGTAGCCTTGGGCGAATCGCCGGTGCCGGCTTTGATTTCCTTGTAGATCAGACCGGTGTCTGTCTTGACTGCGCCCGGTTCAGCCGCAGCTTTCGTCAGGTAATCGGCAGATGCAGACTTCTCCCGCGACGCGACGCGCGAGCTGCGGGCATTTCCAAAGCCTTCGATCTGCGGACCGAAGGTATTGATGTCGACGGCCGGCTTGTTCGCAGCGGCATCGCTCAACGCCTGTTTCACAATATCGAGTTCAGCGGGGGAGAGGTCGAACTGACCGAGCGACCGGTAGATCGAAAGCCCGAGCGAGTAAACAATCTTATCTTCGTCTGTCATAGGTTTTGGCGCAGGGGCCTGTGCCAGCAGAATCGCCGGCAGCAAAATCAGGATAAAACGCATCCTTAAAGGCTAGCACCCTTTGGCAAGCAGGCTTGTGTCGCTGCGATCATCCAATACGCCGCACGCTTTGGCCCTGCAAACCAGCCAGCAGCGTGGTCACGGGTTTTCCCGTCGCCGGGTCGCGCAGTTCGGGATTCAGCTCGGCCAGCGGCGCCAGCACAAACCGGCGTTCCCGGAACCTTGGATGGGGAATCTCCAGCGCCTCCGTTTTCACGATTGAATTTCCGTACAGCAGGATGTCGATATCGAGCGTACGCGGACCGTTCGGCAGTGTCCGGAGCCGGCCATACGCCCGCTCGGTGCGCTGTGTCCGTTGCAGCAGCTGACGAGGAAAAAGTTCGCAGTCGAATTCCGCCACCAGATTCAGAAACCAGCGCTGCTCGCGCAATCCGATCGGCTCGGTTTCATAGATTCCGGAAGCCCGCAGCAGTTGCAATTCGGGCCGGTCGAGATCGTCCAGCGCCGACCGCAGCATCGCCTCGCGGTCGCCTACATTCGATCCCAGCCCGAGATAGACAATGCTCAAAACAGTTCCGGCTGTCCCCCGAAACGCCGCGGGACTTTGAAATAGTCATACGCGCCTTCGGTCGCCACCCGGCCTCGCGGCGACCGGTGCAGGAATCCGAGCTGAATCAGATACGGCTCGTAGACTTCCTCAATGGTCTCCGCTTCTTCGCCTATGGATGCGGCAATGGTACCGATGCCCACCGGACCGCCGCCAAATTTCTCCAGCACCGTGCGCATGATCTTCTGATCGATTTCGTCCAGCCCGAACTGATCGACCTCGAGGAGGTTCAGTGCGGTCTGCGCCACCTCCAGCGTGATGTGCCCGCGGGCCCGCACCTGGGCGTAATCGCGGACGCGCCGCAGCAGCCGGTTGGCGATACGCGGTGTCCCGCGCGCCCTCCGCGCAATCTCGGTTGCGCCCTCCGCATCGATCGGCGTTTCCAGCAAAAGAGCGGAGCGCTCCACGATTCGCTGCAGTTCGGGAACATCGTAGTGATTGAGCCGCAGCACCAGTCCGAAGCGCCCGCGCAGCGGCGCGCTCACCAGCCCCTGCCGGGTCGTGGCCCCGATGGCCGTGAATTTCTGCAGCGGTATCGAATGCGTGCGTGCGCCCGGACCGGCGCCGATCAGGATATCCAGATGGAAATCCTCCAGCGCGGAATAGAGCATTTCCTCCACATCCGGCAGCAGCCGGTGGATCTCATCGATGAAGAAAACCTGGCGATATTGAATCGTGCTGAGAATGCCGGAAAGGTCGAGTTTCTTCTGCAGCACCGGACCGGAAGTTTGCTGGAAGCCGACTTCGAGCTCCTGCGCGATGATCGCCGCGAGAGTTGTTTTGCCGAGCCCCGGGGGACCGTAAAGCAGAACATGATCCATGGCATCGCCGCGCTTGCGGGCGGCGTCGATTGCGATTTGCAGGTTTTCTTTTAAGCGGGTTTGCCCGGTGAAATCGGCTAAGCGCCGGGGCCGCAGGCCGGCTTCGAACTGCGCGTCTTCTTCGTTTCCGGATGCGGCCACAAGGCGGCTATTGGCAGCCATCAGCGCACGAGCTCCAGGGCTTTCCGGAAGAGGGGTTCGAATTCGTCGGCCACCCCGGAAGTCCGCGCCTTCCGCACCGCGGCTTCGGCGGCCGGGCGGGCGCATCCCAGATTCGATAACGCGGAGAGAACATCTTCATCCAGTTGCGAAAGTGACGGACGCGCGCCTGCGGGTTCTTCGCCCGCCGGAGCCGGCAATTTGTCGCGCAGCTCCAGCACCATGCGCTCGGCGGTTTTTTTGCCCACGCCCGGAATCCGGATCAGGCGATCCAGTTCATTGCGACGGATGGCCGTCAGCAAGTCTGTGGCGGACATGCCGCTGAGAACCTTGACCGCCAGGCCCGGGCCGATCCCGCTCACGCCGATCAGCTTCTCGAACAGATTCTCTTCATCCAGCGTGAGGAATCCGTACAGTGCGAGGATGTCTTCGCGCACATGGGTATGGATGCGCAGAATGACTTCGACGCCGGTATCGGGCAGGGTCGCGAATGTAGAAATCGGGATGGCGACATCGTAGCCGACGCCCCCCACATCAAGGACCGCCTGGTTGGGGTGCTTCTCGACGAGGATCCCGCGCAAACGGGCAATCATGCGATAGCGTAATTGTACACGGGATCGAGTAACGGTCTGGAGCGGTCCAGCATTGACGCTAAAGGGTGTTGCAATCGTCGTGATAGCCCCACCAGGTCCCATTTGGTCCCGTTCGGGAGTCGATAATAGACAGTGAAACCAACGGTGAATGCGCGGCGCCCTTTTGCGCTATGCTTCGTTGCAGGGAGAAAAAAGACCCGTTGATTTGGAGAGAGTCTAATCCCGCTTCATACGTGTTGCCGACGGCTACCGTGATGCCGACGGCTACACAACCCTGCGTTCGACAAATACGCCCGCGCTGGCGGTTGGTTCGCGGGGTACTTGCTATTGGTTTCGCGTTTACCATGTGGCCCTCCCTCGATCAGTTCAGAATGGCGTCTGGTCACCCGATTATGTTTTTGGTAGGGCTGTACTCGGGTTCCATATTTTGGGGACTCTCCGCCTGTTCCGATCTGTTTGCTACCTACAGGAATCTGCCCAAATAGAACGGCCCGCATAAACCATAAAACATGGCACGCCGCCGTTTCTTCGTCGATCAGGTTCGCAAGGGAGAGGCTGAAATTTCCGGTGAAGACGCGCAGCACCTTACGCGCGTGCTTCGCGTGGAAGTGGGGCAGAAGTTCGAGATCACCGATAACCAGCGGGTCTGGCTGGCTTCGGTTGAAATGGCGCGGAAAGATCTGGTGCGCTTCAGCGTAATCGAAGAAATGTCCCCGGGCCCGGAGCTTCCCCCGGTGACGCTATATCTTGCGCTGATCAAGTTCGATCGCTTCGAATGGGCTGTCGAAAAGGCGACGGAGTTGAGCGCCACCAGAATTGTGCCGGTGGAGGCGGATCGCAGCGAGCGGGGGTTGTTCGACGGATCGCGGAAGCGCGTGGACCGGTGGCGGCGCATCGCGCGTGAGGCCAGCGAGCAGTCGCGCCGTCTGAGAGCACCGGAAATTGCCGAGGCGATTCATCTGCGGGATGCGCTGCAGGATGCCTCAAAGTATCGGATCTGGTTCGACGAGCGCCCCGGCGCCCCGCCTCTCCTGCGAGGGGCGCCTTTCCTGCGAGGGGGACAGCCTGATCCGCCTCCTTCGCGTCCGGCTGCGGATGATAGTTCCACAGCGCTCCTGATTGGTCCGGAAGGCGGCTGGACCGATCCCGAACGCGATTCTTTTGCCGCCGCTGGGTGGACCGCGGCCTCGCTTGGCCCCTCCGTTCTCAGAGCGGAAACCGCGGTTTGCGCCGCACTGGCGGTCATAACGCAGCTTCACATCACGGGCGCATGAAAGAGGCAGTCTGGCCTGCTTCCTTGGAGCTGCAAGCGAAAGAGCCGGATCAGGCTGTCCCTCTCGGGGAAATTCGTCCCTCTCGGGGAAATCTCTCGGGGAAATTGTGACGCAGCTACAATTTAAATAATCGGATGTCGCTGCCACAGATCGCGGATCTAGTCGTCGTCATCATCGTCCTCGCGTCGCAGTTTTTCATCGGCCATTCCTTTTTCACGAACTGGAGAAAACGCCTGACGCCCCAAATGGCGCGCGCGGTTTCCATCGCCCTTTACCTTCTCTGGGCCGTCACCGCCTTCAACCTGTTACTCGAAATAACCAGGCTGCGCCTCGGCCGCTGGGTGCCGGGACCGGTGCGCGGACCCCTGCGCGCCATCGGATCCACATGGGGCATGGGCGCCGCTGTCTCGCTGGTCATATTCTTTATCTACCGGTACTTCATCCGAACCGGTATCCAGAAACTTTCCCCGACATTCTCCAGCGAACGCAGGGGTCTGATCCGCTCCGCCGGCGCCGTCGCCATGACTGCGCCCTTTGCGGCAGCCGCCTTCGGCGCCGTAATCGAGCGAACACAATATCAGGTGAACGAAATCGATCTGCCCATCCCCAATCTGCACCCCGATCTGGAAGGACTGCGCATCGCTCAAATCAGCGACCTGCACGTAAGCCCCTACCTCTCGGTGCGCGAAGCGGGCCGGGTCGTCGACATGACCAACGAATTGCGCGCTCACCTCACCGTCGTCACCGGCGACCTGATCACCGAAGCGGGCGATCCGCTCGACGACACCATCCTCGAACTGGCCAGATTGCGCGCCGATGCCGGAGTTCTCGGCTGCCTGGGAAACCACGAGGTCTACGCGCGCTGCCGCAATCGCGAAACCAACCTTTGCGCGCGGCAGGGAATCAAAATACTGCGCGGCGAAGCCCGCGAGCTTCGTTTCGGCAAGGGGGTTTTGAATATCGCAGGCGTGGACTTCCAGAGCTTCGGGGATAAACCCGCCTATCTCGAGCGCGCCGAAGAACTCGTGCGTCCGGGAGCCACCAATCTGCTGCTTTCTCACAATCCGGATGTCTTTCCCGTCGCCGTCAGGAAAGGCTACGATGCCATGCTCGCAGGGCATACTCACGGGGGCCAGGTCACGGTCGAAATCCTGAACCGAACAGCGAATTTCGCGCGATTCTTCACGCCCTACGTGGCCGGCTTGTACCGTCTCGACGGACGAAGCTGCTACGTGAATGCGGGCATCGGAACCATCGCCGTGCCTTTCCGCATCGGTGCTCCGCCGGAGATTTCACTCTTCCGTCTTAGAAAAGCCTGACACCTTGCGATATCTCATTCTCAGCGACCTGCACGCCAATTGGGAAGCGCTGCAGGCAGTCCTCGGAGACGCACGGGGAAAGTACGACCAGATCGTGTGCTGCGGCGATCTGGTAGGCTACGGGCCGGATCCGAATGCCGTCACGGAATGGGTGCGCACTTCCGTCGGTCCCGTGGTACGCGGAAACCACGATCGGGGCTGCGCCGGACTCATCGATCTGGAATGGTTCAATCCCGTCGCCCGCACCGCCAATCTCTGGACCGCCACTCAACTTACGAAAGCAAATCTCAACTATCTCCGGGACCTGCCAACCGGTCCGGTGACGGTCGCGGGCTTCCAGATTTCGCATGGATCACCCTTCGATGAGGACGAGTATCTGCTGACCCTGAAGGAAGCCACCGGCGCTCTCAGGCGGCTTGAAACCAGTCTCGCTTTCTTTGGCCAGACCCATATCCAGGGGGCGTTCACCTGGATGCACGGCAGATTTGAGGCCGTGAGTCGCGCCCAGCTGCCCCTCTACAGAGACGCCGCATGGCTGATTAACCCAGGCGCCGTGGGCCAGCCGCGCGATGGCGATCCCCGGGCCGCTTATGCGCTTTATGACACCGGGTTGAACCAGGTGCTGCAATGTCGCGTATCTTACGATTACGAAGCCACGGCGCGTAAAATACTGGCAGCGGGATTGCCCGATATGCTGGCGGCACGGCTTGCGATTGGAAGATAAAGTAGAACATCGACAGGATTGACGCGGATGTTTTGTACAAAGTGCGGAGCCCAAATCGGAGATACAGCGCGTTTTTGCACATCCTGCGGCGCCCCGACTGCCATGGGACCGGTAATGGCGGTCCCGCCCGCGAAACGGCTCCGGCGCATTCAGGAAGGCAAGAAGATCGCGGGAGTCTGTGCGGGCTTTGCCGAATATTTCGGTACCGACGTAACCCTGATGCGGATCATCTGGCTCGCGCTGCTGCTGTTACCTCCGAACGTCGGCATCATTGCCTACATCGTGGCTTGGGCAGTGCTCCCCAAAGAATAGTCAGCGCGATTACTCACCCGGCCAAAGCTAGCGCAGGCGCAAATGCGCAATCGTTTCGAGGTGAAAGGTCTGCGGGAACAAATCCACCAGCGTGAGCCGTTCGATCGAATAGGCCGCCTGAAGCCCCGCCAGATCGCGCGCCAACGTGGCGGGATCGCATGCCACAATCACCAGATCGGCAGGGCGCAACTCCAGCAACCGCCCGACGGCAATCTTTCCCAGACCGGCACGCGGTGGATCCGCCAGCACGAGATCGGGCGCCGCTTCCGCTTTGAGCAGCCACTCCTCGACATTTTCCGGAGCGATCTCGACCTTCAGTCCGGCCCCTTCGGCATTCCACTGCAGATCGGACGCCGCGCTTCGTCCCGATTCCACCGCCACCACGCGTTCGAAAGCGCGCGCCAGAGGGAGCGAAAACAGTCCCACCCCGGCATACAGATCCCACGCCGTTCCCCCACGGAAATCACCTATGGCCAGCGACGCAAGCCGCGGCAGCAGGAACCGGTTGATCTGAAAAAAAGAACTTCCGCTTACCCGGAAGCAGTCTTCATTAACGAAGTAGTCGAGGGGACCGCCCACCGAGCCCGGCACCTCTTCGGCCAGCCACTCGAAGAAATGCTTTCCCACATTCTTTTCGGTTTCCAGCACGTTCCACTGCACCTGCACATCATCCGTGAAGACTTCGAGAGAGCTGATGAAGGCCGGCCAGCGGCGGTCGCCAGTCATGCGGTTCAGCGTCGCGATCACCTCGTTGAGTTTCGGCGCGCTGACGGGGCACTCGCCGATCGGCACCAGCCGGTGCGAATTCATCTCCCGGTATCCGATTTGCCCGCGCTCGATATGAAACTGCGCCCGGTTCCTGTAGCTGTAGGGCGGGCCGCTCTCAAGCGCGATCCGTTCAGGGTCGAATTCGATTTTCCCCACCCGGCGAAGCGTTTCCGCCAGAATCCCGCGCTTGAAGCGCAATTGCGCGCTGTAGGAGGCATGCTGATACTGGCAACCGCCGCACCTCCCGAAAACGGGGCAGGGCGGGTCTACCCGGTCGGCCGAGGCCTCCACCACATTTACAGGTTTTGCGCGCTGTACCTGCTTGCGGGCTCCAACGGATTCGGCTTCAACCGTCTCTCCAGGCAGTACGAACGGTACCAAAACTACCCCGTCGTCCGATCTGCAAAGGCCGTCGCCTCCGTATACAAGTTTTTCGATGGTAAAAACTTTTTTCATTACCAGACCCGAAGCGTAGCAGATTGTTAGAACCTTTTAGCGGCGATTGCGGTCAAATAGAGAAAGAGTAATGGGAAGAACAGCATGGTTGTACCTGGTAATAGCCGCATCAGCTGCATTCGCGCAATCGCCCCACGCTGAGCTAGCTTCTGTTCAATCGTCTTCCGTTCAACCGTCCTCCATTCAACCGCCTGCAGCCCAATCGACACCCGCCCAACAGCCCCCCGCTGAGCTGATAGTCGCGGTGCATTCAGCGGCCGGTGAGGCCGTGCCTGGGGCAAAGGTAAGCCTCGGTGATTTGACCGCGCAAACCGGCGCGACGGGCACCGCGCAACTGGCTGGTGTCCCACCCGGCAAGCATCGCCTTACCATCTCGGCGGTCGGCTTTGAACAGCTCGTTACCGATGTCGATGCGGATCCGTCTTCTGAAAACCGGATCGAAGCGATTCTCAGCGCCGTTCACAACGAAACCATCACGGTGCAGGGGGTGATCGAGACTCCTCTCGAAGAGGCCACCACGCCCACGGTGCTGGACCGCCAGCAGGTCAAGAATATGCCGGACAGGCCGCGCACCGTCAGCGAAGCGTTGCCGCTGGCGCCGGGCGTGGTCAGTTTGCCCAACGGCCAGCTTCGACTGGGCGGCAACGGCGAGCACCGCAGTTCGATGCTGATCAATTCGGCCACCGCGACAGATCCCGCGACCGGCCAGTTCGGGGCGACTTTGCCCATCGACAGCGTTCGTTCGATGAACGTTCTGTCCAGCCCTTTTCTCGCCGAGTATGGCGGGTTCACCTCCGACGTGGTCTCGGTGGAAACCCGCAAGGGGGGTGACAAATGGTCTTTCGAGCTGAACGATCCCCTGCCGGAATTCCGCTGGCGCAGTTGGCACATGGTCGGGCTCCGTTCCGATACGCCGCGGTTCAATTTTGGCGGCCCTCTTATCAAGAATCGCCTTTATCTGCTCGAATCCGTGCAGTACGAGATGCGCGAGATTCCGATGATCACGCTGCCGTTTCCGAACAATGAGACGCGGCGGCAGGGTTACAACTCTCTCACCGCCCTCGACTACACGCTGAATCCTTCCAACGTGATCTCCGCCACTTTTCACGTCGCCAATCAGCACCAGCGGTTCGCCAACCTCGATTTTTTCAATCCGCAGCCCGTTTCGCCCAATACTTCGAGCACGGTCTACTCCGTGGATGTGACGGACCACGCCACGATCCGGGGCACCCTGCTCGACAGCTCACTGAGCGCTTCCGCTTTTCGCGACGGCGTGTGGCCCCAGGGCGGTCTGGAAATGACCATCACGCCGACCGGCAATCTGGGAAATTACTACAGCCAGCAAACCCGCACGGCGTCCCGCGTGGAGTGGCGTGAGACCTGGTCACTGACCCGGCAGCTCTGGGGCACACACAACCTCAAGGCGGGCTCCGTTCTCGGCGGCACCAACGAACACGCGCTGATCAACCAGAACACGGTCAACATTCTGGATGCGGCCAGCAACCTGATTGAGACCATCGGTTTCACTCCGGGGCGTCCGATCGCGCGCAACGACATCGAGTCGGCTTTTTTTATTCAGGACCAGTGGATCATGGGCGCCCGTTTCTCGCTGAACCTGGGGCTCAGGGTAGCGCAGCAGGAAGTTACCGATGCCTTCCGCATCGGACCCCGCGGCGGCTTCGTCTGGTCGCCTCTCGCCAGCGGAAGAACCATTGTTCGCGGAGGCATAGGCATTTTCTATGACCGCGTGCCGCTGAACGTCTATGGCTTCGCTCTTTATCCTGACGAAATCATCACCCGCTACGCGCCTGACGGAACGATTCTGAGCGGACCTGACCGCTTCTTCAATCTGACCGAACCCGCCGCGCCGCATCACTCGCCGCTCATCTATCGCAGCAACGTCGCCGGTAATTTTGCGCCCTACAGCACGAATTCGAATATTCAGGTGGAGCAGATTCTTACCCGGCGAATCAGGCTGCGCGCCAATTATTTGCAAAGCCATTCCGACGAACTGATCGTGCTCGCGCCGCTGGTAACGGCGGGTCAGAATGCGTTCGTGCTGAACGGGAACGGCAATTCGCAGTTAAGACAGTTCGAACTCACCGGCGCCGCCACCGTGCGCAAGGAAGACCAGCTCTATGTCTCCTATGTCCATTCCAGTTCCGTCGGGAATTTGAATGAGTTCAGCAATTATCTGGCGAATTTCCCCATGCCCGTAATTCTTCCCGACGCGCACACCTATCTGCCTGGCGATACGCCCAATCGCCTGCTCGCCTGGGGTACATTCGCGTTTCCCGATAAGTTCCGGCTTTCCCCCAAGGTCGAATATCGTAACGGCTTCCCGTGGTCCTCGTACGACCCGGCGCAGAACTATGTCGGGGTCCCCAACAGCACGCGCTTTCCTTTGTTTTTCTCGGTGGATGCCCGGGTCACCAAAGACTTCAGAATCACCGACAAATATACCGGCCGATTCGGGGTCTCCGGCTCGAATCTGACCAACCATTTCAATCCGATCAGCGTGCACGCCAACACCGGCGATCCGGCTTACGGCGTGTTCTTCGGCGAATACCGCCGCCGCTACACCGCCGATTTCGATGTCCTGTTCTAAAAGGACTTCCATGACAACAAGGTAAATGGCAGAATAGAGAGATAGTGAAGAAGACACTTTTTTTAAGCCCGCCATCCTTCGACGGGTTTGATGGAGGCGCAGGGGCGCGATATCAGGCGAAGCGCGAAATCACGTCATATTGGTTCCCCACGTGGCTGGCTCAGCCGGCCGCCATGGTGCCCGGCAGCAAGCTGATGGACGCGGCGCCGCATCATCAGACTCTTGCCGACGTCCTGGCCATCGCCAACGACTACGAACTCTTCATCCTGCACACCAGTACTCCGTCGCTGCCGAACGATGTCAAATGCGCAGAGGCCATCAAGGCAAAGAACCCCCATGCGCAGATCGGCCTGATCGGCGCCCATGTGGCCATCCTTCCCGCCGAAACCCTGAAGGGCGCTCCAGTCATCGACTTCGTCTGCCGCAATGAATTCGACTATACGTGCGTGGAAGTCGCCGAGGGGAAAAACTGGAGTGACATCAAAGGCCTGAGCTGGCGCGACGCCGCCGGCAAGCTCCATCACAACCCGGAGCGCGAACTGATCCACGACTGGGATTCCATGCCCAGCGTTCTTCCCGTCTATCATCGCGATCTGGATATCGAAAAGTATTTCATCGGTTACCTGCAGCATCCCTACGTTTCCTTCTACACCGGCCGCGGCTGTCCCGCGAAATGCACCTTCTGTCTCTGGCCGCAGACCATCGGCGGACATGCGTACCGCACCAAGTCTCCGGCTGCCGTGATTCGCGAGATGGAAGTGGGCAAGGAACTCTTCGGCAAGCGTGTCAAGGAGTGGATGTTCGATGACGATACCTTTACCATCGACAAACAACGCGCCATCGAAATCGCCAAGGGGATGAAGAAGCTGAAGCTGACGTGGTCCTGCAACGCGCGCGCGCATCTGGACTATGAAACGCTCAAGCAGTTGCGTGACAACGGACTTCGCCTGTTGCTGGTCGGCTTCGAATCGGGCAATCAGCAGATTTTGAACCGCACCAAGAAGGGCTTGGTTCTGGATACCGCCCGGGAATTCATGCGGAACTGCCGTAAGCTCGGCATTCGCGTGCACGGGACATTCATCATTGGCTTGCCCATCGAGACGCAGGAAACCATCGAGGAGACCATCCGGTTCGCCGAAGAGATCGATCCGTTCTCAATTCAGGTTTCCATCGCCGCCCCGTACCCAGGTACTGAGCTGTACAAACAGGCCACCGCTAACGGCTGGCTCGATGCCAATGTGCTGACCGCCGGCAACAGCGTGGCAGGCAACGGCATTCAGGTTTCTACCTTGCGCTACAGCCACCTGTCGCCCGATGAAATCGAGGACGCTGTGGAACGCATGTACCGCCGATTCTATTTCCGTCATCGCCCGATCCTTCGTTTCCTGCGGGAAATGGCGACCGACCGGCAAATGCTGGTGCGCCGTCTGCGCGAGGGCGGGGAATTCTTTGACTACCTGAAGGAGCGCAAACAACTCGCGCGCTCACGCCAGCAGCCTCTGCAAACCGGAGTGTAAGGCGCAAAGCGCGCTATTGAGCGTTGGAAATGCCTACGCTAGTTGTCTGTGCCGCCACTTCGCTCGGCGCGGTTCCGTTTGACGCAGTCATGAGCGGCGCGGCAAAATGCCTGACGTAGTCTTTCATGGAGACTTCCGTCCAGCTCATCCCGAAGCGCTTGGCCTCTTCCAGCGCCTGCTCGTTTGGCCAGTTTTCCCGGGCGATGCGGTAGCAGGCGATCACGGTGCCGGTACGGTCGGCCCCGCGCCGGCAATGAATGAAAACCAGCCCGGCATTCTTGCTCAAAAGGTCTAAAAGCTGTGCTATCTGCTCGTCCGAAGGGGCGTGGTAGCCGTTCAGCGCTACATGGATGTAGCGCATTCCGTCGGCGGTCACCGTATCCTCTTCCTGGCGGGAGCGGTCTCCCGGCTCGCGCAAATCGATGACTACTTTGATCCCGATTTTGGCCAAATTCTCAAAACCTTCTTTGGACGGTTGTGCGCCACGATACACATGATCGTCAACCTGGTGAAAATTCGGAACTCCGCGGAATTCTTGGGGAACCGTATCGGCTGCCATGGCGCATCCTGATGCCAGCGCCACTGCCAGGAATATTTTTAGCACTGACTATTAGATGTCGAAGGCGGCGTGCGGGTTGCGGGGGCACGGGGTGATGGCATCATGGATCTTGCCATTCGAATCGGAGCTGAATGAACTCCTGCCCGCCGATCTCCCCAATCGCGAGCTGGTCGTCCAGAAAGGCGCCGCCCACCTTGCCCTGATCGTTGAGGCGAACCGGCATTTCAACCTGACTCGCATCGTCAGCCCGCGCGAAGCGGCTGCCAAACACGTGCTGGATTCCGTATTGCCGTGGCGGCTGTTTTCGGACGCCGGGCATGTTCTCGATGCCGGTACAGGGGCCGGTTTTCCGGGCATTCCTCTCGCCCTGGTGTTGCCCGGTGTGCGCTTCACCCTGGCGGAATCGATTCAAAAAAAGGCCCGGTTCGTGGAATCGGCCGTAGCCGCTCTCGATGTATCGAACGTCACTGTCACGCCGCAACGAGCCGAAGACGTCACCAAAGGCGTTGACATTATCACGGCCCGCGCGGTGGCGCCGATACCTCGCGCCCTCGGCCTCTTCGCCCCGGCTCTCAAGCGCGGCGTCAAACTTCTGCTTTATAAAGGACCCGATGCGGCCCGCGAAATCGAGGAATCCGCCGCGGAGGCACGCAAGCTGCGCGTCGAGATGAAAGTTATTTTTACGTGTGAGTTGCCGGAGGGAATGGGTACCCGCACAGTGGTCCAAATCGGAATTTGATCTAGTGCGAAACGCCGGTGGCTGAAGAAGCCGTTGCTGCCATCTGCCGCGGCGATTCGAAATGGCTGAGTGACTGCGAGTACCCCGCCAGCCCTTTATACAAGGCCTCGGCAACCTTCTGCCGGTACTCGGCCTTACCCAGGTTCCGTTCG
>DASZLO010000256.1:0-7161 GCA_035552315.1 Bryobacteraceae bacterium
CGACGCCAGCCAGGCGGTTTGGGTTCGTTCGGCAGACGAGCATTTTTCGACCTTTGATGACGCGTCATACTCCTCAGCCACCTTTGAAGCCGCGAACGGCTCGAGGTGGACCCGCAGCGTGGCGCTACTTCACGTGGACGATAAGCAGCCGCTGATTCTGATCACGGATGAGGTCTCAGGGGCTTACGGCGATTCGCCCCGCGTCACAACATTAAATATGATGGCCCGCGATGAGGTGACCACCCCCGCCGGGCCGATAAGTCCCTTGCTTCGTCTGGACGACTCCGCGCGTAACCGGCACGAACTTCCCTCGGCCACGACGCCCCGTGCTCTGGAACCCGGGCTCAACCGCTCCCACTTCCGGGGCCAGTTTGGCGTTGACTGGGACCTGTACACGCTGGCCGGGCAGCCGCAGCAGTTTCTTATCGGCTCGTGGGGCCACTCCTGGCATCCGTCGTTTGAGATGGCTCAATTCCAAAAGGTGAACGGGCAGCCATTTCACGAGCAACAATACATGCTGCGGGTTCGGGGAACGGGTCCGCTCCAGACGCTGATTGTGCCTTCGAGACCGGGCGGGCGCCCGCCGGCGATCGCCCGCAATGGCGAGCGGATTGAGTATCGCACGGGATCGGGAGGCGAAGGGGTGGCGGGTCCCACGTTTCAGGCGTACCGGACCGCCGCGCAGACGACCCTGACGGCATTCGACGCCTCGCCAGCAGCGGCCTACGGCATTTCCATCTCGGGAGGACCGGCGGAAGCGACCCTTAAGTACAATCATGCGTTTTTGACTGTGACTGGCCCGAAGGGGCGCCGCGAATTTCAGCTGGGCGGCGACTGGGAGGCGAAAGCTCCGGCGACGCAAATCCGGCCGGGGGTGGTGGCGGTGGATTTCGATGGAACGGATACTCTGCATCTGGTCCTCGCCTCGAGGGCTGGAAATCAATAAGGCGAATGAACGCGCTGCGCCGGGGTACTCAAGACAGTTGGATAGGGAAATAGACGAAGCTACGTCTTCATTACTTTCCGAAAACTTCATTCTGCCCGCGTAACGCCAGATAGTGTGGCGTCCTGCGTAAACTTTGACAACGCGGACCCGCCGGCGGCGGGCAGGATTGCCCGCCCCCCATTTGGTTGTAAAGCATTCCACGTGAGACCGATGCCGCCAACCCCGTGACAACCAACCAAAGACGGGTTGACATCCGTCCGCTTCGAAAATAGACTCCATCAAAGCAGCTTGAAAACTGGAAGGAATAAATCAGATTTCTTCCATATTTCGCATTGATGAGGAGGGGAGCGTTTATGAGGATCGGGATGATGCCACTGCGAGCGCGTACGGGGGCGGCGCTGATGCTGATGCTGTTGCCGTTTTCCGCTTTGGCCCAGAGCGATCGCGGCACTATTACCGGCGCCGTGACGGACCCGGCGGGCGCGGTAATTGCGGGCGCTTCGGTGACCGCGCTTCACAAATCGACCGGGAGTGTGTTTCCCACGGTCACCACGAACACCGGCAATTACACACTGCCGTCCCTGCCGTCGGGAGTTTACGACCTGACCGTGGAGGCGAACGGGTTCAGCAAGTACACACAGCAGGGGATCGAAGTCCAGGTTGCGCAGACCGCGCGTGTCGATGTAACTCTCAAGGTCGGTTCCGCGACCGAATCGATCACGGTGAATGCGGACGCGCCGCTGCTCCGGACGGAGAGCGCAGAACAGAGCGAGACGATCACCGGGGACAAGGTGAACGATCTGCCTCTTACGCTGACCAGCGCCGGCATTCGCAACCCGATCGCGTTCGCCAGTCTCCAGGCGGGCGTATATGCTCCCGCGGGCGGCAATTTCACGATGCTGGTGAATGGAGTCCCCGGCGCAACCTCGGGCAGCAGCACTTACAAGACGCTTATGGATGGCCAGGACATCACGAGCGGTATCGACCCGACGCATCTTTCCGAAACCCAGCCATCGGTGGAAGCTCTCCAGGAAATGACCCTTCAGACCAGCAACTTCGCCGCGGAGTTCGGCCAGGTCGGAGGCGGTCTCGTGAACTTCACATCGAAATCCGGTACCAACGATTACCACGGCAGCGCGTACGAATACTGGACCAACAGGGTTCTCAACGCCGGCATCCCATACACCAATAACGGAAAGGGCGGCCTGATCAAGCCGACCAATACGAACAACGACTTCGATGTCAGTCTGGGCGGCCCGGTCTCGATTCCGAAGCTCTACAACGGCAAGAACAAGACTTTCTTTTTTTTCAATATCGAAGCCTTCGTTACGCACAATCAGGGCTCGGGCTTTAATACGGTACCTACCATGGCCGAGCGGCAGGGGGATTTCAGCAGCATTCTCGACAATCGGGTTCTTGGCAGCGACCCAACGAATCAGCCGATCAAGGAGTATGTCATTTACGACCCCGCTTCCAATTTCACATCCAATGGTCAAACGCTCCGCACGCCGTTTCCGGGCAACGTGATTCCCGCTTCGCGGATCGATCCAGTGGCCGCCAAAGTGAACGCGCTGATACCCGCTCCGACGAACGGCAACCTGGTGAACAACCTTCTGATCGCCGATCGGCTGCAAAACCATACCTACGTGCCGAGCCTGAAACTTGATGAAAACATCAGCGACAAGAGCAAGATCTCCATCTACTGGTCCGAGTGGTACAACAACAATCCCAAAAATCAGGCGGACGGGCTGCCTTTCCCGCTGTCGGCGGCGCGGCATTATCTCAGTTCCGACCACACGGTGCGCCTCACTTATGACCGCACGCTTACGCCAACGCTGCTTCTGCACCTCGGAATGGGTGAACTGCGCTACGACCATATCGATTCATCTCCGCCGTCGACGCTGAATTACGACGCCGTGGGGAAACTGGGTCTGGTGGGAAGCGATACCAACCCCACGGGCTTTCCCCGGCTTGCCAATCTTAATTCGCCGGTCGGCGGAGGTCCAACGGTGTCGACGGGTTTTGGGCCGGTGAATGCGAATAATTATTACAACGACAAGCCGACTGCCGTCGGAAGCCTCACCTGGATTCGGGGTAACCACACGTTGAAGTTCGGCGGGGAATGGCGCCGCGACATTTGGGAAGACATCAACACTCGCGGCTCCCAGGGCATCTACAATTTCAGCGCCGCCGAAACGGGCCTCCCGTACCTGAGCAGCACGACTTTGAACGGCGGCAACCTCGGCTTTCCGTACGCGAGTTTTCTGCTGGGCCAGGTGGATAATGCGACCGTATCAAATCTGCAGGATCCCCAGTTGCGAAAAATCGGCATTGGCTTTTATGCCCAGGACACATGGAAGATCACTCGCAACCTCACGCTCGATTACGGTCTGAGATACGATTTCGAAACCGTCTGGCATGAGATTCACAATCGCATGTCCTCATTCGAGCCGTATGTCGTGAATCCGTCCGCTGGCGGATTACCCGGCGGAACCGCCTACCCGGGCAGCGGTCCGGGGCGGTGCAACTGCGATTTCGCTCAGCCGTACAAGTTCGGATTCGGGCCACGCCTCGGAATCGCATGGCAGATTGACCACAAAACCGTTCTTCGCGGCGGAATCGGAGTTGTTTACGGCCGCACCGCGGACTCGAGTTACATCACGAATTCGCCCATCCTCGGGACAGGATTCAACACTCTCGCGTTCGCCAGCCCCAGCTTCGGGATAGCGGAAGGCTTATTGCAAAACGGCCTTTCCTACACTCAGGCGCAGATCAACGACGCGTCGCTCAATCCGGGCATCGTACCCTACGCCGGGCAGTTGAATCCTCCGCCTTACTACATTACGCAGGGTGGAGGCCGGCCGCCAAGAATTCTCCAGTGGAACCTCTCGGTTCAGCGTGAGATCACAAACAACCTGGTGGTGGAAGCCGCTTTCGTGGGAAACCGGGGCGTATGGGAGCAATCTGACGGCTTCGTTCAGATCAATGCGAATTCCATCCAGAGCCTCGCGGCCGAAGGCTACAACATCGTAAACAATCCTTCGGTCCTCTCGCTGCTGACATCGAACTGGAATTCGCCGCAGGCCATTGCGGCAGGAATCAAACCGCCTTACGCCGGATATCCCGTCACGACGGTCGCGCAGCTTCTTCGGCCCTATCCTCAATTTACCAGCATTACGACAAGGTGGTCCGATTACGGCGACAGTTGGTATGACGGGCTCCAAACCAAACTGACCCAGCGCGTCTGGCACGGATTTTTCGCCCAGGCCTCATTCTCGTATCAAAAGGCGCTCGATCAGGGGATTGAGACGCCCAACGACATTACAAACCGTGAGGCCAACAAGGATCTCTCCGCATACGACCAGCGGTTCGTCCTCTCGTATGGAATCAGCTACACCACGCCGGCGCCTGTCTTTACCTCGAACCGGTTTGTGCGCGATATAGCCAGAGACTGGACGATCAGCGCCTTCGCCCGGGAAGCGAGTGGATTGCCCATTCAGGCCCCCGCGATTCAGAACAATCTGCAGTCCGTGCTTTTCCAGCCCGGCGGCTTTATGAATCGCGTTCCCGGCGCGCCGCTGTTCCTCGATAATCTGAACTGCCACTGCATCGACCCGAACAAGCAGTTCGTATTGAACCCGGCTGCCTGGTCCAATCCCTTACCTGGCACGTTCGGCAATTCGGCGGCTTATTACAGCGATTATCGTTATCAGCGGCGCCCCACCGAGCAGTTCGGAATCGGCCGTATATTCCGCGTGAAAGAACGGCTGACTTTGCAAATCCGGGCGGAACTTTTCAATGTGTTCAACAGGACGGAGATGGCGAACCCGGTCGCGACCAACTCGCTGGCCACGACAACTTACGGCCCCAACGGCCTGACAAGCGGCGGCTTCGGCTGGATCAACCCGGCCACGCCCGCGTATCAGCCCCGCAACGGACAACTGCTGGCAAGGATTAATTTCTAGCGTGGTGTCCTGCGTAAACAACTTTGGCAAAGGCGTACGAGTGATGTGGGGCAGCCAATTCTGGCTGCGGACCCGCTCTCCAGCGGGTCCCGCCGGCTGGAAAGCCGGCGGCGGGCAGGATTGCCCGCCCCACCTGTCTGCCAACAGCCAGCAACTGTCAGGGTCCGGTTGCGGAAAAATAGGGTTTAATCGATCCAAGGTGGCAAACCTGATGGACAGCGCCATTGCCGCTGCGGTTGTCTTCTTTGCAGCATCTGTTGCCGGCATGGCGGCGGATGCAACGTTTCAGAATTCCGTTCAGCCGCTGTTCACGAACAACTGCTATACCTGCCATAACGCGCAATTGAAATCCGGCGATCTGAACCTGCAGGCGTACACATCCGGCCCGGCGCTGATGCAGGATCGGGAAAAGGCGGAGGCGATACTGCACAAGCTGGAAACGGGTGAGATACAGGCCCATCTGATCCGAACCGCCACCTTCATGATTGGCCGCGAAGGCAGCCAGCGAACGTATGAAGAGATTGGCATCCCCGATCCGCACCATCCGCTGACGCACCATCGCGGCAATCCCGTTCTGGGAAAGCTGAAGTCCACTCCGGAGGGAGACGGAACGCTGCTCGATCACTCGACGTATGCGAAAGGAACGCCGGTCGCGAATCTCTGGCTCACGCTGCTGGACCGGATGGGCGTGCATCCGGAATCGGTCGGCGACAGCACCGGCCGGCTCGATCATTAGACCGATCTCTGAGAACCCTTATGCTGATTAGAACCGTTATTAGTCTGCTGTGCGCCGCGTCGTCGATTGTCGCGGGCGATTATTCCTATACCAATGCGCCCGAAGTGCATCTCTGGAAGAACGGCGCTCCCGGATCGGAAGCGCTGGCTTCGAAGAAGGAGGTCATCGACGGTCCGCATGAGGGTCAGGATTTCACCAGAATCTGGAGCATCCACAACCCGTCTCTGCTTGTGTATTTGCCCCCGAAAGAGAAAGCGACGGGCGCTGCCATGATTATCGCTCCCGGCGGGGGACATCGCTTCCTTTCGATCGATATGGAGGGGACGAACGTGGCGGAGTGGCTCAACGGCATCGGCGTGGCCGCGTTTGTTCTGAAATATCGGCTGGCGAGGGAAGAAGGCTCGCCTTACAAAGTAGAGGATGCGATAGCGGACGGCCAGCGGGCGGTTCGAACGGTCCGCGCGCGAGCCGCCGAATGGAACGTAAATCCCGCGAAAATCGGGTTTCTCGGTTTTTCGGCCGGGGGTGAAGTTGCCGCGGTCGTCTCAACGCAGTTCGATGCGGGACGTCCGGATTCGCCGGATCCGATCGATCACCAGAGCTCGCGGCCGGATTATCAGGTACTGATCTACCCCGGAGTACGCGCGGATAAAATCGCCGTCTCAAAGGACACGCCACCAACGTTTATGTTGTGCGCCGATAACGACAGAGGCCCTTCCACCGCGATCCCCAATCTTTACCTTGCCCTCAAAAAGGCGGGAGTGCCCGCCGAGATTCACATCTACGCCAGCGGCGGACATGGCTTCGGATTACGCCGGAATCCGAAGGCGAAAGTCATCTATTCGACGTGGATCCTCCGCCTGCAGGACTGGATGGCGGATGTAGGAATGTCGCCTTCCGGAGAGAAGCGCTGATGCGCGCTCCCCGCGCGAACGGATCGACCTGCGGGGCCTTCTTTGCCGGCCGGCTCCGCAGCAGTGTAACGCCGGCTACTCGAGATGCCGGCGTTAACGGATGTGATCGCGAATTTGCGGGTAGGCCACGCGCGCGAATTCAAAGCCGGCTTCCCGCGCTTCGGCCACATTATCGTCCATTGCCGGGGTAATGATGCGGACGAGGGAGGTATCGGTCCTGCCGTGAAGCATCATGTCCGGGATCGCGTAGAGCTGCGCGCCCAGCTCGCTGGCAATGGGCTTCCGCCCCTGGTGATACCAGTAAATGACGACGTTGCGCTGCCCGGACTTCTCGACCACATATTCGTTGGCCGGAATCCCGCCGCCATCCGGCAGATCGATGCGGACCACGCGCGTGGAAAGCGATTTCCATCCTGCGCCTGGAAGACACCATTCGGGCGAATGCGGCGCGCGTCCATCGCGGCGGCTGCTGAAGTAGCCAACGAACAGGTTCAGCGGGCGCCGCGAGGGGGACACATAGTTGCGGTTCAGATAATCGTCCGGCTGCAACTCGGCCAGAACCGAGTCATCCACAGGAAGGTCCTTCATGATGCGCCACTC
>DASZLO010000257.1:0-5272 GCA_035552315.1 Bryobacteraceae bacterium
AATTCGCCATGCTGGGTGGACCAATCGAACCTGGCAGGTTTTGGGCGATGCGGCTCATTGTTTAGCCTCAATGTAGTGGGCGGCACCGCGGGCTGCTATCCGCGGCGGCAGGGGGAGTGAGGCGGCGGAGTCAAATCTGTCCGCGAAACCTAGGGCGATCTCCGCGGCAACCTGGTTTGCGTGAGGCCATTGCGCGGTGCAAATGGCCTAAGGCGCGCGTAAAATCGGCCAGCGAAGCAGAACGTCCGCTCGGCCGCAAAGAGGGAACGGAGACAATATCGCGTCACCCCTCTACCGTCAGTGGGCTTGGCGATCGGGACGGTGGCTCCACAATTTGGACCAATCCCTAAGGCCAATCTACCAATTACTGTATTCGATACCCAAGAGATTCCGGATTTCGTATGGTTCGATGGCGGCGGGCGAGGCTTTGATTAAAACTTTTTCGGGAAGGCGATTCGGAGAGCCGGGACGGGCGCCTGTTGGTTTCGCGCGGACTATTTAGGGCGCATCGCGAAAAATACGATGAGTAACGCGGCCACGATAATGATTCCAACAATTCCAAGAATCAGCGGCAGATTGGTTTTTCTGGGCGGCGCGGGCGCAGGCGCCATGTTCGGCATGGCCGGCTGGGCCATCGCAGGCGGCGCAAAAGCTTGCGGTGAGTGCGTCGCGAGAGGTGCTGGCGGCGTGGCCGAAGTTTGTCCGAAGGTGAGTTGAGCGGGCACCGAGAACTGGCGCGTATACTCTCCCGGGCCTGCCGGTTGCGGCGCAGCGGGTACCGGCGTCGGGATCGAAAATCCTCGCGGCGCGCCTCCCGCTGGGGGCGGCGGGGGTTGTGGCACCGCCTGAGGCGCGGACGGCGGCGGCGGAGCGGCGGGCGATCCCGCGCCCACCGGGGAATGGAACATGCGGGTGAATTCGCCAGGCTCTTGCTGCGGCGCCACGGCCGCTGGCGGAGCCGGTGCGTCGGTTCCCTTCCCAAAAGTGCGGGTAAATTCGCTGACGGGATTGAAGCTGGGGCGTCCCGAGGCCGGCGCCAAGGGCTGTTGCACGGCCGGGCTCTGAGGCATCGGACCCGCCGGCGACGGCGTCTGGAAGAAACGTGTAAACTCACCGGGACCGGATTTCGTCGCCGATGGCGCGGGCGCAGCGGGCACTGGCATTGCCCCATGTCCGGCCGGCGACTGAAACATGCGGGTAAATTCGCCGGCTTCCTTCGAGGCGGGCGGGGGTGTTTTTACGGTTGGCGCAGGTGCAGCTAGCGGCGCGGGTGAAACTGGAGGCGCTTGTGCCTGTGGAGCTAACGGCGCGGGTTGGGTTGGAGGCGCTTGTGTCTGCTGGGCAGGTGGCTGGGGCGCAGGTGGCTGCGAGGGCGCCGCGGGGATAATGGCGGGGTTAGCGACCGGCGATTGGAACATCCGCGTAAATTCGCCAGGCTCGGGTTTGGCTTGGGGAGGGGGAACGGCAGCCGGCGGTTGGGGTTCGGGCGGACGCAGCGGCGCTGCGATGTTCTGCGGCTTCACCGGGGACGCCTGCAGCAAACTATCGGCGACGACGGGCCGCTCCGCGGTGGCAAACAAT
Organism: Bryobacteraceae bacterium; assembly: GCA_035552315.1. Lineage (GTDB taxonomy): Bacteria > Acidobacteriota > Terriglobia > Bryobacterales > Bryobacteraceae > BOG-234. The sequence continues at coordinate 1,582 of DASZLO010000257.1, forward strand.
TCCGTGAATTTTTGGTTCAGCTCCGAATGCGCATTCAGTGGGGAGGCGGTTGGAGACACCGCTGCGGGAGCGGACGGCACTGGCGCAGGCGCCGGAGGCGTTTCCGCTGGCGGAGCGGCCGGAAGCTTCCAGGCTCCAGCCGTTTCGAGCAAAGGTTTGGCGGCCTTGTGGGCGTGACCCGCTGCCTGCACCCATTCGCTCAGACCCGGGTAGTCCGCCAAGCGGTCGGTTACAACGTAGGGGGTTCCTTCGTGTTTGCCCCGCTCGAGGATGCGTTGCCGCGCATCGTCGGGCAGCTTGTCGATGGCCTTCAATAGCGCGGCCTGCAGCGGCGCCGATGGCTGCACAAACAAGTGGACCCTTACCGGCCGCCCGGTTGCAATCTCGCGAGCTTCGAACGTTTTTACGCCGATGTCGCGATTGAGGTCCAGCAGTTCGTAGCGCTCGTAGAGGCTCACGTCTTTATATTATGCATCGGCAGGCGCCGCGGGGGACTTGAGTCCAGCCTTGCCGTTTCCGATCAATAGGCGGCGCGATAAATCTCCAGCGCCGCGGGGGCGTCAAAATGACGCGAACTAAACCGGCCGGTCCACTGCGTCGCTGCTTCTTCGGCGAGACGCGGCAGAACCTGCTCCGGGATAGCCGCATCACTTAGCGATGCCGGCAAGTCGGCAGCCGCGGCAAAGTGCCGCAGATGGGACGCGAGATCGGCGCCCTCTTCCATCCATTCGAGCACGGGAACCAGCACCAGCGCTAACGCCGCGCCGGGCAGCATCTTATAATTCTTGACCAAAGGCTGGGCGCAGGCATGGGCCGGCCCCAACGCCGAGTACTCGACCGCGAGTCCCGCGAAGTGCGCGCCTAGCAGCATAGCGGAGCGGGCTTCGAGATCGTCCGGCGCTCGCAGTGCGCGTACAAAGCCGGAATCTAGCAAACGATATGCTTCGCGCGAAAAGCATTCCGAGATCGGCGTGCGCCTGGTCGAAAACAGCGTCTCGACCGCTTGGCCGATCGCCTGATAACCGCTCGCCGCGGTGATTGGCGCCGGCTGCCGCAGAGTCAAATTGGCATCCAGCAGCGCCGTGCGGAAAAAAATCTTGGGATCCCCGCAGATGATTTTAGAGCCGTCGTGTTTGGAACCATCTTGTTTGGAGCTATTATCAGGGGAATCGCAGATCACGCTATTGCTTTGCGCCTCATTACCCGAACCGGCGACGGTGGGCACAGCGATCATAGGCAGGAGCGGCTTGGGAACATTGCCATAGCCGCGATAGTCGCGAATCGATCCGCCGTTGCTGATGACTACGTTCACGGCTTTGGCGAAATCGAGCGCGTCCCCATCGCCCAGACCGACCACCAGATTGACCCCATGCGGAGCTGCGTATTCGCGCGCCGCCTCCACCATAGCCACGGTCGGATTCGCGGTGAAATCGTGGAACGCGAAAACGTCCATGCGGCGGGCTTTGAGGGAACGCACCGCTTCCTGCGCATGTCCGGCGTCGAGCGACGCTGGGGTGGCCAGCACCAAACAGCGCGTGGCGTTGTGTTCGCGGGCCACTTCGCCGAGGCGCGCAAATTCGCCGGCGCCGAATAGGATGCGAGTACGGGAGCGAAAGTCGAAGGAGGTCACTGGGTCCTATTGTTACTCAGTTTTTAGGCGCTGCCGCCAGCAATTGTCGCACCGCGTCGACGCACAACACAGCGGCGTGTTTCGAGGCGGGCTCTAATCCGCCGACGGCGGCTTCGATCTCAGACGGAGCGAGCGCGGCGAGTTCCGCATAACTCTTGCCGGTCATCCATTCGGTGAGCGCGGAACTCGCGGCGATCGCCGCCGTGCAGCCGCGCGTCAGAAAGCGGGCTTCCGTCACCTGGCCGTTTTCGAAACTGGCCGAAAGCCGCAGCATATCGCCACAGGCCGGATTAGTGACATCCACTACGACGGCCGGGGGCGCCAGTTGCCCCGGATAGCGCGGATTTTGAAAATGGTCTAGCAGACGTTCGCTATGCATTCGTGCTTCAATTATCGCTAAATGGATTCTGAGACGCGGGTGACTGTAGAAGTGGTGGCGGCTGTAATCGAACGCGCGGGCCTGATCCTGATCGGGCAGCGCAAGGCGCGCGGACGCCACGCGCTCAAGTGGGAATTTCCGGGCGGCAAAGTCGAGCCCGGCGAAGAGCCGCGCGACGCGCTGGCGCGCGAGCTGCGGGAAGAACTGGGCATTGAGGCACGCATCGGCGACGAAATCACGCGTTACGACTTCAGCTATAGCGCCGGGAATGTGACGCGGCTCATATTTTTTCATGTCGTCGAATTCACGGGCGAGCCTGCGAACCTGGACTTCGCGCAGATTGCATGGGCCCCTCGCAGTCGATTGCCCCAGTACGATTTCCTAGAAGGCGACGTCGCGTTCGTGCGGGAACTGGCAAGCTAAGCCGGGCGGGTGGTGAGGAAAGCCAGGAATTCCTGGGTATTGGTGGTCATGCCCTTGGCGAAGCTTGCGACCACCTTACCGTCGGGATCCAGAATTGCGTAGTACGGGATGGCTACGGTAGAGAATTTTTCGTCCTGCAATTTCTGGTTCTCTTCCGACTCTTTATCTGTCCCGTCGGTATAGAGTTCCACCAGCACCAGCTTGCTGGCGGCGTCGGCAATCGCGGGCCGCGGAAACATGTTGGCTTTCATCCAATGGCAATTCGTGCAGGCGTAGCCGGTGAAGGTCACCAGCACCAGTTTGTTTTCAGCGCGCGCCTGATCGAGAGCCTGCTGGTACTGGTTCTTCATCCACACTTGCTGCGCGGAGGCGCGGTTGTTGAGAATGCCGCCGCCGGCAGCCGCCGGAACGTACGCGTCGAGTTCGCCTAGCGGAGCGCCGAACATACCTGGCAGCAGGCTGAAGGCGAAGATCAAAAAGATGCTGGCGGTGAGCAGACGCCCAATGCCCAGGTGATCGGTTTCCTCATTGCCTTCGAGCTTGAGCAGGCCGAGCAAATACAATCCGGCCAGCGCAAATAAAACGAACCAGCCGGCGAGGAAACGCTCGCGTGTAAGCCAGCCCAACTGCAAAACCTGATCGATGTTGGATGCGTATTTGAGCATCGCGGCCAGCAACACGAATCCCATCACTACTTTCACTCGGGCTAGCCATCCACCGCTCTTGGGCAGTTTTTTCAAATAGCCGGGAAAGGCGGCCAGGAAGAAGAACGGCGACGCCAGGCCTACCGCGAAACTCACCATGCCGAGCACCGGCTGCAGGCCTTTGGATTGCACCGACGCCACCAGCAGGCTCCCCATGAAAGGACCGATGCAGGCGAACGATGTGAGCGCGAACGTCAGGCCCATCAGAAGCGTGCCGAAGTAGCCACCGCGGCGCGAAGCCGAGTCGAGTTTCGTAAGCATGCTGGACGGCAGCGTGATCTCGAAGGCTCCCAGCAAGCTGAGGGCGAACGCGCCGAAGACCAGCGTGATGAATCCGTTCACCCACGGATTCGCGCCCAATTGATTTACGCCGAAGGGGCCGACCGCAGCAGTCACGCCTAATCCCAGCCCACAAAACAAGACGACGATGCCGGAGGAAAATACCAGCGCCTGCAAAATCCCGCCGCGTTGGTTCAGGAAAAACGAGACCGTGATCGGGATCATCGGAAAAACGCATGGCGTGAAGATCGCGGCGAGACCGAGCCCGAAGGCGGT
>DASZLO010000258.1:0-2890 GCA_035552315.1 Bryobacteraceae bacterium
TTCGACGTACTGTTTGATGGAGCCGGCGAACGGGTGTAGGATTTGCATGAGCATCCTTTCCGGGAGTGATCAAGACTCCCCGGTTTTGGTGTCGCGGGGGCCCGACCATTCGGCGAAAACGGAACAGCCGGGCTCTCCACCGTTCGCCATCCTACATCCGGAAAACTCAGCATTCCGCGGGATACCGCTGCTGGGGCGCGCGCCGACACGATGGCCGCTACCGCGTCAGACTGTGCTCCGTCGCGGTCGCATAATCGGCGCGGCCCACGCCGGATTCAATTTGAGAAAAGCAGATTGCTAAGAAGGGAAAAATCGCGGGCCGTTACAGCATTGTCGGCCATTCGATAGTCGATGCCCAGCTTGCTCAACTGGCCTGACGGCCTTGACGGCTTTGTTACTACCCCTGGCCAGTGGCCAGAAAATCACCGGCATTATTAGCGGAACTGTTACGGATCCGAGCGATGCTGTGGTTGCCGGCGCGACTGTCAAGCTCACCCTGGATGCAACCGGTGAGTCGAAGAACGTTAGTACTGAAGCTAATGGTACCTTCGCTTTTCTGGACGTCCTTTCAGGGCAATACACCCTTTCGATCTCGGCACCGGATTTAAAGGCCTGAGAAGAAGAACATCAATCTGACTTCGTCCGAACGCATGCCCCTCGGGCGAATCGCGGCTGCAAGTAGCGCCTCGACCGAATCCGTCACCGTCGTGGCCGAGGGCGCGGCTGTGCAGACGGAAAGCGGTGAGCGCTCCGCGGTCATTACAGCCGCGCAATTCAGCGATCTGTCCAGCCTCACCCGGTCGTGGACCACGTACATGCTGACCATTCCGTCCGTGTATAGTGATCCCGGCGATGGACAGATCACCGAGTATTGCGGGCCAGCCAGCAAGCTCAAACTCGATCAATTTAGACGGTATCGGCGGCGACGCGGAAAACGGCGGCCCACGTTTCCGGGCAAATCTCGATGAAATCGCCGAGTTGGTAAGCGTCTGGCGAACCGCCTTGAAACTCCGCCCGGAGTGGTGTAACGGCGAGAAACTCAGGCTCTGGTTGGTGAAGGAAGCGGCTTCCAGTTGTGGGGCAGTAATTCTGCGATCCGGTTTACCGGATGCGCGGCAATACGCGAGAGCACGTCCTGGAACCAGGCGAACGGTTCGACTCCGTTACGCCTGCAGGTGGCGATGAAGCTCATCAGCACCGCCGCCGTCCTGCCGCCGTTATCGCTGCCGAAGAATGTCCTGTTGCCGCGCCCGATGGCGATGGCGCGATTGGCCCGCTCGGTCGCGCCATTGTCGATCTCCAGATCGCCGTCTTCCAGAAAGCGCGTCAGCGCTTCCCACTGATTCAGCGAGTAGCGCACAGCCCGCGCCGCGGCACTCTTCGGCAGAACCTTGTCGCGAATATCGAACAGATATGCGTGCAGTTTCGCCATCACCGGAGCCGACAGCCGCCGCCGCAGCGCAAGCCGCTCCCCGCCCGTCAGCCCCCGGGCCCGATCCTCGACCGCATACAAGCGCCCAATCAGATGCAGTGCCCTGCCCATGCGCTCCCGGTCCGAATCCAGCGCTTTGAAGAAATAGCGGCGCATGTGCATCATGCATCCCACCTCGGTCAGCCCGCGGGCGGGTTTGAAAAAAGCGTCGTAGACCGAATATGCGTCGGCCTGCAGATATCCCCGGTATCCTTCCAGAAACTTCATCGGCCCATCGCGGCCCCGCGTCGGCGTGTAGTCGAAAAGAATCACCGGATGTCGCGCATCGCCTGTATACGGCCAGAGGCGTCCGGTCCGCGCAAACGACAGTTTCCGATCCAGCACCTTCACGCCCGTATCGTCGGTTCCCACCCATTTGGATTCGAACAGGACTTTCTTCCCCGCCTGGTACACCAGACCCAGCAGGTCAGCCACCGCAGGCAGCCAGCCGCCCATCGTCTTGCGCGAGATCTCCACCCCGTGACGCCGGAGAATCTGTTCCTGCCGGTGCAGTGGCAGGTGATCGGCGAACTTGTCCACGATCACCTTGGCCAAAAGACTCGCTCCCGCCGTGCTCTTCTCAATCGGCTGCTCCGGCTTTGCCGCCGTCTTTACCGTGCAATCGCAGGCATACTTCAGCCGCACGTCCTCGATCACCTTCAATGAAGCGGGAATGTATTCGTAGCGCTCGCTGCTCTCTTCCGAGATCAGCCGCAGATCCTTGCCGCAGCCATCGCAGTGTTTTTCGGCTTCGGCCAGATCGTGCACGATGCGTTCCCGCACCAGATTCCTGGCCAGCGGCTGCCGCCGGCTGCGCTTCTTCGGTTGTGTTTCTTCCGGCTTATCCGCTTCAGCTTCCGCCTCGGGCTCATCTTCTTCCGGGTCTTCCGCTTCGCCGGCCTTCCAGAGTTCTTCGAACAACGCCAGTTGCTCTTTCGAGAGCCGTTCGCTTTTGCGATTCTCGCGCGCGGCGAGAAGTTCGCGCAGCAGGCTTCTTAGCTTGTCCTTTTCCGAGACTTCGTGACCCAGCTGTTGACAGCTGCGGTCCCAGTACAGGATTTTGAGGCGGTCTTTTCTCCGGCTGGCGAACAGATAGAGGTGTCCGGCGAAAGCGTCGAGCTGCAGATGATCGCGCACGAGGGCGTGCAGACCGTCGAAGCTGCGCCGCATGTCGCACGGGCTCAGGCAGAGATATACCCGCACGCTGGCCGGCGGGTGGATCATTGCCGTACTTCACCCAGCACCAGGCGCAGGGCCGCTGCGTCCACGTGGTTGCCGATGCGCAGACGTTCGCCGCTGGTGAACACCAGTTCCAGCGCCGCAGGTACTTCAGCGATCGGTCTCCTGGTTTCCAGCAGGGCGAATCGTACGGGCTCATCATCGCCGAGCCGTCTCCGCCAACGGTAAAAGGAATGTACT
>DASZLO010000259.1:0-10408 GCA_035552315.1 Bryobacteraceae bacterium
GCAATTTATGGTGGAGAGGGTTCGCGTTTCGAAATTGCCCGATGGAGCAATCTTCTCTCTGTAACTATCTGATTCTGTTATGGCGGAGAGGGGGGGATTCGAACCCCCGGTAGAGCTTGAGACCCTACGACGGTTTAGCAAACCGCTGCTTTCGACCACTCAGCCACCTCTCCATCGTTTTCGGGGCTTTAATTCAACTACTTGCGGTCCCTGTCACTATAGCATATCTGCCGTTTTCGCCCTCTTCGGGAGTCTGAAAGCCTTCTGGTTTCCCGAGGCATACTGATGCCTGTCAGTGGCCCTGACTGATGGCCTTCTGGCGTCAATCGCCTTCGCGAGATGGGGTTGAACTTGAACGCCATAGTCTCCGACTTGATGAGCTTCGCGTTGCGAAGGATATCAAGGTGTCGTGCAAATGAACTCGGGGAGTCAGGTTTCGGCCAGTTTGGAGCGCAAGGCCTCGTTAAATTATGGCGTCGGCTTCCTCGGGAGACACCGATTGGCGCTGTGCGTCGACTTTCGCAAATAGGCGTTAAGGTCACGGAGTAACTCCGTTCGCCGCTCGTCGGAGGTGGTCGGGGGCTGGATGACCCGGACGCTGATTTGCTCGTCTTCTAGTACGCCGCGTCCGAGCAGGGTTTCAATTGCTATCTTCTGGTCGGGAGAGAGATCTTCGGCGTTGCGGATTATTTCGACACATCCTGATTACATTATGATCGGCTGAATTTTAGAGTGCCGGCGCGGATTTGTCACGCAAAACCTCAACATGAACGGCCCGCACGGGGATTCTGTCCACGAGAACCGCCGTTTACTCAGGGTAAAGATTCTCGCGACTTTAGGGCCTCATCGGGATGGGAGCGGCTTCGGGCGTCCGGTTTCTAAGTATTGGATATGCATGCAGGAATGCGCCCGAGTTTGGGTTTTTTGCCCCAGTACGCATTCCGGCGAGAAGCGGCTCATCCTTCGTGCGCCCGAGAGATTCCGAAAACAGTTATCAAATCTATTGACTTGCAAGGCACGGTCCTTTAAAATCACGCCTATTGCATAGCTGCATGCAGGAATGCAATAAGGGGGAGGGGCCGGTGCGTCAGTCAGCTGTGTCGCTGCTTTTTCTACTGCTGGTATGTGCCAGTGGTTTGTTTGCTCAGGGAGACCGTGGAAACCTCACGGGGACGGTCTCTGATCCGCTCGGCGCCGTGGTCCCAAATGCCGCAATTGAGGCCAGGAACGCGGAAACCGGCACCGTTTACCAGGCCGTTACAACCAACACCGGCAATTACACCATTGCGCAGGTGCCTCCGGGTTCTTACGAGATGACCGTGACGGCAGCCGGGTTCAAGAAGTACATTCGGCCTAATATCGCCGTAGGTTCCACGCAGGTGGTGCGGCTGGATGTGAACATGGAGGTCGGCGCGGCCTCGGAGGCAATCACCGTTACCGAACAGGTCTCGCTGCTGAAAACCGAAAGCGGCGAACTGAGCCATGAGATTGAAGCGCAGCATCTGGTGGATCTCGGGCTGCTGGGCATTGGCGGCACTTATTCATCCAGCCAGGGCATGCGCTTCTACCAGGCGGAAGTCGCGCTCGTACCCGGCGCCTCCGCGCCCGGCTCCGGATTCATCTTTGGAGTCCGGGTGAATGGCGCGCCCAACGGCACGCAGCGCACCCAAATCGACGGTATGGACGGCACGAACCAAATCAACTCCGTACAGGCCGGCACCGGAGCCAGCGTCGACTCCATTCAGGAAAGCGCCATCCAGACCAGCAATTACGCCCCGGAGTTCGGTTCCGTAGGCGGTGGGCTGTTCAACATCACGATGCGATCCGGCACGAACCAATACCACGGCGCCGGGTACGACTATCTGGCGAATGAGGCTTTTGACGGAGCCGCTCCGTACATCAATACGCTGCAGCGCATCCGGCGCAACGATTACGGCTTCAATGTCGGCGGCCCGGTCAGAATTCCGAAGCTCTACAATGGCAAGGATCGTACCTTCTTCTTCTACAACCGCGAGCAGTACCGCGAATTCTTCGTCGTCAACAACGTCCCGATTACGGTGCCGACCGCGGCGTATCGCGCGGGAGACTTCTCCGGAGCCCTCACCGGCCGCACTCTCGGGACGACTCCCGATCCACTGGGTAACACAATCAAGGAAGGCATGATTTACGATCCGCAGACGGAGCAAACAGTCAGCGGGCAGGTGGTAAGGACCGCGTTTCCGGGCAACGTCATACCGCCCTCCCGGTTCGATTCGGTTGCCGTGGCCATCCAGAAGCTGATTCCTGGCCCTACCAATGGCAACTCAGCGCTGAACTATCTGCCGTCGTTCCCGAACGATCGCGTAACGACGAACCAGTCGCTGAAGATCGATCACCAATTGAGCAGCAACATTAAAATCAGCGGCCTCTATCTGACCAACTCGAGCAATTCACAGTACTCCCAGAGCCTGAACGGTTCCGAGGGGCTGCCCGCGATCATCACGGCCACGCGCGGCACATTCAGCATTTCGCATCAGTACCGCTTGAACCTCGACTACACGCTGCGTCCCACTGTGCTTGTGCATTTGGGCGCGGGCATCCTGCTGTACCAACTCAACGACCACTCCCCGACTACGGATTTCGACGACGGCAGCATCGGGCTGAAAGGCGTTCCCAACATCGGCGGACGGTTCCCGTCCATCGGCGGATTGTGCGTCTCGGGCGCGGGCTCCAACACTTCCCCGTGCATCGGGACGGGCGGAATGATGAACATGGGACCCGGCGTTGGAGGCGCCAGCGCGCAGTCGCTGACAAAACAAATGACGCCGACGTATCAGGCATCGGTCACCTGGGTCAAAAACTCACATACATTCAAGTTCGGCAGCGAGGTGCGTGAGTTCGGTTATCCGGTGCTGGGGCTCTCTTCCACGAACGGAAGCTTCGCTTTCGCGGCAAATCAGACCGCGCAACCGTATAATCAGTCCGCGATCGTCGGAGGCGGCACGATTGGATTTCCGTACGCCAGTTTCCTCCTGGGTCTTGTAAACAGCGGCACCGTCAATCCGCCGGCGGACCTGCGGACAGGAAAGCATTTCATCGCCCTGTTCGCGCAGGATTCCTGGAAGATCACCCGTAAGCTGACGTTCGATTACGGCCTGCGCTACGACTACGACACGGCGCCGAAAGAGGAATACGGCCGTCTGCCAAATCTGTCGCCAACACTGGCGAATCCAACGGCGGGAGGACGCCCTGGTGGCCCGATTTACGAGGCCACGTGTAACTGCAGCTTCACCAAAAATTATCCGTTTGCCTTTGGGCCGCGACTCGGTGTCGCATATCAGATTACGCCGAAGACAGTATTCCGCGCCGGGATCGGCATTGCGTATGACGGCACGGCCACCGGCGCAACGGGAACCGGCAGCGCGTCGCCCGCTAATAACTTCAGCGCGCCAGCATTTGGAGAGCCGGCGATGGCGTTGTCCGGGGGCGTACCCGCGGCCTACGTTTTGCCGTGGCCCAACTTGTCCGCCGGGGCGTACCCCAATCCCAACTTCCCCGCCTCTCTGAACGGCATGACCTCCGTAGTGGATCAGAACGCCGGGCGGCCTGCCCGTCAGGTGCAATGGAGCGCGGGCTTTCAGCGAGAGATCATAAAGGACCTCCTCGTGGATGTCGCCTATGTCGGCAATCGCGGCGCATGGTGGCTGAGTACGGTCCTCGATAACTACAATGCGATCACGCCGCAAATCCTTAGCGCGAACGGTCTGGATATCAACAGCCCCACCGACCGCGCCATTCTTCGTGCACAGATCGGATCCAGCGCCGCGAGCCGTTTCCAGAACAAGCTGCCGTATGCCGGATTTCCCGCGACCTCGACAGTCGCACAAGCTCTGCGGCCTTTCCCGCAGTACTCAAGCGGACTGGCTCCCCTGTGGGCTCCGCAGGGACGCACGTGGTACGACTCGCTTCAGGCGAAGGTCACCAAGCGGTACTCTCATGGCCTCATCCTCGACTACGCGTTCACGTGGGCGAAGGAGGAACAACTCGGTGTCGAAGCCGGAACGGTCAACGACTTCCAGAACCGCCTGCAGAACAAGTCGATTTCCGGGTTCTCCCGCCCGCTTGTGAGCGTGATTTCGGCAAATTACAACCTGCCTGCGTGGGGACAGAACAAGTTCGTGTCCCATATCGTCAGGGACTGGACTATCGGCGGCGTGTTCAGCTACGGCAGCGGACTGCCCATTCTTGCGCCCACCTCGACCAATAACCTGAGCACGCTTTTGTTCCGCTCGACCTTCTTCAACCGCGTGCCAAATGTGCCGCTGTTTCTGACGGATTTGAACTGCCATTGCATCAACCCTAATAAGCAGTTGGTGCTGAACCCGGCGGCATGGAGCAACCCGGCCGATGGCCAATGGGGTACTTCCGCTCCCTATTACAACGATTACCGGTATCAGCGGCGGCCCGCCGAGTCCATGACGTTCGGCCGCGCTTTCCGCTTCCGGGAGAGCATGGCGCTGACCATCCGGATGAACTTCCAGAACATTTTCAATCGGACCCAGATGGGGAATCCGACTGGCACGAACCCCACGGCGGCCACGACTTGTACGGGCGGCAGCGGTGCGACCTGCACGAACCCGGCAACGGCCGGCGTGCTCACCGGCGGGTTCGGATACATTAACGCCGGCTCGTTGTTTGCGCCGGCCCGGCAAGGCACGCTCGAAATGCGATTCCAGTTCTGAGGCCGATCCCTTTTCGCACGATGAGGCTTTTCATGTCTGCTCGACCATGTTCGAAGTTTGCAGTCGCATTGTTCCTGGCAGCTCCGGCCGGGCTCTTCGCCCAGTGGCTGGACTATCCGACGGCTGGCGTACCACACACACCGGACGGCAAGCCCAACCTTGCCGCTCCGGCCCCGCGCACGGCAGACGGTAAACCCGATTTCTCAGGCATGTATGGCTGGGTAACGCGGGCTAACTGCGGCGCAAAGTGCAACGATACGCAGGTATCGCGCGAGTTTACCAATATCGCCGCGAGCCTGAAGACACCCGTGCCTTATCAGCCATGGGCCGCGGATCTGGTGAAGAAACGGAGCATCGAGCAGGGGCTCGACCCGAACGTTCACTGCATGCCGCGCGGGGCTCCGCGGATCTGGACTGACGATTATTACAAGCGCATTTTCATGGTGCCGGGCCGCGTGATCATCCTGACCGAGCGCAATATGCAGTACCGGCAGATCTTCACCGATGGGCGGCCGTTTCCGAAGGATCCAAATCCGACCTGGAACGGTTACTCGGTCGGCCATTGGGACGGCGACACCCTGGTTGTGGAAACCATCGGTTATAGTGACGGTCTTTGGCTGGATGCCAGTGGCAAACCCATGACAGACCAGGCCAAAACGATTGAAAGAATCCGGCGGCCTGATTACGGGAATCTCGAAGTGGAGATCACGATCGACGATCCGAAGGCCTACACTGCGCCCTGGACGGTGAAGATCGCTCAGCCCCTGGTGCTCGACAGCGAACTCCTCGATTATTACTGCCTCGAGAACGAAAGAGACGCGCAGCACATGCGGCAGCAGACTCCCTTCCCGAGTCCACAGTAACGTTCACCGGAGCTCCGAGACTAATTCCCCGACAGCCCGCCCGGCCATGCGGAATTTAAATGGTAGGTCGACGAGGGACCGATCATCTCCACTCTTCGAATCTTCCCGTTCTCGATCAGAAACGCCTCGCTCACCAGAATGCTCGACGGCCGATTGAAACCCTTGAACTGGTACTTCCGCCCATCCGAAAGCACGCCTTGATTCACCGTCCCCTGATCGAACACCGCGTGCGACCAGACCACGCCGCGCTCGTTGTCGACAAGCGGATACCGCCGGTGATGAATGCTCTGCACCACGAAGTAGTAGCCCAGCTTGAACTGCGCCATGCAGTCGAGTGCGAATCCATTGACCGCGTCCTTCGGCTCATTCGGCGGACGCGGCACGTTGGTGGTATGGGCGCCGTTCTCGATACGGTCGCAGTCGTTGGTGAAGTTGTACGTGCCCGTTCCGTTAACGCCCTTGCCGTCGTTTTTCTGCAAGCCGCTGAAATAGCTGTCGGCGACCGCGATCAACTCCTGCCGGCTCGGACGCTGCGCCGCTGGAATCGACTTGAACCACATGTCCTCCGGCTTGTAGCCGGGCTTGTCGAGGTCGGCGATGCCGGAGGGCCCGCCGCCGCCCTGCCGGAAGTACATGCTTTCGATCTCCGTGATGCGCCCCAGTTGCACGCGCAGCCGCAGACTCATCAGCACCACCGCGCCTGCCTCTCGCATCGAGCCCATCATCGCCACCTGGCCGAATTCAGGATCGGCGAAGACATGCGTGTAATTGCCGCGGCCTTCCACCGTCTTCCAGAAGCCGTCACCGACATCCATCTTCTGGTCATTTTCGGTATAGATCGCGTCGGCCGAAAGCGGCAGCCGCTTCGGGTCGCGCGCCACCAGCGCCGCGAGATACTGATCGAGCACGCCTTCGAGGCATGCGCGATTGCAGTTCAGCGGAATCGGTCCGGTGGAAGCGTACACGCCGGGCGCAAGATAACTGGTGATGACGGCGGCGCCGGCGAGCAAAAGCGCGGCGCAGGCAATGACGGCAGAACGCATGGCGATCTCCTTTATTGGTTCAAGGAGATTCTATATGAGTTCATGGGCAGGGCCAAAGGATGAACGACGGATGACGGCAGTCCAGATTTTCGGTGTCAGGAACTCACAGGCGACGCGAGCCGCGGACCGTTTTTTCAGGGAGCGGCGCGTGGCGATTCACTTCGTCGATTTAACGAAGAAACCGATGGCGCCCGCCGAAATCAAGCGCTTCACCGATCGTTTTGGACTCGCCGGCCTGCTCGATACCGAAAGCAAATCGTGGCTCGATGGCGGCCTCAAATATCTGAAGGTCTCCGACGCCGAAATGCTCACGAAAATTGAAAAGGATCCAAAGCTCCTTCGCCTGCCGTTGGTCCGTGGCAACAATCGCGTCGCGATCGGACACGATGAAGCAGGCTGGAAAGCAATGCTCGCGTAATGTCCTGGAAATCGCCGGACACCTTTCAGCGGACACCTTTCAGCGGAAACGTGCAGCGCCGCCTGTGGGGCGGACGATCGGTTTTTGTCGTCTGCCTTTGTCTGTACACGGCGGAAATGCCTGAATTTCCGCAATGATAAACTTCTGTTGTTTGCCTTTCCCCGTCCTGTAATGGAGAAAACACAATGAAGAAATGGATTTGGATCGCCGGTGGTGTCTGCTTCGGTTTGGCTGCTGTCTGGGCGGCGACGAATGACGAAAAGAACGTCATCACGGGCAGCAACGCCTATGTCAACGCGAAAGATCTGCAGCCGGGCACCTATCGCAGGATCACCGTGGCGGATCTTCCCGAGCCCACGAAAGCAACGCCGGGCGGCTTTGGACGCGTTCCAGCGCGACCGGAAGGGGCAATGCCGAAAGCTCCGGAAGGCTTCACGGTGTCACTCTATGCGCAGGAAGGCTTGAAAGCGCCACGCCAGATTCGGCGCGCGCCCAATGGCGATCTCTTTGTTGCCGAACAGGCCGCCGGCGAAATCAAAATCGTGCGCGACAACAACGGAAAGCCCGAAGTCTCGGTCTACGCAACCGGACTCACGGTTCCATTCGGAATCAATTTCTATCCGCCGGGACCAAATCCCCAGTATGCTTACGTCGGGAACACCGGTTCGATCGTGCGCTTCCCCTACAAGAACGGCGATCTGAAGGCGACCGGAGCGGCCGAGACACTGGTCTCCGACATTCCTCCCCGCGGCAATCACAGCACGCGTGATATCGTCTTCCTGGGCGCCAACCGGATGCTCGTCGCCGTGGGGTCCGCGGACAACGTTTCCAATTCAGCGGCTTCGGAAGAGCATCGCGCGAACATTCTCGAATACACGCCGGAGGGCAAGTTTGTCAGGATCTACGCGTCGGGCATTCGCAACCCCGTCGGTCTCGGCGTGAATCCGACGACCAATGAAGTGTGGACCTCGGTCAACGAGCGCGACGATCTAGGCGACAATCTCGTTCCCGACTACATCACTTCGGTGAAGGAAAACGGCTTCTATGGGTGGCCCTGGTTCTACATCGGCAAGCACGAGGATAATCGCGCGAAATTGCCGCGTCCGGCCGACAAGACCATCGACTCGGTCATCGTTCCCGACGTTCTGCTGCAGCCGCACAACGCTTCTCTGGGCCTGACTTTCTATGACGGGACGGCGTTCCCGGCCGAATACCGCGGCGATCTCTTCGCGGCCGAACACGGGTCATGGAATCGTTCAGTAAAATCCGGTCATGAGGTCGTTCGTGTGCCGCTCAACAAAGGCAAGTCGAATGGCGTTTACGAGGACTTTCTCACGGGGTTCACGGGCGCCGATGGTGTGCCGTGGGGTCGCCCGGTAGGCGTTGCCACCGGCCGCGATGGCGCGCTCTACGTAACGGATGAAACCGCGGGCGTGATCTGGAAAGTCAGTTATACCGGAAAGAAATAGAGGAGCCTGAATGCGAATCGCGGCAATCTTCATTACGGCGGCAGTTACGTTGACTCTCGGCCTGGGAGTCATCGCGGCGCAGGACCGCGGTGGCAGAGGACAAGGACGTGGCGGTCGCGGCGGCGGCATTCCCGCGCCGCTCAAAATCACAATCGCGGCATTCCCCGACGGCGGCGCAATCCCGGCAAAGTACGGCTGCGCCGGCGGCTCCAACGCCAACATCTCGCCGGCCATTCAGTGGAGCGGCGCTCCGGAGGGCGCGCAGACCATCGCGCTTATCCTGCACGATCCGGACGTCGCGATCGGCGGCGACGACGTGCTGCACTGGGCGATTTACAACATCCCCGCGAGCGCCAACGGACTTCCGGAAAACGTTCCCGCGAAGGCCATGCTCGACGACGGCGCCATGCAGATCAAAAATATCGGGCAGTCGATCGGTTATTTCAACCCGTGCCCGCCGCCTCCGACAACGCACCACTATATGTTCGAGTTCTATGCGCTCGATTCGAAGCTGGATGGCGCGATCGAATCCCGTGCCGATCTGCTGAAGGCGATGAACGGCCACATCCGCGCGAAGGGCGTTTACTTCGGTCTTTTCCATCAGTAGGGCCGGCAGTAGCGCCGGCTCAGTTCGCGGCGAACGCCAGCAGCACATTGCCCGGCATGCCGGCTTTCACGCCGACATATCCCGAACCGGTGAACAGCATGCCATCGACAACCACCGGACCCGCCGCGCCCATCGAGCCGCCTTTCGCCACGACTCCATTTACGCCGGTGTACTCGCGGACCGTATCGAACTCCCAGATCACGTGTCCATCGGAAGCCGCGAGCGCCCGCAGCACGCCATCCCATCCGCCGGAAAACACCACGCCTGGAATCGCGGTCAATGGACCATCCTGACCCGCGTGCCTCGCCATCGCGGCTGAAGGCTCGAGCGGCGTGAACCATTTCCGCTCGCCTTCCTTCAACTGCACCGCCGCGATGCCGCCGGTGCCGAGTCCGAAATAAGCCGTCTGATCGTCGGCCGCGCCGCCCCAGATGATTTTGCCGCCAAACTCAGTCGTGTTGCTCGTGAGCGCTGTCTTCCACACGACCGCACCCTGCTTATCGGGATCCAGAGCCCAGACGTTTCCGCTCTTCTGGCCCGCCACGAGGATTCTCCGGCCGCCCGCCAGCGTCTTCAAAATCGGCGACGCCGAAAAGTCGTGATCCGGACCGAGCGCCTGCGGACAATTCCCCGTGGGATTCTTCGCCGGGCAACCGGCCAGCCAAACATCGTTCGCGGTGCCCTGCGCGACCCACTGGATTTTGCCGGTGTCGAGATCCATCGCGATAATCGCGTCGGTGTTCTTCGATGCCGGTTCTGTATAAGCATCGCCCGTGGTCGCATAAAGAACGTGCAGCTTCGGATCGATTGTCGGTGAGCTCCACACGCCCCCGCCCGCTGGGCCAAAGTGCTCGACGCCCGATTCGCTCTTCGTCGTCGGCTGCGCTGCTTCGGGAATCACGTATGTCTTCCAGATCTGCTTGCCCGTGGCGGCGTCGAGCGCGACCACGCTGCCGCGAAACGAGCAGCAGGGATACCTGGCGTTGCCTCCCGCGCCCTCCTCACCGGACGCGACCGGCACATACAGACGCCCTTCAAAGAATTTTGGCGCGCCGGTCAGCCGCGCGGTCGAATGATCCTCCACCTTCGACTTCCAGATGAGCTTGCCCGTGTCGGCGTCGACCCCGTACACGTTTGTCTTCATGTCGCCGAAGAAGGCCGCGGCTCGTCCTCCCACCCGCGCGACGGAGATGGCGGTTCGCACTCCCGCTTCGGCCTCGTACGACCAGTAGACGCAGCCGGACGCGGCATCGATCGAATATACGTAGCCGGTGTCTACGCCGAGGT
>DASZLO010000260.1:0-8638 GCA_035552315.1 Bryobacteraceae bacterium
CATCCGCATCAGAACGCGGATAACGTTTCTGAATTCTGATGTGGGAAATTCGTCCATGCACCCATTATCCCAAGGGGATTGGAGCGGTCAAGCATGAGAAATTTCAAACTGACCCACTACCTGGCCGGCGTGTTATATTTATTCATTGTGGTGAATAAATAATCAATGAGCTTTTCCGTGGGAATCGTTGGTTTTAGCGGCTACAGCGGCGCCGAAGCTGTCGCACTGCTGCAGCGGCACCCGGGGTGCGAGCCGGTCCTTCTCGAGCACCGGGCCGACACCGGCGATGCGTCCAAATTTATGCAACCACCGGCGTCCAGGCGCGCTTCCGCCGATGCGGAATCCGTCAAAACGCAGGGTCTGACCGCCGTGCTTCTCGCCACACCGCCGGAAGCGTCCATGGAACTGACGCCGAAGTTCCTTGCGGCCGGGGCAATTGTGGTGGATCTGAGCGGCGCTTTCCGGCTGCGGACGCCCGACCGCTACAAGACCTGGTACAAAGCCGATCATGCCGCTCCGGAGCTTTTTTCCCAGGCTGTCTACGGGCTCCCCGAGTACTTTCGAAACGATGTCAGGAAAGCCCGGCTGATCTCCAATCCCGGCTGCTATCCCACCGCCGCCAATCTCGCGATTCGTCCTCTGATCGCGGCTGGTGTTGTGAATCGTGAAGCCGGCATTGTTTGCGACGCCAAGAGCGGGGTCAGCGGAGCGGGCCGCAAGCCTGCCCTGAGCACCAGTTTCTGCGAAGTCATCGAGAACTTTTCCGCCTACTCCCTGCTTAAGCATCGGCACGTCCCCGAAGTGCTGCTGACCAGCGGCATCCATGAAGACGAGTTCAGCTTCTCGGCTCAGTTGCTGCCCATCCACCGCGGCATTCTGGAAACCATTTACTTCCGTATGGCGAAGCCGCTCAGCACGGAGGAGATCCTCGCCATTTACCAGAAGCAATATGCGGGCGAGCCCTTCATCCGGCTCTACGCCGCGGGCAAGGTTCCCGATCTCCACGCGGTCGCGCACACCAATTTCTGCGACATCGGAGTGATGGCCGATCCGGCCAGCGGACGCTGCGTTGTTGTCAGCGCCATCGACAATCTGGGTAAGGGCGCGGCGGGCCAGGCGATTCAGAATCTGAATCTGGCGCTCGGCTTCGAAGAGACGGCGGGGCTGCTGTGACAACTCCAGCCGGAAAAGCTCTCATCAAAATTGGCGGCACCCTGCTCGACGACCCCGTTTCGCGGCACGGAATCGCGCAACAGATCGCAAAGCTCGCGGCCTCGGGAGTCACCGTGGCGGTGGTCCACGGCGGAGGCAAGCAGATGACCCGGTTCCTTGACGAACGCGGCATCGAAAGCCGCTTCGTCGGGGGACTCCGGGTAACGACCGGCGAAACCATCGATGCCGTGCTGAAAGTTTTGGCAGGCACCGTAAATACGCAACTGGTGGCAGCGCTCGGAAACGCGGACGCCAGCGCTGTCGGATTGACGGGCATCGACGCCGGTCTCGCGCGCGCCGAACAGCTGAACCCCGAGTTGGGCTTCGTCGGCAAAGTGATCGCTTCGGAAACGCACCTCCTCGACGTACTGACGGATGCCGGGTTTGTGCCGGTGGTGGCCTGTATCGCCGGCGGCGAGAGCGGCCAGGTGTTCAACGTGAACGGGGATTCCATGGCGGTGGCCGTCGCCTCGGCCTGGAAAGCCGACAAGCTGGTATTTCTGACCGATGTAGCCGGCGTGCTCGACGGAAACAAGTCGATCGTGCCCGTGCTGTCAGTGGATGGGTGCCGGGTTCTGATCCAGTCGGGCGTAGCGACCGGCGGCATGCAGGCTAAACTGAATGCGGCAACCGATGCAGTGGAGAACGGCGTGCAAGAAGTCAGCATCGTGAAGGGTTCCGATCCGGACATTGTCCTGCGGCTGTTCGCCGGTGAACGCACGGGCACCCGCATAACCGGGAACGCAGAAGAAAGAAAATGATCAGCGCACTCACTCCCGAGATGGTCGAAAACCAGACGGCGTCCAGCAAAGGCATCGACGTCCGCAAAGCCACCATGCAGGATATTCCGCCGCTGCTGGAACTGATTAACGGCTATGCGGCGCGGGGCATCATGCTGGCGCGCACCGAGTTTGAGCTGTCGGAGAACATGCGCGACTTCATGGTGGCCTATGACGGACATCAGCTGGTCGGCTGCGGGGCCATGCATTTCTACTCGCCGACGATGGGAGAGGTTCGTTCTCTGGCGGTGGCCGAAAGTCACAAGACGCACGGCATCGGACGCCTGATTGTGGATTCTCTGATCTATGAAGCAAAGCTCTACGGGCTGGATGCTGTGTTCGCGTTTACTTATGTTCCGGGGTTCTTCGCGAAGGTGGGGTTCAAAGAGGTGGAGCGCGGCGAGCTGCCTTTGAAGGCGTGGAAGGACTGCCTGCGCTGCCCCAAATTCCATGCCTGCGATGAGATCGCGGTGCTGCGCGAGCTGCGGCCGCACAAACGCGGGCACGCGCACGCGCTGCCGCCCGTACTCGGAGTGGATGACGGTCTGGTGGTTCTGCTGCCGACCCTCCGCTGTTAGCTCGAGGCTGTACCGATGGCAAGTCTGGCACTTGCGGTTCGAGCGCTGCGATCGCGGAATTACCGCCTTTTTTTCGGGGGTCAGAGCGTCTCGCTCATCGGCACGTGGATGACGCGGATCGCCACCAGCTGGCTGGTATACCGGCTGACCGGTTCAGCGGCGATGCTGGGCGTCGTCGGCTTCGCCAATTTCATTCCCACCTTCATACTCGGCCCGGTCGCGGGCGTCTGGGTGGACCGGTGGAACCGGCACCGCACCATCGTGATCACACAGATCCTTTCCATGGTGCAGTCTCTGGCGCTGGCCGTGCTGACGCTCAGCGGTTTCATCAGGATTTGGGAAGTGGTGTTACTGGCCATCTTTCAGGGGCTGATCAATTCTTTCGATATGCCTGCCCGCCAGTCATTCGTCGTGGAAATGGTGGAGCAGCGCGAGGATCTGGGCAATGCGATCGCGCTGAATTCTTCCATGGTGAATGCGGCGCGCTTGCTGGGTCCGGCGATCGGGGGCGTGGTGATCGCCGGGGTCGGCGAAGGATATTGCTTCCTGATCGACGGCCTCAGTTACATCGCGGTCATCATCTCGCTGCTGCTGATGACGCTGCGCCCCGCCGCGCCCCGCAAAGCGCAGCGGCACGTGCTGGTAGAGCTGAGCGAGGGCTGGCGCTATATCGCGGGCTCGCTTCCCATCCGGTCCATTCTGCTGAACCTGGGGCTGGTGAGCCTGGTCGGAATGCCTTACACGGTGCTGATGCCGATCTTCGCCTCGCAGGTGTTGCATGGCGGACCGCACACGCTGGGCTTCCTGATGGCATCGTCGGGAACGGGCGCGCTGATTGGCACGGTCCTGCTCGCCATGCGCCGGAGCGTGGTGGGACTGGGACGGCGCATCGCGGTTGCGACGGCGCTGCTGGGCGCGTCGCTGATCGCCTTCGGATTTTCGCACTGGACGTGGTTGTCGATGCTGATCCTGATGGTGGTGGGATACGGGATGATGCAGCAGATGGCTTCGAGCAATACGATTCTGCAGACGATTGTGGAGGATGAGAAGCGGGGCCGGGTGATGTCTTTTTATTCGGTGGCGCTGCAGGGCATGGCGCCGTTCGGGAGTTTGTTCGGCGGAGCGCTGGCCGCGCGCATCGGGGCGCCGCACACCGTGATGGTCAGCGGCGTCTTGTGTCTGGCGGGAAGCTTGTGGTTTACGCGAACGCTGCCTCAGATCCGGAAGGTGGTGCGTCCGATTTATATGCGGCTGGGACTCCTCCCGGCCGAATAGGCGCGGCTCTATTCGTACCGGAGCGCGGCTCTATTCGTATCGGAGCGCCTCAATCGGATCCAGCCGCGAGGCCTTCAACGCCGGCAGCAGCCCCGCAAACAACCCGATAATCTCCAGCACCGCGGTCGAAACCACCACCGCGAATTCCGATATGTGCAGATGAATATCGCCCGTGCCCCCCGGCGTTCCCTTCTGTATCGCGGCCAGCAGCGGAAGAGTTTGAATTGTGGCCGTCACTCCCCAGCCGATCAGCACCCCCAGCAGACCGCCCAAAGTCACGATCGCCATCGCTTCGGCCAGAAATTGAAACAGAATCGCGGCCCGGGTCGCCCCGATGGACTTCAGCACTCCGATTTCACGCGTGCGCTGGGTCACCGATACCAGCATGATGTTGGCCAGTCCCACGCCGCCAATGGCCAGCGTCAGGGCCCCGATCAATCCCAGCAGCACCCGCAGAGCAATCGACAGCGTGTCGATGATCTTCATGAACTGATTGAAGGCCAGCATCTCCACCGCGCGTTCGTCGCTGGGTGAAAAATTGTGCGCCCGGGCCAGCAGGGCCCTGACGTCCCGCATGGCGCTCTCGCGGAAAATCGGATTCACCGGCATCCACACGATGTCTTCCGGATGCTTGATGTCCGTCAGCATCGACGCTGTGGAGAGCGGAATGAAAACGCATTCGTTATCGGGAGTGTTGTAGTTCGAGAGCTGGGTCTTGGTCTCAAGCAGACCCGCCACCTGAAACTGCAGCCCGTTGATGGTGATCGTCTCGCCATCGGGAGGGATTTCGCCGAAAAGCTTCTGCGCCGCTTTCGACCCCAGCACCGCGACCCGCTCCTTGTGGGTGGAATCCTCTTCGGAAAACCAGCGCCCGCTCGACAGGCTCATATTCCGCACGATCCCGTAAGCCGGTTCCACGCCGCGAATGGTGAGATTCTGCTGGCGGGAGCCGCGGACGACAGTCGCATTCCGGATTAATTGTTCCGCCGAAACGGCTTCCACCGTGGGGACGTTGTCGCGAATCAGCGCGGCATCGCTGAGATCGAGCTTGATCTTTCGGCCCGAGCGTTCTCCGCCCGCGCCCGTAGAAGTTTGTCCGCCGCTGATCAGCACCAGATCCTGGCCCACGGAATGGAAAGAGACCGTTACCGCCGTACCGAAGCCCTCGCCGTAGGCATAGAGAATCACAAAACATGCCACTCCCCAGGCAAGGCTCACGATCGTCAGCGAGCTGCGCACACGGTTAAAGTTGAGCGATGCCCACGATTCGGCGAGAATGCTTCTGACCGTCACTGCCAGCGCCGCCTCGCCGCAAAATTACCGCTCATAGCGCAAAGCCTCCACGGGTGTAAGTGAAGCTGCCCGAAACGCCGGCAACAACGAAGACGCTATCGCAATCACCGTAAGGGCGCCGAAGGCCACGAGTGTCGTCGTCATGCTGACTGGCAGGCCGGGAAAGGCATCCGGCATCTTCACCAGCTTCAACAGACTGGAAATTCCGAAGGCGAACGCCCATCCCGCCAGACCGCTCATAAACGCCAGCGTGCATCCTTCCGCCAGAAAATCGCCCAGGATGCGCATCCTCGTCGCACCCAGAGCCTTGCGCAGGCCGATTTCGCGCGTGCGCTCAGAAACCGTCACCAGCATGATATTCATCACGCCGATTCCGCCCAGCGACAAGGTCACTCCGGCGATAATTCCAAGGAACAGCGACATGGCGTCGAAAATACCCACCACCTGCTTCTGGTTTTCCACCGTATCCCAGATTCCGATGGCGCTCTCGTCGGCGGGATCGAATCCGTAGGTGCGCGCCAAAACTTTCTTCACCTGAAGACGAGCCGCCGCGAACTGTTCGAGCGATCGGGGCTGGTAGAGAATCTCATCCAGATAGCCCGGCACATAGTATTTGACCGGCGGAACGTCGCGCGTCATCGTGGTGTACGGAATCCAGATCTTCTTCTCATCGAGGCCCGAATAGCTGCTGTTCTGATCCTTGTTCGCCATCACGCCGATGATCCGGTAAGGCATGGAGTTGATTGCCACATCCCTGCCCACCACGCCGGTTCGCGCCCCGAACAGCTGCGTCTTGACATCGACCCCGATCACGGCCACCCGCACCGCATTCCGCTCGTCCTCGTCATTGAAAAAACGGCCCTCGGCGATCGGAATGGTGCGCAGTTCGGGGTAAAAAGACTCCACGCCGCTCACGTCGAACGATCCGCTGTTATACGGACTGGTCGCCCGGACATTCCCCTCCAGCTCCGCCGCGACTTTGCTCACCAGATAGCATTCGCGCCGGATATTCTCGACATCGGAATAATTCAGGCGAATGCGGCGTCCGGCCCGCTGGCCGCCTGCCTGCATTTCGGTGCGGCCTCCGAACAGGATTACGATATTCACGCCCAGCTGCTTCATGCTGTTCAGCTGGCCTTCTTTAAAGCTGTCGCCCATCGCGACGATGATCACCATCGAAGCGATCCCCCAGGCGATGCCCGCCATGGTGAGGAAGGTTCGAAGCTTGTTGCGAAGCAGGCTGCCGGAAACCTGGCTGAAGAGTTCGCTGATATAAGTCATCGGGCTTCGCGCAATGCCCTTTCTACTGCAAAATGACCTGTTGGCCCTGCGTCAGACCCTTCACGACTTCGGTTTTCGCGCCGTTACTGATGCCCGTCGTGATCGGAATCTTGCGCATACCGGTTTCACTCGTCGGGTCCGGAACCTGAACGGCGGTGGATTTGTCCTTGTTATAAAGCACGGCGCCTTCGGGAATGGCCAGCACGCCATGGTGCTCGTCCAGAATGATTTCGGCATTGGCCGTCATTTGCGCCTTCAAGAGGTGCCGTTCGTTTGAAATCGACACGCGAACTTCGAAGGTGGTGACGTTGTCTTTCTCGGTGCCCATGGGCGAAATCTTGGTCACATGCCCCTGAAACTTCTGATCCTTATACGATTCGACGGCGATCCTCGCCGGTTGCCCAAGGTAAACCTTCCCCACATCGGTTTCGTCCACTTTGCCCTTTACGTAAACTTCGCTGAGATCGCCGAGGGTCATGATCAAAGGCGCGCTGGCCCCCGCCAGCAGGATCGAACTCACCGCCGCCCCGACTTCCACATCGCGCGACAGAACCACGCCGTCGATCGGAGAAACGATGGTGGCATTGCGCAGATTTTCTTCGGCCAGCGAAACGGTGGCGCGCTGCTGTTCCACCGCTGCCTCGGCCCGCGCGATCGCCGCGGCCGCCGAACCCAGATTGGCTTTGGCGGATTCCTGCTTCTGCACCGCCAGTTCGTAGTTTTTCTCGGCATCGTCCCGCGTATTCTGGGCGATCAGCCCGGCAGTGAGCATAGTCCGCGCCCGGTCGAGATCCCGCTTGAGAAACGGGACGTCCGGCCCTGTGGCGTCTACCTTATAACGGTCATAATCCGCTTTGGCGCTCGTTACCCCGGTTTCGGCTACATGCAGAGCGGCCTGCTGCTGGCGAAGCGCCGGAAGCAGGTCATTCTGATCCAGTTCGCAGATCACCTGGCCTTTATGAACCACGTCCCCGATGTTGACCGGCAGTTTCAGCACGATGCCGCTGGCCTTGCTTTTGATCTCCACCTGGGTGACCGGCTCGACTTTTCCGGTGGCCACCACCGATCGGGCAAGGTCGGTGCGCTCGACCACCGCGATTTTCTCCGGATCGATTTTGACCGGCTTGGGGCCGATTGCCTTGAGCGAGAAAAATGCCGCGCTTCCCAGCCCGGTCAGTATCACAGTCACCCAAAGAACGCGCTTCATTGTTTTTGCCATCTGCTCTCTTGCCAGTAAAGATTCGTGCTCATAAGGAGATACGGCCCAACGGCGAAAAAGTTCGCATCCTCGGGCACTTCTCCGCGTGTGACGAAGAGCGCGTCGCGGAGAGCCGGACGGCCGCTGCCCGGATCGCCATCAAGGTCCTGATTTTTCATCAATGACAGCTGTGGTAAGTGCGGCCCGGCACACAACTTCGATGAAACAGGGAGCGGCTTTATGGCGTCCCGCACTTAAGGTATAATCGAAGATGAATTTTTCCCGCCGGAGATACGAAATATATGGCTGCTAAGGCGCGTTGGGCTTCTTCGATCTGGACACGGCCGGTATGGGTGTCATCCATCGGGCTGGCAGCGCTGCTGGCGGTTCCCGCAATCTCGCAGAATGCGGCGCCACCCAAGCGCGAAACCGTAGCGAAACCACTGAGCGAGAAGGACCGCAAGAAAAAGGAAGCCCAGCTCAAGAAGGAGCTGGAGACTCCGTGGAAGAAGTGGCTCAACGAAGACGTTTCGTACATCATCACCGATGAAGAACGCAAGGCCTTCAAAGGTCTGAACACCGACGAAGAGCGCGAGCAGTTCGTGGAACAGTTCTGGCTGCGCCGCGATCCGACGCCGGATACGGTGGAAAACGAATATAAGGAAGAGCACTACCGCCGCATCGCGTATGCCAACGAGCATTATCCGTCAGGCATTCCCGGCTGGAAGACTGATCGCGGCCGCATCTATATTACTTACGGTCCGCCGGACGAGATCGATTCTCATCCCTCCGGTGGCAGCTATGAGCGTCCCGATGCGGAAGGCGGCGGCACCACCTCGACCTATCCCTTCGAAGACTGGCGCTATCGCTATATCGAAGGCATCGGCAATGATATCAACATCGAATTTGTCGATACCACGATGTCGGGCGAATATCACATGACGATGGATCCGTCGGAGAAGGACGCGCTGCTTTATGTTCCCGGCGCGGGCCTGACCATGGCTGAACAAATGGGTCTGTCC
>DASZLO010000261.1:0-72824 GCA_035552315.1 Bryobacteraceae bacterium
CGTAGTCGCAGACCTTAGGATTCTGGAAGGAACCCCAGCAGCCAAGCAGGATGCGCCGCTGACCTACTTTTTCATAACCAGGCAGGGCTTCATAGAAGAAGTCGAAAAGATCGTCGTGCAACGGCACCACTTTCTTCATAAACTCGACGTACTTCATCAGCCGCACCATGTAATCGGTGAACAACTGAATCGTGGCGTGCGTGCCGACGCCGCCGGGATAGAGCGTGGAGGGATGCACGTGGCGGCCTTCCATCAGGCAGAACATCTCCCGCGTCATGCGGCTCATCTGCAGCGCTTCCAGATAGAAGGATCCGGTGAACGGGTTCAACGCGCGCATAATATCGGCGATGGTGCGGAATCCGTGCAGATTCGAGTGCGGCGAGGCAGTGGATTCCGCTTTCGCCAGAACCCCCGGATTGGTCTCCCTCACCATCTGCTCACAGAAGTCGACACCCACCAGGTTGTCCTGGAAGATGTTGTGATCGAACATGTATTCGGCGGCCTCGCCGAGGTTGACAATCCATTCCCCAAGCGCCGGCGGACGGATGCCGAACGCCATGTTCTGCGCGTACGTCGCGCAGGTCGCATGATTGTCGCCGCAGATACCGCAGATCCGGCTGGTGATAAAGTGTGCGTCGCGCGGATCCTTGTTCTTCATGAAAATGCTGTAGCCGCGAAAAATGGAAGAGGTGCTGTGGCACTCCGCGACATGGCGATTCTCGAAGTCGATTTTGGTATAGATTCCAAGGCTGCCAACGATCCGGGTGATCGGATCCCAGCCCA
This sequence comes from Bryobacteraceae bacterium, assembly GCA_035552315.1. Classification (GTDB taxonomy): domain Bacteria; phylum Acidobacteriota; class Terriglobia; order Bryobacterales; family Bryobacteraceae; genus BOG-234. The sequence continues at coordinate 784 of DASZLO010000261.1, forward strand.
TCTCCACCAGATTTCCCTGTTTACCGGGAGCGTGAACCTCCGGGGCTGTGATTGTGCTCATGCTGAATCTTTCTCCTGTTGTTCCTGACTCTGCTTTGAACCAGCGACCGCCGCCGCTAACGGGACAAACCACTAACGCGACAAATAAGTTGTCGGGCGATAACCTGTGGTGAGGTCAGCTCCCGGATGCCGCCACTTGGGTTCCTTGTTGACGGTGTTATTTGTGAATGAGCGCAACGCGCGAATGGCACGCCCATACACAGAAACCGTCGAGGATGAGACTCGCGCCCCAGGAGGTTCATCCATAAACGGCATGAACTTGTCGGGGAATCCCGGCATCGTGCAACCGATGCAGATGCCGCCCACGTTGGGGCAACCGCCCATGCCATTCATCCAGCCTCGCTTTGGCACGTTGCAGTTGACGACCGGCCCCCAGCAGCCCAGTTTCACGATGCATTTCGGCGAGCCATATTCTTCGGCGAAGTCGCCCTGCTCGTAATAACCCGCGCGGTCGCAGCCTTCGTGTACGGTCTTCCCGAATAACCACTCGGGCCGCAGTTGATCGTCCAGCGGAATCATGGGAGCGAGTCCCGCCACCTGGTAAAGAAGGTAGAGCAGGGTCTCCATGAAATTGTCGGGCTGCACGGGGCAGCCAGGCACATTCACAATCGGGAGACCGGCTTTCGATTTCCAGTCCCATCCCAGATAGTCGGCCAGCCCCATGCAGCCCGTGGGATTGCCTTCCATCGCGTGAATACCGCCGTAGGTAGCGCACGTCCCAGCGCCGACAATAGCCAGCGCCTTGGGCGCAAGCCGGTCGATCCACTCGGTAGTGGGAATCGGCTGCCCGGTAGTAGCATCCGTCCCGAGCGCCGCCCAGTAACCTTCTTTCTTGATCTTCTCGTTCGGAATCGAGCCCTCCACAACCAGCACGAACGGATCGAGTTTTCCCTGTTCGGCGAGATGCCAGAACTTCATGAACTCACCGCCGACTTCATAAGCGAGAACCGGGTTGTGCAAATGTACTTTGGGCAGGCCGGGAATCGCGCCGAGCAGGACGTCTTCGATGCTGGGCTGTGTCGCGGCGGTTATGGAAACGGAGTCTCCGTCACATCCTAAACCTGCTGTTATCCACAGAATGTGTACTTCGGCGACTGCGGGGGGTTTTTGCGTCTTCCGGCCATACGGAATGTTGTCTGTCGGCATTCGGGCTCCTTTTTCCGGATTCCCGTGCGCTCTTTGGCGCGCGCGAAGATTTAGTACGGTTCAATTACACCGCTAAAATCCTGATGTCTCAAGAAAGCTCTGGACACCAGCGTGGTTGCAGGTACATTCGCATGCCGGCCCATGTGCGCTTCGGTGATACACCACACCGATACCGGTGATCCGGAAGCAAATTGCTTCTCCATCGGGTGCGGGTGAATACCGTTGGGTGGCCTCGACGCAAGAAGATGCGGTGACGGCTGATACGATAAATCCTTCAACCCCCAATCATGAAATCCCGTGTCTTGTCCGGAGTGCAACCATCCGGAAATCTGCACATCGGCAACTATCTGGGCGCCCTCGCCAACTGGGTCAGAATCCAGTACGACTACGAGAGCATTTTCTGCATCGTGGACCTGCACGCCATCACCGTCTATCAGGACCCGGCTGAGCTGAGCGCCAAAATCCGCGAACTGGCGGCGCTCTTCATCGCCTCAGGTATCGACCCGAAGCATTCGCGAATCATGGTGCAGTCCACGGTTCCCGCGCATGCCGAGCTTGCATGGCTTCTCACCTGCGTCACTCCCATGGGCTGGCTCGAACGCATGACGCAGTTCAAAGCGAAAGCGGCGGCGCAGGAATCGGTGGGCGACGGGATTTTTCAATACCCCGTGCTGATGGCCGCTGACATCCTGCTTTACCAGGCCGCCATCGTTCCGGTAGGCGAAGATCAGACGCAGCACCTCGAACTGACGCGCAATATCGCCCAGCGCTTTAACTCGCTCTATGGCGAAACTTTCGTGATGCCGGAAACGAAACTGCCGTCCGTGGGGGCACGAATCATGGGTCTCGACGATCCCACGGCGAAGATGAGCAAATCGGCGCAGGGCGCGGGCCATGCGGTGGCGCTGCTCGATCCGCCCGACCGCATCCGCAAGACCATCATGCGCGCCACCACCGATTCAAACCCGGCGGTCGATTTCGAAACGATGGGACCGGGCGTGGCGAACCTGCTGAGCATATTCCAGGCCTTCGCCGAATGGCATGGCGATCGCATGCAGTCTCACTTCGCCGGCATGCGTTACGGCGATCTGAAAAAGCAGGTTGCCGAGATCGTGATATCGAAGCTGGAGCCGCTGCGGCACCGTTACCGGGAGATCGTGGCCGATCCTCAGTATCTCGACAACATTCTGCGCGAGGGTGCGGAAGCGGTGACGCCGATTGCAAACTCGACGGTGGATCTGGTCAAGCGCCGCATGGGCGTCTTCACGTTTTAGTTAGTGATGCTTTAGTTCGCTCTCGATGTCCGAGAGGGCTTCGTCGCGGCGTCCATTGCCCTCAAGGTCCCGCTCCAGCCGCTGCAGGGCAACTCCGAGAACGTCGCGATGATGCAGGTTCGATCCGAAGCCCCCGTCCGAAAGCTGCAGCCACAAGTTATGCAGCCGGTCGAGATCCTCCGGCCACAGCCGGGGCGGATGCGGGCCAAGGTTCACGAAAAGCGACGGACGTCCCGGCGCCAGAACTTCGAGTGAAAACGGATGCCGCGGCTCGGGCAGCCTCTCCCATGCCAGACCGATACGACGGGCGAGCTCAGCCGATTCCATCCTCTGAGAAGCCCCCGTCACCACGCGGGTGGCTTTCAGCCTGGACGCTGTCTGAACGATAGCCTCGAAGGGATCGACGCTGGGGACCACCAGCAGTTCAACGGTCTTGCCTTCCTTCTCGGCCATTTCCACGACTTTGGTAAACAGCTCGCGTTCGTAATCCGAGAAGAGCTGATTATCCCCCAGTTGATACTCGCCGGCACCCGTCGAAACCTGCCGCACGGTCATGACAATGATGTCGTGGCGGCGGAGATTTGTTTTGTGCAGCACGGCATGCAGATGACTCAGGTTATTGACGTCGCGGACCGCTACCAGCACGGCACCCGGGCGGGCCCGCAGGCTCGACGGCGCAACTTCGGCCTGCATGTCCAGATTGAATTCCTCAAGTCCATGCTTGCGGCCCATTTGCTTTCGGCGGTTGATGCGCTCCGAAACCGTGAAAATTGCGAAGAGGGCAATCGTAAAGATGACGCCGTAAATCGTGGCGATACGCTTGGAGAAAAGGTTGGCGACGGCCACCGCTCCAAGGAAAACCGTGGTCGCGCCCAGACCGATCGGAATCTCGACGCCCGCGATGTGAATATTTCCCGGAAATTTATATTCCTGATCGTTCCGGTGATAACGCAGCACCAAAACTCCCAGAGCCTTGAGAAAGAAACTCCACACCACGCCAAAAGCGTAGGCTTCGCCCAGCAGATAGACGTTGCCGCCGCTAAGCGCGATGGTAACGATCTGCAGCACCCCGATCACGTGGATGATCCTGAACGTGGTGCCGAACTTGCGGTGCGGCTTGCGGAACCAGTCCACCAGTACGCCGTCCTCGGCCACGCGGTTCATCACGCCATTGGCGCCGATCATTGAAGTATTCACCGCGCCCGACAAGATCAGCACGCCGACGATCACCACAAAGACGTGAAAGGCGAGACGCAAAATCTGGGGTCCCGCAAGATGCATGGCAAGGCCGCCCAGCAGATTGTCCACATACTTCGGACGAACCGCGTCGGGAATAATCATGGCCGCGAATACCGTAATCAGACCGGTGCAGATCGACGCATAGACGCAGACGATATTCCCCGTGATCTTGAGGTTCTTCAGCTTCGGATAAGCGATCTCGCGATATACCTGTGCCAGCGTTTCGAATCCGCTCATGGAAAGCAGCGAATGGCCCAGCGCGATGATGACAGCGACCGCGGGTATCGATGGCCAGAAGGTACCTTTGAACCACCCCAGTGCATCGTCCGCGAAATGCAGGTTCGAGGGAAGCGGCGCGGGGGGGATCTGGGCGGGCCCGCGAATGATCAGCGTCAGTGGCGCCCAGACCAGAAAGATCACGACCATTACCGTGGTGATCTGCATAATGCGCAGCGCCTTGCCGCTCGACTCGTGCATGCCTTTGATATTCAGCCACCAGAAATAGATGGTTACCAGAATGGCGAAACCGGCGGAGAACCAGTTGGGTGAAATCTGCACCGTGGAGTGAACCATGGCGCTGATCTCATTGATCAGTCCCGCCAGATACTGACCGGCGCTGACGACGCTGATGGGGCCGGTCAGAATGTAATCGAACAGGAGCGACGATACGGAGATTCGCGCGACAAACGGGCCCATCGCATCGCGCACCACGACATAGACGCCGCCTCGCACAAACATCGAGGAGCTTTCGAGATAAACCGACCGGACCGCAAAGCTGAACAGCATGATCGCCAGAACAAACCACGGGGCGGTGCGTCCAATGGCGTGCTCGGCGATGCCGCCGGCGTAAAAGGCCGATGAGGCCAGATCGCTGAGAACAATGGCAGCGGCTGCCCAGAAGGATATAAAAGCCAGCGCGACAGTGGTTGCGACAACGACCTTGGGACCTTGGCGGGCAACACCCCCGGCGGCCGCGGAAGGCTGTGAGTCGGTCAATCGGATCTCCTGACTTTGCCCGAATTTCGAGCACTCTCAAATTGGCCTGCGGGGTTAGCTGACGGGCTGGAGCTTGAAAGTACTCCGTCCTTTAATAGGACTTAGCCCCCGGTTGCAATGGGTCCCCCGCTCTTCCCGTGAAGAGTCTCACCGGAAAATTCGGTCACACACAGATTAGCATGGGATCGTGACGCCGGAAGTACTATCCAGGGACATCGTGGCCAAGTTGCGGGAAGCCGGCCATGCCGCTTATCTGGTCGGCGGCTGCGTTCGCGATCTGCTGATGGGCGAGGTCCCGATGGATTACGACGTGGCAACTTCGGCGCGGCCCGAAGTCCTGCTGCAGCTCTTTCAGAATGCCGATTCCGTGGGCGCCCACTTTGGCGTTGTCATCGTCCATGACGGCACGGCGCATGTCGAGGTGGCGACCTTTCGCAGCGACCGGGAATACGACGACGGACGCAGACCCGTCGCGGTGCATTTCGAAACCGACCCGCGGCAGGACGTTCTGCGGCGGGACTTCACCATTAATGCCATGCTGCTCGACCCGTTCACGGGTGAGGTGCTGGACTACACCGGCGGACGCGCCGACCTCGACGCCAGAATCATTCGCGCAATCGGCGATCCCGAAGTAAGGTTTCGCGAGGACCATCTTCGTCTGCTGCGCGCCATTCGGTTCGCGGCCCGCACCGGATTTGAAATTGAGCCTGGAACGTTTGAAGCCATTTGCCGGCTGGCCCCTCTCATTGGAAGCGTGTCCGCCGAACGTGTGCGCGACGAGATCGCCCGCATACTTACGCAGGGCGGCGCTCGCCGCGGCTTTGAACTATTGGATGCGACCGGACTGCTCAAGGAAATACTTCCTGAAGTCGCGGCGATGAAAGGCGTCCAGCAACCGCCGGAATTTCATCCCGAGGGCGATGTCTGGACCCACACGATGATGATGCTGGGCGGTCTCGAAAAGCCATCCATCGAACTGGCGCTCGGCGTGCTGCTTCACGACGTGGGCAAACCGCCGACTTTCCGTGTCGCCGAGCGCATCCGCTTTGACGGCCATGTCGAAAAGGGCGTTGAGATTGCGCATGCGATCCTGACGCGGCTGCGCTTCCCCCGAAACGTGATTGAGGCGGTGGAAGCGCTGGTGGCGAATCACATGAAGTTCATGGAAGTCCCGCGGATGCGCGAGAGCACGCTGAAACGCTTTATGCGGCTGCCCGGCTTCGAGGACCACATGGCCTTGCACCGGCTGGACTGCCTCTCCAGCCATGGCGGCCTGGACAATTACGAATTCGTGCGCCAAAAGCAGCGCGAGGTGCCGCCGGAACAATTGAAACCCAAACCGCTTCTGACAGGCCGTGATCTTATCGCGGCGGGTTACCGGCCAGGTCCGCGCTTCGGCGTGGCGCTGCACGAAATCGAGGACGCGCAACTGGAGGGCACGATCTCGACCGCGGACGAGGCGCTCGAGATGGCGCGGCGGACGCTGGACGGCGCGGATGCGGGCTAGCTGGCATCTGGTTCGGGACGCGGCGCTGCAATGGTCGGCGCACAATGCCCCTCGTTTGGGAGCCGCCCTCGCATATTACGCGGTGCTGTCGCTCGCGCCGCTTCTGATTCTGGTGGTGGAGGTCTGCGGATATTTTTTCGGTGAACAGGATGTCAGGGGACAGGTTTATTGGGAGATCAGCCAGACGGTTGGCTCACAGAGCGCCGCCGTAATCGAATCGCTGCTGACGGGCATACATCAGGGAAACAGCATCAGCGCGGCTAGCATATTCGGCATCGCCATTTTGCTGTTGGGCGCCTCGGGAGTTTTCGTTGAACTCCGCGATGCACTCAACTACATCTGGGACGCGCCGCCCGGAACCGGGTCGGGCTTTTATGGTTTCCTCCGGGACCGGATCTTTTCGTTTGCGATGGTGGTGTCGGTGGGATTTCTCCTGGCTTTCAGTCTGGCGGCGACCACGCTCGTCCGTGCCGTCGGAGCGCAGACGAGCCTGCATGTTTCGCCAGCCGTTCTGGACGCCGGGGACTTCTTCCTCAGCTTCGCCGTCAAAGCTTTTCTATTCGGCTTGATCTACCGCGTGATACCGCATGTACACGTGGATTGGCGGGAAGTCGCGATCGGCGCGGTGATAACCGCGGCCCTCTTTGAAACGGGAACCTTTCTCATCACCTTTTATCTGCAGAGAACGCAGACCGGTTCCGCTTATGGAGCAGCCGGTTCACTGGTCGCTCTGCTTGTCTGGGTTTACTACTCCGCGCAGATCTTTCTGTACGGCGCCGAACTGACGCACGTTTATGCGAAGTCGCGGCGGGCCGTCAGTTCAGTCCCGCGGCCTTCTTCTGCGCCGCCAGCGTTCGGTAGAACACCGCATCGTTAGTATCGATTTCGATTTGATATCCCTCGGGATCGATATAGGGATTGGGGCCTTTGCCGATCATCGCGTACTTAGCCGCCATCCCGTACATCCCGGGGTGCGAGCCGAGCGGAACATCGCAGTGCAGCGACCGCAGCGTCTTGAAAGTATGAATGAAGTCGTCGGCGATCTGCGGGTATTCGGCGTTGTTGACCAGTTTGACGCCCAGATTCACTCCCGCGCTCCCCACAATCACAACGTCGTAGGATTTTCCGCCTTCCTCGGCCTTCAGTGTCCAGGTTGTGCAGCCCTTTGTGTGGCCGGGCGTGAGATGCGCGGTGAGCGTTGTGCCTCCCAGCGTCACCTGATCGCCATCGTGCAGGATCCTGTCGATTGGGTGAGGTTTGTTTTTGGGCCGCATTGCCTGCAGGGCAGGAACATCTTCGGCCATCGCCATCACCTGTGCGCCGGTCAACTCCTTTACCATCGCGTCGCCTTCCATGTGGTCCCCGTGCGCGTGGCTCCCGAGCAGAATTTTGATATCGGAGAATTTGAAGCCGAGCTGTTCCACCGCGGCTTTCACCACCGGAACGGTCACTTCGTAATCGCTGTTAATCAGGATCATGCCCGCCGGCGTCACGATCAGGAAAGAGCCCAGCGCCTGCGGACCGACGAAGTAGATGTTTCCGATGATCTTGTGGGGCGGGAACGGTTTGTTGACCTCATCGCGGGGGCCGAGGTTGCGCGCAATCAACTGCTCGGGCGTCACAGGAATCTGCGCCGCGAGTTGCGCAATCGCGAGAGTGCCGAAGACAAATACAGGGATCAGTTTAGTTGGCCGCATTTCAGAGCAGGATATCACCGATCGGCACTTCAGCGACCGGCTTAATCCGGAGCGTTCACGGCGATCAGATGAAGCGTGTTGATTTCCTCCGGCTCGTCGGCGACTTCAATGTTCTTGAGCTGCTTTTCGATTACGCGCGTGCGCATCGCCGCTTCATCCACCGTCTTCGTCGCCTGGTCCAGCTTGAGGCGGATGTTCGCCAGCACCTGCGAGTATTTGCCGAATTGCAACCTGACATCCCCGAGCATCTTCCAGACTTCGCTGGACCGCTGCTGGATTGTCAACGTGCGGAAGCCCATCTGCAGACTGTTCAGCAGGGCCGCGAATGTAGTGGGGCCGGACAGCACGACGCGAAAATCTCGCTGCAAGGATTCGGCCAGTCCGGGCCTGCGAAGGGCTTCGGCGTATAGGCTCTCGGTGGCGAGGAACAGAATTCCGAAATCCGTTGTGCGGGGCGGCGCGAGATACTTTCCGCTGAAAGTCCTGGCGCACGCCCGGACAACGGTTTCGAGTTCGCGCGAGCTCGTCTCGACCGCTTCCGCATCGCCCCGCTCGGCCGCTGAGGCTAGCCGCTGGTAAGTCTCCATCGGGAACTTCGCGTCCACGGGAAGCCATACCGGGCCGGAGTCTCCGCCCGGCAGTTTGATGGCGAATTCCACGCGCTCGGCGGTGCCGGTGGTCGCGACATCGCGCTCATACTGATCGGGCGACAGCATCTGAGCGAGAAGGTTGCCGAGCTGCACTTCGCCCCACGCGCCGCGCGTGGTTACATTACTGAGCACTCGTTTGAGATCGCCCACTCCGGATGCCAGGTTCTGCATTTCGCCCAGCCCTCTATGTACCTGCTCCAGCCGCTCGCTGACCAGGCGGAACGATTCGCCCAGGCGGGTTTCGAGGGTTGTCTGCAGTTTCTCGTCAACGGTCTGACGCATCTGCTCAAGCTTGGCGGCATTGTCCGTTTGCAGGGAGTGCAGACGCTGGTCCACCACAGCCCGTATGGTTTCAAGCTGGCTTCGCTGTTCTTCGCGGGAGTCGGCAAACTGGCGTGTTACCGCGGAACGCAGCAGTTCAGAGCGCTGCTCGCTTTGCACGGCGAACCGCTGGATGTTGCCGGCCAGCTCTTCGCGAAGAGCGCGGGTGTCGTCACGCAAGCGGGCTTCGAAAGCGTCAGTGGAACGCAGACGCGTCACGAGAATCACATTGAGGACCACCACGACGAGGAGAACAGCGAGAACAGCAGCGTAAAACATTTTCAGATAAACCTGTTTTAATTTTAACGCTGAATCCTCCGTGCCGGGAATGCATCCGATGGGTTATGTCCAACGCCGTTGACAGTGCCAATCTGATTCTGAAGCTTTACGAACTTCGCCGCGAAGAAACCATGCGCAAAGCGCGCGACTTCATGGTTTCGTTCGATCCCAAAACCTTTGAAGAGATGCAGGCCGGTTATGCGGGCCCGAACAGTGCGTACGTAAGAATGGTGACCGGCTATTGGGAAATGGCTGCGTCTTTCGTAACCAGCGGCGCCATCGATCTCAAGACCTTCGACGCCGCTACTGGCGAGCACATTCTGGTGTTCTCAAAAGTCCAACCATTCCTGCCCCAGCTTCGTGAGATGTTCGGGAGTCCGGCCATGCTGGAGAACCTGGAAAAAGTTTGTCTTAGTCTTCCTGGCGGACTGGAACGAGTCAACGCTACTCGGGAACGCATCCGGGCAATGCTGGCGATGCGGGCGGCTGCTAGCGCAAAGTAAGATCTACGAGAGCGGGCGTGAGAGACACGTTGCGGCGCTGGATGTGGATCATCGCGAAGAGCACCGTGAACCCCGCGGCCAGACCGGCCGAAGCGCCGGTGCCCAGCATCGCCGGGTCGCTTAACCTGCCCTGGGCGCGGAGAAACGTCATGACCGCGAGATTCACGCTGACCGGCACACAGGCCGCCAGCAACGGAACCCGGTAGCTATCGACCGCAAAGAAGCAGCGGGCGATCAGATCCATCAGCGCCCAGCCCACCAGGCTGGGCGCGAACCCCAGAAAGACCGCCGAAACAAGCATGGTCGACTCCGGCGTAAAGTTGCCGCGCTGGAACAAGAGCCGGATCACGGGAGTGCGCAGCCAGATCCCGATCGCGCAGGCGGCGGCCGAGCCGAGCGCCATAACGCCAGCGCTCTTATCAATTAAACGGAAGGCCTGCCGCGCCTGGTTCGTGGCCCGCAGGCGCGCCAGTTCGGGAACCAGGGTCGTCGCCACCGGGTAAACAAGGTAGGCGATGACGACGCTCGCGCACCGCATACAGTATTCAAATGCCGCGGCCATTCCCGACCCGGCCTGCGTGGCAAAGGCGCGAGTCACGATGATATTTGCCGCTATCAAACCCGCGTAAAAAAGAAACATCCCCGGCTTCGCGAGTATTTCCGACAGTGGGAAGCGAAGGTCCGATTTCGCGGTGCGGCGCAAATCGCGCGTTGCCGTCCATGTGATCACGAGTTGCAATGCCGCCCCCGCTGTGTAGCCGATAGCAAAGCCGTAGATCCCCGCCGCCTTCCAGAGCGAGAGCGCAGCAACGATGGTGGCTCCGTTGAGACATGCCTGATAGAGTCCCGGGACCAGAAAGCGGCGCTCGGTATAGAGCAGGGCCGAACAGGCCGCGGCACATCCGGCAAACAGAGTTGCGGGGGCGATGAGCCGCAGCAGGATGACTGCCTCGTCGCGAGGAGCGCCCGTTAGTCCGGGACCCAGCAGCCCGATCAATTGGGGCGCGAGAACGATGGCGGCCACGCTGGCACAGGCGAGGATGATCGCAAATACCCGTGAGGCACGCGCGAAGAGGGCAGCCCGGTCAGCGCCCTCCTGCGCCATCAGCATGGGCGTGAAGGCGAACAGCATGGTGTTCACGATGACGGAGTTCATCGTGTCGAGAGGGCCGGTGGCCACGGCCAGCGAGTCGGCGCGCGCGTGTGTCCCCACCAGGTACGCAGCGACCGCGACGCGAAAGAAGCCGGTGATGTTGCCGAAAAGAATTCCCGCCCCCACCACCAGGCCGCCATGCACCAGCCGGCTCTGGCGCAAACTGCGAATGATGGAGAGGGAAAGTCGCAGGAGATTAACTCCGGGCTGCGGCTAAGGCGGCCTCGTAGTTCGGATGATCGGCGACTTCCGGAACATACTCGACGTACTTGAGTTTGTCGTCGGGGCCCACCACGAAGATGGCGCGGCTCAGGATGCGAAGTTCCTTGATCAGCGTGCCATACGACTGGCCGAACGATCCGTCGCGGTGATCGGAGAGCATCTTGACATGGTCGAGCGCGAAGGAATTGCAGAAGCGCTTCTGGGCGAACGGAAGATCCATGCTGACGGTGTAGATATCGACGCCGTCTAGTTTCGCGGCTTCTTCATTAAAGCGCTTCGTCTGCGCATCGCAGACCGGCGTGTCGAGAGACGGGACCACGCTGAAGATGCGGGTCTGGTGACCGGTGTCTACCAGACTGACGGGTTTCATTCCGCTGTCGATGGTGGCAAAATCCGGGGCTTTGTCGCCAGCCTTCAGTTCCGGACCTACCAGGGTGAGCGGGTTGCCCCGCATGGTTGTTGCTCCTGCGCGCTCCATGTTCGTTTCTCCTCTTTATTGAATGAAAGGCCTATTTTAGCAATCGCCGCAGGTCCTGTTCATTGAGGGCAGGCTGCTGGCAGGTGAAGTTTTCGCAAAGGTATACGGCGTTGTCCTTCATGTCCGCGACGGCCGGCTGGTATTGGGCCAGTTCGGATGAGGCATAAAGCAGGATGCGATTCGGATCGAAGTCCGCCCAGAGGGCTGCCATAGTTCCGCCGTCAGGTTGCCCTGCAACCACGATTTCGCGGGGAGGGGCGATATCGAACTCGCACGCCGCCAGCATCTGCGGCATTCCAAATGGCGAGTTCGCGAGGGAGGGTCCGAAGACGGCGATCAGACGGCGGGCGGAGGCCTCGAAATCTTCGCGGCCGGTGATTCGGTGGAGCCGCAGAAGATTCATCAGCGCCACCGCGTTGCCGGAAGGCTCCGCGCCATCGTAGTCGTCTTTCATGCGGATGAGTGAAGAAGCGTCTGCGTGTGAAGAGGTGAAGAAACCGCCGGCCGGATCTTCCAGCAGCTCGCTTTGCTTGCCGGCAATGGCGATGGCGGCGGCGAGATAGCGAAACGCGAAGGTGGATTCATAAAGGTCCAGCAGGCCCTGGACCAGGAAGGCATAATCTTCCAGCATGCCGGGAATGGCGGCATCGCCATCGCGGAATCTGCGAAGCAGGGATCCGTCCTGCTGGAGCATGGTGGCGAGCAGAAAGTCCGCGGCGGCGCGGGCCGCATCCACGTATTTCGATTCGTGCAGAATCGCTGCGCCTTTGGCGAAGGCGGAAATCATCAGGCCGTTCCAGGAGGTCAGAATCTTGTCATCCAGATGGGGACGCGGCCGTTTCGCGCGTGCATCGAAGAGGATCCGTTCGGCTTCGCCGGGCGTGCCCGGTTCAGCCTGGAAGAGAATGTTTCTGCCGGTGAATTCGCCGTGCGGATCGTTCGTGACGTTGCCGTTCTTCTCCATCCCGTAGCGGGCCGCGATGCGTGCGGTTTCCTCCGGGCCGAGCAGAGCTTCCACTTCGTCCCAGGCCCAGATGTAAAAGAAGCCTTCGCTCTTTTGTGAAGGGTGCGCGTGATCGATGGCGCTGTCGGCGTCCTCGGCCGAGTAGAAGCCGCCACCGGGCGCGGTCATGTCGCGCATGACGTAGTCGAGGGTGCGGCGCGCCGCTGTGGCCAGCGCGGGCTCGCCCGTGATTTGAAAAGCTTCGAGATAAGAGACGACCAGTTGCGCCTGATCGTAAAGCATTTTTTCGAAGTGCGGAACGAACCAGTATTCATCGACCGAGTAGCGATGGAAACCTCCGCCCAACTGATCGTGAATGCCGCCGCGTTCCATGGCGACGAGGGTCTCGACAACCATGTCGCGCGCCTCGGGATTCGCGGTCCGTTTCCAGTAGCGCAGCAGGAAGTTATGGACGGAAGGACGGGGGAACTTCGGGGCCGATCCGAAGCCGCCGAGTTTCGAATCGAAGGAGCGGCGGAATTGATTGAATGCCGTGTCGAACACGGCGGTTTCGACGTGACCAGGTCCGGCAGCAGAGGAGGCGGCGGCCTGGGAGCGCAGCTGTTCCATCACGGCGTGGCTCGATTCCACAATCGTTTCGCGATCGTTCTGCCAGGCTTCGGCGACGCGCTGCAGAACGAGTGGAAATCCCGCGCGTCCGTAGCGATTGTCGGGAGGGAAATAGGTTCCGCCGACAAACGGTTTCAGGTCGGGGGTGAGCCAGACGGACATGGGCCATCCGCCTCCGCCGGTTGTCGCCTGAACATAGGACATATAGATGCGATCGATGTCGGGCCGTTCTTCGCGGTCCACCTTGATGGGGACGAACCAGCGGTTCATCAGCTCGGCGGTGGCCTCGTTTTCGAACGATTCGTGCTCCATGACGTGACACCAGTGACAAGTGGAGTAGCCTATGGACAGAAAGATCGGCTTGTTTTCGCGCCGGGATTTCTCGAAGGCCTCTTCACCCCAGGGGAACCAGTCGACCGGGTTATGCGCGTGCTGCTGCAGATAAGGACTCTTCTCGAGCAAAAGGCGGTTGGCGGGCATCTCAATTACAGGAGACCATGACCACAAGAACCGAACGCGACACCATGGGCGAGATGGCAGTTCCGGCGGACGCGCTGTATGGCGCGCAGACCGCCCGCGCGGTGGAGAACTTTCCGATCAGTTCGCTTCGCCTGCAGCGGCCCTTTATTCGAGCGATGGGAATCATCAAAGCCGCGGCGGCGCGCGTAAACGGACGGCGCGGCTGGCTCGATCCGGACAAAGCGGCGGCCATTGAGAAAGCCGCTCTTCAGGTGGCGAGCGGCGATTATGACGGGCAGTTCGTGGTGGACGTTTTTCAAACCGGAAGCGGAACGTCCACCAATATGAATGCGAATGAGGTGATCGGGCATGTGGCGGGAGCGCATCCGAATGACGATGTGAACCGCGGGCAGTCGAGCAACGATGTGTTCCCGTCCGCCATGCATATCGCCGCGGCTGAATCGGTGGCGACGCGGCTGTTGCCGGCGATGGAGGAACTCGCGGGGGAGCTCTTGAAGAAGTCCGGCGAGTTCCACGACGTGATCAAGATCGGACGAACGCATTTGCAGGATGCAGTGCCGATGCGGCTGGGGCAGGAATTCAGCGGGTATGCGGAGCAGGTCGCGAAATCGGCGGCGCGGGTGCGGGAAGCGGTGCAGGGATTGTACGAGCTTCCGCTGGGCGGCACGGCTGTGGGGACCGGGCTGAATGCGCCCGAGGGCTTCGCGGCGGAGACGATCGGCGAAATCGGCAGAGTGACCGGCCTGCCTTTTGTTGAGGCCGCGAATCACTTCGAAGCGCAGGCGGCGAAGGACGCGGGGGTGTTTCTGAGCGGGGCGCTGCGCGGTTATGCGGTGGCGCTGACGAAGATTGCGAACGATATCCGGTGGCTGGGTTCGGGGCCGCGGTGCGGAATCGGTGAACTGAAACTGCAGGCGGTGCAGCCCGGTTCGAGCATCATGCCGGGGAAGGTGAATCCGGTGATCGCCGAGAGCGTGGCGATGGTTTGCGCGCAGGTGATCGGCTATGACGCGACGATTGCGTGGTGCGCGGCGGCGGGAAATTTCGAGTTGAACGTGATGATGCCGGTGATGGCTTACGATCTTCTGGAAAGCATCGAACTGCTGGCGGCTTGCAGTGTGAATTTTTCGCGGAGGCTGGTTGCGGGGCTTGAGGCCGATCGGGAAAGGGCCGCGAGTTTTGTGGAGCGGTCGCTGGCGATGGGGACCGCGCTGGTTCCGGATATTGGGTATGAGCGCGCGGCGGCTTTGGTGAAAGAGGCGCATGCGACGGGGCGGACGGTTCGTGAGGTTGCGGGGGAGAAGAGCGGTCTCAGCGCGGAGAGGCTGCGGGAGTTGCTCGATCCGGGGACGCAGGCGGGGTCCTGGAAATAGGCTGAATTTGTATGGATTTGGTATGGGTTTTGCCGGGATTTTGTTGTGATTTGACTGATTTCCTAGGTTTGATTTTTGGGGCCGGTGCTTTGTTTTCAGGTACATCCTGGGTTCGTTTCGTCAGATTTCATTTTTTTGTTTTTGGGCGGCTGCTGATGAGCTGATTTCTTCCCGCCTCAGGGTACGGTATGGATGGGGGAATTTTGGCGGTCTGAAGCCCACGGGTGCTTCAAACGTTGTATCTGCGGGGAAGATTCTTTTTTGTATTTTGTGATTGCCGTTGGCGGGTTACGGGGAGTGAGTAACGATCTTCAACTGGGCCGCTACGAGGGTGCGGCCGGTTCGTTCTACGACGGCGGGACTACAAATATCCCAGTCGCAATCCGTGGCAATGCACCCGGGACGGCCGCTTGGCACCCGGTCCCCGCCTCGGGCGCCAAGGGGTGTAAGGGTTAGGGGTCTCGCTGTCCCCGGTTGCCCCCTCGAAAGACGCTGCTGCGACGACGCGGCATTCTAACAGCGTGTCAGGATGCTTCCCTTGCTCTCACAAAAATGCGTCTGTCCCCTTTTCGTCCCGGTTCGTCCCCAACCGGTCCGCCATCACAATACCGGCAAACCCGTTCCCGTAAGGCGGAGCCAGAGTCGTCGATGGTCCCTGCCAGATCAATTTCCCGGCGAAGTAGACATTCATGCTTTGCGGTATCCCTATCGGACCGCTTCCGTAGCTGTCCATGAATGTGCCCAACAGTTCGCCGCGGGCTCCATAAAACATAAATTCGTGAGTCCCGCTCGCCATCTGCCTCCAGATGCGCTTCCCGTCCGGGGCATACCAGTAGTATTCCGTCCCGCCACCGGTTTCGGTTGCCGAGAGCATTCTGTTGTCCTCAGTATAGGTGATCGTCGCCCCAGCCCCAGAAAACATGTTCCCATTGGCGTCGTAGTATGCACTGCTCAACTGGTTTGTAGCGGCGTTGACAGCGATCGGCAGCAATGTTCCGTTTGTTGTCTTGCCAGTCAGGTTGCCGAATCCGTCATAGCCGAACTGCTGCGTCCACGGCGCTGCCGAACTTCCTGATCCCGGCGTTGAACTGGCCGAGGTGAGCCGCTTCAAAGAGTCGTACTGGTACACAATTGTTTCTCCCGACAGCGTATCGGTCATCTGCGTGATCTGGCCGTTGTTTTGCGTGGCGGAATAAGTATATTGCAGACCGGTCGCGGGGCCCCCATTGACACTCCAGTTGAGGCTCGTGAGCTGGCCCGATGTGTTGTAGCTGTGACTTTCGGTCGTGTTCAAAACCTGCATCGACTGCAGACGCCCGGCGTAGTCGTATGCGACGTTTTGAACCCAGGGCGTTGCGTACGAATCGGTCAAAGAATTTGGCCGCCCCATAGAGTCGTAGCCGGTTGTAAACGTCTGACCCAGTAGGTAGTTTGTGATCGGACCCCAGAACGGAGTGGTCACCGAGGTCTGCCGTCCATAGGAGTCGTAGGTATAGGTTGCCTGCAGAGTACCGTAGTATACGGCGTTCGATGAGACCACTTTGGTGAGGACGTTACCGGGGGCATCGTAGGAATAGGACTCGGCGTAGCTTGGCACCTGGACGCCACCGGTCCAACACGCTCCATAGGGGTGCTGAACACTCACAAGCCGCCCGTAGGAATAGGCCGCCGGGTTGGTCCCATAGGTATAGGTCACTTGCGCGCACGTGTCTTCCACGGCGTTTGGATACACTTGCCCGTAATACATTGGGAAAGTCTGCACCATGGTGACACGCCTCGCGCCGCCATACGTGTAGACGGTAGCCGTACCTTTGGCGTCCAGCTTGTATTGGAGCGTGTTGTCGCTGTTGTAATAGTAATGGACAGTGCCGTTTTCGGGATTCGTTGCCGATGTCAGCAGGCCCGAATCGTTGTAGATGAAAGTTCGCGTTTGAGTCGTCCCGCCGCGCGTCATCGAAACCTGCGATACATGGTTCATCCAGTCGTAGGTGTAAGATGTCGCCAGAGTACCCCCGGTATTGCTCGACGGATCAGGTTCGAGCACCGAGGTCAGATTGCCGAGCACGTCTTTGGCGAAGGACTTCCAGTTTCCAGCCGGGTCGGTCACCTTCGTCTGATTGCCAGAATAGACGTAGGTCGTTGTGCTGGCAGCGTCTGGTTGCTGCACGGTCAGGGTACGCCCCAAGCCGTCATAGGTGTAAGTGGTCCAGACCGGTGTACCGCTCGGCGGGTATGGCTGCGAAACCTGATAGATTTTGCCCAGCGGTGAACATGCACAGGGGGCGTAAACCGTTTTAACATATGACTTCACTCCGCTACTGTCTCCACGCGCCACGAGTACAACCCTGCCTATACCGTCGAGAGTCGTGGTCGTTATCCCGTTCGGACCGCTCTCCTGCTGCCACGCTGGCAGAACGCCCGCCGCCGAATACGTGTAGGTCGTGACACCTCCGTAAGCAGACGTTGCCGTGTGCGGGTGCCCATAGCCGTCATAGGTCATGGCCAGCGTTTCGCCGTTGGCGCCGGTTGTCTGTGTCACGCCAAGCCACGAATTGTAGGAAACCGTTTCCGAGTAGCTCTCCGAACCAATGGACATCGGGGCTGCATAGTTCGTTCCCGCGTCGGCGCTCATACTGGCTGTCGTGCCGTCCGACCGAAAGATGTTGGCCGGGTTGCCAGTGTCCCAATTGTAAATAGTGGTCGATATAGCCGGTGTTTGCGACTGGGTCAGCAGCCCGCGGTAGGCCGGGGGCGCGGGGGGATTCGGGTCCATAAGGCCCGAGACCCCGGATGCAAAGGGCGCACCGTAGCCGTTCGCCACGAGCGTTTTGGTTATATTGCCCGGTAGGGTCAACACCGTCGTTGTCAGCCGATTCAGGATGTAGTTCGGCGTGTAATAGGAACCGATATAAGAATTATTGTGCAGGTAGGAGTTGGCATAGGTCCGGATCGGCGCCGTGCCGCTGTTGAAAGGGTACTGATAGGGAAACTGAGTGGACTGAGCGACATTTCCGTACTGGTCAACCACTTGAGTGTTATACGCGATCTGCGGATTGCTTCCGCTCTCATCCAGCGTAGAGGTCTTGCTGGAAATAAAACCATTAAAGGCACTGGTGTCCTGGGCCCATGTGAAAGTATCCCTCTGCAGTACGGTGCCACCCACAGCCGATTGCTGGACAAAGGAACTGAGAAGTCCCACCTCCCAGGGTGAGGAGGAAATTCCGGGACTGTTCGCCGTGAAAAAAGACCAGGTCTTTGCGCCGACTCCGCTCGAATCGACGACGGTCATATTGGCATGAACCACGGGGTTGGGATTCGCGGAATCGTCGCGCGAAATTGTATAGCTCAGTTTGCTGCTTTCCGCTGTGTCATTGATGGCGTAATCAAGGTAGCGCCCGGCCACTTCGCGCATCGACCGGGTGCCGGTGTACTGGAAGGTCCCATAATTCCAGGACAAAAAGCCACCATAGGGGAAGGAGACTTTCAGGAGTTCCGCAGCGCTGGCACTGTCGTATGTGAAGCTGTATGGCTGTGAGCCACCGGGAACCGCCAGGCTGGAAAGCAGACTGGTGGTTGCTCCCGCGTAGGCGGGATCCGTTCCGAATGGCGGGCTAAGCGGAGAATTCAAGAGGTAATGTGGCGTAAAGGTACCCAAAGTTCCGCTGATCGATGCAAGATGCGGGACCGGCGAATCCGCGTTGTAGACAGGAGAATAGGTCCCGGTAATGTCCGTAATCTGATAAAGTCGGGCACTACTGTTGCGGTTATAGGGGTAGGAACCCTGGCCAACGGACGCAGCCCACATATACTGAATCTGGATCTGATTCCCGTTAACGTCCTCAATGGTGGTCGGGTACATGGTTCCCGCATCCGGTTCCGTACCGGCCGAGGTACAACCCATGATCCAGAAACCTCCGTCTTTGAAGTGGAGCCTGCCTGTATTGGAATCGAACCAGACATAGACACTTTCGCTTGAGGACCAGACGCCACCGTTGTTGACGGTCAGGCGATATTCCGCGCCGCTGCCATCGGTGAAAAGATAGTGATCCACGCCGCTCGCTTCTTCGCCGTAAAAAGGCATGAGTGATCCAAATTGCAGTTTCCAGCCAAACCCGTACCCGTTGTCGTATCCGAGCTGCCAGTTGGAGCCTGAATCCTGACGCCAGTTCTGCGAGTTATAGGTAAGGTTCAGTGAAATTTTCTGGCCGGTTCTCTGCTGCACAGAGAACAGCGGCAGGGAATAATTCAAGCCACCGCCCCAGTAGCTTCCGGTAGTTCTTACACCTGTGCGCCGTGGATCAACGCTCGTAGCCGGAGGCGTGGTTACGTTGACCGATATTCCCGCGGCTACCGTTCCGTGCTGATCTTCAGGGCAGATCTGATAAGTGTAAGGCGTCCCCGCGATCGCACTATAGTCTGCAAATGCGTTCCCGAGTGCGTAGCCGATGGGGGTGCTTCCGCCGTTGCGGAAGATCTGGTAACGATACATTCCAATGCCAATCGAATCGTCAGCGGTGAGCGGCCAGCGCATCGACACGGAGGTGGGGAGGACGCTGGTAACTGTTGCTCCAGACGGAATGGGAGTCGGTGCCACGGTGTCGCGGTGTCCCACGAAAAACGATCTGAAAAGCGCCTGCGCGCCGCCGGGAGTTCCCCCGATGCCAGGACGGCCGGAGGTGAGCGGGATGGGCATGTCCGCAATGTGCACGCCGTCGATAAAAATGCGCAGGTTGGGTCCCCACACTATCGTCCGAATGACGCGCGATGGGTAGACGGCTGCTGTATAACCTCCAAGGGTCGTCACTGTCCCGCCAATTGACTGGTTAACGTTAATCTGGGCTATTCCGACTCCCAGAAAAGGCGGTGTCACTTCGACGGAGATATAGCTGCCGACTCCGCTCTGAACGAAGCACTGTCGGCGCGGAGGAAGTGGATAAACGTGGGCTGGGCAGCATCGGGGTCATAATTATAGTCAAAGTTCCAAAGCGCACTCTCAACTTCATAGTCATTTGGATTTGTCCCCGGAACTGCCGGTAAATAGATAGCGGAACCCGCAGTGGAAACCATGAAAGAATAGGAGCCGGCATCGATAAACTGCGCTCCGCCATTGACTTGCCACGACGAGGTCTGAAGATATCCGCCATCATAGCTGTAGGAAGCAAACACGCATACGGCACTGGAGGCGAAAAGAAAAACAAGTCGGCGAATCACTGCGCCACCACCTGAAGGCCGCTTAAAGCAAAAGTTGATTTATGCTTTTTCATTTCGGCCTCAATAGCCGCGGGCTTGTCCTTGCCTATCTCAAAAACCTTAATATCCGCGCGCTTGTCCGCTAGAATTTCCGCAAATGCCTGGCGATCCACCGCGACGAACTGCACAATCGCCATGTTTCCGTTATCGGTGAGTTGCATTGACCAGGCAATGATGCCGCTTCGCGACGGGTCAATTGTCGCTGGCGCGTATTCCGGGAGCCTCGGATCGTCCTTCTTGCCAGATCCCTTCAGATGAACCAGGCAGATAAGCCGGTGATAGCGGACGGCGGGATCTGCAGCCCTGGTTGGGCCGTGTGCGATCGCGGCTGCGGGAGCTGGATTCTGATCGGCAAGCACGATTCCGGAGCAAAAGGTAACGAATACGACAATACGCGCGGCTAATCTGGACATTCGGAAAGTATATTCGGAAAATCCTGTCTTCGTAAAGTAGTTTCTTGATAAACAACTCTGATTCGACAGAAATTCTCAATCGTGTTTTTGAATTTATGTCATGCATTGACTCGCCGGTTCAAGGAACCGGGCAGTCGCTTTGCCATCCTCTGGAGGTAATTAGTCGAGGGAACCGCCTGACCAGTGGGCAGGGAACTCTTCTGTTCGATGCGCGGTATCAGGGTAAAGGAACCGCCTGTCCCCGCCTTGCCAAGTCGCCGGTGCCGGCCCGGTCCGAAAGGACCGAATCAGGTACTGATCGACGCCGACCTTGAAATGAAACGGTGACCTTCCGGCTGCTCTACTGCTTCTTCGTCATCGAACACGGCCGTCGCGCCCGATTCGATCCGCGCCGTTTGAGGTATCGCGGGAGGTATGACAGGCCTGCTTGAGGAATCACTTCGCCGCGTTGAGACCCTGTCGCGGGAAGAGCAGGACGCGATCGCATCGCAGATCCTCGAAACTCTGGATGACGAAGATGCATGGGACCGGAGCTTTCGGCAGAAGCCCCACGTCCTGAGGTCACTTGCCCTTGAGGCTCTTGACGAGCATATGCGAGGCGAGACGCGCCCCCTGGACGAACTGATGGAATGAAGTCGGTTACAACGCGTCGTTTCCGTGAAATGTACGCGCGCCTTCCGGACGATGTGCGGAAGTAGTCGTTGAAAGCATACCGCCTGTTTCGGCTGGACCCTTCTCATTCGGGGCAATTCCTGGAAAGACGCTGCGAGGATGCCGGTAGCGAGGCAAACGACACGGACACTGCGTGAACAGGCTCTAATACTGAGCGGTATAGCGCACGTCTGAGTGCTATTTTTTCGGATCCTGGATTGACTCAATGTAGGCAGTCAGGTTGCGAATATTTTCCTCGAAACGCTTCTGGTTGAATTTCATTGTGTCGAATGCGTGACCCCATGCTGGCATGTCGGGCGTCCCATGCGCAGGTACCGAGCCTTTCATGTCCACCGCATCTCTGATGTGGGCGGCAGGAAATTTCCCTGCGTTTTGCTGGCTAAGTACCGTCAGGTCAGCGGGGGGCACCCGCCTCGACGCTTCTGCTGAATTCGGGTCATACATAGAGCCATAGCCCTTCGCGTCCACGCCATGGCAGATAGAGCAGTTTTGATGGAACAACTCTTTGCCCGCGGCTGTGGACCTGGGGCTGGTTCTATCTGGTGTTTGGGCGGAGGCGACGAGGCCAACGGCGATATTGATTGAGAGAATCGCCAACTTCGCGTAACGCATAGACCGTTCCTTTCAGGGTTCCCAACGAACTACCGGGAAGTCCTCAGCCTCGCCTGGTGCACGCGGATACCTATGGGCGGCGCGAAAGCCGGGGAGTGCAGCGTTATGTACTGGAACTGGAAACAAAGAAGGTAATGGCTGGAGTGCGGCCGCAGTTTCTCAGCGTTTTCCGCGAAGCGCTGGCAAGAAGTCATCAATCCCACGGGGACTACGACGGCCCTCGTTGGGGCTGACGGTGCGAACCTCGTTTTCCGCGTTCTCGATGGCCTCGACAGGGTGCAGCTGAGCTGGTATGCACAACCCGGTGCAGAGCTTGGCGGAAGCCGCGACTGATTACTGAAACGAAGTTAGAAGTTCGGCGTCCGGTAGTGGCGTTTCGTGCTTCAATGGATCAAAGCCAATGCCGGGTTACCTGTTAAGAATTTCGACCCTGATTGGAATGATCGCGATCAGCCCTTTGGAAGTGCGCCCAAGCGGAGCAGCCCCTGTTCCGGAATTCGAAGTAGTATCGGTCAAACCCTCAAGAGCGCTGGAAGCGGGTCAGAACGTCAGGCTTCCAATGACGTTCGATCCTGTAAAGCTGACAGCAAAATACTTCAGCCTGAAACGACTCATAGCCGAGGCTTATGGGGTCCAGAATTATCAGGTATCTGGAGGGCCAGGCTGGCTGGACTCCATCCGATACGATGTCGAAGCAAGAGCCACTGCTCCGTCCAAATCCAGCGATCTCTTGTTGATGCTCCAGGGTATGCTGGCGGACCGCTTCAGGCTAAAGTTCCACCGTGAAACCCGGACGATGGCCATCCGTGCCATGGTGCTTGCAAAGAGCGGCCCGAGATTTCTTCCCGCTAAAGCCGGGGCCGTCAAAGCCCCGGCCCGGCCAGGATTTCTCCGCTTCAGGAATCTTCCCGAATCGGCGAGCAGGCTTTCGTATTTCGGCTCTGAATTTCCAGTGATCGATCAGACAGGCCTCCATGGGGATTTTGATATTGAGATCAATTGGGCGAAAGTTGAACACTTTGTGCAATCCGGCGAGAGCAAAACCGTGGGTGAGGCGATGGCATCGGTAGCGCAGGAAGATCTCGGGCTCAAACTTGTGATGGCCAAGGGTCCTGTTGACGTCATTGTTGTAGATCACGCGGAACAGGCGAGCGCAAATTAAGCCTTGGGTTGATCGGCTTATACGGTTCGTAACAATACTGCTGCACGCCGCCGCACCTCTATCGTCATATAGAAAAGAAACCGGCCCTTCTTTCGTGATCATGGTCCGCAGATGCTTCACAATCTTCGCCCTCGCCGCGCTGGCGGAACTCTCACCAGCCGTCGCACAGGTCCATTTCGATGTCACTTCGATTCACCCCAGCCGCCCCGGCGCCGGTCCTCAGGACGGACACTCGGGTTTCGTCGGCGACCGCTTCGATGCCGAAGCTTATACCGTCGGCGATATCCTCGACATGCTCAACGGCTGGCGACTCCAGCGTGTCGCAGGCGGCCCCGCATGGATGACCACCGACCGCTTTGATATCCATGCCAAAGCCAGCGCTCCGATACCTCCCGGAGAGCGGCGGGAGGCTGTAATGGCGCTGCTCGCCGAACGCTTCAGTCTCGTCGTGCATCGCGAAACCCGCAATGTTCCCGCGATGGTGCTGCTTGCGCCAAAGAAACCGTCCGGGATCAGCGAGTCTGCAGCAGGAGAAACCCCCTCGTTGCGCTTCAACGATCGCAACGATCCCACATTCACCGCGCAGCCCATGTCCACTTTCACCAACTATCTCTCTCAGATGTGGCACGAGCCTGTAGTTGACCTGACCGGGCTGGAAGGGAAATACGATTTCTCTCTCAGCCCTTCAGCGGTCGTTCCGGAGCCCGGAGAGAAATGGGGCGATCGTGTTCGCGCGGAGGTGAATGCAGTCGGATTCAAGGTCGAGGAGAGAAAGGTGCCGACTGAAGTCACCGTAGTTGATCGGTGCGAACGGCCAACAGAGAACTGAAGTTCCGGGAGCCGGGTATCGGCATTTATGCGTGTCTGACGGCTCTCGGATCAAGCAGCTCGGGGCAGACGGGTCGTTCACCTGATAACTTTGTCGTCATTTCCACCAGCAATTGTATGGCTCGGTATGAGGTTACGGCGAACGACTGCTTTCGCCAATCAGCCAGAGGTTTCGCCACACTGTAAGGGGTCGCTGGCCCGTTTTTCCTCCGGGTTTCCTGATGATCTCCGTCCGAATGAAATCGCCGGGATGGGGCGGGTTCTTCATGGGCATCGTTCCTACTCCTTCGGGCTAGTGGTAATCCTCTAAATTTACGTCGCAGATTTCGCGGTCGTCATCAACCCTGAACGTCAAGCGGCGATTCCGCGTAACGCTCAAACTCCATGTGCCTTTGCGGCCGCCGGTCAGGGTATGAACCTTCCAGTTTGTAAGCCCCCGCAATTCTTCAGGTTCCTGCATCGTGTCGAGAAAGGCGAACATCCTTCGAAGCTTCTCCAGCGTATAGGCTGGAACGCCCTTCTCGTTGCCGTTCGCCCGTTGGTGTCTTACGTCTCGAGTCGGTCCCAGGACCAGCACTCCCTGTCTATATACCTGCTACGCGGCCCCGAAGCGGCGATCCGATTTGCGTTAGCATGTCCAGAAGGAGCCGCGGGAATGAAGCTGAGGTGGATCGGCACCGCCTTGATGGCGACTGTCGCAATGGGGCAAGCGCAGAACGCTGCGAAGACGCCGCTCCAGTTTGAGGTCGCATCGGTCAAGCTGAATCGTTCTGGAGCCGCCGAAGGGTGCCGGTTTGACACCCCGCCAGGAGGCCAGCGCTTCACGATGACGAACTGTCCCCTGGGCTCGCTCATCAGTTTTGCCTATGGCGTTGGACCTGCCCTTATGTCAGGTGGGCCAATGCCCGTGCTCGTGGAGAAATATGACATCTCTGCCAAGGCTGAGTATTCGTCGAGCCGGGACCAAATCAAAGAGATGATCCGAGGCTTGCTACAGACGCGATTCGCGCTAAACGTCCACCTGGAACCCAAACTGACAGAGGTTTATCATCTCGTCGTGACCAAAGGCGGTCCAAAGTTCAAGCCGGCCCAGGACAGCGGCGGGCGCGGCCCAGGTGGAGGGCCTGTTGGAGGCAATCTCGGCGACCTCAGACTTACCAATGTCTCAATGGCGGCGTTCGCCACGGCCATGTCAAACAGGCTCGTCTCTCGTACTGTCATCGACAGGACCGGGTTGACCGAAACCTATGATTTCGAGTTAATTTTTACGCCTGAGCTTTTTGGACCGCAGCAAAGCAATCGTCCCGATGATGGCAGTTCGGGGGCAGCGATGGGCTCGGCTCGTCCTGATATTTTCGAAGCCCTTAGGTCCGAACTCGGTCTCCAGCTCGAATCCCGGAAAGAGACCGTGGATCATCTTGTCATCGATCACGCGGAAAGACCGAGCGAGAATTAGCTCTTACTGATCTCATCGCCAGGTGTGTTGTCGTGGAGTCCTACGTCTGCAATCCGTCCCAGGACCAGCGCGGGATGGTGAGGCCTTTCGGCACATCGTTTCTTGAATGGTGGTAGCGGGTCATCCCTGTGTTCGTCGCCCAGGCGAAATAGTCGTATAGCACTTGCCGCAGAGCACTGCCGCTGGCCAGTCCGATGTCAGTCAGAGCCTGGTCGAAGCAGGCGATCGCGCGGCGGTCCATTTCTTCGTGCTTGCCGTTGCCGCTGTGCATCCTGACGACCGCGGTCTCGTCGCCAAAGGAATCCGAAAACGCGGACGGTCCACCGAGCGCCTCGGCCCAGTAAGCGGCGAGCCGTTCCACATGCCCGGGGTGGAAGCCGTGGCTGAACGCATGGGCGACTACCTCGTCGGCCAACACACGGCGATGCCACGCGTGGGCCAGACGCTGCAGGCCGTCGACGCCACCGGCCGCTTCGAAGACAGTTTGCACAGGTTCATCATGACAGTCTGTCCGTGTTCCTGCGAGGCCGCTGGCGGGCTCGTCATTGTCGTGCATAATACAATCCAATTCCGATGAATAGTGCGCATGATTGAATCCCGAACCGCTGGCCGTTTTGGAAAGACATCGCATTCCGGAGGATATAATCCCCGGTAGAAGTTCGCCGGATCGGCGTTATGCGGAGTGTGCATGTGCATGCATGTGATCTATGCACTTGACTCCCTGGCGACCGCCCAATATAGTTGGGCGTTGAGATCGTGGCAGCTGGCCCGGCGGAATGAAACTTTTCAAGAGCGACAGATTCCAGGAGACAAAGGATGAAACAACGGTCGAAAACAATTGAAGAAAAAGCCGGCGAAGCTTCCAGCCGCAGGGGGTTCCTGCGCGGCACGGGCGCCGCGGCCGGACTACTCGGGGCCGCTGCTCTGACTCCGGCGTTCGGCCAGTCCGCGGCGCCTGTCGAAGGGTTTACGCGTGACGAACTGCGGCGCGACATGATGGCCGGCGTCGAGGACGACATCAAGAAGGACCTCCAGATGCGAGCAGGAGCGGCCGAGGAACTGCCCCGTCCGGCGAACCTGCGGGCGCCCGGCATGCTGGACGCGCGCTTCACCGTATCGTACAAGACAGCGGTGCCGGAAGCGATGAAGCTGCTCACGGACTACTTCGCGGCTTACAACGACCGGGATTTGAAAGCTGTCGCCCAGACCCTGCACTTCCCCTATGCAACCTTCGAGACGCATGAACCCACCGTCTATATGACGGCGGAAGAGTTCATGCGGAATCCGCCGCCGTCGATCCACGAGAGCACCGCGCCGGCCAGCCAGCTGCGGCCCGGAACCTACGACATTATGGATACGCTGCAGCTGCAGACCTACAATCCCGTGAATGTGGGGCTGGAACTTTGCTATACGCGCTATCGCGGGGACGGCTACAAGCTCGGAATCAACCAGGGCATCTACGCCGTTACCAATAATGACGGCAAGTGGGGTATTCAGCTCAGCTCCGTGATCTTCACGCCGACCGAGTATATCGGCGACAAATTCAACGATGCGGCCGAGGCGCATCTGCGGCAGGGAAGAACCGGCATGGCTGCGTTCGGCGATCACGATTACGATTTGTTGCAGGGTCTGGGCTGGGGCGCGGGACAGGGCAACCGCCGCAGCGCAGCTAAGACAGCGAGCATCACGGGATCCCCGGGCGCTACCACGTTTTTCCTATCCGGATGGGCGGGCAAGCCGATGGAACCTTACAACTCGAAGGGCCGGAAGAGCAGGCTCGCCGTTAACGGCTTCCCCAATGCGGCCGCGATCAACGCCGCGCAGGGGACTCCGGATGAGATCGCCAGGTATGAGCGCGGACTGGGCAAAACGAATATCGTCACAGCGGACGGAAAGCCGGGCTGGTTCTTCGAGATGGCGGGCGGCGCAGTGGGCCACTACGGGTATACAAAGGATCTGGCGGAATCCCGGGTGCTGCACGCAGGGCCCGAGAAGGCGCACGCATTCGGCGGGTATATCCGGTACACCAGCGATCACGTCTTCATTTCCGAGACGCGCAGCATGAGCGTGATGATTTTCGATAAACGGAACGGATATTGGGTGAACGCCGGAAGCTTCGGACAATCCATCCGCCGTGAACGGTCGAACGATCCGCTGGCATAGAGATGCCGTGAAGACCGGCGCCGATTGAAGCCGGTCGCGTTCTTAGCGGGGAGCAAGTCCATGACGGTAACTCAGCTGGAGTGTTTTCTGTCGATTGCACGCACGCGCAATTTCGGGCGGGCGGCCGATCAGCTTGGAAAGACGCAGCCGGCGCTCAGCGTACAGGTTCGAAGGCTAGAGACGGACCTGGGGATCACACTTTTTGAGCGCTTCGGCAGACAGGTCCGGGTGACCGGCGCGGGCGAGATTCTGGTGCCGCACGCCGAGCGGATTCTTGCCGAAGTAAAAGAGTCGCGCACGCGGATGCTGGAAGTGAAGGGCGGCAATCTGGGGGTGGTGCGCATCGGGGTGCTGCCCACGGTAGCCGCCTATTTCCTGCCGGATGTTCTGGCGGCCTTCAAAGCGGCATTCCCCGAGGTGATTATCATCCTGCGCGAAGAGTCGCGCACGGCGCTGCTTCTGCCTTTGATCCGGGACAACGAAATCGACCTGGCCTTCGCGCTTGATGCTGAACCGTCGTCGGATGTCCGGTGCCACAAGCTGCTGACAGAGGATCTTTCCGTGGCGGTCGGGCGGAAACATCCGCTGGCGCGCAAAACGGCTGTGGCGATTTCGGAACTGGAGCACGAGAAATTCATTCTCTACAAGAGCCCGGTTCACAGCACCCGTAAACTGGTTATGGAATACTGCCACAATGCGGGATTCGATCCGCTGGTGGAGTTCGAAAGCGAACAGTCCGAAACGATTCAGAACCTTGTGGCGGCCAATCTGGGGATTACGATCCTGCCCGATATGATTATGGAGCGGCGTTTGGGAACAGACTTGCGGAAGGTCCGTATTCTGCCGCCGGCGCCGAGCCGCACGATCGTAGCAAGTTGGAGAACCGGGCGCTATCTGGCGACGACTACGCGGCGGTTCCTGCAGTGCGCGGAGAAGGTCGGGCACGACTGGAATCGCGACGGGAAATCGTAAGAGCCGTTTTGCCTCAGGCCAGCGGATCGTTTGTGCGGTCCCGGCGAATCGACTGACCGAATCCGCCTCCGCCGCCCCAGCGGCCCTGTCTCTTATCGAAGATCATCACACTCAGGCTGCGGGTTTCGGAGATAAACACATGGTCCGGGGTATAGCGGATATAGCCACCGATCGCGTGCGCCTTCTCCGGACCGGCGTGAAGCACGCGGGAATCGTCCAGAGTCTTGGTATATCCATAGTGGCCGACGCCGCCACCTGACATTTCGTAGAACCAACCGGGCTTCCCGCTGGCGGTGACTATGTTGGTGGGTCCGATTCCCCGGTCGGCGACTGCAATAGGATAATCGCCTGCCGACATCGCGTTGATTGCGGCCGCATCCGGCACGCCGGCGACCGAGAGTCTGCTTTTGCGGCCTTTCGAGTTGTAAGGCTCCATGGGCTTGTCAGCCCAGCCCGACAGGAAAAAGCTGGTGGCGCCGGGCGCGCCCGTAATACTTGCAGTTTTCGCGGCGCCGGCCTGCCCTCCGCCGCGGCCTCCCCTGCCTGCGCCGGCTTGACCATTCGGTCCGCCTCGCCCGCGGGTCAGCATATCGTAATCGTGATCTCCGAACTCCGCCATGGAGGTGCGGCCCTGGCGGATATGAGCTTCGATCGCGTCGTCGAACTTGTCGCCGATGTATTCGGTGGGCGTAAAAATCACTGAACTCAGCTGAATGCCCCACTTACCGTCGTTGTTGGTAACGGCGTAGATTCCCTGATTGATTCCGAGCTTGTAACCGTCTCCGCGGTAGCGCGTGTAACAAAGCTCAAGGCCGACATTTACCGGATTGTAAGTCTGGAGCTGAAGGACATCCATGATGTCATAAGTGCCGGGCCGAAGCTGGCTGTCGGCAGCGGTGCTCTCATGGATGGACGGCGGAGGATTTCGGATAAAATCGTCAGGCGTCCGGTAAACGGTCGCTTCGGCGGTTTCATAAGTGGCGTAGGGGAAGTGCAGCGTTTGCGCAACGGCTTTAAGATCCCGGTCATTGTAAGCGGCGAAGTAATCGGTGAGCAGCCGCATGGCTTCCGGAACGGCGCTTTTGTAGGACACGGGAAAGCGGGCGTCCAGCATTCCTCCCGGGCGCAGTCCCGCGGGCTTGGGAAGTTCCTCGACGGCCTTCGTGCGCAGCTCGAGGTCCTTCTTGACATCATCTTCAATGCCCGCCATCATGTCGCGGCGAAGCTGATCGCGGGTCAACCCCTCGATGGGCGCGCTCTGGCCGGACTGTCCGAGGGCCGCAGTAACCGCGGAAGCGCCCAGCGCACCGGCCGCGGCGGCGGTCTGCAGGAAGCGCCGGCGATCGGTTTTGTGGTCGTTCGAATTCATCTTTGACACCTTTCAGGAACGTTTACAGGAATGCGTCATTCGACCGCTCGCGCCGGATCGACTGGCCAAAATTGCTCGAGTTTACCCAGTAGCCCTGGCGCTTGTCGAAAACCATTACGCTCAGATTCCGGGTTTCGGAAATGAAGACGTTATCGCTGGTATAGCGGATATACCCGCCCAGCGCATGGGCCTTCTCCGGACCGGCGTGGAGTATCTTCGAATCGGCGAGATCTTTGGTATATCCGTAATGCCCCACCGCTCCACCGGCCATTTCGAAGAACCACCCGGGCTTGCCGTCGGCTCTGACGATATTGGTTTTTCCCAGTCCGCGTTCGTATGCGGCGATCTCACTCGGCGTGCCCTGAGCGGCATTGATCGCGGCGGCGTTGGGAACTCCGGTAACAGCCAGACGGCTCTTGCGGCCTTTGGAGTTGTAGGGTTCCATCGGCTTACCCGCCCATCCCGAAAGAAAGAAAGTGGTGGCGTTCGGTCCGCCCGCGATACTGGCGGTTTTGGACGCGGTTCGCCGGTTGCCCTGCCCGGCGCCCCAACCGAGACCCTGCAGCAGATCGTAATCGTGATCGCCGAAGGCCGCCATTCCCGTCCGGCCCTGCCGCAGATGAGCCTCGGCCGCATCGTTGAATTTATCGCCGATATACTCGGTCGGCGTGAAGATCACGGAGCTGAGCTGAATGCCCCACTTGCCGTCGTTATTGGTGATGGCATAGATGCCCTGGTTGATCCCGAGCCTGTAGCCGTCCCCGCGATAGCGCGTGTAGCAGAGCTCGAGGCCCACATTGACGGGGTTAAAGGTCTGCAGCTGCAGCGTATCCATGATGTCGTAGGTTCCTGGACGAAGGTGGCTGTCCGGAGCGGTGCTCTCGTGGATGGACGGCGGGGGATTTCGCATGAAATCTTCCGCCGTCATGTAGACGGTGGGTTCGTAAGTTTCGTACGTTGCATAGGGGAAGTGCAGGGTTTGCGCGACAGCCCTCAAATCGCGGTCGTTGAAGGCGGCGAAGTAGTCGGTAAGCAGCTTCATCGCTTCCGGAACCGCGGTCTTATAGGACACGGTGAAACGGGCGTCCAGCATACCGGGCGCACGCAGGTTCGCGGGGCGGGGCAACTCCTCAGCCGCCTTTGCTCGCATCTCGAGGTCCTTCTTGATATCGTCCTCGATGCCCGCCATCATGTCGCGCCGCAGCTGGTCGCGCGTGAACCCTTCGATCGGCGCCGGGGACTGGCCGGAGGCCGGCTCCACCGCGGCGGCGGTCAACAGTCCGGCCGCGGCCACGCCTGCGCCTTTTAAAAACGAACGACGTCCGGTAGCCGTTTCTGTGCTCCTTTCGTCCGGCTTTTTTGAATGTGACATAAGTGAGACTCCTTTGGACCGGTTTCCCGATCCGCTAAAAAATGTATTTCAGGGCCAGTTGCATGACGCGCGGTCCGACCGACGTGCTGGTAATAATGCCGAACGTAGTGGGCGAACTGACTGCCGTGCCGGGGTTGTTGAACTGCGCATGGTTGAAGATGTTGAACGCCTCGGCGCGAAACTCGATGCTTGCGCTCTCGCGAAGTCCGCCAACGACGGTTCGCTTGGTGAGAGACAGGTCCCAGTTGTTCTGGCCGGGTCCGAGCAGAATAGCGCGCCCGGTGTTGCCGAACAGCGTGGCCTTGGGGTCGCCCGCGTTATTCGGGGCGAGCGGGAACGGGCACGCAGGATTCATCGATGTTGCAGCGGATGCGTTCGCAAACGCGCTGGAGTTGAAGTAGCCGTTCAGGCGGGACTCTATGCTGCCCGACGTGAATATGCTGCCATAGGTCATACCCGGGCAGAGCTGGGCGCGCGAGGTCGTAATGCCGTAGGCTCCGCCTCCATTAGAGTCCGTGAAGGTCATGTAGGTGCCGCTTTGGAAGGTGGCGACTCCGGAGACGCCCCATCCGGTGACAAGCTTCTCCGCGAGGCCGCTGGCTCGCAGGAAATTGGGAACCGTATAGGAGAAGTTGACGATAAGGCGGTGCGGCCGGATATAGTCGCTGTTCCCGTGCTGCTGTTGCCGGTTGCTCGGATCGTTGCTCAAAGTGCTGCCGCCCGAGCCGCCCGAAAAAGCGGCGCCGGCGATATCCGTCAGATTGCGGGCATAGGTATATGCAGCCTGGAACTGCAGTCCATGGCTGAATGTCTTCCGGACCTGGGCCTGCAGCGACTCATATTCCGAATCGCCGACGTTCCCGCCGGTGGTCAAACCGCCGGCACGAAATCCAAGAATGGGTACGCGCGAATTCGCATTGGCGAAGGTGTTGGTTGTGATGCATCCGGGGCCAAGGTTCGCCACCGTATTGGCGCAGTTAACGCCGGGTTGGGCCGGACTGACGTTGTTGATTCCAGCGACGCCTGGAAGCGCCAGTACCGGGATATTGTATTCCGTGCCCGTATAGAGATGTTCTGCACGGTTCGCCACAAAACCGACGTCTACGATCAGTGACGGACGGACCTCGTATTGCGTATCGAGATTCCACGTGTAGATATCCGGTGTCTGAACATGCTGATCGACTTCGCCGTAAGAGAGCGCAGCCTGATTGGCTTGCGCGCCCGCTGCCAGTGCGGCAGCGACGGAGGGAAACCGCTCCGCGCCGGCAAAGCCGAGCGACGGCAGCGGGCTCACCGGATTTTGAAGAGTCCCGTTCACCTCGGCGGCGCCGGAGTAACTGGCCGCCGTAGCGATGGGAGGTCCGCTGTTGGTGATGATCTGAAACACATTGCCGTGGATCAGGTTGTAAAACTTGCCTCCACCGCCCCGGACGACGAAACGCCCGCTCGACCCGAAGGGCTGCCATGCGAAGCCGATCCTCGGACCGAAGTTATTGAGCGGCGCGTTGTTTTCGCTGAGCGTTTTCACCGGACGGGTAAAGATACCGGCAGGCAGCGGCGGATTTGACGGGTTCGAGGCGTAGTTGCTGGCCACCGTGTAGCCCGCATATGTACCCGTTGCAGGCGGCACAGGCACGGTTGCCATCAGACCGGCCCAGGGTTCAAAAGCGTT
This sequence comes from Bryobacteraceae bacterium, assembly GCA_035552315.1. Classification (GTDB taxonomy): domain Bacteria; phylum Acidobacteriota; class Terriglobia; order Bryobacterales; family Bryobacteraceae; genus BOG-234. The sequence continues at coordinate 33,676 of DASZLO010000261.1, forward strand.
GCCGAGCGCATCGTACTCGAGGCCGTCGTATTCCCACCGCAGCCCCAGATTCAGCGTGAGTTTTTTACTGACCTTTACATCATCCTGGACGAATGCAGCGAGGATGTTGTTACGAAGATAATTCGTAGCGCCTCCGACGGTTGTCTCGGTGATTGAAGCGCTGCTGAGGTTGCTCTGCGCTGTTCCGTTGTTCGCGGCGCTTGTGCCGAGCAGGAAATCGGCCCAGGTGGGAGCTGCGATGGAACCGCGATCGGGGAAGGTGACCCGGTTCAGCATGGAGATGCGTTGCTGATCGTAACCAGTGCGGATGGTGTGCTTGCCGTGAGTCCACGAAAGCTGATCGGAGTACTCGTAGTAATTCTGGGGCTCGAGAGATCCGCTGACACCGCTTCCGCCAAACGAGAAAACGCCTGTATTGATGACGGGCATCACATTCAGCCACGATGGCGACAGGTTAATTCCGACCTGCGACGGAGTCAGCGGATCGGTGGCGAAAGAACCGGCCCGAACGTAGTAGTAGGAAACGCGCGCCTCATTCACAAGGTTGTTGGTCAGGATCGAGGTGAGTCTCAGAAGGGCCAGCTGATTTCCGCCGAGAACTAGCTGTCCGCCTCCCTCGGGCTGATTGGCAGCCGGGAAGGCTGAATTCAGCGGGCTGTAGGAGTAGTAATACTTTGCCGACAAGGTATTCTTCGACGAAACGATGTAGTCGAGTGAACCCAGGGCCTGATCTTCTTTGAACCGCGCGGGGATGCTGATGGGAAGCTGACCGGTCAGAACGGTAGTGTTCGGAATGCCGAGTACGCTTTGTTTTGTGGCCACCAGCTGGGAAGGCAGGAGCGTCGGTATGATGTACGTTCCATCCGGGTTCTTCGCCTGCAACAGGCTGATGACCACCGGGTTGATGTTCGACCCGTCGCACGCCACCTGATCGCGCGAGATTGTGCCCAGCGGATTGGCGGCGGTGGCTCCGCTGTTGAGAGTGTTCGCGAAGATGTACCCCGGTCCGGGGGCGCCATTCACGATATTGTTCTGCGGACAGAATGCAGAGCCGACGGCCGACCGGAGCGTAGCTGCATTGCTGCGGGCGTTTGCATCGATTTGCGTCAACTGTTCCGGCAGCGGGACGACCGAGAAACCCAGTGCGGTCACGCCATTGATCTGGCGGGTACCCTGGTAGGAGAGGAAAAGGAAGAGCTTGTCTTTCTTAATCGGGCCGCCTATCGTGCCGCCGAACTGATTCTGATTCAGGACGCCCCGAGGTGTTCCGGCGCGGTTGGCGAAGAAATTATTGGCGTCAAGATCTGTATTCCGGAAGAATTCGAAAAGTGTTCCATGAATGTCGTTGGTCCCGGACTTCGTGACGACGTTGACGTTCGCACCGGCGTTTCTGCCGTATCCCGCGTCGAACAGCGACGTTTGGACTTTGAACTCCTGGAGGGCGTCCGGGTTGGGCACGGCCATCGAACCATAGAAACCGGAAGATTCGTCCGCGACCCCGTTCGGGTAATTCGTAACGGTGACTCCGTCCGTCTGGTAGTCGTTGGATACGTTGGAGAGGCCATTGACGAAAACGAACGGAGAACTGCGGCCCACCGCCGTGGCATCCGTTACCGCTGACGTGACTCCAGGTGAAAGGGAAAGTATCTGCTGGTAATTGCGGGTTGCCAGAGGGATTGCCGTAATTGCCTGGCTGTCAACGACGCCTCCGAGCGCAGATGTCTCGGTCTGTATGGCCTGCGCGGCTGCCTCGATAGTCACCTGCTGCTCCTGCGAGCCCACGGCGAGCGTCTGGTTCAGGACGTGTGTTTCGGTAACGTTGACCGCGACGGCGGGGACATCGACCGTATTAAAGCCCTTGGCTGTAATTTTGACGTTGTAGTTGCCGGGCGGCAGGAGCGTAAATGTGTAACTGCCGTTTGTGGATGTCGTTTCACTCCGCGTCTGGCCTGTAGCGGGATTGGTTAACGTGACAGACGCGCCAGGGATGACACCGCCTCCTGGATCGGTGGCAGTCACCGTTAGTGCTCCGGTTCCCGCGGTCTGCGGCAGGGCAGACGGAGTAAGTAACAAGGCAGCCGCGAATCCGAACGACGCCCATTTAGCTGCTCGAAGGTTTTTCATTAGCGCTCCTGTCCAACTTAGACAACCAGTCGTACAAAACGACGAGATGCGCTCACTATATTTCCAGTGGTTCATGGAGTCAAGTGCATAGTTGGCATTTTTAATCATGCACAGACTGCATATCGCGTTTTTAGTGCGGGAAATTACCGTCGCGGCGGGAACAGATCGCAAAGCTGATCCCGAAGCCAGCAGTTTTCCCGGTCCGCATCGGCTGACTCGTGCCAGTAAAGATTCAACGAGAAGCGTGCGATCTTCATCGGAAACGGATAGATCCGGTTATCGAGCCCGGCGTTTGAGAGGCGCGCGTATCGTTCGGGCATTGTCAGCAGAAGGTTCGTTTCGCTGACCACACGACAGGCGGTGAAATAGTCCTGGCAACGAAGCAGGACTGCCCTTCGCTGCCCTCTGCTTTTGAGTTCCACATCGATGAGGGCAGGCCCCATCCGGCGGGATGAGACCAGGATGTGGCTCTGGGACAGGTAGGCTTTCAGGTTCAGACGCCCCCGGATCGCCTTGTGGTCCGCCCTCGCCACCACGATAAAGTCCTCGCTGGATAGTTCGCGCTGATGAACAGCATGGCTTACCGGCATTGGGACATCGACCACCATGTCAACCGCCCCGCTGGTGAGTTCTGTTTCGGTGTCGCGGCGATCCATGCGCAGAAAGTGAACAGCGATCTCCGGTGCGATGGTCTCAAGCTTGCGCATGAGCGGGGGAAGGATCGCCGGTTCCACGATGTTGCGCATGCCTATCTGAAAAACACGCTGGCTTCGTGCCGGATCGAATCCCGATTCCTGAAGACCGAGTTCCAGCAACTGCAACGCGCTCCGGACGTCGGTGATGATGCTGCGCGTCAGTGGCGTAGGCACCATCTTCTTGCCGTGCCGGATAAAAAGCTCGTCTTTCAGAGCCGCCCTCAAACGGGCCAGGCTGTGGCTCAAGGCCGGCTGGGTGAGATTCAACCGGCTGGCCGCCCGCGTTACGCTGCCTTCGCTGTGGATCGCTTCGAAGACCGTAAACAGATTGAGGTCAATCTGATTGAGATGCATGGAATCGATATCAGAAGATTCATATCATCACGTTTCCTCATCGTCAAGCATGATTCGTACGGCGCGTCTCCGTTGCGGACGTCGTGCGCGATGGGATGTCCGGGCGGCCTTGTATTGGCCGCGGGACAGTTACCGATATCGTTACTGCCGGGAAGCTCTATTTAACCGAGACTTTCAAGTCACCGTACGTCCAACAGCACTGGAATCCGCGGCCGCCGTCTCCGGACCAGTCATTCGCGACGACATGAAGAATGTAATCTCCAGGCTCGCTGAAGGTTGCGGTGGTTGTGGCTTTACCGAAGAATGGCGCCTGCGCGATCGGCTTACCGGCATTTACTTCGACAGGCGGTTTCGCGTTCTCAAACTTGACCGTGCCAGGTCCGCGGAACTCAGTCCATGTGATGGTGGCCGGGGGGCCGACGGCTCTTCTGGACGCGGGGAGTTTCTTGGCATCATCGGCGACAAACACGGTCAGCGGGAGCGGCTGGGAAACAGTCGTGGTTACGGATTTGGTGAAGCCCCGCGGACCCTGTATGGTGGGACCGTTCTCATCGAAAGCGAGGACCGGCGGAGTGTTCTGGACGCTTTCTTCCTTGAATGGCGAGATTTCCCATAGCGGGTTCAGGCTGGCGGGAATGGTGGTTGTCCTGCCGTTGGCCACGATGGTCCAGAGGAGCTTCTTGTCGCCAAAGTCTTTGGGCACTTTCAGCGTGAACACGCCCCATTCACGGCCCGCAAGAAAGTGAGTCGGCTGGCCCTGGTCCGGTCCGCCCGGTTCGATTTTATTGTTTGGACCCACCGGAATATCGAGGACTTGTTTGCCGTTCCGGTTAAAGTAGCCGAGCAGGATACTGAAAGAACCGTCGGGATTCTGAAACCAGCCTTCGAGGGCGCCGGTGATGCTTTGCCCGGCGTCATGCTTGGGCTCTTCCATCGGCAACTCCGACTGCAGGCCAAACGCGCGGTTTGCGCCCCACGCGAAGAAGCCGGCGACCGCGCAGGTGAGTATGACTAAACGATGCGACTGCATTTCGTACAGGTCTCCCGGGAGGAATCAGATTGCTTTGGACATATGGGGACAGCGGCCTTCCGGAAGGGGAAGACCGCTGCCCGCGTAACTTCTCCGAGTAATTACTCGGTACCGGCGGCGGCAGCACGCTTCGGCTTGTGAGCGGCCTGCCAGTCCTTGTAATCCTGATCGCTCAGATAGGTCACATTTACCCACGCGTGGCCCATCTCATCCACGGTGCGGTCACCCTGACCGACCCACTGCGACGGATCGGGGTTATTGGGATTCGCCGCGGTGTTGTCGTACCACGCGGTGATCTTGATAACCGTCCCGCGCGGCAATACAGGCGCCGACTCATCTGTGTAGATGTAATTGTTCATCCAGTTGAAATTGAACTTGTCGGCATAGCTCAGCATGCGGGTCGTCCCATCGGGAAGAATGGCTTCCATCGACATCGCCTTGCCGCGGAGATGCATATGGGGCTGGAAATTCTCAATGCGGGCCGGATCCTTCAGGACATGAAACGCTTCCGTCTTCGTCACCGTGTTCGGCGGGATATCCAGACTTCTGGTGCCGCGCGGGATCGCGCCGAAGTTGGTGAGAACCGTGCGATGTTTCGGCTCCCGTCCTTTCGGATAGAGGTAGATGCCCAGCTCGCTGTGATCGGTGATCTGTTCGCCCACCGCGTGATAGTGGATGTCCCAAACGATCTGCGCGCCGGGGAGGAGAAGCTTGCCGCTGCCGGGGCGGTACGTATCGTAAGCCTTGCCGATCGCCCATTCCATCAGGATGCCGCCAGGATTCGGCATCGTGCCAGGCGCATTGTCATCCACGTTGTCGTGCTTGGCAGCGGCGGGATCGTCCTGCACCAGTTCAGCGACCGAGTGGTGGGTAATCTTGCGGCCGGCGGGAGAAGCGGGACGAATTTCGACGGCGCGAACCCAGCGGGGCTCGGTGATCGGAACATCGCTGACCGGCTTCCACCAGACGTCCTGACCTTTGGCCTTCATCGTATAGTCTGACGATTTGATGACGAGGTCGGGTTCGCCGTAGGTCGCGGCCAGTTCCCATCCCTGATCGGTCGGCCACTTCCTTGCGGCCGGCATGTCTTTGGGATCGCCCATCTGAGCCCCGGAATCAACCCAGCGCAAAACGGTAGCGATCTGGTCGTCATTCAATGAACGGTCGTTCTGGAACTCCTGGATCCCGACGGTCTTGTCGAGATGCCATGGCGGCATGTTGCGGGAGGCCACGCGCTGCCTGATGGACTTTGCCCAGGGACGCACTTCCTGGTAAGTAGCCAGCGACATGGGAGCGTTGGTGCCCTTGCGGTGGCACTCCTCGCACTTGGCCTGAAAAATCGGTGCGATGTCTTTTGTAAAAGTAACCGGCTTGTTGTTCGTCAACTCAGCCGCCGGGGAAAGCGAGGCTATTGCACCCAGAGATAGTGCGGCGATACCTGCACTTCGCCAGATGTTGCCGCGGAAATTTGCGTTGATCATTGTTTCTCCTTCCGTATACCTAAGATCCAAGTTTGAAAACCAGTAACTCACCCGAATAAATTCCGCCGCTGATGGAGACAGCGATGTATTGCTCTCCGTTCAGCATGTAAGTCATCGGCGAACCCGTTTGCGGCGCGGGCATATATACCGCGCCCGCGTCTTTGCCTGTGGCTTTGTCATACGCGCGCAGCATGGCGCCGCGCAGGCCCGACGGCGTGGTGACAAAACCACCTTCGCCCGCGATGACCAGCGTCTTCGTGACCAGCGTTCCGATTCGTCCCTGACGGCCGGTGCGGGGGATGTCGATTCCCTTCAGGGCAGGATTGTTCTTGATGTTGTCGGGAGTATCGCCGTGTGCAACCTGCCAGGCGATCTCACCCTTGTTCAGATCGAGCGCGGTGATGCGGCCGTAGGGCGGCTTCACCAGCGGGAGGCCGGAAACATTCAGTCCCGGTCCGGCTTCTTCCGCCGCGGGCGCACCGCCGCGACCGACGGCCGGCGCACCGCCCCGCCCTCCGCGCGCCCGAGGGGGGCCAGCGGTACCTGAGACATAAAGCATGTCCGATTTTTTGGGATCGGGTTTTACCAGGCCAAGCGTTCCGACGCCGGAATTGGAGAACACATAAACCATGCCGGTCTCCGGATCGGCAGATCCGCCTTCCCAATTCGCTCCGCCCGTCGCCGTCGGCGCCATGAGAACGGCGAGCGGACCGTCGGCGCTGCTCAGGACCGCCGGCGTGAAGATCGGACCCAGCTTGTATTTCGAGACCAGTTGCACGGCCTGCGCGCGCAATGCCGGAGTGAAGTCGATCAGATCGTCGATGGAAACTCCCTGGCGATCGAAGGCCGGGGGCTTGGTGGGAAATGGCTGTGTCGCGCTGGTCATTTCCGTTGGCACGTCAGACTGAGCGACCGGCTTTTCGACGATCGGCCAGACAGGCTGTCCGGTGACGCGATCGAATACATACATCCATGCCTGTTTGGTCGGCTGCGCGACGGCTTTAATTCGTTTTCCGTTCACGGTGATGTCGACAAGAATCGGCGCGCAGGGAATGTCCCAGTCCCAAATCCCGTGATGGATGAACTGGTAGTGCCAGAGCCGCTTGCCGGTTTTCAGATCGAGCGCCACCAGCGTTTCGCCGAACAGGCCATTGCCGGGACGGTGGCCGCCGAAGAAGTCGCCGGTGGGAGTTTCGACGGGGAGGTAAACGATTCCCAACTCCTCATCCACGGTGATCTGGTCCCAGACGCCGGTGTTGCCGGTGTAAGAAGCGGCGTCTTTTTGCCAGGTGTTGTAACCGAATTCGCCGGACTGCGGGATGGTGTGGAAAATCCAGAGCCGCTTACCGGTATGGACGTCGAAGCCGCGAACAAATCCCTTGGCGTTGTTCTTGCTCGCCGGCACGCCACCGGGCGTGTGCGCGGCGCCGACGATCACTGTATCTTTGGCGACCACAGGTGCCGACTGAAAGCCGACATCGGCGGTTTCGAGATCGAGTTCCTGATCGTCTTCCAGCTTCAAATCGACGACGCCGTTCTTGCCGAATCCGGGAAGCAGCGCCCCCGTCTTTGCGTCGAGGCCGATTAAACGGTAGCCAGGCGTTACATAGAAAATTCGCGCATCGCGCCCGTCGGTCCAGTAGGACAGGCCGCGGCCGGACAGTTGTCGCGGGGCGCCGGAGCCGCGCTTGCCTTCGTTCTCGCTGTGCATCCAGAGCATTTCGCCGGTTTTGGCGTCGAGGGCAATGGCCGCGCGGCGGGTGCCCGCGGTCAGATACAGGACGCCGTTAGCCATCAGCGGCGTGGACTGGAAGTTGTACTCCGGGCGCGGTCCCAACGCATCGGTTTTGAACCGCCAGGCGACTTCGAGCTTGTTGAAGTTGCCTGCGTTAATTTGATCGAGGGGCGAATAACGAGTGCTTCCCAGATCGCCGCCGTAAGTGCGCCATTCACCATTCTTCGCGCCCGTCTGAGAAATGGCGGGAAGAGCGAGACCGATCAGAATGAAGGGAACCAATGACCGTTGCATAGCTATTTGCTGTCGCTCTTGTTATCGCTCTGCGACACGTCGAAGCGAACTTCGAGATAAGTGACGGAGCCTTCGATCTCCTTGTACCAGTGGGGTGTGCCCGCCGGGATCACTAGAACATCCCCTTTGACCAGGTGATGGGTGACACCGCCCTCGATGGTCGAGCCCGCTCCACCCCGGCCGGCGGGCGCGCCCGCGGGCCGAACGATCGTTCCGCCGGTAACTACAGTGGCGGCGCCATCGATAATGTAATGGACTTCGGTACCCTTGGCCGGTCCCGAGATGTGGGCCATCGCGGTGCCAGGCTTACCCCGGCGAACGACGTTGATTCTGTAAGGACCCGGATTGTCGACCGGGGCATCGGCCTGATCGGGCGTCGTTGGAAGCTTGCTCTTGATGGTGGCCATCAGGTCCGCGCCGCTTTTGTAAACAGCAGGGGGAGCGGTCTGGGCCGCAGCAGTGCCCGCCAGCGCGATGCCAAGAATTCCGTTGGCGATGAAAAGTTCTCGAAGCATAGATAGATACCTTCCCGATGATTTGAAAATCAGAATTGGCTATTGGCCGCCTTTAACGTTAACTTTCACGTGACTCGTTGTCCAGCAGCACTGGAAGCCCCGTCCGCCTTCTCCGGACCAGTCATTGGCGACCACAAGCAGAATGTACTGGCCGGGCTGAGTGAAAGTAGCGCTTGTCGAAGCCGTTGTTTTCACGCCATTCTTTTGCGGCGCATCGAATTTCGGCAGTTGGGGCTTTGCAGAGGAAAATTCCACCGGGGCAGGACCGCGAAACATGCTCCAGGTCAGCACCAGCGGGGGCGTCTTGGGAGGAGTGCCTCCTTTGAGCACTTTCGCGTCGTCGGCCACGTCCACTTTCAACTCGAGTGGAACTCCAACGGTGGCGCTGACTTCGGGTCCGCTGCTCAGCGGCCCTTGCACGGAAGAACCCTGGGGGAAAGTGATCACGGGCGGAGTGTTGCCCATGCTCTCCTCTTTGAGCGGTGAAATCTCCCAGAGAGGATTCAGGCTCAGCGGAATGGAATTGGTTTTCCCGTTAGCCACGATCGTCCATTTGAACTTCTTGTCGCCGAAATCCTTCGGCACAACGATCCGGAAGACGCCCCACTGACGGCGCGGCGCGAAGTGGGTCGGCTGACCCTGGTCCGGCGGTCCGGGCTCGATTTTGTTGTTGGGTCCGACCGGGATGTCGAGTTCCTCTTTCGCGTTGCGATTGAAGTAACCTGCGAGCAGACTGAAAGTCCCGTCAGGATTTTTGAACCAGCCCTCGAATGCGCCCGTTATTCCAAGGCCGGAGTTATGGGAAGGCTCGACCGGCAACTGGCCGAAAGCGAGGGACCCGCCGATCAGCAGCATTGGAACCATGATGCCGATACGAGTCGCCCGGCGGAACCGCTTTCCCATTGACGCCATTTCTCCTGTTGATACCTCGTAAAGCCAGAGGCAGCGGCCGTGCTGCACCGCTGCCGGTTCGCAACTTTGAAGAGCGCTTACTGGCCGCGCCGGGACGTTACCGCCCGCGCCGGTTTATGAGCGGCGAGCCAGTCCTTGTAATCCTGATCGCTGATGTAAGTTACGTTCACCCACGCGTGCGCCATTTCATCCACCGTGCGATCACCCTGGCCTACCCATTGATCCGGATCCGGATTGTTGGGGTTGGCGGTGGTGTTGTCATGCCAGGCGGTGATGTGAATCACCGTGCCCTTCGGGAGCACCGGCGCGGCCTCATCCGTATAGATGTAATTGTTCATCCAGTTGAAGTTGAACTTATCCACATAGCTAAGTAGCCGGACAGTGCCGTCGGGAAGGATGGCTTCCATTGACATCGCCTTGCCGCGCAAATGCATATGGGGCTGGAAATTTTCGAGCCGGGCCGCCGATTTCAAAACATGGTATCCCTGCGTCACCTTGATGCTGTTCGGAGGGATATCCAGGCCGCCGTCGGCGCGATTGGTGGCGCCGAAGTTAGTCAGGACCGTTTTGTATTTCGGTTCCTGACCTTTCGGATAAAGGTAGACAGCCAGTTCACTGTGATCGGTAACCTGTTCGCCGCTGGCGTGGTAGTGAATGTCCCAGCGAATCTCGGCGCCGGGGAGAAGCAGTTTGCCGCTGCCGGGGCGGTAGGTGTCATAGTTCTTGCCGATGGCCCATTCCATGAGGATGCCACCCGGATTGGCGGCGGCGCCCGGATCGTCGTCGTCGGCGCTGTCAGTCTTGGCATCGGGATCGGTCTGATGGAGTGAAGCCACGGAGTGATGAGTAATCTTGCGGCCGGCGGCGGTGGGACGAAGTTCCACGGCGCGAACCCAGCGCGCTTCGGTGAGCGGGATCACGCTGACGGGTTTCCACCACACGTCCTGACCATGGGCGTACATGGTGTAGTCGTCCGACTTGATGACGAGGTCGGGCTCACCGAACTGCTTCGCCAGCATCCAGCCGTCTTCCGAGGGCCACACTTTGGCGACGGGCATATCTTTGGGATCGCCCTGCAGAGCGCCGCCGTCGACCCACTTCACGACAGTTGCAATCTGTGCGTCGCTGAGCGAGCGGTCATTGCTGAAATCCTGGATGCCTACGGTCTTGTCGAGATGCCACGGCGGCATGTTCTGGGTGACCACCCGTGCCTTTATCGACTTGGCCCAGGGGCGCGCCTCCTGCCAGGTGCGCAGAGACATCGGAGCATTCGTGCCCGGACGGTGGCAGGATTCGCACTTTTCCTGGAAGATCGGGGCGACATCCTTTGTATAGGTGACGGTCTTGGGGGCGCTGGTGAGTTCAGCCGCCATGGACGGGCCGGACAATGCTAGCGTGACGCCGAAGGCTAAGAAAAACCTGGCTTTGTTCATCGATTTACTCCTTCAAAAATCCGACCTGCCGGACGCGGACCTTCTTGGGCGATGAGCCGCCCAGTATCCCACGTACCACCAGCTATCGGCAATTCTATTAGCCATTGGACTGGCAAGCAATAACCCGAGGGCTATTCTGCCGATAACCTTTTGTTGTTGCCTCTGCCTGAGAACGCGCCTCAGCTAGAACGAATACCTCAACGCCAGCTGCACAATCCGGGGCGCCACGGAGGTGGCGGAAATCTGTCCAAACGTCGCCGCATTTACGACTGTGCTCGGATTGTTGAAAGTCGGGTGGTTGAACAAATTAAAGAACTCGGCGCGCAGCTGCAAACTGGCGTTTTCACTCAGGCCGCCGGTCCTCAGATTCTTGATGAGCGAAGCGTCGAAGTTGAACTGGCCCGGCCCGATAAGGACCGACCGGCCGGTGTTTCCGAAACCGGTCGCGCCGCCGGCGCCATTCACCTGTCCCACAATCGGGAACGGGCATCCCGCGGCGCCCTTGGTTGCCGTGGTGTCGGCGACAGCATTCAAATTGAAGTAGCTGTTGAGATTCGACTCGAGGCCTCCGGAGCTGGCGAGCTGGCCATAAGTGAAACCGGGACACATTTGAGCTCTGACGGTGGTGAGGCCCAAAATCGCGCCGCCCGTATCCGTGAGCGTCATCGGCAATCCGCTTTGCACAATGGTCACGCCAGAAACGCCCCAACTGGAAAGCGCCCGGCCGGCGAAGCCCTGATTCTTGTGAAAGTCCGGGAGCTGATAGGAGTAATTGACGACCAGCCGGTGGGTCCGGTTGTAGTCGGCCAGCCCGTGCATTTGGGCACGGTTGGTGGGATCGTTGCTCGTCACCGTTCCCGCATATCCGCCCGTGAACACGGTGCCTGAAACATCGGTGAACACGCGACCAAAGGTATAAGCCGCCTGCGCCTGAAGTCCATGCGAGAACTGTTTGCGAAGCGTGGCTTGCAGGGAACTGGATTCTGCGTCTCCGACATTGGAACCGTAAGAGACGCCGTTGGACGTAATGCCAAGGACCGGGACGCGCTGAGCGGCATTCGCCGCGGTATTGGTGGTGATGCAGCCGCTCGGGCCGCCGCAGTTAATGGGGTTGCCCGCGGTTGCGATTTGGGGCGTATTCAGCACTGACCCGGCTACCAGATGTTCGGAACGCGTCCCGACGAAGCCGACTTCGAGTGAAACGGTGGGATTGATTGCGTATTGAAGGTTGAGATTGAAATCGTAGGTCCAAGGCGTGATCAGACTGGGATCGAGCGCCTGCTGGGAAAGACTCGACGTCGGCGTTCGCAGGAAACTGGGAAAGAAGCCGCGCACGACAGGCGGATTATAGGGGACCGCGAAAGTGGCCAGATTATTGGCCGCGCCGGACAGATTGAATTTTGCCGCGATCGGCGGATTGTTATTCAGCTCCAGCAGCCAGATATTACCCTGCATCACCTGATAAAAGTTTCCGAAGCCGCCGCGGACCACGAATTTACCGGAGCTATCGAAAGGTTGCCAGGCAAATCCGATGCGCGGCGCGAAATCCTTGTACGGCGCATGGCCGTTGGTCAGCAGATTCAGGGGGCGTTTCACGACGCCCGCGGGCACCGCGCCGGCGAAATTATTCGCAACGGTGTAACCGACATAAGTTCCTGAAGCGGGCGGTATCGGCACCGTTTGGTCAAGCGTCCAGCTGGCGTTTCCGCCGCCATTGGCTGTGTCGACGTCGTATCCGGTACCGTCATATTCCCAGCGGAGCCCGAGGTTCAGCGTGAATCTTTGACTCAGCTTGTAATCGTCCTGAACGAAGGCGCTGAGCTGATTGGCGCGCATCTGGTTCAGGCTGCCTCCCGGAGGCAGGGCCGTTCCGTTCGAACTGAGGATATTGCTCAGGCCTGTCGGACTGCCGTTCTGCGCCGCGCTTTCGCCCAACAGGAAATCCGAGAAGGTCTGAAAGGTGACGCCGCCGCGCCCGATACCGGTGACGTCGATGTTGTAATCGACGCGCTGAACGTCGACGCCGCCCTTGATGGTCTGGCGTCCGCTGGTCCAGGACAACTGGTCGGAATATTCATAGGTTTGCTGGGGTGCGTGCGAACCGTCGGTGCCGCCGCCTCCGATACCGAGATAGCCCGTGACGGTGAGAATCGGCATCACATTGAACGAAGGGTCGACAGGTCTGAGGCCGATAGCCGAGGGCGTGACCTCATCGGTGGTGTTATTTGAGGCCCGGATATAAAACAGCGAGAAGCGTGCTTCATTGACCATGTGGCTCGAAATCAGTGAAGTCAGTTTGGCCGATTCGACCTGAGAACCGGAGAGTGAAATCGCGCCGCCGCCGGGAGGCTGCCCCGCCAGGAGGTACGTCTGCTGGGGAGCGATCGCGTAGGAGGCCTTCAGGGCCAGTGAATGTTTCGGGGAAATCACATAGTCCACGTTGCCGAGTTCCTGATTTTCCGAAAACCTCGCCGGAATACTGAAGGCGGAAAATCCGATGGCCTTGCTAGTGTTCTGATTGAGGATCAGCTGAGGCGTGGGGATGGCAAAGCCGCCCGCCTTCACTTTAAAGTTGAGCACCGCGAGCGCGACCGGGTTGATATTCGATCCGTCGCAGGCCACCTGCGTGCCGCCAGCATTGGTGGCCGTATTGATAATGGGATTGTTGGCGGGACAGAACTCGCGGCCGAGAGCGGCTGCGCTGCGGTCGTCGGTCAACTGCGCGGGGACCGAGACCGTGGAGGATCCGCTGGCTGCCACGCCGTTGAACTGTTTTGTTCCCTGATAAGAGAGAAAATAAAACAGCTTGTCCTTGGTGATTTTCCCGCCGACGGTGCCGCCGTATTGATTTTGCCGGAGCAGCCCGCGCGCCTGGCCATTGCGATTGCGGAACCAGTCATTGGCGTTCAGATCTTCATTGCGGAAGAACTCAAAGGCGCTCCCGTGGAGAGCGTTGCTCCCGGACTTCGTAATAATGCTGACCTGAGCGCCCGAGTTGCGTCCGAAACTGGCATCGTACTGGGCTGTTTGAACTTTGAATTCCTGGAGGGCGTCCGGACTGGGAGTCGGAATCTCGCCGAAGAAACTTCCGCCGCTGGCGGAGCCGCCGCCGAACTCATTTACGGTGACGCCGTCGATCTGAAAACTGTTGCTGATGTCGTTCTGGCCATTGCTGTAGATTGAGCCGAACCCCCGCCCCAGCGCGGCGGCATTCGTGACGGGCGCGCTGATGCCGGCGGAAAGCCCCATAATCTGGGTGAAGTTTCGGGTCACAAGAGGGAGGTCGGAGATTGACTTCGTCGCCACTACGCCGCCCAGTGTGGCATTTTCGGTCTGGACATTTTGCGCAACGGCTTCAACCGTCACTTCCTGCTGCTGCGTGCCCACCGTGAGGCGCTGGGTGAGGGCGCGGGTTTCCGTGACGTTCACTGTTACAGACGGCAGATCAACCTTCCCGAAGCCCGCGGCTGAAATGCTGACGCTGTAGTTTCCCGGAGGGAGCAGCGTGAAGGTGGAACTGCCGTTCGATTCCGTTGTCTGCGTCCGGTTGAGACCGGTTTCCGGGTGAGAGACTGTGACGCTGGCACCGGGAATCACGGCGCCCGAAGCATCGGTAACCGTGGCGGTAAGAGCGCCTGTGCCGGCCGATTGGGCCAGTGCATTCGACCCGCTGAAAACAGCCAGCGCAAAGAGGCCAGCTATGCAAAGTACACGTCTAGTTGAGACCATAATTCCCCCACCCCTCAGACCAAAGCTAATGAAACTGTAAGTAATACTATTTCGGAGGTGTATAGGGATCAATAACCGAAAAGTTATTAGAGCGACAATCTTTTGTTATGTATTCGAGGGATTTCCGGGGCCGTTTATTTTCAGGGCGGGTAGTGAGAAATCCATGCCTGTCTGCCTTTTGGCGCGGGAATCGGGTGTTTGCGTTCCAGGTAAACCGTTCCTTCGGGCAATCTTTCGCTGTGTTCGGGGACACATTTAACCGGCGTTCGCCGGCGCCGGCCTGACGTATACTCCGATTAATTCCGAGCAACCTGGATTTGAAGAAAAGGAAAATATCCATGCGACGCCCCTCCCCGATGCCCGTAGTGTCTTTGATTTTTCTTACTCTGGCCGCCGCGGACCTGGGATCGGCGGACAAGACGCCCGACCCCGCCGAATTCAATACTTCAGCAGAACTGATGAAGGTGCTGAATGAAAAAATCAAAGCGACGCCCGATGCGATGGTGGCGTCGCGTGTGGCGAACGATCCGCGTTACATGATCAATGTCGTTCATCGGGCACAACCGGCGGGCGCCGGAGCCCATCCGGATGGCACGGAACTTCATTACATTATCGAAGGGTCGGGAACCATCGTCACCGGCGGAACGCTGAACCGCAGCGGCAAGACCGTTACGATTGACGGCGGCGTCACTCGCCATGTCGCCAAAGGGGATACAGTGCTGGTGCCGGCGGGAACGCCGCACTGGTACAAGGAAGTCGACGGGTCGATAACTTATCTGGAAGTGCGCTTTAACGTCGGGCCGAAAAAATGACTTGCCCGCAAATTACCCCAGCCCGGCTTCGCGCAGGAACTGGGCCGACTCTTCCGGCGGGGTGGGATTGATGTAGAAGCCGGTTCCCCATTCGAAGCCCGCGACCCGGGTCAGCTTCGGGATGATTTCGATGTGCCAGTGAAAATAAGCGTTGGCAGCATCCTGCAGCGGCGCGGTATGAACCAGGAAATTGTAGGGCGGACGCTCCAGAACCTTGTCGATCTTCCTGAGAGTCGACTTGAGAACCCAGGCCAGATTCTCCAGGTGCGGTGCGTCGATGTCTTCATAGTGCGAACGATGTTGTTTGGGAAGTATCCAGGTCTCAAACGGAAACCGCGCGGCGTAGGGCTCCAGCACGATGAAACGGTCTGTCTCGGTCACGATGCGGGCGGCTGCCTTCGTCTCCTGGCGAATTAAATCGCAATAGAGACACCGCTCCTTGAACTTGTAATATCTGCGGGCGCCGTGCAGTTCTTCCTGAACGCGTTTCGGAACCACGGGCAGCGCGATGAGCTGCGAATGGGTGTGTTCCAGCGTCGCGCCCGCCGCCTCTCCCTGGTTCTTGAACAGGAGAACATAGCGCAGACGGCGATCGTTTTTCAAATCCTGCATGCGATCGCGGAAAGCCCAAAGCACCTGCTCGACAGACTTTTCGGAGAGCTCCGTCATGCTCAGCAGGTGCTCCGGCGATTCGATGATGACCTCATGGGCGCCGATGCCCTGCATCTTGTCGAAGATCCCTTCACCCTGGCGGTCCAGTTCGCCTTCAATGCCGAGCACAGGGAATTTGTTGGGGACCACGCGCAAAGACCAGCCGCTCTGGTTCGCGCCCGAACCGTTGCGATATGCCAGCACTTCCGGAGGCGTCTTCGATTCGTTACCCGGGCAGAACGGACAGATGCGCCCCGAAGGAACCGATGGCACGGGCTGACGGAAAAAATCGTTGGGCCTGCGCGCGCGATCGGTGGCGATAATTACCCACTGATCGGTGAGCGGGTCTTTGCGCAGTTCTGGCATGGCGTGAAAACTAATATAGCGAGAGGTCCCACGTGAAGGCTTCGCGGAAGTGCTCCAGTTTCCCTCCGGTAATGGAAATGGCGTCGAAACGGACCCGCGCGGGATCGGCTCCGGACCGGCGGATGTAGTCGCGCGCGGCTCGCCGGAGGACGCGCATTTTCTCCGCATCGATGGCGCGCTCGGGCGGGCTCCAGGCATCGGACGAGCGCGTCTTGACCTCTATGAATACCAGGGATGTTTGCCCGGACGCGTTCTCCCAGGCGATGATGTCGATCTCACCGCCGCCCTGCGGAGGACGCCAGTTGCGGGCGGCAATGATAAATCCGCGGGCGCGCAGATAGCGGTGGGCGAGATCTTCACCCCGTCTGCCGAGGTTGTGGTCTTTGCGGTAGCGAAGACGGTCAGCGAGGCGGTACAGGGGGGCCAACGGGTTCAAATTCAAACTCCATTGCCTTTCCCCGGATCAAATAACAAAGATAGAACTCCCAGAACTTCCGGAAGCGCGGAAAACGGTTCACCAGAAACTGAAAGCCCAGCCATTTCCAGAAAGCTAGTAGGGTGACCCGGACCGAAATCTCACGGAATTTTGCTTTCGTGTAATATCCGAAGCCACCGTGGTTGTCGCCGAAGTAGCGGAACGAAAAGCTGTTCAGGTGGTGTTTGTGGGTGGGATCGCAGAAAGAACTGTAATCGGTGTAGTGCGGGGTTTCGATGCGGACCCGTCCGCCGGGCCGGACCAGACGATGGAATTCTTCCATAGTCCGGACGATATCGGTCAGGTGTTCAATCACATGAATGGCGCGCAGACTTTCGAAGGAACGATCGGCGAAAGGATAGGGAAACTTGTCCAGATCGCAGATCACGTCGGCTGCTGCCGCCGGGTTCAGATCGATTCCGACCGAACCGGGGTATTTGCGAATACCGCATCCAACATCAAGCGTCATGTTGCCGGCGAGGCCGCAAAGGGCTGGCTAGAAATGCCAGCGCGCTCCTACCATTGCGCCGTAAAAGGTGTCTACCTGATATTCGGTGCTGTTGGGGGAACTCTTGTAGTGCAGAGCTTTTCCGCCACCGACAACCTCGACATGGCCAATGCGCCAGGAAAGCGTCGCCGAAGCGTCCCAGATATCGGAGCGGCGGGGAATGCCGAATCCGGATCCATCGAGCCGGAAGAGAACATGTTTGGTGATGGCGTACTCGGCAGCCAGTCCAAAGACCGGAAGGACGATGTTCTGGTTTCCATCCACCACTTCGCCCGCCGTGACATACGGCGCATTCGCCTTGGCGTGGGTCGATACATATTCAATGGCCCAGATGGACTTGAAGCGGAGACGGCTCACCGGAAACTTGTGCGGGAACAGCAAGTCATCCAGGTAGAACTTCACATTGCGCACCTGGTACTGGGTATCGAGATAGTCGCCCTTGGTGATGGGTGTCGTATAAATATCCAGCGCCTGAGTGGCGGTTTGACTGCCTGTCCCTTTAATTTCAAAAGCTTCGAGGTGAAGAGTGCCGGTTCTTGTGATGGGATAACTGACGTCGAAACCCGGGGCCCGGTGCACCTTTCCGAGGTCGGTCAGAGTTTCGTAGTCGGTCGCCCCGCGTCCGGTATAGATGCTCAACTAGGGGGACGAGCTTGTGTCCCAGTAGAAAAGGCCAATGGTGAGGGTCCGGGGATCGGGGTAGTCCGGAACGGTCGGCGCGGACGGTGCCGATGGGGCAATCGTCGGAGGAACCTGGGCTGCCGGGGGCGGCGGTGGATTTTGAGGAGCGTCCACGACTTGCGCGCCAGCGCCACCAGCCGATACAAGCAGCAGTGCGCCGCTCAGGATAAGAATGCCAGCAAAGCGAAACTTCAAAAATACTCCTCTTGTGTGCTTCGGGAAATTTGGCCGGGATAAAGCTCTCGGGAGATCCGGCAGGCCCTTGTCAAATTGTATACGCAGCCCGCGGCTCAAGGGTATACAGCGATTGGGGGTCTTTCAATACAAACTTTGGCAACCGCCAGGGGCTGGTTGGGCTAGTATGACGACAGAAGCAAATGAACTTTGTCGACGGTTGCGCTCAATGCAAGCGAATCGCTGGGAAATACGAAGCGGCGACACTGGAGTGGTTTCGCGTGCAAAGCCAGCTGGATGTCGCGCAATACCTGCATGACCCCAATACCTCTGCAGGCATCGTCTCGGAACTCGCCGGTATTGCGAAAAGACGTCAGGCGCTGCGGGATGCGGCCCTGCACCACATCGAAAAAACGCACGCGGCCCGCACTGCCGGTGGCGGCTGAACTGCCGGGTTTTCTGAGGTTTACCGCCCAGATCCCTGATTTCTGGCCGATCTCCGGGCAGATGAACGCGGGAGTGTCGCGTGCAGCGCCCGTTACACTCAAATGGTGACGGGCAAACCTTCACTCGCGACTGTGACCGCCGGAGAACTTTCCGGAAGCCCCGAGATGCGCGACGTTCTGCGCTGGTTCACCCGCGAAAAACAGTGGGTGAACGATATCCATCTTCGACTTTGCCGCGTTCCAGCCCCCACTTTCCTTGAAAGGGAGCGGGCCGAATGGTTTGCCGCGCAACTGCGGCTGATCGGGTGGCATGCCTGGATCGATGCCGCCGGAAACGTCCTGAGTTCACTGGAGCCTCCCTCCGGCGATCGGCTTCCGGCCTCGACGCTGGTGGCGCTGACGGCTCATCTGGATACGGTTCTGGCGCCCCGTACCAAAGAAGACATTTATATAGACCGGGATGGGGATATGCAGGGCCCCGGCGTTTCAGACAACGGCGCGGGTCTGGCGGCTCTTCTTGCCATTGCCAAGGCGATCAAAGCGACGGCGGACCCGGCGACCTGTGCGGACCTTTGGAGCCGCCTCCTTTTAATTGCGAATGTAGGGGAAGAAGGGGAAGGCAATCTTTGCGGCATACGGCACGTCTGCGCTCAGCCGGAACTCGTTGAGCGAATTCGGGCTTTTCTGGTGCTGGACGGGGCGGCAACCGATCATGTGACGGTGCAAGCGCTGGGCAGCCGGCGATTCGAAGTTTCGTTCACGGGGGCGGGCGGGCACAGCTGGAGCGATTTCGGCGTCGCCAACCCGGTTCACGCGCTCAACCGGTCGATGACTTCTTTTATCGACGACAAACCCGTGGATCCGCGCTCCTCGCCGAAAGTCTCGGTCAATGTCGGACTGATTGAGGGTGGTACGGGGATTAACGCGATTCCTTCCGTGGCGCGCGCCAAGATCGACATCCGGTCCGAAGACAACGACCGGATGGAGGAACTGGTGCAAGCGCTCCGGAGCTCCGTCGCCTTCAGTGAAAAGACAGAAAATGCACGGGCTACGGGCGCGAAAGTCACTGCCCGCGTGCGAGAGATCGGGAGCCGGCCAGCGGCGGCTTTGCCCGCCGATTCTCCGCTGATCGCCATGATCCGTTCCGTCGACTCGCACCTCGGGATCCGCTCGCGGCTGGACTGCGCCTCGACCGACGCCAATATCCCGCTCTCGCTCGGCATACCGGCCGTCTCCATCGGGGCCGGCGGCAAGGGCGGAGGAGCGCACACGATATCGGAATGGTACCGGTCCAATGGACGGGATCTTGGCCTGAAGAGGGTGATGCTGCTGGCGGGATTACTGCTGCGGGACAACGGGAACGCGTGAAGCACGTCCGTGGAGGAAAGCAGCGCCGGGCCGAACTGGCTCTGGCCGGGATTACCGTTGTCTGGGGTACCACCTTCGTCGTGGTGAAAGGTGCGTTGGCGGATGTTTCGCCCGTGCTGTTTATCGCGCTGCGGTTCACGCTGGCTTTTGTGGCGCTGGCGCTGATTTACGGGACGGGACTGCGCCAAAAGGGCATTCCACGGACGGCTTGGCTGGCGGGTTTGCTGGCCGGGACGCTGCTGTTTGGCGCTTACGTTCTGCAAACCATCGGACTGGGGCTGACGACGCCGTCCAAATCGGCTTTTCTGACATCTTTGTCGATTCCGATGGTACCTTTAACGGGCTCAGTCGTCTATGGAAACAGACCGCGCGCCCTGGAGGGCGCCGGGATCGTTATTGCGTCTTTCGGGATGATTCTGATGACCCTTCCGGGCAATATGATGTCGGCCGGTTTCAGCGTGAACCGCGGGGACCTCCTGACATTTTTTTGCGCCGTGCTGTTTGCGGTGCACATTGTGGTTATCGGGCATTTTTCGCCTGTCATCGGGTTCGAGTCGCTGGCCGTGGTGCAGATCGCCGTGGCCGCGGTCCTGGCGTTGGTGTTCGTCTTTTTCCTGGCCTTGAGAGCCCCGGTGACTTTTCACCCGACGGCCGGTCTCGCCACGGCCGTTTTGGTGACCGGACTACTGGCGACCGGTCTGGCGTTTACAACGATGGCGTGGGCTCAACAGTACACGAGTTCCACCCGGGCGGCTCTGATTTTCGCTCTCGAACCTGTAGTCGCCTGGCTGACCTCCTGGCTTCTGACCGGGGAAATCATGGGAATTCGCGGGACAGCGGGCGCCGGGCTGATTTTGGCTGGCATCTTGCTCGTTGAATTCAAGCCGGACTTGAAACGGGTCAAACCGTGAGAGCATCATTAGGATGTCGGGTTCAAGTTCTTATTTTTACCGGCGTTGCAGCAGCCAGCTTGCAGATCCGGGTGTATAATCCGAGCGATTGCGCTGACAAGAGGAGTAAGTAAAAAATGAGTTTCTACGACAAGGTGCGGAGACAGAAATTTCTGTCGTTTACGCTGATGATCTTTACGCTGTCGATCGGAATTTTGATCGGCACGCTTGTGCAGACGGGGGCCAAAGCGGCCAAAGAACAGGCGGCCGCTCCTGACGCGACACCCCTCGTTGTTCCGGCTCCAGTGGCGCTGCAGAACGATTTCACCAAGCTGGCGAAGTTCCTGGAACCGTCGGTGGTGAACATTTCCACGGAATATATTCCGAAGACGGAAACCAAGGCCGCTCCGCAGACCCGCGTTCAACCGCGCCGGCGGCAACAGCAGCCTCAGCAGGCGCCTAATGGCGACGACAACGACGATAACAACGGCGGACTGCAGGACTTCTTCCAGCGCTTCTTCGGTAGCCCCGGTGGTCCCGGCGGTGGTGGCGGCCAGTTCGGTGAGCCGCCGGAGGATCAGCGCAGCGGAAGCCTCGGCTCGGGCGTCGTTGTAGACCGAAACGGCTACATCCTGACCAACAATCACGTGGTCGAAAAAGCGACCCGGATCAGAGTGAAGTTCATGAACGACGACACGGAGTATCCGGCTACGGTCATCGGTACAGACAAAGATACCGACTTGGCGGTCATCCACGTCGACAAAAAGAACCTGGTGGCGGCAAAGATTGGCAACTCCGACGCGATGCAGCCGGGCGACTGGTCAGTGGCGATCGGTTCGCCGTTCGGTTTCCAGGCGACGGTGACCGCGGGCATCATCAGTGCCGTAGCGCGCGACCTTGGACCTGGCGAAGGCACCAGCAGCTTCCAGCACTTCATCCAGACCGACGCCGCGATCAATCCCGGTAACAGCGGCGGCCCTCTGGCCAACATCAACGGGGAAGTCATCGGCATCAACACGATGATTGCCAGCCGCAGCGGCGGTTATCAGGGCATCGGCTTTGCCATGCCGATCAACACTGCGGTATACGTTTACAACCAGATCATCAAGAACGGACATGTAACGCGCGGTTCGATCGGCATCCGGTTCAGTGAGGAAGCGGGATCGAGCCATGCCGCCCTGCTCAAGGTCTACGGCGCCGAGCACGGCATCTTCGTCCAGAGCGTGGAACCGAATGGCCCGGCCGACAAAGCCGGCTTGAAGGAACAAGACGTTATCTCGTCGATCAACGGCCATGCGATCCACAAGGGTCAGGATTTGATCGACCTGGTCGCCGAGAGCCCGGTTGGCAGCACGCTGAAGGTTGACGTGACGCGCGCCAAGAAGCAGATGGCTCTGGACATCGTGGTGGGCGACCGCACCAAGATCTTCGCGGATCAATACGGCGGCGCCAAGACGGATGAGCCTGAGAATGCTCAGGACGCAACTCAAATGAAGTTCGGCATGTCGGTACAGGCGCTTCGCTCTGTCGACCGGCAGGGTATGAACTTTAAGGGCGGCGTGCTGATCTCGTCGGTCGAGCCCGGTTCGTTCGCCGACGATATCGGACTCAGCAAGGGAGACATCGTTATCGAAATGAACCGGCAGGCGGTCAATTCACCGGAAGACATCCGGCGCATTCAGGCCACTCTCAAGCCGGGCGATGCGGTGGTCTTCCATGTGGAAAGCCAGGCGCCGGGCCAGCGCGGCGGCGAATGGGTTTCACGGTTCGCTTCCGGAACCGTCCCGGCCCAATAAAAAGACGTTCAAAACTGTACAATGAAAGACGGGGGGCAGATCTTGCCCCCTTTCTTTTTGCTCATGAAAACTGCGCTTTTTCTTTTCTGTATTACGCTGCTGGCGGGGTCATTGGCTCTGCCTCAGGCGACAACTCCTTCAACTACTACCCCGAAAACTGCACCAAAGAAGGCAGCATCCACATCGACAACAAAGGCGCCTCCCGCGGCCGTTCACAAGACGGTAGCCGGCAGTTCCAAAGCGGGAACCTCTTCCAAGGCGGGGCCGGCGCGGGCTGGCACTTCGAGTTCGAAATCGGGCCCCGGATCGACCACAAAGTCAGCCACGAAAGCGGGCCCAAGGACAGCGGCGAAATCGAGCTCCAAGACGGGCAAATCCGGGAAGAAAACTGCCGTCGCAACCCGGTCGCGGGGTCAGCTGGCGCCCACTCCGGACCGATACCGGGATATCCAGACCGCATTGATTGCCAAAGGCTACCTGCACGAGGAACCCACTGGCGTGTGGGACAGCGATACCAGCGACGCCATGCGCCGCTTCCAGACCGATCAGAAACTTCCCCCCACGGGCAAGATTACGGCGGCGGCATTGATCGGACTGGGGCTGGGGCCGAAACCGGTGGATGACTTACCCCTCGCGCCGAATGCGACCGTTCCGGCTCCCGGCGCGAGCGCGCCATTGGGCTCCGAACCACCGGTTCCGGTCACGCCGCCGGCCGAACCGCCGTCAGGGTCTACACCGCATTGAACAGAACAGCTTCAGCAGGAACGACTTACTGATGGGAACATAGTCAGTGGACACTTTATGATCATCGGCGTACCGAAGGAAGTAAAGGATCACGAAACACGCGTAGGACTTGTGCCAAGCGCTGCCAGCGCTCTGGTGGAAGCCGGCCATCAGGTGCTGGTCGAAACTCACGCCGGAGAGGACAGCACGCTTCCGGATGCCGAGTATGTCCGGGCCGGGGCTAAGATTGTTCCCACCGCCGGAGAGGTCTGGTCGAAGGCCGAGCTGGTGGTTAAGGTCAAAGAACCTCAACCCTCGGAATACCCGTACTTCCGGCCGGGGTTAATTCTGTTCACCTACCTTCATCTGGCGCCGCTTCCGGAATTGACGGACCAGATGCTCAAAGCCGGTTTGAGCGGCGTGGCTTATGAGACGATCGTCGATCGCGACGGTTCCTTGCCCCTGCTGGTACCGATGAGCGAAGTGGCGGGCCGGATGGCGGTGCAGGTTGGCGCGCAATATCTGGAACGGCCGAATGGAGGACGCGGCATTCTGCTGGGCGGGGTGCCGGGAGTCGCGCCGGCGAATGTGGCGATCCTGGGCGGCGGCATTGTGGGAATTAATTCCGCGAAAGTTGCGGTGGGCATGGGCGCGCACGTGACGATCATCGATCGCAATCTGAACCGGCTCCGCGAGCTCGACGATATTTTCAACGGCGGCGTGGTGACGCTGGCATCCAATGCGTGGACGATCGCAGAGACTCTGAAACATGCGGATCTGGTGGTCGGCGGCGTTTTGATTCCCGGCGCTTCGGCGCCAAAGCTGGTACGGCGCGAGATGATCCGCGATATGAAGCACGGCTCGGTGGTGGTGGATGTGGCGATTGACCAGGGCGGCTGTTTTGAGACCTCCCATGCCACCACACATACGGATCCAATTTATTTTGTGGACGCTGTGCTGCACTACTGCGTATCGAACATGCCCGCGGCGGTGCCGCATACGTCAACGTTCGCGCTCACCAACGCAACATTCCCGTATCTGCTGGAACTGGCGAACCGGGGCCTTGAAAAGGCCTGCGGGGCGCACCCGGGCCTGTGCGCCGGGGTGAATGTCTGGCAGGGTCATGTGACTCACCGGGGCGTTGCCGAATCGCAGGGACGAAGCTTTTTCGAACTAAAGTTTTGAAGCAGCATTTTGAGCGAAGACCGGAGCGAATGCAGTGACCCATCTTGACGCAGAAGAGAAACTTTTCCAGGACACCATACGGCGTTTCGCGCGGGAGAAAATCGGTCCGCTCGTCAGGGAAATGGACGAGAAGTCGGTTTTCGATAAAGGCCTGATTCAGGAATTCTTCGATTTGGGCCTGATGGCGATCGAGATCCCGGAGGAATTCGGCGGCCAGGGTGGTAATTTCTTCCAGTGCGTGCTGGCCATCGAGGAAATCTCCGCTGTCGATCCGTCCGCGGGTGTGGTTGTCGATGTACAGAACACCATCGTGAACAATGCGATCGTGCGCTGGGGAACGGAAGCGCAGAAAAAGAAATATCTGACCCGTTTAGCCGGCGGCACGGTGGGCGCGTATGCGTTATCCGAAGCCGGCTCCGGTTCCGACGCATTCGGGCTTGCCACCACGGCGACCGACAAAGGCGATCATTTCGTTCTGAACGGCCGGAAACTCTGGATCAGCAATGCCGCCGAAGCAGGGGTTTTCGTGCTGTTTGCCAACGCAAATCCGTCAGCCGGATATCGCGGGATAACGGCTTTTATCGTGGAAAAGGCCTTCGCCGGCTTCAGCACCGGGCGAAAAGAAGACAAGCTCGGCCTGCGAGCATCTTCAACCTGCGAATTGATTCTCGATCAATGCCAGGTTCCCAAAGAGAACGTGCTGGGCGAAGTCGGCCAGGGCTACAAGATCGCCATCGAAACGTTGAACGAAGGCCGCATCGGAATCGGCGCGCAGCTCACGGGCCTGGCGCGGGGCGCTCTGGACCACGCGGTGAAATACGCCAAAGAACGGAAGCAGTTCGGCAAAGCGATCGCCGAATTCCAGGCTGTCCAGCTTGACCTTGCGCGGATGGCGACGGAAGTAGAAGCGGCGCGGCTACTGGTTTACAACGCGGCGCGTTTGCGCGATGCGGGACTTCCTTTCGTCAAGGAAGCGGCGATGGCGAAATACTACGCGTCGGAAGTCGGTGAAAAGGTTGCTTCCAAAGCCATTGAAGTGCACGGTGGCGTGGGAGTGACCAAGGACTATCCGGTGGAAAAACTCTATCGCGATGCCAAGATCGGAAGAATCTACGAAGGGACCAGCAACATACAGTTGCTCACAATCGCCAAGAAACTAGTGAACTAAGGCTAACGTCCTAACAGGAGAATCAGAAATGCGCGCTTTGATCTTTTGCTCCATGCTTGCGGCGGTTGGCGCAAGCGCCATACCCGTCCACGCCGCCGATCTGCCTCCCGAAGAGATTATCCGTAAGTTCGCCGCCAAGGAAGCTGAATTCCGCAAGGCCCGCGAGAACTATACCTACCGGCAATCGCTCAAGATGGAAGAGCTGGACGGTTCCGGAAGGGTCGAGGGTAAGTGGGAAATGGTGTCTGAAATCACTTTCGGCCCGAACAAGAAGCGCGAGGAGAAGGTGACCTACGCGCCCATGGTGACCCTGCAGCACCTGATCCTGAGTCCGCAAGATGAACAGGATCTGCGCAGCGTCCAGCCTTTCGTGCTGACTACCGACGACATCGGTAAATACGATATTCACCCGGAAGGCAAAGAGCGGCTCGACGAGATCGATTGCTACAAGTTTTCCGTGAGACCGAAGACGATGGTCAAGGGTGAGCGCTATTTCGAAGGCGACATTTGGGTGGACGATCGCGATTTTCAGATCGTAAAGACCTTTGGTAAAGGCGTCGGTCAGCAAAAAAAAGGCGAGGACCAGCAATTCCCGAAGTTCGAGACCTACCGCGAGCAGATCGACGGCAAGTACTGGTTTCCGACCTACACGCGCGCGGACGACACTCTGCAGTTCAAGAACATGTCGCAGCGCGTGCATATGACCGTGAAGTATGAGAATTACAAGCGGTTCGGTTCGGAATCCAGCGTGACGTTCGGCGACGTGGTGCCCGATCACCAGCAATAAACCGGCGGCACTCACATGGCATGCTAGGATCGGCTTTGAATGCCAGCGACTAAAGTAACGGTTAACAACGACGGCTCCATCCGAATTGAAGGCGATTTTGAAATCGCCGATCCCCAGGGACAGACGTTCGGCCTCGCGGGCCGCACTGCCATCGGGCTTTGCCGCTGCGGAGCATCGCAGAACAAGCCCTTCTGCGACGGTTCGCACGCACGCACTGGTTTTCAGGACAAAGTAGTGGCGCGCGATCTGCCAGCGCCCAAACCCAAGGTCTAAACCGGCACGAAACGCCGCCGCCGCGCCGGTCCGGCATAACGAAATGAATTCGCCGTTGGGTAGAATTAACCCGATGGAGGAGCTTTCGCTATGATGCAGCCCGGGCAGCACTTCGGTCGCGCGCTCAGCGCTTTTTTTCTGCTTTCGTCTTTCGCGGCAGCGGCGCAAAACGGCGTGGATGTCCACACCCTCTCGGGACGGCCCGATATGGTGACGGGCGAAAGCGCTCTGGTCGAGGCCAGCAGCGGCGGCGAAAAGATCACCGCCTCGATAAATGGCCGCGACATAAGCACTTCTTTCAAGCCCGGCAACCATGGCTCGCTCGTTGGTCTGGTGGAAGGCCTGAACCCCGGAAAGAATACGCTTGAAGTCAGGACCGGCCGCGGCTCCGCCAAACTGGAACTGGTTGACCATCCCATCACCGGCCCGGTCTTTTCCGGTCCCCATCAGAAGCCTTTCGTTTGCCAGACCGAACAGGCGGGGCTGGGTGTCTCTCTCGACGGCGACTGCAGCGTCCGGACAGTGGTCAGCTACGCGTATAAGTCAACCGATCCTCCTCCTGCCGGTGGACGCGCGCGCGGCGGCGCCGCCCCGGTTCCGGGCGCGCTTCCAGCGGGGTTCAAGGCCTACAATCCCAACGGCGCAAAACCAGCGGACATCGCCAAAGTCACCACCAGCGACGGCAAGACGATCGACTATATCGTGCGGCGTGAGCGCGGGACGATCAATCGCGCGATTTACGAAATCGCCATCCTCGAAGATCCAAGCCAGGGCGCACCGGACCCGTGGACTCCCTCGGCGGCGTGGAATGGCAGACTGATCTATTCCTTCGGCGGCGGATGCGCGGCAGGTTATCGTCAGGGACTTCCGGGCAGCGCCATCAACGACGAATTCCTGCGCAGGGGTTTCGCGGTAGCGGCGTCATCTCTGAATGTTTTTGGCAACACCTGCGACGATGTGATCTCCTCGGAGACCATGATGATGGTGAAGGAGCACTTCATCAAAGAATTCGGCGTACCGGTGCACACGATTGGAACCGGCGGATCGGGCGGCGCGATCCAGCAGTTGATGATGGCGCAGAATTATCCTGGACTGCTCGACGGCCTGATGCCGCAGATCGCATTTCCGGACAATGCGATTTTCGAAGACGTGATCGATTGCACTCTGCTGTCGCATGCTTTCGGCACCACGAAACAACCGTGGAACGACGATCAGAAAGCGCTTATATCCGGCTTTGCGACATTCAAGACCTGCAGCACGGGATGGGAAACGGGACTGGCCGCCAACCAGGTGGATGCGACGGCGTGCGCCCCGATCATTCCGAAGACGCTGGTGTTCGATCCGGTGGCGAATCGAAAAGGCGCCCGCTGCGATTACTTCGACAACGAGGTCAACGTTTACGGGACCGATCCGAGAACCGGCACCGCCCGCCGGCCGCTGGATAATGTCGGCGTGCAATACGGTCTGACGGCATTTAATGCGGGGCAGATCAGCGCGGAACAGTTCGTGGAATTAAACGAAGTCATCGGCGGCCACGATGTGGATGGCAAGCTGGCGCCGGCCCGCGATGTGGCCGATCCGGCGGCGCTGAAAATCGCGTATCAGAGCGGGCGCGTAAACACCGGCGGCGGCAGTCTGAACACGGTGCCGATCCTCGACTGGCGCGCGTATCTCGACATGTCCGGCAATCTTCACGATCGTTTCCGTTCGATGGTGATCCGGGCGCGGCTTACGGAAGCGAACGGCACGGCCGGCAATCAGGTGACGCTTCTGTTCCCGCCCAGCGGCCCCGCGCCGCTGAAGCTGGGCGACCTGGCAGCGCAAATGAATCAGTGGCTGGACAATATCGCGGCGGACGCTTCGCACGATAGTCCGCTGGTGAAGGTGGCGCGCGATAAACCATCGGGTCTGACGGACGCCTGCTGGACGACTGAAGGCGAGAAGATCGTGGAACCGTTGAGCTGGAAGGGCAAAGGGCGCTGCAACGATCTCTATCCTGCCCATGCGGATTCCCGAATCGTTTCGGGCGCGCCGCTGACGGACGAGGTTCTGAAATGCCAGGTGCGGCCATTCAACGCCAGCGATTATTCGCATCCGCTAACCGCCGAACAGGCCTCGCGGCTGAAGACCGTGTTTTCATCGGGAGTCTGCGATTACACCAAGCCGGGTGTTTCGCAGCAAAAGGTCGAGGGGACCTGGCACCGTTACTAGGGGACCCTGTCTATTGTTGGTCGTAAGTATGGATTTCTTTGCCGGCTAGATATTTGTCGAACCAGGCAACAATGTGATCCAGGCGTTCCACACGGTGAGTTGGTTTTCCGGAGCGTGAGAGTTCGTGGCTCTCGCCGGGAAACCGGATCATCACCACCGGCTTCTTCAGATATTTCAAAGCCCTGAACATCTGCTCGCCCCCATCCGACGGAGGCGTCCGCAGGTCCGCGTCACCTTCGATCAGCATCAGCGGCGTATCGACTTTCAGAATGTATGTAATCGGCGAACGCTCCTTGAATCCGGCTTCGTCTTCCCAGGGCGCGCCACGAAACCAGGGAGCGTTGAACTGCGAGAAATCCGCTGTGTACCACCAGCCGGCCCAGTCCGCGATGGATCGCTGCGAAACGGCGGCCTTGAAGCGGGTGGTGTGCCCGATGGTCCAGTTGGTGAGAACGCCGCCACCGCTGCCGCCCGTGACGCCAAGTTTGGCGGGATCGACCCAGCCGCGCGTCACCAGTTCATCCACACCCGCCATCAGATCCTTGTAATCGTCGCCGGGGTAGTGATACTGAATTACATTGCCGAAGTCCTGCCCGTAAGTGGTGCTGCCCCGCGGATTCGGATAGAGCACCACAAAGCCCTTCGCGGCCATCCACTGAAACTCATGATCGAAGGTGTAGCCGTACGCCGCGTTCGGGCCGCCGTGAATATCCAGAATCATCGGATACTTCTTGCCGGTTTCGAAGTTGGGCGGCTTCTGCACCCATGCCTGAATCATCTTCCCGTCGAAGGTCTTGTACCGGATCATCTCCGGCTCGGTCAGGCTGAGCTGCGAGAAAAGCTCGTCATTGATGTGCGTGATCTGCTTCATCGATCCCGTCTTGCCGTCGATCATGAACAGGTCGCCGATGTTGGTCGGGGTGGAAATCAGCGCGGCGATTTTGTTGCCGTCCGGAGTCGCGCTGTAAGAGAAGAGATCGAAATCGTTGTTGGTGACCGGATCGACTCTGCCGGTATCGGTGGTAATCCGCTTCAGGTTGGTGCGGCCCTGCTCGGCGCAAACGACATAGACGGAGCGGCTGTCGGCGGTCCAGAAAGGCTTCGAGGGCGCGCCTCCGCGCGGGGGCGCCTGGTCGCCGCCAACTGCGCCGGCAACGTCGAAGTCATAAGTGACGGTGAGATTCTTCGGGGTCCAGTCCGGCTGAAGGCTGGTGATGTAAAGATCCGGCTGGCTGAACTGGCGCTCGACGACTCCCTCGCCTTTATTGGTGTGGCCCACAAACGCCAGCCGATTTCCGTCCGGACTGAGTGACAGAAGCCCGGCAGGTCCGTCGATTGCGGTGATTTTTGTAATCGCGCCGCCGGTGGACGCTACGGAGTAGATCGTGTTTTGTTCGGGCTTGTAATAGGGTTCCTTGACGCGATCCGAGATGAAGTAGATCTTCGAGTTATTGCGTGCCCAGACGGGATCCTCTTCGTCGAAGTCGCCCGCGGTAATTTGAGCGGGTTTCTGACGCGGCCCCGGCGTGCTGTCCGGATCGATCACCCAGATGTGTTCGGGTCTGCCCGTTTCGCTGAGGCCGGAGCCGTTGGACCGGTATTCGGCGCGAGTAATAATCCGGACATCGCTTTCGGGTTCTGCATCGGAGTCTTTCTCGAAATCTTTGGTCTGCGTGCTGCTCAGGAATGCAAGCTGCTTGCTGTCGGGAGACCACACCGGATTGGCCGCGCCTTTCGGCATGTCCGTGAGTTGATGGGCGTCGCCGCCACTCATTGAAAGAATATAGATCTGCGGCGTCGTGGACCCGTCTTTGAGGGTGGGCCGAATGAATGCCACGCGCTTTCCGTCGGGTGACCAGCGCGCACTGGAATCGTGCGGACCCGCAGTCAGTTGCCTGGGTGCGCCGCCCGCGGCAGGAATGATCCAAAGGGCGTTTTCATAGCCATCGTGCTGCCGCGAAACGTGGACTTGCGTGTAGATGACTTTCGAGCCGTCGGGAGATATCCGGGCATCGGCGATCCATTTAAAAGCGTAGAGATCAGTGTCGGTAATCGGCCGTTTGGCGTCGGCGCTGAAGGCCGTCGAGACGGCCAGCAGAAAGAACAGGGCTTTGGAAAGCCGCTGTTTAAGCCGCTGTTCAGGCATAAATACCCCGCAACTTCATGGCAATCGCTACGCGATCGAGGGCCAGCATGTAGGCCGCGGTGCGGTTATCGACACCGTGCTTCTCCGCGTAACTGACTACCGCGGCGAAGCTGTTCACCATGATTTCTTCCAGTCTGGTATTTACAAGATCTTCGTTCCAGAAGAAGCCCTGCCGGTCCTGCACCCATTCGAAATAGGAGACTGTGACGCCGCCCGCATTGGCCAGGATATCGGGGATCACAAAAACCTTTTTGTCGGCGAGAATTTCGTCGGCTAACGGGGTGGTGGGGCCATTGGCGCCTTCGCACAGGATCTTACAGCGAAGACGGCTGGCATTTTCGGAAGTGATGACGTTCTCGGTTGCCGCAGGGAGCAGCACGTCGCAATCGAGGAACATCGCTTCTTTCTTGTCGATCGCTTCGGCACCCTGAAATTCGGTGATCGAACCGGTCTCCCGCCGGTGCTCCATCAGCGCGTTGATATCGAGGCCTTTCGGATTGTAGACAGCGCCGTCGTATTCGATGAGTCCGACGATCTTGAATCCCTGAGCCGCCATAAGTTTCGCGGCCATGCCCCCGACGTTGCCGAATCCCTGGATCACGATTCTCGCGTCGGCGCGGGCAAGCCCTAGCTGCGTGAGCGCCTGCTGGGCGACGATCATGCAGCCGCGGCCCGTCGCCTCTTTGCGCCCGAGAGATCCGCCAAGTTCCATCGGCTTGCCGGTTACCACCGCCGTTGTGAGATGACCGACGTGCATGGAATAGGTATCCATGATCCAGGCCATCACTTTGTCGTTGGTATTCACGTCGGGCGCGGGAACATCGCGCTCCGGCCCGATGACGTCGATGATTTGGGCGGTATAGCGGCGGGTGAGGCGCTCTAGTTCGCCATTCGACATCAGCGAGGGATCGCAGATCACGCCGCCTTTAGCGCCGCCGAAAGGAATGTTGACCACTGCGCACTTCCACGTCATCCAGGAGGCAAGAGCGCGGACTTCGTCCAGAGTGACATCGGGGGCGTAGCGGATTCCGCCTTTGCCGGGACCGCGCGCGATGGAATGCTGCACGCGATAGCCGGTGAAGACTTCCAGACGGCCGTCATCGAGGGGCACCGGGATATTCACTGTAACTTCGCGGGCGGGGCTGCGCAACACTTTGCGCATACCGTCATCGAGGTTCAGCTTTTCGGCGGCGTTGTCAAAGCGGGCTTCAGCGGACAGCCACGGATTATGTTCCTGCTCGCGAGACAGTACAGGCATTTAATGTTCACTCTCCACGAATATGGTAGAACGCGCCCGTGCCCGTTACAGGCTTTTGCAAACAATTATCTGGGTTTAGCGGATTCCGCGGGCACCCGGCGGGCGATATCGGCAGCTTTAGCGCTCTCGGTTCCCGTGATTCCGCGCCAGGTCAGCTGACTGCCTATGTAGATCAGCCAGAGGCAGAGCGCCAGACGCATCTTTCGAGGCGAGACGACACGGATCAGCTGCGTCCCGATCAAAACCGCCGGAATGCCTCCGATGAGCAACTGGATCAGGACATGCCAGGGGACTCCCGTCATGCTGGCGTGAATTCCGCCGGCGAAGATCGAAAGCAGCAGACCGAAGGCGAGGTCGGTTCCGACCACTTCGGCGGGTTCAAGGTCCGTATACCGCATCAGAACGATTGTGCCCAGCGCGCCTGCGCCCGCCGATGAAAATCCGACCTCGAAGCCGATCGGCGCCACAATCCATGGAAGCCATTTCGGGGCTGGAACCGGCCGGACGGCGATCTTCTTTGAGAGGCTGCGCCACAGGGTGGCGGCGGCCGTTCCAAGTACGGTGAGTCCGACGATCAGAAGAACGGGGTTGGTCATCGCCTTCTGATCGAGCATCGTTAGCACCAGGCTGCCGATCACGACCGCAGGCAATCCGCCGGCTCCAAGATACTTGAGAATCCGGAAGTTCACGTTTCCACGCGACAGATAGACCGGAGTGGCGATCAGCTTCACCACAGTTCCGAAAACCAGTGCGGTCGTCACGGCGCTGGTAGCCGACTGGTGGAAGAAAAGGATCAGGATGGGGGCAGTGATGCTCCCGGCGCCGACGCCTGTAATTCCGATCGCGAGCGCGATTACGAAGCCTGCCAGTATTTCCAAGAGGATGCCGCCTGCTCAGTATACCCTATTCTCTATGGGGATTCAGAAGTATACCCGTTTCACCACAGCAGCTTGAGGCCGAACTGGATCTGGCGCGATGTTGTGGAGGTGGAGGTAATGACTCCGGCGGTGGGTGACGGGGTTGTGCCTGCCGCTGAATACACCACCGGGTTGGGGATTCCGAAGTTAGTCCGGTTCAGGGTATTGAAGATTTCCGCGCGGAACTGTAGTTTGATTTTCTCGCTGAGCGAAGTCAGCTTTTGGGCAGAGACGTCGAGCTGGGCGAGTCCCGGACCGGTCAATGTATCGCGGCCCAGATTTCCGTATGTTCCCGCCGCCGGATTGATGAAAGCCAGCGGATTGAAATATTGATTCGGGCTGCCGAGGATTACCGGCCCCTGAAAGGCAGGATTCACCGACGGGCGGATGGGGTTCCGGCTGTCGCCGTTATCGGTCGGGTTGTAACCCAGGCTAGGGGTGAACGGGAACCCGGACTGTAGTGTCCCGATGCCGCTGACGGTCCAACCGGTGGCGAGCTTTCCGGCCATGCCCCGAAGGCGGTTGCCGAAGGGCAGTTGCCAGGTGGCATTGATGACGCCGAGGTTACGCACATCGGACGTGGAGGGACCCCAGTCGAGTTTTGGATTCAGCGGGAACATGACGAAGCCAGGCGCATTGGAACCCACGCTGCTGTTCAACGCGGTCCCGTCGTCCAGACTTTTCGACCAGGTGTAGACTGCCCGGAACTGGAGTCCGCGGCTGAAACGGCGGTTCAGGTCAAGTTGCAGGGCGTTGTAGGAACTCAGCCCTTCGGAAAGCCAGGTGGTCGTATTCGCGACCGCGGGATTCGCCAGCACCGGGGACGATGTGACCGGGTAGGTGGCGACGCCGTTGACGTAGTTCGGCACGGGTTCGTTGGCATCGACCGAGAGCATCTCATGGTAACCATGCGAACCGACATATCCGGCAGCCAACGATGTGCCGGGCGCGATTTGCTGTTCCACTCTGAAGTTCCAGGAAATAACGGTCGGCGTATAGGCGTCGGGCTGCATACCGCTCGGTGAGATCTTGCTGCCGGAGGGCAGATCCGCGCCGGGAACTATTTGAAGTCCATCGACAGGGACGTTCTTAATCGAAGTGGTGGCGTTGAAGGGCGCGGTCTGGTCGAGCCGGTAATCCAGATTGTCGAGGAGCGCGCGGTAGATCCCGGCTCCCGCGCGGATCACGGTTCGGCTGGTGCCGAAGGGATCCCATGCGATACCGACGCGCGGTTCGGGTAAGAACCTGGCCCGGTTCACCGAGAATACTGAATTCCCGATAGTCGGATTGGTTGCGATCACACCGCCGTCGAACAAGTAATTCGCCGCCCGGCCGCGGGCTTCGTTCCACCCGTCGGTTCCTTCGAAACGGAACCCGATCCTCATTTCCAGATTCTTGGCGGGCCTGATAGTGTCCTGTATGAAACCCGCGTATTCCTTGCTGCGCCAGCCGACCTCGGTGGGAGAAGGAACTACCGTGAAAGTCGCGATGGTGCCCTGAAGGAAGGTGGCGAGACTGGTGAAGGATGCCTGGCCGTACTGATCCTGCGCGAGATTGTCGTTTGCCTGGATGTCCTGGAACCAAAGGCCGCCCTCGACGGTGTGGATTCCATGAGTCCATGCGGCGTGGTCGTCGTACGTGAAGAGGTTTCGCGCGGCGGACAGGTTTGCCGCGGCATTCGTTCCGGCCAGACTAAGGGCGGATGCGCCGTTGGATGCTGTCCCGCCGCCGATCACGATCGCGCCGATGGGGCGCCCGGCGATCCAACCGGGGATGTTCACGGGAGTGGTCCCGTCGAAATAGAAGGTGCCGCGTGAAAACCCTATCCGGGCTGTGTTGAGCAGAGAAGGTGAAAAGACGTGCTGCTCCTGCAGGCTCGCGACATGATTGCGGGCGAGCTCGGCGACACCGCTGAGCGGATTCGCCGTGGGCGTGGTGTCCGCGCTGTCATCCACGGTGTAAATAGCGGAGAGCGTGTCGTTGTTCGAGATGTTGTAGTCGATGCGGGCCGTCCCGAAGTCTTCCCGGATTATCTGCAGCGGATTACTGAACGCTTCGGCGATTCCTCCTCCCAGCTCGGGGCCGTTTTGCACCGGCCAAAGGGCGAGGAGAGGCGCTACACCGGGGCCGAGAGGACCCTGGCGCGCGGCATTGTCCGGGACTGTGGTCACGTCGCTCACGGCCAGGTGCTGGCGAAAGCCTTCGTAATTCCCGAAGAGGAAGATTTTGTTTTTCTTCAGAGGGCCGCCCAGCGCGCCGCCGAAGTCGTTGCGCCGGAAGGGAGGAACGGCGCCCTGATCGAAGAAGTTGCGGGCGTCCAGAGCGCTGTTCCGCAGGAATTCGTAGAGAGTGCCGTGCAGCTGGTTGGTTCCCGATGCGGTGACGATACTAACCTGTCCGCCGGGCCGTTTGCCGTACTGCGCGCCATAATTGTCGGCGACGACGTTGAATTCGAGGACGGAGTCCACACCCAGGAGCTGCCCGCTCGCCCCGCCGGGGGTCGTGTTGATGAGGGAAGCTCCCGTGTATTCCACGCCGTTGAGCAGAAACAGATTTTCCTGCGGACGGCGGCCGGAGACAGCGAACTGATTGCCGAGCGAGGAACTCGATGTGCCGACCCCGCCGGACCGGCCCTGGGTGTAATTCACGATGGCAGGGTTCAGCGTCATGAGCAAATCGAAGCTGCGCCCGTTCAGCGGAAGATCCTTCACCTGCCGTTCGCTGACCAGACCGGCGGTGTCCTGGGCCGACAGGGTTACCGGGCTGGACTGTTCCTCAATCGTGACTGACTGCTGAATTTCGCCCGGCTGCAGGACGAAATCGACTGTGGTGTGACCGGCGACTTCGAGCGTGATTCCGGTCTTCACCTGCGGGGCGAATCCCTGCTTAGAGGCCGTGATGCTGTAGCTTCCCACCGGAATAGATGGTGCGGAGTACCGGCCGGCGCCGTCCGTGGTCAGGACCCGCGCGGCTCCGGTCTGGGTGTTTTGGATGGAAATCGAGGCTTCCGGAATGCGCCCGCCGCTCGGATCCTGCGCGGTGCCTGAGACGGAAGCTCCGACCACTTGGCCATAGGACAGCGGAGCCAGAGACAGGATCAGGAGCAGGTAGATTTTTGAATAGTCCATTAAGTCTATAGACTAAATAGTCAACCGTGAAGAGTCAAGCTAAATAACATTAAGTCTATCGAGATGGTGTGGATTTCAAACGCCGCGCGGGTAATGACAATTGAGGTACACTGTACGGAAATGCGCAACCTTCTGTTCGTCTTCGCGATTTCCGCCGTTTCTGTTTTTGCTCAGGGAAATGCCCCCAAAAACCTCAAGGTTTTGAAACCGGAAGAGGTGCGGGCAGGCATGGGCATGGCTGTCCAGGGCACAGGAATGGGCTGCAATGACTGCCACGCTACCGATCGGTCCAGCGACGAGAAGGCAGATAAAGTGACGGCTCGCGCAATGTTCGCCATGATGAAAGAGATCAACGCGAAGCCCGAGACGATGGCCAAGGTCACCTGCTACACCTGTCATCGGGGACAGAAAGAACCGATGAACGCCGCTCCCCCGAAGCAGTAACTTCGCGCCGCCTGAATTGTCGAAAGCGCGGACTACGTCCCGCCGGACGGCGAGTTCTCGTTATCCCACAGGCGAGTCCGCTATTGTGGTGAACGATGGATTTATGCAGACGCTGCAGAGGGGGAAAGCTTGACCCCCGCTGAAATTCGACAGGGGATTACCGATCTTGGTCCCTGGTTTTACCGGTTTGAATTCGGCAACGGCATCGAGACCACACCCGCCATCCCCGCGGCTGTCGTGGACATTTTCGACACGCGGCTGCGCATGGTCAATGCTGCGCTGGATGCGCACTTCGGCAATCGTCTGGCGCAGGCCGAATGCGTCGATATCGGATGCCATGAAGGCTTTTACTCACTCGCCCTGGCGCGGCGCGGCGTCAAGAGCGTAACGGCTGTCGATGCCCGCCCGGAGAATCTGAAGCGGGCGCGCTTCGTTGCCGAGGCGATGGGCGTCACCGGAATCGATTACCGGCAGGGCCGCGTCGAGACGCTGTCCTCGGAGCTAAACCGCAAATTCGATCTGACACTTTTCCTCGGCGTTCTCTACCATGTGGAAGATCCGATGCGCTGCCTGCGCGAAGTAGCCGCAGTGACAGGCGAGTTGTGCGTCCTCGAAACCCAAGTGGTGGACGAGGTGGAAGGCTTCGCCGAGTGGGGTTCGCGCGAGTGGACGCGGCCATATCAGGGGATTCTGGCGGTGATTGACGAGACGGGCGAGTTCGACGCCGGCAATCGCGAAACAGGGATTAGTCCAATGGCAACCTGTCCGTCGCCGAAGGCATTGCTCTTCATGCTGAAACAGGCCGGTTTCCGCCGGGCTGAAATCCTGCCGGCGCCACCGGACGCTTACGAGCAGCATGCCCGCGGCAAACGTGTCGTCTGCGCCGCCTATAAATGACGTGAACGCGGTCGAGGTTCGAAATCTTTCGAAGAATTACCCTCTCTCCGGCTCGCAATTCGCCCGTTTCCGCCGCCTGCTGGCGCACAATCCTTCACCGCGCGACGGCATCTGGGCGCTTCGCGACGTCAGTTTTTCGGTGGCGAAGGGCGAGGCTTTCGGGATCATCGGCGCCAACGGATCGGGCAAGAGCACTCTGCTCCAGGTGATCGCGGGCATTCTGCGGCCTACCTCCGGTTCAATTGAAGTCAACGGGCGGCTGTCGGCGCTGCTCGAACTCGGGTCGGGATTTTCACCGGAGTTCACCGGGCGAAGCAATGTTTACCTGAACGGTTCCATTCTGGGCTTGTCGAAAGAGGAAATCGACGAGCGGTTCGAAACCATCGAGCGTTTTGCGCAGATCGGAGATTTCATCGATCAGCCGATCAAGACGTACTCGACAGGCATGGTCCTGCGGCTGGCGTTTGCGGTAGTGGCGCATGTGGATCCTGAAATTCTGATCGTCGATGAGGCTCTCGCGGTTGGTGATATTGCATTCCACCAGCGCTGCATGAGGCGCATTCACGATCTGCGGGCGCGCGGCACCACAATTCTGTTCGTTTCGCACGCCACTACCGACGTGAAAGCGCTTTGCGAGCGTTGCCTGTGGCTTTCGAACGGCGTGATTGAAAGAATTGGCGAGGCCGATGACGTGGTGGGGAAATATCTAGTCGCGACGGCCCGGCGAGAACTCAAGAAGGACGGGGATGCCGGGGTGGCGCGCGTCAACGGCGAGACCGCGACGGGCGCGGACGCGCGGCCCGGGTTCATGGATCTCCAGGCCGGCCACCGCTACGGGGACGGCCGGGCCACGATACTCAGCGCGGACCTGACGGACCATCATGGAATTTCGAGCCGCGACCTGGCGGCGGACGACAGGCTTACGCTCACGTTCGTTTTTCGATTGAACGAGTGTCTTCCGTCGCTGGTGGCAGGGTTCCTGGTGCGCAATAACAAAGGCGAGTTTGTTTTCGGCACGAATACAGCGAGAGAGAACTATCCGGTGCCTTCCATGACGGCGGGCGCGCCGCAAAGGATCGAGTTCCACTGGACCATGCCACCGCTCACGCCTGGCAGCTACACAATTTCAATAGGCGTCGCCGATGGTGATGTCGAGCACTTTGAAATGTGCGACTACGTAGAGGACGCGATCGCCGTCGTGATGGGCGAGGCGGCCGATGAAAACGGAGGCCAGTACCGCGGCTACTTCCGGCTGCGCTCGGCTCGGGTCTCCGTTTACAGGGTATGATCCGGGCTTGCTGTTGTAAATAAAGGTGGTTTCGTGGTACGCTTATCTAGCATTTGAAACCCAGTACATCGTTTGGAACCTCACACGATAAGCATTCGCCTCTCGCTGCACCAGTCTCAATCGAGTCTCGGGAAATTCATCGCTTAGTCAATTTAGAAAAGAGTAAAGAAACATGAAAGAGACAGGAACAGTGAAGTGGTTTAACGCAGGTAAAGGCTACGGCTTTATCTCGCGCGAGAATGGCGAAGATGTTTT
>DASZLO010000262.1:0-10370 GCA_035552315.1 Bryobacteraceae bacterium
GAACCTACGGCAAAGACATGAACCGCTTCCTCGATACCTTTGTCGGAGGCTGGCAAATGGGCTGGCTGTATAACTATGCAACGGGTTCCCCATTCACCATCACCGGTCAGAACTCCGTCAACTCCTTTACCACGGGATTTACGCCCAATGTAGTGGGTGCGCTGCCCTCCGCACAGGTCAGCGTGAACGGCAGTTACGTCACGCTGTTCCCGGGGGTAACTCAGATCCCCGATCCTTCACGGGCGCTTGTCACTACAACAAACGCTCTGAACACGAGAGCCACTCTTTTTGCGGTCGGAAACTCCAGCGGCTCGCCGATCTTTGTGAATACGCTTCCCGGACAGATGGGAAATATCGCGCTCGGCGCGTTTACCTCGCCTCCGGTCAACTCCCTGGATTTGAACGTCCAAAAGGACTTCAAACTTACCGAACGTTTCAACTTCCAGCTCCGCGCCACGGCCTCGAACGCGCTCAACCACACACAGTTCCTGACGCCGGCTGCCGCCCAGCTCGCCATCGGAAGCTCTACCTTCGGTCACGTTACCAGCACTGCCGCGTCGAGAGTCCTGGTGCTGCAGGGAAGAATCAACTTCTAAGGCCTGTAACACAACTAAGTACAAGGGGCAAGCGGCTACCACCGCTTGCCCCTTTTTGTCTTTCAACTAACACAAATCCAGGTAGAATGTCCGCAGCGCAGGCATCGTAACTGAAACAAAATATCTTATCTGCGCCCATCGCCGTGAATCGGCGCCCAGATACTGCTTTCCGCAAGCCGCTCGAGGACTTACTGCGCCAGATCCGGTTCGAGGTAAAGCTTAACCCGATTGCTCTCTTCGCCGTTCATCACAATCCGAAGCTCGCTTGCGCCCCGGTTGATAATGGCGGGAATCTGTAACTCGACGACGTAATAACCGACGTAACCAGGGGCCAGCGTCGCCTTCGTTACATGGACCGGCGTTCCATCCAGAAATGCCGTTACCGTCGCATTCACGGCGGGCGGGGAATCGAGCGGCGCGGGAATCCCCGTAGGCCATTCCGGCGACACCTTGCCCAGTCCCGTCGCCAGCAATTGAACCGTGGAAGCCGCCCGCACCCCCACATTCGGATCCAATACCAGGCCGCTGGCGGCATCGAGAATCAGCGGCGCCCCTTCGGCATCGACAAAAATTGCCGGCGCGGCGTCTTTCACGGTCAGGGGCGCCGTCCAGCGCTCCCCAGCCGCCTCAAGCGCAAGGGAGTAAGTGCCCGATGCCGCTTCGAACGGAACCTGCAACTGCGAACTCTGATCGGAAGCCGCGATCACTGGATAAGAAACGCTACCGGCCCTGACCATGCTGATATTCGCGCCCAGCACGCTGATCAGCGAACCGGGGGCCGCCGCCCTGTCGCTCATATCGGCGCCATTTACGATCCGCACATTGCGGGACCGGTGCGGTGCGGGCGTTTCGAAAACCCCATAGCCGTCCAGCGCCACCGTCAGCGTGTTATCCGCATTCAGCATCACGTCCCAGGCGGCCGCGGCCGGCAAATCCCGCGAAATCGAAACCCAGTTGGCCGCGGCCGGACCGGCGTCATTCAGCGAAAGACTTCCCGAAAAAACACCCCGATCCGTGGCCACGTAAACCACCCCTGCCGAGCGGTCCGCCGTCAGACCGTGGATTCGCGCATCCGGCAGCGCGCCGGTCACGTCGTCCCAAAACAATCCGCCGTTGATCGTGCGCAGCAGTTTGCCGCCCGCCGCCGCGAGCGCGACTTCCGGGCGGTCACTATCCTGCCAGAGCCGGTCGATCCGCGATACACCGGGCACCGCGGGAGACTCCGCCCACGTTGCGCCGCCGTCGCGCGAAGAGAGCAACTTGCCATCCTGCGTTCCTGCGTAAGCCAGATCGCCTGTCTGCACCGCCGCCGTAAAAGCTGTCCGGGCGGCCGCGCTGAATCGCGCGATCAGCCCCGCCTCCGTCACTCGCGAAGCGGCCGGTCCCGTTCCCGCCCAGACACCCGCCTTCACGGTAAATGCCGATCCATTCGCGAGCAGTACCGATCGCCGACCCAGCAGCCGGCGCACCGGGAAATTGGGAAGATCATCGTTCAATCCGCTCCAGGAAATGCCGCCGTCGAGGGACCGCCACAAACCGAACTGGTTGGCTGCCGTGATTTCCTGCGGGTTGACGGGTGATACAGCCACGGCCGCGAAGCCGCCGCCAATCACCGAGATTCCATTGAATCCCGTCAGATTGAGCCACTGGCGGCCGCGATCCGTCGACACATAAAGATTGCCGGAGCCGATGGCATACAACCGTGAGCCGGCCACCTGCACGCCGGCACCGGCTTCGGGCAGCGACAAGACGCCCGGTTCCA
This sequence comes from Bryobacteraceae bacterium, assembly GCA_035552315.1. Lineage (GTDB taxonomy): Bacteria > Acidobacteriota > Terriglobia > Bryobacterales > Bryobacteraceae > BOG-234. Next base: position 2,359 of record DASZLO010000262.1, read on the forward strand.
GGTCCCGTAGGGGCACGGCATCGATTGTGTTGAGCCTCCAGTGCACGAAGTCGCTGGTTTCGAAGATTCTGCCGGCCATCGTTTGCGCCAGCAATCGCCCCGTACCCGGCGCATACCAGACCGCCTGGACAGGACCCGATGCCATCCCCGCCAGCCCTTCATCGGTCGTCGTGCCAGCCACTCGTTTCCAGGCCAACGGGCTCTGTCCGAAACTCGACGGCACGAGTATCGCGAGGACCGCGGAAAGCGCCGCAGCCCGCCTCATTGTGTTGAAAAGACACATCGACGTGTCCTGATTCTACCAAGTTTTCCCGCAGCTTGCCTGGAAGCTGCTGATTCGGCGCGGGTTGCACATCAAAATTTACATGGACCGCAACTTTCCTTGCAGTTCCGGTGCTATTGTTAAGGAGCACGATGGGCGATTTCCGACCCAATTCGAGATTCTGTACTGTCGTCTGCCTGCTGCTGGCGGGTTCAGCGGTCTTGTGCGCCCAAACGCCTCTGGCCGATCAGCCGTTGGCGAATCTGGGTGGAGCGGCTAAGCTCATGAGTTTCACCGGTCAGATCTCGGTCGTGCGCAACAATTCAACCTGGGCGCTCAACGCCGGAGACATAGTCCAGCCGCAGCAAATCATCGTCACGGGCGATGACGGCTGGGGAGTTTTCCAGGTTGCCGACGGCAGCCAGTTCGAGGTTTTTCCCAAATCGCGCGTCGTTTTCCGCGCAAACCGGGGCGACTGGAAAGAGATGCTCGAAGTCTGGCTGGGCAAGGTCAAGGTCCAGATTGAGCACGCGGGCGGCGTCCCGAACCACAATCAGGTGCGCACACCCACGGCCGTGATCTCCGTCCGGGGAACTGTCTTCGACGTCGAGGTGGAGGACGCCGACGGCACCACAATGGTGCTCGATGAAGAAGGCCAGGTGGAAGTTCGCCACGCGCTGCGCCTTTACGATCAGCCGAAAGTCCTGAACCCGAACGAGTGGGTCAGAGTTTATAAGAACGAGCCGCTGGCGAAGCAGTCGATCGACAAGGGTTCTTTGCTGCAGCGCGCAGTCCGTGCCGCTTCCGACGCTTTCTATCAGGCCGCCCTGAACACATCGCGCAGTCCTGCCCATCTTCCAACCGCGACATCCACCGGTGGTGGCTCACCCGCCGACAAGAACAACGGCAATCCCGCTCCGCCGCCGCCCCCGCCGCCTCCGCCACCGTCCACCCCGTAAGCCCGCGCTTGCATTTGCAGCGCTACCAGTGAGAGGCTTGAAACGCATGCGCTTGTTTTTTGCGATTCTTCTGACATCCTTCACCGCGCTCGCACAAACTCCCGCCGCGCCTGAGTCCGCGGCCACCGGCCAGCAGATTCTGGACATCTTCAACGGCATGTCGCGGCACGCGGCCCGCGTCGAGCCGATGCTGCGCCAGCTGAAACCGGCGGAGTGGGTGGCAAAAGGCGCGCCGGACGCTTATGTTGCCCAGTTGAATTCGGCGCTCATCGAAGTCGAAGGGATTCAGACCGATATGTCCGCCCTGATACAACATCCCGATCGTATGAGCGACGCGATGAAGGCCCTCTTTCGGGTGGAAGCGGCCCATCGCTTGCTTGGTTCTCTGATGGGAGGAGTGCGCCGCTATCAGAATCCCGCTCTCGCCGAACTGATCGAATCGGTGGATGCCGAGGATCATGGCGATGTCGAACGCCTGCAGCAGTATCTGCTCGAGCTTGCCGGCGCCAAAGAACAACAGTTTGAAGTGGTCGACCGGGAAGCACAGCGCTGCAGGGGAATGCTTTTGCGACAGCTGGCCGAACCGTCGCGGCCAGTCAGGAAAACTCAATGAATATCTTCGCGCCTTTTCACTGCACCATCTGCGAGCAGGAATCGATCCACATTTGTGTCAAATGCACCAAAGACACGTGCAATAACCACCTTTGCGAGAAGTGCGGCAGTTGCAGCGACTGCTGCGACTGCGAACTCCACCTCGATTCGCAGGATCGTGCGTCCGGTGAGCCGGCTTACGAGGGAGCCGCCGGTTGGGACCGCGCACCGGATGCCGTCCGCGACGCGGCCCATCGGCACAACGGCTACGACGCTGCCCAGTTGGACTGAACCTGCTTCCGCACAAATTCGAGATCTTTCGTGAGAGCGCCCAGTTCATCCTGCGCCGCGTACTCGAAATGAATCGACAGCGGACCGGTGTACCGGGCCTGGGAAAGAATCCGGAAGAACAAACCCCAGTCGATCGACCCCTCACCCATCGGGCACATTTTCCGGGCCCAGACGCCGCCGCTTTTCTCCCAATAGAAGTCCTGCACAGCTACAGCCTTCACCCTCGGCAGAGCCATCCGCAGCGCCGGTTCCCACTCCTGTGTCTGTGACGGATCGAAATAGTAACCGATCCAAGCGGGATCCATGTTCCCGATAAGCATCTGGGCGTCCCAGACGGACCCGCCCACAAAGCCGCCTGCGTGGTTCGGCAGCAGCGCAATCATTTCATAGCGCTGCCCAGCCAGCATCAGGCTCATCAGATCGTTTCGCACCTCGGCCAGCCGCTGCTGCGGATTCACCGTGCCCCATGGCCAGAAACCCATCCGGTAGAGATGGACGTCGGTGTGCCCCGTGATGGCCAGAATGGGAAACGCCGTGTCATTGTTGACCGTGGTGAGGGTTGTCGAAATCATCGGCACTTCCAGATTTGCGCCGCGGACGCTCTCAATGGCCCGCACCAGGTCCACGTTTGTGATGTGCGGGTTGACGTGGCCGCCATCCATCACCGTCAAATCGATTCCGTCATAGCCGATCTGGCCCGCGATCGTTCCCAGTTCCGCATAAGGAACTTTGGCGAGGTTCTTCGAGTACGCGCACACCAGCGGAGTGCTTCGCGCCATTTTGGCCGCACCGGTTTTGGGGCCGCCCAGCCGCTCCACTGCGTCCTGAGCGCCCAGCAGAGCCGCGCCGCCCCCGAGCAAAGCGGCGCTCCCCAAAGATGTACCCAGCGCGCCGATGGATTTCAGAGCCTCGCGCCGGTTCATGCCGTGGCTCCGGCGCGCGTGAATCCCATGGCGCTCAGAGCCTTGAAAATATCCCGTGTCGCATGGCTCCGGTTTTGCGTGTAGAAATGGATTCCGGGCGCGCCGTTCGTGAGCAGATCGATACACTGCGATGTCGCGTGCGCCACCCCCAGTTGCATCACAGCCTGGGGATCGTTGCGGCGCCGGTCCAGTTCCGCCGCCAGTTTGAACGGAAGCGTTGCCCCGCACATCACGGTCATCTTCTCGATCTGCGCCGCGTTCGTAATGGGCATAATGCCCGGGATGATGGGAATCCCGATACCGATCGCGCGCGCCCGCTCCACAAACTCCCAATAATGACGATTTTCGAAGAAGAGCTGCGTGACCAGGAAATCCAGACCTTCATCCACCTTGCGTTTCAGATTCACCAGGTCCACCGCCGGGTTACCGCATTCGGGATGCTTTTCCGGGTATGCCGCGCTCCCCACGCACAGCTTTCTCCCGTGCTGCTGGCGGATAAAGGCGACCAGCTCGCTGGCATATCGAAATCCGCCCTCGACGGCGGCGAAGGAGGTCTGGCCCTTTGGCGGATCGCCGCGCAACGCCAGCACATTCTTGACGCCGGCGGCAGTCAAACGGCTCAGAATCCCGTCGATATCTCCCCGCGCCGCGCCCACACAGGTAAGATGGGCCATGGCCTCGATGCCGGTCTCGCTCTTGATTCGTGAGACGATATCTATAGTCTTTTCGCGCGTCGATCCTCCCGCGCCCCAGGTGACCGAAACGAACGCAGGTTCCAATGGTCGAAGCTCGGCGATCGTGCGCTCCAGTTGCAGCACGCTCTCATCCGATTTCGGGGGGAAAAACTCGAACGAGATCGATGGTGCTCCGGAGGAGAGAAAATCCCGGATAAACATGACTTCGATTGTACCGATCCCGGGGGTGGCAGCGTGACGGGACTCACGGCGGCAGACAAGCGTAATGAGCGTATCCTCACCGTCGGGCAGCTTTTCCGGGCCCTCCTGCTCGCAGTTGCTTCGGGCGCGCTCGTTTGGGCAATCGCCGACCTTTGTCTTCTACTGAAGGCAAGCCGGTCTACCGCTTCGATGATGGTCCTGCTGGGCGTTCTTGGGGTATCCACACTGGGGAAATGGATTCCCGCGCTGGTCAGCTGTGCAATCGGGACACTTGCCTACAGCTACTTTTTTGTGGACGACGCTTATACATTCGAGATCAAGTCGCATGACGGCGCCATTACATTTGTGGCCCTCCTGGTAACCGCCCTTACCGCCAGCCAGTTATCCCTCCGCGCGCAGCGCCGAGCCCAGGAAGCGGTTCGCCGCCGCGAGGAAATGGAGCGCCTGCATCAGCTCGCCAGCGTCCTGCTTTCGGCCCGAACCGTTGCGGAAGCTGCCGCCAATGCAGTTCAGGAACTGGCGTCACTCTTCGATCTGCAGGGGGCGACCCTTCGCATCGACGGCGAAGCTCAAATCTTTGCCGGGGGATCGACGGCGGGCGAAGCGGCTTCCGTGGTTCGGCTGAATGCCGGGTCGAGACGGGACTCCCTGGAACTTTTTGGACCCCGCCTGTCGGAAGAGGTGCGCAACGCCCTGGCCAGCATGCTGAGCCTTGTGATCGAACGGGCCCGCAGTTCCGAGGAACGCGCGAGAATTGAAGCGACACAGCGTGGCGAAGAGCTTCGGTCCACCGTGCTGAACGCGCTGGCCCACAATTTCAGGACCCCTCTGACTTCGATCAAAGCCGCCGCCTCCGCCCTGCGCGGCTCCGCCGAGATTCCATCGCCCACGGCGCGTGAACTGGTGGAAGTGATCGACGAAGAGTCCGACCGTCTGGATCAGCTCATCGGCGAGTCGCTTAATCTCGCCCGCATCGAAGGCCGCCGGGCCAATCCGCGCACCGAGGAGTGCCAGTTCCCGGAAATCGTCGAACGCGTCGCCGGAAGGCTAAGCCGCTACCTCGGCAAGCGCGAATTGTCGATCGACGTCCCGGATGATCTGCCTGCCATCCTCGGGGACAAATTCCTGCTGGAACAGATGCTCATCCAGGTTGTGGACAACGCCTGGAAGTATTCGCGTCCGGGGGCCCGCATCCGGATCTCGGCGCATCAGTCGGGAAACAACATCCTTCTGAGCGTTCAGAACGATGGCAGCGAGATCCCGGAAAGCGAACGCCAGCGCATATTCGATAAATTTTACCGAGGCAGTAAAGATCGTTCCAGGGTTGAAGGAACAGGATTAGGTCTGGCGATCGCCAGGACAATTGCGGAAGCCTACCAGGGGAAGTTCTGGCTGGATGCCGAACCCCAGGGTCCCGCATTTCGTTTTGCGCTACCTTTGGAAGTGACGGGGATAAAAAATGATAACGAATCGTACCATCTTGTTGATCGATGATGAGCCTCAGATCCGGAGGGTTTTGCGAACCAGTCTCACGGCCCAGCAAGCCCACGTGCTTGACGTGCAAAGCGGGGAAGAGGCGCTCGAAATTCTTCGCGAAAACACCGTTGACCTGATTCTTCTCGACCTGAATATGCCGGGCATGGGAGGTCTGGAGGCGTGCCGGGCGATTCGCAGCGGCTGGGACGTGCCGATCATCATCGTCTCGGTTCGCGAATCGGATCGCGACAAGGTGGAAGCCCTCGACGCAGGGGCGGACGATTTCGTTTCCAAGCCGTTCAGCTTCGACGAATTGATGGCGAGAATCAGGGCCGCGCTTCGCCGTACCGGTTTTGCGACGGATTCCACGCCCAAGCGCGTTTCCGCGCCCGGTCTCGAAATCGATTTCGACCAGCGCCGCGTAGTGGCTGGCGGCCGCATGGTCCGGCTCACGCCCACCGAGTTCGATATCCTTCGTTATCTGGTCTCGCAGGCGAATAAGCCCGTGCCCCACCGCCGTCTGTTGCAGGCGATCTGGGGACCGGATTGCGGCGATCAGATCGAATACCTCCGCGTATTCATCAACCAATTGAGGAAGAAAATCGAGCCCCCCGGAACGAAGCCGACGTTCATCACCACGGAGCCGCGCGTCGGATACCGGTTCGTGCTGGAAGGTGCCGCCGTGACAACCGAGCCCGTACCGGTGGCCTCGTAGCGAAAATAACGTCGCGAGGCTGGTCACCGTGTACACTAAATGAATCGGGCCGTGGCGCAGCCTGGCTAGCGCGCTTGCTTGGGGTGCAAGAGGTCGCGAGTTCGAATCTCGCCGGCCCGACCAAAATCCTCAAATAGTTACAGCGATTAAAGACTCCACAAGCCATGGTGTGGAGTCCGGCTCTACACTCTTAACGGGGCCACTCAGTTTTCAAAACATCCCCAGAGATGTTTAGATAGATGTGAAGTGGCGGCGCATACAGTGTCCTCCCGATCACGTCTTGTCATCGCGGCGGCAACAGTCATGCTGTTTTGCAGTGTGATCCCGCATTCCCCCAATATACCGGCGCCCGGACTCATCCTGTGGGCCTGGGAAAGGCCTGAAGATCTCCGGTTTCTGAATCCGGCCACCACCGGAGTTGCCTATCTTGCCGCGACGGCGACTCTTCAGCCGGATGGCCATGCGCGATTTCACTATCGCCAGCAGCCTCTGCGTGTGCCCGGCGGCACTTCTCTCATACCGGTCGTTCGAATCGAAACCCCTCCGCACTTTGTCTTCCCCGATCCGTCGGAAACCGCCTCGGTTGTTGCATCGATAGCCGAACGTCGCGAAATCAAGGCGCTGCAGATCGATTACGACGCCCGGGCCTCCGAACAGCCCTTCTATAGGGCCTTTCTCACCGAGCTGCGAAAGCGAACCGATCGTCCGATCGGAATCACAGCGCTTGCCTCGTGGTGCGAGAACGACGCATGGTTCTCCAGCCAGCCCATTGCCGAAGCGACGCCGATGCTGTTCCGAATGGGCCCGCGCGAGTCGAAAGACATCCGGCTTGCTGCTCCCGAGTGCATGACTTCCATCGGGCTTTCTACCGACGAATCGTGGCCTTCCCGGCGTCCTTCTACTCTGCACCCTGGGGCGAGGATCTACGTTTTTAACCCGCATTCCTGGACCAAAACCGACTACGGCTCCGTACTCAAAGAGGTAGACAATTGGCGATGAAAACAGGCTTCAGACTGGCAGGCGCGGCTCTGTTTGTTTCCGCGATTTTTCCCTGCGCAATCGACACCAGTCCGTTATTCGTGCCGCGTCACAGGCCCGAAAAACTCAACTCCGCCTTTGTGCGCGGGAAGCTCGGCATTCTGACGCCAACTCTTTCGGAAGAATATAAGCTGATTGCCTGGCGTTATCTTTCCGGACTGCCTCTCAGTCAGCAGGAACAGGTTGCCGCGCTCTCCCCTCCCGGCGTGGACGGTTCGTCCAAAGCGATAGAGCAATGGCGCAAGGCGCGCGAATCTGCTGGACTTCCTGTCATTTACTTCGGAACGGCGAAAGTCAGCCGGATCGCGCCGGGGAATTTCTATGACAACTGCCTTGACAGCGCTTTCACGACGGCCTCGGAAACTCTCGCCGATCGAATGCAGCGCTATCCCGGCAAGCAAGCAGTAGCCTCCTGGGTTCAGGCCCAGGACCAGGTATTTAAAAACTGCTCTGGTGAGATGCCCGTTTATCCGCCGGATCCCGATCCCGGCACATCAGAACTCGAGCGTGCGGACAGAATGTATCAGATTGCCGCCGCGCACTTCCATGCGGAAGACTTCGATGATGCCGAAGCGCGCTTCCGCGCCATCGCCGCCGATGCCCGTTCGCCGTGGCGCGATACCGCCGCCTATATGACTGGCCGGGTACTCCTCCGCGACGGTACACTGACCGGCAGGACCGGCGCCCTCGAAAGCGCTGTATCGGCGATGGCCAAAATAACCACCGGCCCGCTGCATGATTCGGCGCAGGGAATGATCGGTTATATCAATTCGCTGCAGGATCCCGCATCGGTACTCAAATCGCTTTCCATAAAACTGACCCTCTCAAAAGACGAAACAGTTCTAAACCCGGCGATGGCAT
>DASZLO010000263.1:0-34213 GCA_035552315.1 Bryobacteraceae bacterium
CGGCGAGACCGGACGCGGCGGAGGCCCCGGCCGCGCAGGCAATCGGATGGGCGGCGGATTCCTCGGCGCTCCCAACATCGAAGGTCTTCCGCTGAACAAACCGCCCTACGGAACCATCTCCGCCATCAACCTCGATCGCGGGGAGCTGGTCTGGCAGGTCCCCCACGGCGACACCCCGGACGCCGTAAGAAACAACCCCGCGTTAAAGGACCTGACTATTCCGAGAACAGGCCAGTCGACCAGCGTAGGCACGCTGGTGACAAAGACCCTGGTAATAGCAGGCGAGCCGCAGATCAGCACCGCCGGACATCCCCGCGGAGCCCTGCTAAGGGCCTACGACAAAGCCACCGGAAAGGACGCCGGCGCAGTTTTCATGGAAGCCCAGCAGCAGGGCTCCCCCATGACTTATATGTATCAGGGCAAGCAATACATCGTAGTAGCCATCGGCGGAGCCAATGTCACCGCCGAGTACGTCGCCTACGCATTGTCGAAATAAAGTCAACGCACCGTCAAAGTCGACAACCCTCGCGGGGGATGATTCGCGCGGGTTCGAATCGAAATCCCTGTATTGTGGTTGTGAGGAAGCAGGGCCATGATTTCCATCGACGGAATGACTGATGAGGACTTTGAACGCCACTCCCTTGCCATCCTTCAACGGGAATTGGGGCTTGACGGCCTGGCTCGTTTTCTCCGGCTGAACAGAAGTACAGACGGCGACTATACGCGCAATCGGCACAAATGGCTCGATGGCCTCACAATTGACGAAATAACGACTGAAGTGCAAAGTCGCGGCCAACCATCAGCCAGACCGGCAATATCCCAGGTCGACCAACTGGTTTCACACATTCGTAAAACCTTACCCGCCATGGAGCTCTTGGTGCCATCGGCAGATGAAAGTTATCGATCTTTGCCTCTTTGCGTTATTGACGCCGTCTATTCGATTGGGGTGCGGTATGAATCTACGGAACGGACCGTCGATGACTTTTGCCGATGGTCTTGCTGGTCTTACACCGAGGAACATTCAGTGGGAGAGTTTCTTGACTTGATGGAGCCATACGCTGGGCGCTGGGATGCATTAGCGGTGGAGGTATTTCGAAATCGACAGCGCACTTCATCCCGATCGGGTGTTCTCAAGGCCGAAGCCGTGTATCGTTTTTCGCAAGAACTCCGCCGATCCGGTGTCGAAACACTTAAAGATGTTTCGAAAGTCGGTTCGGATCGACGGCTTCGCTCAGCCATAACTGACATTCCAGGACAAGGCAGCGGTATCTCGCTGAAGTACTTCATGATGCTCGCCGGATTTGAAGGTGTCGTGAAGCCGGACCGAATGATCTCGCGCTTTGTAGCGGACGCGCTCGGTGTGGACAGTGTCGGGACCGATCTGGCAGAAGCCCTGGTACTCTCAGCACATCGATTACTGCACACTGAGAATCCTCGTCTGACGGCGAGCATGCTGGACTACGGGATCTGGACCTACCAGCGAAACGCCAGAGGAACTATGCGCCGCTAACCCGCCCGCCCAATCACCATATTCCGCACCGCCGAAAAAATCCTCTCGACCGCCGGCCTACGGTAATCCCACTTCTCACCCGGCTCCGGAGCATTAACCACCATCGTGGCATTGGCTTCAAAGAACAAAATCTCGCCCTTAGAATTCAACCCGAAATCGATCCCCGCGTAATCCAGCCCCAGCCGCCGCTGAATCTCGCGCAGTGCCGACATCGCCAATGGCCCCACTACACCAGCCATATTCTCCAGGAACGCCGCGTCCTCCGCGCGATGCGCAGCGCTTTCCGCCATCTCCGCCGTAAAATAATGGATCTTCCAGTCGCTGGAAATCGCCGCATGCAACGGGTAGAGTTCGCCGTCGATCATCATCACCCGGTACTTCCGCACTTTCCCGTCCGGTCCGCGCGCATCGAGATATCGCATCACCACCAGCTCATCCCCTGGAAGCTCTGCCAGCGCGCCAGCCAGATCCCCTGCCTTCTCCACCCGGACGAAGTAGCGTCCCGTATGAAAGCCGGGCGTCCGGACCAACAGCGGGAATTCAAGACCGAGACCGGCCAGCGCATCAGCTGCCCCCGCCAAAACCGCACGAGAAAGCTTCGCACCTCCCGCCGTAATCACCCCCGGGATATCGGCTAGCCTCTGCGCATTCTCGCTGCGTCCCGTAAGCGCTACCGCCCCAGGCAAATTAATCACCGGCGCGGTCGTCAATCGCAGCACTCCGAGCGCCGCCTCCAGCGCTGGCCCCTCCATCTCGGCATCCCCGATCGCATTGAAAACCACACAGTGCTCAGGCAACGCGAGATTCTTACCGTGGTACTCCACAAACAAAATCGAAGTCTGAAAAATCTGATCGGAAAGAAAATGACGAATGGGAGCATTCCCCCCGGATGTCCCCGAAAGCACCAGCACCGTCACCGCCAATCCCGCCCCGCGATACGGCACCACCATCACCGGGCGGCCGCCGAACCCCATCTCCCGATGCCGCGCCGCACCGGCGAAATCGCCCTCGTCGCTGAAGATAGCCGCCAGCCCCTGATGCGCCTCCGCAAAATCCGGCTGCAACTCCAATGCAGCTTCATAATGTTCGCGAGCCCTCGACGAATCGCCGCTCTCCCGCAGTGCATTCGCCAGATTCACCCGGCTCGCCGGATCGGCCGGATACCGCTGTACCGCTTCAGCGAACGCGGTCCGCGCCGCGGTGCGATATCCGCTCGCCTGCAGCAGCATCCCAAGATTGTTCAAAGCCGCCCGGTGCGAAGGATCGCGCGAGAGCACATCGATATAGGCGTTCCGTGCTTCCGTCGTGCGCCCGTTTTCGGCAAGCAGACACGCCCGCTCAAACCGGAGATTGACCCCGGCGCGATCGCAACCGATTTGCCCTTCCAGTTCCTGCAGCCTGATTTCACGGACTCGGCGCGGCAGGTGAGGATCGCTCGCCATGTCCTCCTATCTTCACGCAGGCTGCGCGAAAATGTGGGATTTATTGCGCGTTGAAAGCCTGGTAAACCGCCAGGCACCCCAGCGCCAGCCCATAAACAATGAACACGATCGCCAGAATCATCACGATCTTGTCCAGTTGCTGGACCGTGCGCGCCGTTGCTTCCTGCTTGGAAAGGATTGCATCGGACACATCGCTCACATGGACGAGCTCATCCGAGCCGCCCTCCACAATCTTCCGGTAGACGTAGACCACCGCCAAAGCCGCAGCTATGACGATCCAGAGGACCAGGGGAATCGACATAATGGTAAAGCCTCCGGCGATATAGTTTATATCGAAAAAAGGACCAGCGGAATGCCATCCCTCCGCACCCGCGAAGGACGCGAACAGAGCCCTGCTCAATAGCCATCACAAACTCGCGAAATTTATTTTCCACCAGAGATGTCAGCAATTTGCAGCATTCCGCGCGGCCCGCGCAAAACGGTTTTCAGCCTCACTGGTGTACTGTCTTTCTCAAGAGCCTCCGGTCCTCATGACCCACTGGCCGCTAAAACGCGCTGCAATCCGGACCCTGCCGGCGTGAAACGCTCAAGAACATGAGGGGTGGCCTTACCCGTTTGACGAAGGGCACGAGGAGACCGACCTCGTTAAAACAGACGGCCCCTCGCCGCAAGGTGAGGGATGACGGGAGCGCTCCCCGCACTTATAAATAACGCCTACTAACTCGGGGCAGGCGATATTCGCCTGCCTCGTTAGCAATCGACTTATTGAAGAGACGACAGAGCCTCGCCCAAAATCTGCACCATCGTATCGATATTCTGCCGGCTGAACACCAGAGGAGGCGCAATCGTGGCGCAATCGCCCGTAGTCTTCAAATGCAATCCACGCTCATACAGCCGCTTTTGCAGCGCGTAGCCCCGATGCCCCGGCTTCGCTCCGGACTTGATATCCACTGCGCCAAGCATTCCGTAACCGCGGATATCGGTCACCTCCGGGTGCCCTCCCAGACTGAACAGCCGCTCCAGAAAATACGGGGAGAGCTCTCGCCCGCGCGCAAACAAATCCTCGGTCTCGTAAATATCGAGAGTCGCCAAAGCCGCCGCGCAGGCCACCGGATGCGACGACCACGTATAGCCGTGATAAAACTCGACCTCCATCGCCGGAGCCGAATCGAGAATCGTCTGATGAATGTCCTCGCGTATCGCCACCGCCGACATCGGAATCGATCCGTTGGTGAGTGCCTTCGCCATCGTGATCAAATCGGGCGTCACTCCGAAGCTCTGCGCCGCGAACGCCTGACCGGTCCTGCCAAAACCGCAAATCACTTCATCGAACACCAGCAGAATTCCATGCTTCGTGCAGATTTCCCGCAGCCGCTCCAGATAACCGATCGGCGGAACCAGCGAGCCCGTGGAACCCGCGATCGGCTCCACAAAACAAGCCGCGATATTCTCGCCCCCATGGAGCTGCACAAACCGCGTGAGATCTTCCGCCAGCTCCGCGCCCTTCGCCGGCTGTCCGGGAGTGAACCGGTTCTCCGCCGACCATGTGTGCCGCATGTGCACCACGCCCGGCACCAGATTTCCGAAGGCCCGGCGGTTATTCGCCAGACCGCTCAGCGCCGTCCCGCCGATATTCACCCCGTGATAAGCCCGCTCGCGCGAAACGAACATCGTGCGCGACGCTTCCTTGCGCGCCCGATGGTACGCAAGACAGATCTTCATCGCCGTGTCGATCGCTTCCGAACCCGAAGCCGCGAAGAAAAGCCGGTTGAGTTCCTTCGGCAGCAAAGCCGCCACTCTGCTTGCCAGCGCGAAAGCTTTAGGATGCCCTCGCAGGAAACTCGGCGTGAAATCCAGTTCCAGAATCTGCTCCCGGACACTGTCGGCGATCTCCACCCTTCCATGCCCCGCCGGCGTGGTGAACAAACCCGACACCCCGTCCAGCACCTCGCGCCCCTGCGGGTCGTAATAATAGACACCCTTCGCCGTCCCGAAAAGCTTCGGATCGACCCTGAAATCGCGGTTCGGAGTAAACGGGAGCCATTGGTGCTCCATGGTCGTGGGCATTGGTTAACCTTTAGTTATCAACCTGTATTTACCACCATACCGGAAACAAATGAAACCAGCTAAAAAAAGCGTGGCGCGCGCACTCCTGCCGATCGCATTGCTGTTCCCGTCGATGCTGGCTTTCGCTCAAAGCACCACCATTTACGTAAATGGCGTTATCGTAACCCTGGACAGCGCGAGCCGCACCGTCCAGGCCGTCGCCACCGAAGGCGACCGGATCACAGCCGCGGGCACAAACGACGAAATCCGCAAAACCCGCGGCCCGAATACGAAAGTCGTGGATCTGAACGGCAAGACCATGCTCCCCGGACTGATCGACGCCCACAGCCACTTCCCCGCCGCGGGCACAGAAGCTCTCTACTCTGTAAACCTCGCCAGCCCGCCCCTCGGCGACGTGAAGAATATCGCCGATCTCATCGCAGCCCTGCGCCGGAAAGCCGCCGTCACTCCCAAAGGCCAGTGGATACGCGGCGACAACTACGATCAGAATGACCTTGCGGAAAAGCGCAATCCCACCCGCGAAGATCTCGACAAGGCCTCCACCGATCACCCCATCTTCATAGGCCAGTCCGCGGGCCACATGGGCGTCGCCAACAGCCTTGCCCTCAAATTGGCCGGCATCGCTAAAGAGACCCCCGATCCCAAAGTCGGCATCTACGAAAAGGATCCGAAGACCGGCGAACCCAACGGCATCATGGAAGAAAACTCCCAGGCCGTAGCCCGTCTCATCCCGCCGCTGACTCCCGCCCAGATCCAGGAAGCCATCAAGTGGTGTGCGCAAAACTATGTCTCGCAGGGCGTAACCACCGCCACCATAGCCGGAGGCGGAATCAGCAGAGCGTTTTGGGCCGCGGGCGCCGCGGGCCTCGTTCCGCTTCGCATCGTGGCCATGAACTACACCTCCCCAGCCGCGAACCTTCCCCCCGCCAAACTGCAGGGCGATGAAATGATGAAGACCGGCCTCGCCATTAAGATCGTCCACGACGGATCGATCCAGGGCGGCTATACAGGCTATCTGACCAAACCTTATTACCTCCCGTACAAGGGCGATAAAGACTACATCGGCTATCCCCACGAAACGCGCGAAGAACTCACCGCGCTGGTCAAGAAGGTGAACCGCGCCGGCTATCAGATCGCCATTCACGCCAACGGCGACGCTGCCATCGACGACGTCATCTACGCCTACCGCGAGGCTCAGCAGGACTTTCCCCGCACCGACACGCGCTTCCGCATCGAGCACGCCCAGACCGCTCGCGAAGACCAGCTCGACGCCATGAAGGAGCTTGGCATCAGCCCGTCGTTCTTCGTCTCCCACACCTATTACTGGGGCGACGAACACCGGGATGTCTTCCTCGGTCCCGATCGCGCGGCGCGAATCAGCCCGTTGAAATCCGCGATCAACCGGGGAATTCGCTTCTCCATCCATCTGGACACCCCCGTCACCCCCATGAGCCCTCTGCAAGCCGCGTGGTCGGCGGTAAACCGGCAAACGAAAAGCGGCAAGATCCTGGGACCGGAACAAAGGATCACCCCTCTTCAGGCCATCCGCGCCATAACCATCGACGCCGCCTGGCAGGAGCATGACGAGAAAATCAAAGGCTCCATCGAGCCCGGCAAGTTCGCCGATTTCGTGGTGCTCGCCCAGAACCCTTTGAACGTCAATCCTCTAAAGATTCGCGATATCCCGGTACTCGAAACCATCGTGGGCGGTAAGACCGTCTACCAAAAATAACCGCATCGGCATGCCAGCCTACGAAAATGAACTCACCGAAATCGTTGCCCAGCTGAATCGCGCGGCTCCCGGCGCGCGCGATACCCGCCAGCACTCTCCGGCGGACCTCGCCTCGCTCGACGCCATCCTCGCCCATGCCGTCGGCCAGGGTGCGTCCGATCTTCTTCTGATTGCCGATGTGCCTGTAACCCTGCGCGTCGGCGGATCTCTCGCGCATTCCACCGGACCGCCGCTGACCGCCGAAGGCACCCGCAATCTCCTGCTCCCGCTCATGACGCCCGCTCAGGCGCAGGAACTGCAGCGCAATAAATCAGTCGACCTGTGCTTCAGCCGTCAGGGCATCGGACGCTTCCGCGCCAACGTCCACATGCAACGCGGAACCGTCGCGGGCAGTGTCCGGCTGCTTCCCGAAAAGATGCCGACGCTCGAAACTCTGCATCTTCCGCCCACGCTTCGGCGTCTCGCGGAAGCCCGCCAGGGACTGGTTCTGGTGACCGGTCCCACAGGCTGCGGAAAAAGTTCGACCCTTGCCGCCTTAGTGGACCTGATCAATCGCGAGCGTCACGCCCACATCGTCACCATCGAAGATCCCATCGAATTCGTTCACTCAAACCGCAAGTCGATCGTCGAGCAGATCGAAGTCGGCCAGGATGCGCCGGATTTCGCCACCTCTCTCCGAAGCATCCTGCGCCAGAACCCCGACGTCATTCTGGTGGGCGAAATGCGCGATGCCGAAACCATGGCGACCGTTCTGACCGCCGCCGAAACCGGCCACCTGGTCTTCTCCACCCTGCACACCAACGACACCTCGCAGGCGGTCTCCCGGATTCTCGATTCCTTCCCCGCGGGCAACCAGTCCCAAATGCGGCAGCAGTTGTCGCTGGCTCTGCTGGCGGTAGTGGCCCAGCAGCTGATTCCTTCAGCCGCCGACGGACGTTGTCCAGTTGTCGAAGTTCTAATGGCCAGCAGCGGAGTGCGCAGCCTGATCCGCAAAGGCGACGATCACCAGCTCTACTCGGCGATCTCCACGGGACGCAATCAGGGAATGATCACGATGGAGCAGTCGCTCGCCGAGATGGTGCGCAGCGGCCGCATCAGCCGCGAAACGGCCCAGGCCCACTGCTTCCGTCCCGACGATTTGTTCATACCCGGTACTGCATAACAGCCATGAAACCGAAGTCCATATGGAACTGCTGATGGCAGTGAAACAGTGACGGTCCGGGCGAGTTCGCCATCAGATCGACTTCGACAATGCTCCGCTTCGGAACCAACACAACGTCCTTGAACACGCCTGTCGAGGCTTTGCCCGCGTAATTCGTGATCTCGAACGTGTGACGGTGCAGATGCACCGGATGCGACATATCGCAGCGGTTGTCGAACACCAGCCGGTTGCGGACACCCGGCAGAACGTAGAACGGATCGGTCTTCGGATAAGACTTGCCGTTGATCGCCCAGAGGTTGCCGTCGTACCGCGGCTCAAACACCAGCGGGACTTTGAGCGCGGGCTCGGGCGATGCGCCCTTGCCGCCGAATGCCAGATAATCCCAAACGAACTTCGCGGGCTTCACCCACTGCGGCGCGCCTTTCGACCCGGCATATTCGATCACGATACCGGCCCCGGCCTTGCGCTGCTTATCGTCATCCTCGCCGAGGATCCAGACGCCGGGCGCATTCATTTCGACGATGGCGTCGATTCTCTCGCCAGGCGCCAATTCCAGCACCGGAACTTTGGCCTGCGTCGCCACCGCATTCCCGTCCATCGCGACCACCTGAAAGCGGTGCCCCGGCAGCGCGATCCGGTGATTCGTCGTCGCGCTGGCATTCAGAATCCGGAACAGCACCCGCTGCGAACTCTTGACGCGAATCGGCTCCCCGGCCCCGAGCACTTTCCCGTTGATCGTATAGCTCTGGTAATCCACGTCCATCATCATGTCGGACGAAAAGAACGGATCCCATTCGTGCAGAATGATCGGAACTTCCTGGTCGTATCGCGCCGGGTTCTCCTTCGGATCGACAATCAGCATTCCGAACTGCCCGGTGTAGGTTCCGCGATTCAGCAGGTGTCCCGCCATCGCGTGCGCGTGATACCAGCGCGTGCCCGCGGGATTCGCAGTAAAGGTGAAGCGGCGGCTATCGATCCCCTGCACCATCGGCGTGCCTTCTTCATGCGCGCCATCCACTTCGGGCGGGATATGCAGACCATGCCAGTGAACCATTTCCGGCGTCTTCGTTTCGTTGATGACGTCAACCGCCACGCTCTTGCCTTCCTGCATGCGCAGCAGCGGCCCCGGAATCTGACCGTTGTAAGCGACCGTGGTGACAGTCTTCCCCGGTCCGATCTCAGCGGTCATTTCGCTGATACGCAAAGTAATATCGGCAGGCGTCGAAGGCCCGGTTTCATTGGCCCGCCCGAATGCAGCGGTAGCCAGTGCGCCCCCGGTGAGGGCCAGTAATTCTCGGCGAGTCATAGTTTTTTGTTAGTGCTTGGCGATCCAGCCCGCAATGTCGTCGATCACAACCGGCGCCACGTTCCCCGGCTTCCGGTATTCCGCTGGGGTCGACGGACCCTCGCCGGAAATGAACAGATGATTCAGCGTGGCGTAATCGTGAAACGTCGCCTGCGACGCCCCGGCCATGCCCGACTTCCACATTCCGAAGTCCGTCATCGTCACCTGGAAATCGCGGCCGCCCTGCAGGAACAGCATCGGCAACCCCAGCTTCTTCGCTTCAGCCGGCGCATCGTAATTCTTCAGATCCAGAAAATATTCCGTGGGAAGTCCGAGCAAAACATCGGGATGCGGCTTGTCCGCCGCCAGGCTCTTCACCATCGCCGCCTCGCCCTTCATCATGTCGAGCCGCTTCTGCTCGTCCGGAGTGGCGCCGCCCTTGGCGGCCAGCATCGTCTCCGTCTGCGCAATACTGATGTCCTCGATGCGCCGCGCATTACCCGCCAGTTCGATCGCGCCTGCCAGCTTGCCATCCTGTTTCGCGATGCGCGGAAGCGCATACCCGCCCAGACTATGACCGAGCGCGAACACGCGCTTCGGATCCACTTCCGGCTGCGTGCGCAGCAGCGCCAGAGCTTTCCCCGCGTCTTCGATGAGCTCTTCCTTCAGCGTGAAAGGCAGGCTCGACATCTGCGGACCATAGATCTTGGTGCGTTTGTCGTAGCGCAGAACAGCGATGCCGCGCGAAGCCAGGCCTTCCGCAATATCGGCGAAAATCCTGGTCGCAAAAATCGATTCGTCGCGGTCGTTCGGCCCGGGACCAGGCACCAGCACGACGCCCGGGAAAGGGCCTTTCCCGACAGGCACGGTTAACGTGCCGCCCAGTTGCCAGTCGCCGGAACCCACCGTCACGGCGCGCTCTTTAAACGCGTCCGCTTTGCTATAGGAAGCGTGTTTCCAGACCGGCGGCAGCGGCTGCTCCGGCGGCCGCAGATAAAGCCCCGCGACCTTGCCCGCCGCATCCATCGTCAGCTGAATGTTTACCGTGCCCTTCAGGAACTTGACCGGGAAGCTGACCAGATAATTTTCGCCCGCCTTCAAAGAGACCGGTGTGCCGATGTCCTGCACGCCCCCGAAATCCTTCACTTCCGCTGCGAAATGATCGCGCAGAAAATCCGGCGTCAGCTTGTCTTTCGCGTTGGCATTCAGCAGCTGGCCGAATTCCGTATACTTCGCGGCAAGCAGAAGATCGACAGCCTTCCTTGCCTCCGTCGCGGGCGCCTGTGCGCTGAGCAGGCTCGCGGCCACCAGGGCCAGAATAGCCGCTTTGCCTGTTCTCATGGTCTTACTCGGTGATCTCAATCAGGCCGGCGCCGGTGACGTCGTTGTTGAGATCCCAGGTTTTTTCGTACTTCATCGTCTTCGCGTCGAAGACCTGAATTTCAAAACCCGCGCCGTAGATGTAAAGCTTCTTGCCGTCGGCCGACATCCCGAAACTGAACCGGCTCCTGCAATCGAATTCGCTGCGGCCCGTTACCTTGTCGGTTGCCAGATCGAAGTGCCAGAACTCGCAGCGCTTGTTGCCCAGCACACCATTGGAAACCACGGTGTATGCGTCTTTCTTGTCGGGCGTTACGTGCAGCCCTGTCATACCGGCGGGAGAAGGTCCGATGGGAGTGAAGTTGTACTTGCGCGTCTGCAGGTCGAAGTCGCCGATTCCGAAAACGCGGTTGTGAACATAAGGATCCGATGCGTTGAAAAGGGAAATGTGGTGGCCCGGTTCGCCGATTGAATCCAGCGCGCCGCCGAAGCCCACATTCTCAAGACCCGGAAGATCCGGTTTCGCGAGATCGATCCGGTCGACAACCTTGAAATCCGATGAATCGAGCACCACGACCTGCTGGCCGAAGGAGTAAAGATATTTTCCGTCCGTGGAAATCTCGAAACCGCCTCTGCCGCCGCCACCGCCCCGGCTGCCTTCCTCTTCTTCTTTCGCCAGATCGAACGTCTTGGCGATCTTCTGCCCGGCCAGATCGATAATGGTGTACTTCTGCTTGCCCATTTCGTAATGGTCAACCAGCTTGTCGATCTCGGTGCTCATCGTGTAAAGCCATTTGCCCGTCGGATCGGGAGTCGCGCCGTTCATCCGGAAGTGCCGCGTCGGGGTATTCAGCACGAAGTGATTGGTCACCTTGCGGGTCGCCACGTCCACCACTTCGATTCCGGTGTGATCGTTGGTGACCACATAGATGGTCTTCTTGTCCTGCGACAAGCGAATGCTCGTGGGCAAACCGGTGCTCAGCGGAATGCGGTCGACGATCGCCCCCTTGGCTTCGTCGAACACCAGCAGCGAACTCGGATACGCTCCCATGAAGAGCAATGCGCCCTGGGCGGAGACCGCCAATCCAGCGGCGGCTATACAGAAAGTCAGTCTCAGGAAAAAATTCTTCATTGGTCCTTGCATCCTTTAATCGATGGCGATCAAACCGCCCATCGTGACATCGTTATTGAGATCCCAGGTCTTTTCGTACTTCATGGTCGCGGCGTCGTAAACCTCGATCTCGAAGCCCGCGCCGTAAATATAAAGCTTCTTTCCGTTGCCGGAGAGACCGAAACTGAACCGGCTCCGGCAGGAGAATTCGTTGCGTGCCGTGATCTTATTGCTCGTCAGATCGAAGTGCCAGAACTCGCACCGCTTGTTGCCCAGCTCACCGGTTGAGACCACGGTCCATGCGTCCTTCTTGTCAGGCGCGATATGTAGCCCGGCCATCCCCGAAGGAGACGGCCCGATGGGCGTGAAATCCACGTGGCGCGTGGCCAGATCGAAGCGTGCGATGCCAAACACCCGGTTGTGCACATACGGATCGGAAGCGTTAAAGACCGACACGTGCTGACCCGGCTCGCTGATGGAATCGAGCAGCCCCCCGAATCCCACGTTCTCCACGCCCGGCAGATCGGGCTTGGCCAGCTCGACCCGTTCGACCACCTTGAAGTCGGTGGTGTCGAGCACAACAACCTGATCGCGGAACTGGTACAGATACTTTCCGTCCGGAGAAATCTCGAGAACGCCGCGCCCGTAGCCCGCGCCGCCATTAGCCTCTTCATCCTCTTTGGCGATATCGAAGGTATTGACGATCTTCTGCTGTTCCAGATCGATCACCGTATATTTCGGTTTGCCGATCTCATAGTGATCGACCAGCTTGTCCATTTCGGTGGCGACCGTATAGAAGAACTTGCCGGAAGGATCGGCCACCCCGCCATTGAACCGGTAGTGTTTGGCGGGAGTGTTCAGGACAAAATGATTCAGAACCTTATGCGTCGCCACGTCCACGACTTCGATGCCGCTGTGGTCGTTGGTCGAAACATAGATCTTCTTCTTGTCCGCCGACAAACGAATACTGGTCGGCAAGCCGGTGGTGAGGGGGATGCGATCGACGATCGCACCTTTCCCCTCATCAAACACCAGCAGAGAACTCGGATACCCGCCCAGGAAGAGCGTCGCGCTCCAGGCAGAAGTCCACAGCCCCGCGGCGGCCAGACAGCAGGCGAGTTTCAGGCAACGGTTCTTCATAGGCTCCAGAAATTGCGGACAGTCTACGGTGAAACCAGATCCAGATTGCGCCAGTCTTTAGTTGCGCTCGCGCACTTATTGGCCCAGTCGGGATAGTTGTTGAGATGGTCGGGTACCTGCGCCGGCCAGAAACACGTCACGTAGCAGTCGTAGATATCGCGTTCGACCGGCTGGCACAGACCAGCGGTACCGCCCGCGGAATCGACTTCCCACCCGGGCGAGAACGACAGCGTGCAGCCCATCGGTACATGCGGCCGCTGCTGTTGCTGCAGCGCGACGACGTCGGCGGCGTCGCCACCAACCTGAGCCGTCGAAACGGCGTGCGCCTTTTGGGCCAGAACGATTTCGTCGATCCGGTGCGCCTTTTTATTTACCGCTCTTATGTGTTTCATGACAGAGCCTTCCTTTCGGCAAATTGTTCCAGAAATCCTGGATTAACCGCGCTCACCGCACCGTAGATCTTCAAACAGGTCTCGGTCCAGTCGCGAATCCAGTCGCAGTAGTGCAGATTTGCATGTCCAGTATCTCCATACCGGACGAACGCTTCGTGATGGCAGCCGCCGGCGCACAGAGGACGCGCCCAGCAGGTATGGCAATCGTACTTCGTGTTGATATTGCCGCGCGTCAGAAAATCGCTCTGCGCCGCTTTATCGATGCCCGTCGAAATGTGCCCCATCTTGTGCGTGTCGGAATCGACGAAGCGATGACACGGAGAGATGTCGCCAGAAGGTCCGACGCCCACCAGACCGATGGCCGCGCCGCATGGATGCGACTTGTTCACGCCCTGAATCAGCTCCGCGATGGTATCGCTGACATTCGAGAACCCGTGCATTTCGCCGCGCAGCGCAAACTCCAGCCATTCGTCCGCAAGGACGTGGAACTGCTCCAGAACGCCGTCCATACCTTTTTCGCCGATCGAATACAACCGGTCGGGCGATGTCGTCACCGGAGCGAAGCCGACCTCATGGAAACCAAGATCCTGTTTCAGATGGCGGTAGATGCGCACCACGTCCGTGACACCGTTCGTCAATGTCACGCGAGCCGTAATCGCCCTGGTTCTGTGATTGGCAATCAGAGCCTTGACGCGCGGGGCGATGATGTCGTAGCTGCCCTTGCCATTGGCGAATACGCGAAGCTTGTCGTGCAGCTCCGGCGGACCGTCCATACTGACCGTAACGCCGATCCGGTTCTGCGAGAGAAATTCGATAATGGTCGGCGTCAACAGCGTGGCATTCGTTGTAAGACTGAAATCGATCGTGCGACCCTGCTCGGTGGTTTTTTCGGTAGCGTAAGCCACCACCTGCTTGAGCAGCGGGAAGTTCATCAGCGTTTCGCCGCCGAAGAACGTGATATGAACCGATTGCCGGACCGCCGACTGGGTGAGCAGAAAATCGACCGAGGCTTTGGCAGTCTCGATATCCATGAACTTCGGCTTGCCTTCGGGCGTCGCGACCTTGTCCTCACCGAACTCATAGCAATAGGTGCAGGAGAGATTGCACTGGTTGGTCAGGTTCATGACCAGCGACTGAAGCGGAAAATCGGCCGGCGGATTCTCCATGGCCGGCCAGACCGTTTCGCCGGTGACGATCACGTGCGAATGATAGAGCTCGCCGAGCAGTTCATCCGCATCGCTGTAGCTGCAGCCGCTCGCGACGAGCTCATTCATGAGCTCGTCGTGGTCGGCTTCGCCGCGCTCCAGCCGCGCCACGAGTTTCTCGGCAGCCTCGTCGAGTTCGAAGACAGCGCCCGCCGGTACCAGATAAAGAAAGCGGCGTCCGGCAGCCTCGAACGACTTGAATTCGCCGAGCCTGTAGACGCGGGTTAGAGTTGCAGTCATTACTGACCCACCTCGGGCTGATCCCAGTTGATATAAGTCGGCACGGTAACTACAAGATACGACCTGCCGGAAAGCGGCTTGCCATCCACGCCCTTCTCGGTCTTCGAAGTGGCCACGACCCACACATCGCCGTAGTTATTGCGGCTGAATTTGCGTTCCGGATTGGGACCGTCCGCGGCCGGAGTGAAGAAACCTTTCGCGTCCAGATTGCCGACGAAGTTCTTATCGTCATCGCCGAACACAGCCATAAACTCTTCCACAGACCATGTCGCGTCCACGGGTCCGAGATCGACGTCGTCCGCGGTATGCGGCTTGCCGTCGGCCCCGTTGGCGAATGCCACAGCCTCGAACTGCTGATATCCCTTGATATGAGTTGCGCTGCCGCCGCCGAGCCGGGCCAGAGCGGATTCGGGCGTTACCTTGATGTAGTCGATTTTGTCGTAGATCGCATAAGCATTCTGCAGAACCGACCGGCCCACGCTCACATCGCGCTTTCCGGGAACCGCGTCTTTGTCCACATTCAGGTCCGCTACCAGCTCTGTTTTGGTGTGCGAGACGATTTTGGCCACTTTCACGCCAGCGCCGAAATCCAGATCGGCAATGGCGAGATTAGCCGGGAAACTGTCGCCGTAAATTTTCACCGGAGCATTCATCGCGCCCGCTTTGAGCGAGTAAATCGCGACCGCGGAAACCGCGGGCTCCGTCGACGCCCTGACCAGATTCACGTCAAATCCAAACTCCTGATACTGACCCCAATACCAGCGGCCCATCGCGGTATTCTGATCGGGCGCAATCCACAGAGTTTCACGCGCATCGCTGCTCAGATCGTCGGGCTTGGCGTTCGCAGCCGGGGTTCCCCTGGACCGCCCGCGCCACGAGTAGCCGGCATAAACGATACCGGTTCCGGTCCGCTTGATGACGGTGCCGTTCTTGACTGAGTGCAGGGTGGTGGTGGTTTTAAATTCGTCTTCCGCCGCGCCCGCCTCGACGGTCATGTCGCCATAGAATTTTCCGTATCCGGCGATATCGGCGGATACCAGCCATTTGCCGGTGATTCTGGGGGCGCGCATACGAGCGCTCCATGCTGACCATTCGGGCGTGTGCAGAGGGGCCGCGGTGGCAAGATAGTCAATCGCCGCGACTCCCGGCTCGGGACCGGCAGGCGCCGCAGGCGCGGCAGCAGCACCGCCTCCGCCGCCACCGCCGCGGCCGGAGCGATGGAAGAAGCCATCAGCCTGGGCATAGAGCGCCGAATGCATATTTTCGAGATACTGCCAGTCGGTCTTCGAACGGCGCCAGGACATCCCGCGGCCAAAGGCGTGGCACGTTGAGCACGCACCGCGCACCGCGTCGTTGGGGATGATCGTTTCGGCTTCGAGCATTCTATGCTCCGCCATATACATGACCGGCTTGGCCTCTTCCGGCGCAAGGCCGTGATGAGTCCCCAGATACTTCACGATCGAGCGCGCATCGGCCGGGCTGATGGTGAGGCCATTCAGGCGAACCATGCGCTTGATGGCTTCTTCCCAGCCTTCGGGAGTGGCGCGTTCCCACGAAATGCGCGCGAGATTCCCCTTCGCATCTTTGGCGTGGCAGGTGCCGCACTTGGAAGCTACCAGAGCATCGGTAACCGGGATACCTTCTTCGGGCTTGTCAGACGCAGCGGCAGCAGCGGCACCACCGCCACCTCGGCCACCCCGCTGCGCCTGCGCTGCCGGCAGTGCACAAAGGGCAAACAGACCGACCCAGATTACGGAAGACTTTTTCACGATTACAGGCTCCTTAACAGACAGTTATTCTACTGGAATTTGCGTCGTGCGACGGAGTATCGATCTCATCACCGGAGGGGGGAGAGGCAGCGGAACAGCCAATGCGAAGCAGGAATCCAGGCTTTCGCGACAGAAGCGCCTGACGAAAGAATAATTGGAACCGACCGAGGCATACGCAGACCCTTTTCCAGGAGAACCCGATTACATTCCGGACACGCAACAATTGCGCAATCATCGACGTAGACAGGCCTGACGTGGGTATCGCTATGCCAGCCGCAGAGCGAGGCGCTTCCGATGACAGGGGGAGCGAATACATGTTATAGCACCCTGGCCTTTTAGGGTCAACCTGGTGTTCCTTATAGCCCGGATTCGTAGTTTCGATTAACCACTTCGGCAGCCGCGCGGCGATGCAGTTTCACCCCTGAAATGAAAAAGACCCGCCGCGTTGCCGCGGCGGGTCTGGATTGAGGGTGGAGGGCTTGCCTAGAACGTGAGCCGTCCGCTCAGCTGCAGGGCGCGGGGACCGGCGCCCTCCGCGGTCTGGAGAGAGCTGATGATCCCGAAGGTAGAGGTGCCGAGCGTCAAACCCGGCGCCGCGTAATTGGCGTGGTTGAACACGTTCGAAGCGGCTGCGCCGAGGCGGAATTTGACCTTTTCCGTGACCCGGAAGGTGCGCAGCAGCGACAGCGATAAAGCCTGCGTTCCCGGTCCAACGTCAGACCCCACCGGAGAATCTCCGAAGCGGCCGATGTTGTTCTGCGGGATGGCGTAGGCCGCCGTGTTGATCCAGTTGTAGATGTTCTGATTGGTGGGAATGGTTGAGACACCCGGCAGGATGTCCGCACGGCCGTTGCCCTGGAAGTTCACGAAGTTGGTCCCGGAAGGATCGGCCCCGTTGGCCAGCACCGTCAGGAACGGACCGCTCTGCGCAAGGTAAACCCCGGACAGTTCCCATCCGCCGGTGACGGCGGTGAGTGCTTTATAGGGCGTCTTGTTAAACGGCAACTCGTACAGGAAGGTCAACAGGAAACGGTTCCGCCGCGTGTAAGCCACATTACCGTAATCAATGTTGAGGTTGTAGTAGTCGGAGGTCTGGCCACCGCCCGATCCGGCGAAGGTTGTGGGGTTGTATCCGCCGGCGTTCGAAAGGTTCTTGGCAAAGTTGTAGCTGCCCTGGAACTGCAGCCCCTTGTACATGCGCTTGTTCACGCTCACTGTGAGGGCATCGTAATTGCTTCGGCCTCCGTTGGTGTCCTCATAGATCTGATAGAGGAGCGGATAAGGCGTGGCCGTCGCGGCCGTGGCATAGCCGGAGGTGTTGGCGGGAACCTGGTTGGGGTTGTCCAGAATTCCGAGATTCGAACCGTGGTTGCCATCATAGGAAATGCGGAGACCCGTCTGGAAACCCAGATCGCGCTCGAGGGTGAGATTCCACTGCTGCACATAAGGATCGGTGTAGTGGAAGTTCGACGAAAGGTCGAACGCCTGCGTACCCGGCTGTGCGAGGTTCGAGGGGAACGGATAGGGGAATTTGTACTTGAACTGGCCATTGGATACCGAATTGGTGAAGGCCGCAACGTCGCTCGCTTCCACCGCCCATGAGGCCAAAAGCAGGTTTCCGAGTTCAGCCTCGATGAACTTGCCGTAGCCGCCGCGGAGAACGGTCTTGCCGTCGCCGGTGACGCGCCATGCGAATCCGACGCGAGGAGCGAAGTCAGTTTTTTGCGTATAACGAAGGCTCTGTGGAACGTTCAACTGGCTGGCAGTCAGAATCGGCATGGGAGCAATCGACTGCGCGAAAGCCGGGTTGATGAGCGATACGCCCTTGTCGGGAACAACAACCGCTCCTTTGACCGTCACGCCGTTCTGAACCGAAATATATCCGGGCAGAAAGTTCGCCGTGTTGTAGTTTTTGTCGATGAACATCGGGTGATACTCGTACCGCATGCCGTAGTTAATGGTCAGGCGGGGAGTCACTTTGAAGTCATCCTGCGCATAACCTGCATAGGCGGGCGCATAACCGTTCGTGTCCGGATTGAGAACCGTCGCGATGGAGTCGCTGTCCGGAATTCCCAGCAGGAAGGAGGCATAGGCGTTACCGATCAGGCTCTTGGTCACCGAGTTATTGAACGTGTACGACCCCATGCGGGTGGCTGCGAACACGTTGGTGAACAGCGCGGTGTAGTAGCGGTAATCCATACCGAACTTATAGGTATGCTTGCCTTTGGTCACCGTCAGATTGTCCAGAACCTGGAAGGTGGAGGTGCGCGAGATGGACGAAGCGCCGCTGCTGGTCGCGGTGAACCCTGAAATCTTGAAGTTCGGAAGAGCGGCGCCTGGGGGCGGCGGCCCGGGAAGCTGCAACTGCAAGGTCGTCGCGATGGAGGCGGCCGAGAGGCCGTTGCCAGTGGCCGTATTGCTGGAACTGAAACCGCCGCGGATTTCGTTCACCACGGTGGGCTTGATGATCCAGTTATGGGCGAATGTGATCGCTGTGTCCGTTTCCGGCACTTTGGTCGCGCCCGCTAGCGGCGATCCCACGGGAGCCGTGGTGCCAACTTTGTATTTGTAGGTGATGCGGCCCATCAGGCTTTGCGACGAGGTGAGGTTTTCGTCCAGCCGCAAATCGGCCTGATCGCTTGAAATCGGCGTGGGGAAGTTGACGGTGTAGTTATTGGCGACCGACGTTGCCGAACCCGTATTCGGCAGGACGTAGAGGGACTGCAGCGCAGCCGAAGCAAACGGCGCGATCCTGGTGGCCGGGATCGTATCGTTCGGGAACGGCAAGCCGGTAGTCGGATCGAGAGGCGTCGCATACCCGTTGAAGTTACCCGAGCGCAGAGCCAGCGAAGGGACGCTGTCGGTGAGTACGGTCTGCTTGGGCAGGCGCAGAAATTCGGTGTCCAGGAAGAAGAAGGTCTTGTCTTTCCCGTTGTACTTGGGAAGCTTCACGGGACCGCCGATAAAACCGCCGAAATCGTTCAGATCCAACTTGGGAACGGTGGCGCTGAAAGTGTTGCGCGCGTCGTAGTCGGTGTTCTGGTTGTTCTCGTAAACGCCGCCGTGATAGACGTTGGAACCGCCCTTGGAAATCGTGGTGATATCGCTGACGCCGCCGAATTCAGCCGCGTTGTTGATTTCGCTGACGCGGATCTCGGCGATACCGTCGAATGAAGGAAACAGCTCCGCGATG
The DNA here is from genome assembly GCA_035552315.1 of Bryobacteraceae bacterium. Taxonomy (GTDB): domain Bacteria; phylum Acidobacteriota; class Terriglobia; order Bryobacterales; family Bryobacteraceae; genus BOG-234. Next base: position 19,569 of record DASZLO010000263.1, read on the forward strand.
GGGGCGCTGCTGCGGGGGCTCATGGTGCTGATGCCGTCGATGCTGACCGAGAGCTGGCTGGGCTTGGAGCCCGCGACGGAGAAGTTTCCGTTCTGGTCGACTTCGACGCCCGGCTGGGTGGTCAGCGTGGTGAGCGCGCTGGTGGAACCGCCCGCGCGGGAAGCCAGTGCGACCGGCAGGTCGTTCAATTCACGGCCCAGTTTGCTTTCCGCGATGTTGGAAACCTCGGTATTGATGGGCGCTTCTGCTGCTTCATTCACCTGCACGGCCTGTGTTTGGGCCGACAGGGAGAGCGTGCCGTCAATGCGGATCTCCTGACGCGAATTCAACTCGATATTGGTGAGGGTTCTTTTCTCAAAGCCCGAAGCCTCGAAGGTGATCTCATAGTGAGAGGGCTCCAGGTTGACTGCCAGGTAAGAGCCTGACGCATCGGTCAGCAGCGAGCGCTGAGCGCCGGTGGCAGTGTTGGTTACGGTAACTTTAGCCTGCGCGACGAGCGCGCCTGACGGATCTTTCACCGTCCCGATAAACGAACCGAATGTGGATTGCGCCCACGCCGCGCATGAAGCGCATGCCGCCAGAACACAAAGCAGCAACAGCCTGCGCAGCGAAGCGCCGGCCCCTGTAAATTCATACCTTTTAGCTACTGCGAACATCGTCTAAATCCTCCCCTGATAGGCTTCGAACAAGATTTAACCGGCAGACGAATGTACACAGTCGTCCGCGGACAAGAAAAGCCAAATGGCTCGATGATCCGGACTCGGGATAGAGCCCGCGACGTGGGGGTAATGGACTAGTCGCGAAGGACGGGCGCGCGGCTGAAACGGGTAAACAAGATTTGTAACACATGCCGCAAAGACGCTACAACGCCTTACTGGCTATGCGGTTGATAGAAAAAAACTATTCGATCCGGGGTGCCGCGGCGGGGCGTTTCCGCAATCTTCCTAAGCCGCTCAGTCTAAAGAGCGTGGAAAAGTTTTTGGGAATTTCTTACTTGTAATTTTCCAGCGCCAGGACCGCATAAGCGGTGGAGGCATCGCTCATAAACCGGCCCGCGTCGGACTCAAGCGGACGTTCTTTGTTCAGCGAAGAGGCCGGCCACCGGCCGTCGGCGGGGTTTTGATTACGGCTCAGCCAGGAAATCGCGCGCTTCAGCGCGGGCTGCGCCGCCGGGGAGTCCGTCTGTTCGAGCGCGTACGCCACGAGGCCGGTGGCATAGCCGTCGCTCGCCGGATCCAGCGGAGTATTGTCCTTGCGCTTCCATGAACCGACGAGCGAAGAAAGACTGAACCCTCCGTCTTCGCGCTGTTTGGCCAGGGTTTCGTCGACGATGGTTTTCTGTTGCGCCGCCGTCAGCAGGCCAGGCAGTTTGGTGGACGCCCACAGCAGCGTCACGCGGTCGGCCGGGGTCTGCGCGTCCATATTCTTTATCAGGTACTCGCGAAGCTCCTTGATTCCCGCCTGGATGGCAGGTTCCGATTTATAGTTTCCGGGCGCAGTCCCGATGGCGATGGCTGCCAGCGTATTGCCCCAAAACTGCGAGTCGCCTTCGAAGGGCGCGTTGTGAAACTGCAGCCAGGCCCATGCGCCTTTCATGTCGCCGGTGTGAATTTGCAGAGCCCACATGTTGTCGAGGGCGAGGCGGGCGTCGGGGCTGAGCTGGCCGGCACCCGCGTCACGCCATATCAGCGCCAGCGCGTTGAGAACCGATTCGGTGCCGCGCGATTCGGAAGTTTTGGGAAGGCCTCTGGTCTGATCCGGATAAAACGGTTCGACCTGTTTCCACATGCGGACGCGCTTCACCAGGTTGTCGTACACCTTTTGCTCGGCGGGCGAAGGGGAGTGTTCCCCTAACGCCGCGTGCAGGGCGGGGCGGCCCAGGGTGAAAGGCGACGTGGTGTGGCACGAGATACAGAAGGTTTCGTTGTCCCGGGCCGCGCCGGTCCACGAAGCCCACCAGGCGGCTCGGCCGTCAAGATATGCGGCGGCGGCTTTCGGGCTCCAGTTCGGGCCGGTAAGCGCAGCGTCGGCTGCGAGGGCGTTCGAACCTGTCAGGATACCCGTGAAGAGAATGGCTGCGGAAAATATGCCGGTAAAAGCGCGCATCGGACTACCCCTTCTTGCGTTTTGGAAATCCTGAGCTCGCGTTTCGGTACAGGCGAAGGCGCACGTCGGCATGGACAAATCAGGCCAGCCATCATCATAACCGAAATTTGTTGTTCGAGAAACGGGGGCTACACGCCCTGCCGCAAAGCGGGAATCACGGCGTTCATCTGAGCTCGTCCGCCCTCGATCGTGATGATGGCGTCGGCGATTTCGGCTAGCGCGGGCCGGTGGGTGATGACGATCAAAGTCGCCTCGGGCATAGCGATGCGCAAACGCTCGGCGACCAGCTTTTCGGTCTGGGCATCGAGCGCGGACGTCGGCTCATCGAGGATCAGAACGCTGGGGCGGCGCAGCAGTGCGCGGGCGAGGGCGATTCTCTGACGTTCGCCGGCAGAAAGGGCCAGTCCACGTTCGCCGCTTTTGGTTTCGTAACCCTCCGGAAGACGCCGGATCAGTTCTTCAAGTCCGGCCGCGCGCCCGGCTGCTTCGATCTCATCCCGCGTCGCGCCGGGCAACGCGAAGGAGATGTTTTCCGCGATGCTGCAGCTGAACAGATACGGGGTTTGATCGACCAGCATGACTTCGCGGCGCAGATCGGTGAGCACGAACTCGCGGAGGTCGCGGCCATCGATGAGAATCCTGCCTTCGTCGGGATCGATGTAGCGTACGATCAGATCCGCCAGGGTGGACTTTCCCACGCCGCTCGGTCCGAGGATCGCACAGAAACTCCCGGCCGGGATTTCGAGATTTACTTCGCTGAGAACCGGATTGCGGTCGTAGCGGAGCGAAACGTTTTCAAGGCGGATCGACTGGCGAATAACGGCAAGCGGGGCCGCGCCGGGGATTTGCTGTATTTCCGCGGGAGTATCGAACAGCTCGAAGATGCGTCCCAGCGAAACGCGCGCCGAAGCCAGACCCGAAGTCATTCCCATCAGCGTCTGGATGGGCGACAGCAGCCGCATGTGATAAGCCATGAAGGCTACCAGCGCCCCGATGGTTAGTTGCTCCTTGATGACGAGCCAGCCGCCGTAGATGAATACCGAAGAAGTGGCCGCGGTGAGGATGGTTCCGGGCAGGGCGCCCGTCATGAATGACGCGATCTGCACCTTCAGCGTGGTTTGTACGAAGGCGTCATTGCGTTCACGGAAGCGTTGGGCTTCGTGCTCGCCCGCCCCGAGGGAAACCACCACGCGCATGCCGAGAATGCTGTCGACGAACAGGCTTCCGAGATCGGCGCCGCGTTCGCGCAGTTCTTTGGTGAGGGCAGTCAGTTTGCGCTGGTAGTGACGGAACGTCCAAAGGCAGGCAGGTACTAGAATCACGCTGACCAGAAACAGCCGCCAGTTCAGATACAGCATCATCACCACGCAGCCAACGAAGAACACCACATTGCTGAGCACCGAGAGCAGCGTGTCGGCGGAGACGCGCTGCACCTCGCTGACATCGGTGTTGAGGCGCGACATCAGATCGCCCATGCGAAACCGGGCGTAGAAGCGGGGCGAGAGTGTTTGCAGATGACGGAAGAGAGCTACGCGCATGTCGAAGAGCATGGCCGCGGAAATCTTCACATAGCGGTAGCTGGCGAGGATATTGAGGACGAAGCCGAGGACAGAGGCCACGAACATGATGCCTGCGATCCACAACAGGGCGCGCATATCGCGGCGCAAGAGTCCCTTGTCGATGAGGAGCCCCGAGATGTAGGGCTGAGCCAGTCCGAGAACGGTGGAGAACAGACTGACGACGAGGACCAGGACCAGGCGGCTGTAATAGGGGCGCAGGAAAATTTTCAGACGCCCGTAGGTCTTCCACTGCGCCACTGATCCGGTGGGAGCCATTCTGACGATTGTAAACCGCTGCTCTTTCGAGTCGGTTCTTGAAGGATACTGATCCTATGCGGAAATTCGTCTTCGTCGCCTTGTCTGTTTGTCTGTTATTGCCGGTGCTCCATGCCCAGCAGGGCCGGAGCTATGGCCGCTCAAACGTGATCAGCCAGCAGGGAATCGTCGCCACCAGTCAGACGCTGGCTTCCGAAGCGGGCGCGCAGATTCTGGCGAAGGGCGGATCGGCGGTGGATGCCGCGATTGCCGCGAATGCCGTCCTCGGCGTCACCGAACCGCTGATGACCGGGCTGGGCGGCGATCTTTTCGTGATCTATCAGGACGCGAAAACCGGCAAGCTCACGGGCTTGAACAGTTCCGGCGCGGCGCCGAAAGCTTTAACTCCGGAGTTCCTCGCGCAGAAAGGGATTAAGCGCATGCCGGGCGACGGCATTCACAGTGTCACGGTGCCGGGCGCGGTGCGCGGCTGGTGGGCGATGCATCAGCGCTACGGCAAGCTGCCGTGGAAGGATTTGTTTCAGCCCGCGATCGCCTTCGCTGAACAGGGGTATCCGGTGCATGAGGGGATGGTGGAGATCTGGTCCACGCAGACTCGCGGGCTGAAGGGAAATCCGGAAGCCGCGCGCGTATTCCTGCCGGACGGAAAGCCGCCGGTGACCGGGCAGTTGTTCAAGAATCCGGACATGGCGCGGGCGTTCCGTCTGGTGGCGGAGAAAGGTCCGGACGCTTTCTATAAAGGTGAGATTGCCGACGCTATCGTGAAGACCTCGCAGCACCTGGGAGGCACGATGACGAAGGAAGATCTGGCGGCTTTTGAGCCGGAGTGGGTGACGCCGATTTCCATCGATTACCGCGGGTGGCGCGTGTACGAATTGCCGCCGAACGGCCAGGGCGTGGCGGCTTTGGAAATGCTGAAGATCATGGGGACGCAGCCGCCCGCGATGCAGGGACCGTCCAGTCCGGAAGAGTGGCACGAGCGAATCGAGGCCATGAAACTGGCCTATTCCGATGTGCACAAATATGTCGCGGACCCCAAGAGCTACGACGCTCCCATTGCCGCCATGCTTTCGGATTCTTATACGCAGAAGCGGGCGGCTCTGATTAATCAGAAGCGCGCCAACTGCGACGTCCCGGCGGGTGAGCCGGTGGGCAGCAATACGACCTATTTAACGGTGGTCGATAAGGACGGGAATGTGGCCAGTTGGATCCAGAGCGTGTTCGGCTACTTCGGATCGCATGACGCGGTGGAGGGCATGGGGTTCGTGCTGCAGAATCGCGGCGGCGGCTTCACGCTGGAGCCGGGACATCCGAATATTCTGGCGGGCGGCAAGCGGCCCTTCCACACCATCATTCCGGCGTTCATGGAAAAGGGTGACGAGCACATCGGTTTTGGAATTATGGGCGGCGCGGTTCAGCCCATGGCACACGCGCAGTTCGTTTCGAACTATGTGGATTACGGGATGAACCTGCAGCAGGCGCTGGAAGCTCCGCGTTTCTCCAAAGGCGGCGCGGCGGGTTGCGAAGTGAATATCGAATTCCGCCTGCCGCCGGCGACTTATCAGCAGCTTTCCGAGCGCGGCCATCTGGTGCGCATCGAACGTGAATATGTCGAGGCCATGGGGCGCGGCCAGGCGATTCTGCACAATTCCACCACCGGGACAAATTATGCGGCTTCGGATCCGCGCGCGGACGGCGAAGCGATTCCTGCGCCGATTGTGCCTTAACAATGTGCCTAAACGGGGCGTTAACGGCGGGGAATCAGTTCGAATCCTTGTAGCTGGTAGCGCGGTTCGCCTGCCGCTTCCAGTTTCGCGGTACACCAGCGATGGCCTTCCATGAGCGATTCCAGTTCGGCCTGCCACCACGGTCCGGTGCCGCCCGTGCGGTAAAAATCCACGCTGAGCGCGAGGTGACGGCGCATTGCCGCGGTCAGAATGGCTTCGTAGTGCGCGTAGAGTGAAGCGGCGTCTCCGCCGGCTGCGAGGGCGCGTATCAGGCCTGCGGCGAGAATGGCTTCGCGAACCGCCTGTGCGGTGCCATCGCCGCAGATCGGGTCAAACGCCATCGCCACCGATCCGCAGGCCAGCCAGCTGTCTCCGCAAAGGGGCGATGTAATCCTGGGGCAGGCCGGGAACTCTCCGGAACGGCCGGGCAGAATCTCGATGCGCGGCGCGATGATGCGGCTCTGCGCGAGAAGCACGTCGAGGGATGCGCCGATCGCCAGAAGCCAGGTGGATTCGGAGGCATTGGGGAGCAGAAACAGCCAGCCGTTTTCCAGCGATTCGATCCAGCAGGCCGACTGGTCTTTCGGATTTTCGAGCACCGCGCGAACGGCGGCGGCGCGGCGGGTACCGAAGCGAAGTTCCGCGGCGACCGGAGGCAGCGGACGCGAAGTGTAGACCGTAAATCCAGGCTCAATCGCCGTGTCGTCAAGCAGCCCGAGCTCGAGATTTTCCAGCAGATAAGTCTCGGAGACGACAACGGCGGAGTGCGGAAGAGAACCGGCTTCAGCCTTCCCCCAAGCGACGGCCCGGCGATCGATACGCGGCAGGTCGGCAAAAAGATGCGGGCGTTCGAAAACATCCCGGATCAGTGCGACGGCTGTGTCGCTCAGCATGATGGCGGGGACGCGCGGACGATCGAGCCGCTCCAGCGACACCTGAAATCCGGCGTTGCGCAGCAGGTGCGCGCAGCAATAGGCTGCGACACCGTCACCGCGAATCGCAACGCTTCCGAAGTCGGATTCCAAGAAATACTATAGCGGTCAGCGCGGCGGCAGAATCGCAATCGACGACGTGGTGCATTCCCCGGCGCTGGCCGTGCAGGCGCGCGGACTCAGATCTTTGTTGAAGCACACGCGCACCTCCGTAAGCGCGCCGTTGCGGCAGGCGCTGCGAAATGCCCCGTCCGGAAATGAAGGATTGGAGCGGGCGAACTGCGATTCGATAAGACCTGGACTCTCCATTGCTTTTTCCTGCGCGGCGGTGAACTGCACGGGGAACTGGACGGCTGAGCGGACCTGCAGGACGTTGGCGAAATAGTTCGACGGCGTCAGGCCCGTACAAGTGCCGTGGGTTGCCCATTCATGCTGAATCAGGCCGGCGTTGGGCATGTAAGGAAGGATGAAATCGATCACGGCCTTCGATAGACGCCCGGCCGGTCCGCAGGATTCGGGGCTCTTTCCCGCGTTATTTTGCGGCCACAGTCCGTGAACGACGAAGCCTACGTCCTTTCCCGTCGCGCATTCCGCTCCGTTGGCTGCCGCCGCACCCGGTTGCGTGCAGAATTCAGGCGCCCAGGACAAAGAGAGCACGTAGTAGTCGAATTGGGCGGGCGCGGCGAGAACGGCTGTTGCTCCGGCAATGGCCAGTCCAGTGATCAGGAGTTTCCACATCGTGCTCATCGACGATCTTCTCTGACTTTACGTTACGGATGGAATTTGGGCCGAAAGTCCCGGTGCTAGCCTGATCTCGTGGAGATGATGGACTGGGAGCGGCTGATCAGCAGCGCCCGCAGCGGACCGCCGGACCATCCCGCCGGAGACCGGACCGACTTCGAAGACGATCTGGGGCGTGTTGTTTTCAGCACTCCCGTGCGGCGTTTGCAGGACAAGACGCATGTGTTTCCGCTGGAGGCGCACGATTCGGTGCGCACGCGCCTCACCCATTCCCTCGAAGTCAGCAGCGTTGCCAGAGACCTTTCACAGGCGGTCTGCAGACGTCTCGCGGATCTGATTCCGGCCCGGCACTCACACTCGATTTCGACGATCGCGGCGGCCTGCGCGCTGCTGCACGACATCGGCAATCCGCCCTTTGGGCACGCCGGCGAGAAGGCGATTCAGGACTGGTTCCTGCGAAAGCTCACGGAAGACCGCAAGCTCGCGGCGGTGTTTACGTCGCGGGACGCCGAATCCGGGGAGCGAATCCTGCTGCCCCTTGCGCAGGATTTCATTCAGTTCGACGGCAATGCGCAGATGGTGCGGCTGGCTGCCCGGCTGCAAGTGCTGAGCGCTTGCAACGGGTTGAATCTGACGTATGGCACGTTGTCGGCGGCCTGCAAATATGTCGTGTCGGCGCGCGATACCGATCCGAATTCGCATGAGCGATCGAAGCCGGGATTTTTCGAAACCGAGCGCGAGTTGATTTGCCGGGTGCAGCATGAGACGGGAACCGGCGTTTCGCGGAACCCGATTACGTATCTGGTGGAAGCGGCAGATGACATCGTCAACGTTTGCATCGACCTTGAAGACGGCGTGCGGAAAAGAGTTTTCCGCTGGCAGGAAATGATTGAAGAGCTGGAGCGGCATGGCGCGGCCGGCGAAGCGATTTCGCTGAAGGAAGAGGCGCTGGCGGCGCTGGGCAAACAGGGCATGGCCGGTTATGGCGCGGGCGATGTGTTTGCGCAGGCGTTCCGGATTAGTCTGATGTCGCGCCTGATTCCGGCGGCGCTGGACGAATTCGAGAAATCGTATGAAGCGATCATGACCGGCGGGTACGGCTGGGAGCTGGTGAAGCAATCCCGGCTGGGCGGACTCTACGTGGCGTGTAAAGAGGTGGTGAAGCGTCACATCTTCTGTTCGCCGGAGGTGCTGCGGCTGGAAATCATGGGGCGCAAAGTTATTCACGATTTGCTGGACCTGTATTGGGAAGGCGTCGCACCGGAGCTGCGCGACGAGAAGGGCTTTAGCAACAAGCTGTATTCGATTATTTCGGATAATTACAGGAACGCATTCGAGCAGGATCTGAACAAAGCCTTCCCGGCCATCGATCCGTCGGCGAAGAGATTATATTTGCAACTGAGACTGGTGTGCGATCAGGTGGCGGGCATGACTGACGCCTACGCGGTCGCGCAGCACAGGCTTCTGGCGAACACATAATTCCTATGGGCCACGATGATCATCACGACCACGACCATCAGGTAGTTCCTTCCGATCCCGCGTTGTGGACGAAGGCGCTGGAATCGCTGCTGGTCGAAAAGGGACTGGTGGATCCGGCGGCGCTCGACACGCTGATCGACGCGTTTGAAAACAGCATCGGTCCACGCAACGGCGCGCGCGTGGTGGCGCGTGCGTGGGTGGATCCGGATTACAAGCAGCGGCTCCTGACCGATGCCACCGCGGCGATCGGCGAACTGGGCTACAGCGGCATGCAGGGCGAGCATATGGCCGTGGTGGAGAATACGGCGGCGGTTCACAATTTGATCGTGTGTACGCTGTGCTCCTGCTATCCGTGGCCGGTGCTGGGATTGCCGCCGGTCTGGTATAAATCCGCGGCGTATCGCTCGCGGGCGGTGATGGATCCGCGCGGCATTCTCGAAGAATTCGGCGTGCATGCAGGGGAAGATATCGAGGTGCGCGTCTGGGACAGCACCGCGGAATTGCGTTATCTGGTCCTGCCCGAGCGGCCTGCCGGGACGGAACATCTGAACGAAGAAGAACTGGCCGCGCTGGTGACGCGCGACAGCATGATCGGAGTAGGCGTGATTGAGGCAAACAAGCCCGCATGAACGGCATTCACGACATGGGCGGGATGCACGGCATGGGCTCTCTCCAATATGAAGAGAACGAGCCCGTATTCCACCGTGAGTGGGAGGGAAAGTCGTTCGCTCTGAATCTCGCGATGCGGGCCTGGCGCAAGTGGAATATCGATTCGTCGCGCCACGCCATCGAACTGCTGCAGCCGGATGAATATCTGCGGATGAGCTACTACGAAAAATGGATCGCCCGCCTGGAGGACCTTATCGTTTCGAGCGGTATGGCGACCCGGCATGAAATCGCCGTGGGGAAAGCGGACCCCGGCGCGGCGCGGAAGATCCCCCAGTTCACCGCCGAAGTGGTGGCGCAGCGCCTGCGCGGCGGTTCTCCGGTGAGCCGTCCGGATGGACGGCCGGCGCGATTCATGAAGGATGACATCGTCCGGACACGGAACATGCATCCGGCCGGACATACCCGGTTGCCACGATATGCGCGCGATAAAGAGGGATCGATCGCGCGGGATCATGGTGTCTTCGTTTTCCCCGACACCAACGCGCATGGACTCGGCGAGAATCCGCAGCACGTTTATTCAGTCCGGTTTGCCGCCCGCGAATTGTGGGGCGAAAATGCATCGCCGCGCGATGCCGTTTATATCGATCTCTGGGATGAATATCTTGAGCCTGCCTGAACTGAGTTCTCTGCCCGCTCTTCCGCGCGATGAAAACGGTCCTGTGTTCAAGGAGCCCTGGGAAGCGCAGGCCTTCGCCATGGCGGTCCGGCTTTCCGCACAGGGATACTTTACGTGGAAAGAATGGGCGGCGGCGCTCGCCGAAGAGTTGCGCGGGCAGACCGATGACGGCCCGGGTTACTACCATCACTGGCTGCGCGCCCTCGAAGGACTTGTCACCTCGCGCGGTCTGGCGAGCGCGGATGAATTGTCCGACCGCAAAGAAGCCTGGGCCGATGCCTACAGGCACACGCCCCACGGCACCCCCGTTGTCCTGCGAAAACGCTGATAGAATCAGCAGCACCATGAGATTCCCCGTAAGCATCGCGCTGTTGTGCGCTTGGGCCGGTGTCACTTCCATTGCAGCCCAAAACCCGCTGCCCGCGACGGACATCAGCGCAGCCGCGGTGCGGGCTTTCCTCAAAGCCCTGCCGCGAAATTCCGTCAACGACCGGCCGATTCGGGTGATCGACGCGGGCGGGTACAGGGTGGGGCTCTATGGAGTGTTCCGGCCCAAATCCGCGACGCAGGTGGCCACTCTGCACGAGACGAAAGTGAGCGAGATTTATCAGATTCTGCAAGGCGCGGGAACTCTCGTCACCGGCGGCACCATTGTGGACGGAAAGAAGACCACGTCTTCGCTGGCGACAATTGGACACGCCAGTGTGAACGGTCCGCGCATCGAGGGCGGTGTGAGCCGCAGAGTGGCCGCGGGCGATTTCGTGATTATTCCGGGCGGCACACCGCACTGGTGGAGCAATCTGGAAAGCGACATTACGTACCTGATCATCCGGCCCGATCCGGAGTCGTCCATTCCTCTGAAATAGTAATGAATCAAGCATCCGTCGCAGGCTTCAACGCATCCCCTAAATGCCGGTGATGCCCCTGCTCCAGTTTTCGCTGATTGCGTTCACCTCGATCTTTGTCCTGGTGGACCCGATCGCGGCTGTGCCTGCATTCCTCGCCATGACCAGCCACACGGACCGCGCACGCCGGCGGCACATGGCCGTGCGCGCGGCATGGACCTGCTTCGCGGTTCTGCTTCTGTTTTCGATGGGCGGAACTTTTATCTTCAAGCTCTTCGGCATCACGCTGGCGGCATTCAAAATCGCTGGAGGATTGATCCTCGGGCTGATCGGGCTCGACATGCTCAAGGCGAAGCGCTCGCCCACCAAGGAAACGCACGACGAAACCGTGGAGGGCGCGGAGAAAGAAGACGTGGGCATCATTCCGCTGGGTATTCCGATGCTGGCGGGTCCAGGGTCCATTTCTTCGGTGATGGTGCTGATGAGCCAGAATACGGACTGGCTGCATACAGTGATTGTGGTGGGCGCGATCGGCGCGGTGGCAGGCGTTTCGTTTCTGGTATTGGCGGCGGCGGATCGGGTCAGTTCCTATCTGCATGAAACCGGGATCCGCATTCTCACCCGCATGATGGGATTGCTGCTGCTGGCGATCGCCGTCCAGTTCGTGCTCAACGGGTTGAAGGACGCCGGATTCCCGCGCTGAGGCTTTGCAGTTTGCTGTGATACCTTGACCGCATGCTTAAGTTCGCCGCCGTGGTTCTTGTTCTTTTCGCGTCCCCCGGTCTTTACTCTCAGACCACCGGACGCGTTCCGCTGTCGCAGGGATCCGCCGCCCCCAAACCGGTTCGCAACAACGTCGCGCAGCCGCAGGACGAGATCGTTACGATCCGCTACTTCCGCATTAAGAAGGGCACGTTCGATCAGTTTCTGAAAGCCAGCCAGGAGGATGTCTGGCCCTTCTTCGATAAGATCGGCGCGCGTGTGATCGGGATGTGGAAAGTGTTTCCCGCCGAAGGAGTGGGAGGCCAGCCGCAGCCCAACAACGATTACGACGAGGTCTATCTGTCAACGCGCTATGCCAGCCTGGAGCACTGGAAGGCAACGCGCGATGCCACGTCGCTGGGCGGCAACGGACCCGATTGGGAGAAATGCCAGCGCGGCCTGGCGCTGCGGCAGAGTCTGACGATTTCCACCAACGTCATCTTTCTGAAAGGCGCGATGGCGGCTAATGCGCCGCTCTACATGCCTGGCATGAACGAAACTTACGAGAAAAAACCCTAAGCGCGGGTTTCGCGAACGAACATCAGGCCGCATGCGCCCAGCAGAGGTCCGGCGGCTAGAGTAGCGAAGGCTGCGTAGAACGACTGCGTGGCCTGAAAAACCACCCCTACGGCGATGGGCACGATTACGCTGCCGAGTTGCCAGAACGCATTCGTCACTCCGGCTGAACTTCCGGCGCGGCGCACTCCCGCGGTCTCGGTGACCATCGCTCCCAGCAACGGGCTGTAAGCAAACGCCGTGACGCCAAGTACCGGCGCCAGCAGGCGGAATTGCCCGCCGGTTTCGAGCGTTCCGAAGATTAGAAGGGCCACCACGAAACAGAGCAGACAGACGATGACGGGAACTTTGCGAATGCCGCCCAGACGGTCGGACAGAATTCCGATCAGCGGCTTGGAAATAATGGCCCCGGTCCCGAACATGGCCACGATACCGCCGGCCTCGACGGCTGAGAGATGATGGCCGCGCGTCATCAGCGTGCTGGCCCAGAAGGCGAATCCCCACGTGCCCCACATCGCGCCGAATCCGGAAAGCGCCACCAGAATCAGGTTGCGATCGCGAAACAGATCGAGAAAATCGGCCAGGTTGAACACCGGCCCTGAGGCGTCGCCGGGACCGTCGCGCACTCCGAACAAGCACAGCATCGCGCCAATCAGGGTGACCGCGCCGAGCGCGTGATAGACGCCGGTCCAGTGGAGCGAGGCGAGTAATCCGGGGACAAAAAGATTGGTGACCACGACGCCGAGCGAGGTCGCCGTCATGAAGATGCCCATGGCCGTGCCGCGGTCGGTGCGATCGAACCAGGCGGCGATGAGTTTTACGCCGGTCGCATAATCGGTGCCGGCAAACAGGCCCATTAACGCCTGGATCAGCAGGCCGCCCGATACGGAGGTGACAAAACCGAATGACCACGTGGAAACGCCGAGCCCGAGGAGCGCAATAGTCAGCATCATCCGGGGGCCGATGCGATCGCTGGCGAGACCTCCGAGCAAATTCGAAGCTACATAACCTATATAGAAGGCGGTGACGAAAACACCCAGGGCGACGACGGGGAGTCCCATGCCGCGCCCCACGGAACCGGCGACGCTGCTCCAGGCGAGGCGGTCAACATAGCTCAACAGAAAGGCCAGCCAGGCGAGCCCGAGCACCATCCAGCGGCGGCCGCCGCTGCGAGGAGGCGCGGCGAGCGGGGGAGCTGTGGCGGGAAAGGGTTGGGCGGCCATTGTTCAGCGGCGAATTCGCGGAAGCTTTCGCGGCTATGGTACACCAGACAACCTGGTTCCAGTACTTTGACTCTCGCTTTGATGCGGCTAACTATGTTGAACTCAGAACATTAAATTAATTGACGATCATCGGAGGATGATCGGAGGACAACTGCAGTTGGTCATTCATATACGCGGGCGACAATGACGCTTCATTGATCGCCCGCTTTTTATTTCCCGCCCTATATGCCGGCGCTCGAAAGGGTGTTCTGAATGATTGACACAGGGGTAAGCGACTGCGGTGAGTTCAGGGACTGAAGGAATGACGCGATGTTGTTATTCGCGGGCGCGGTCGCGGTGGCGGGCGCCGTCGAGTTCAGCGCGGTCGGGAATCCGCCGAAGTGATGATGGTGGTGCGGACCGCCCCGGAACGCCTGCGCAAGATCCTGCACATTGGGAAGCTGGCCGCTGGTGGAAGCATTCTTGAAATCCGTGGAAAGCTGCGAGGCCTCGCTGGCGAGCCCGGTATTGCCGGCCGCGGTGGCCGACTGGGCGGCGGTCTGCAGGTTGCTTGAAATTTGCTGGGTCACCTGCGTGTATTGAGACGGATTGGCCTGCTGCAGCTGCTGCAGGCTGCTCAGAATCTGTTCGAACGAGGAGATCTGACCTGTGCCCTGCCTTGCCAAACCACTGGTGCTTGAGGTCGGGGTGGCTGACGTCGCGGTAGAACTGCTGGACTGTCCGGTGAAAAGCGACTCGATATAACCGCTGGCGAGATTGACGATGGAACCAATACTCATACAGGTGGATAAACACTTCTGGGGCCGCGCGGCGAGCTATTGGATTCATAGACTTAGCCCGGGCCTGCCCGTCATGTTTTCGACGAATCGTCAAATTTTCAACGCCCATGCCCGGGCAGTAGGCTAAATTGGGACTGAAATGCTGTTTTTCGTTTCCTTCAGAAAGAGCACCATGTCATTGAGAACGAGCCCCATAGCCGCAGTCCTTTTCGCCGCCGCCCTCAGCCAGTTCGCATTCGGGCAGGCCGTCCAAAGCGAGTCGAAAGGCATGCCGCCCCGGGCGACCCCGGGGGATTATCAGGCGCACGCGGCCATCGGGAAATATACCATCGCGGCGGAGTTCCAGGGGCATTCCGTAGCGACTCCGGAAGCGGTCTTTTCGAACGCGGATTTTGTGACCGTGGAGGTGGGGATT
>DASZLO010000264.1:0-4972 GCA_035552315.1 Bryobacteraceae bacterium
ACGGGCCTGTAAACACGATCGCCGGGAGCCCAGCGCCCTACTTCATCGCAGAGCTCTCTTTCGACAACATGCCGGACCTGCAGTCGGCTCTGTGTTCGGCCGATGGCCAGGCGGCCGCCGGGGATCTAAACAATTTCGCCCAGGCCGGCGTGACGCTTATTGTTTTCGAGACGAAAAACGCCTAAGGCATCTCGCGCTTAGCAGATCGAAGCGATTGACAACCTCGCCGTCATTTTGCAAGAATGATGCGGCACCATAAGGGAGCACTCATGCGTAAGAAGTTCGCCGGAATTTGCGTCTTAGCTGCAGGGTCGATTTTGGTTCAATCTTCGTTTGGCCAAACGCCCGCGCCGGAAATTTGGAAATTCGACCGTCTGGATAAAATCCATGGCATGCCGATCACGGTTGTCGGCCACCCGCACGTCATCAAGACGCCGCTCGGAAAAGCCATCCAGTTCAACGGCGTCGATGACGCGCTGTTCATCCCGGAACACCCGCTGGCTGGGGCCTCCGCGTTTACGTTCGAAGCGATATTCCGTCCGGAGACCGGCGGCGCGCCCGAGCAGCGCTGGTTTCACTTGGCCGAGCAGGATCCCAAGACCGGCAAGGATACCGACACCCGCTTCCTCTTCGAGATCCGCGTGATCAACAACCAATGGTGCCTGGATGCGTTCGTTCACACGCCTACGGTGGATAAAGCGCTGCTGTTTCGCGATAAGCTGCACTCGCTGGACGTCTGGTACCGCGTCGCCATGGTCTACGACGGGCAGGAGTTTCGCAGCTACGTCGACGGCGAACTGCAGGGCAAAGCCGCAATTCACTTTGACCCGGAAGGCCCGGGACATTCGTCGGTAGGCGTCCGTATCAACAAGGTGAATTACTTCAAGGGGTCCGTCCGCGAAGCCCGTTTTACGCGGCGCGCTCTGCCGCCCGAAGAATTCCTGAAGTTACCTGCCGACAAGGCCGGGCACTAATTCCGAAACGCTGCTGCCGCGCAGCGCCGTTACGGTACAATCAGTCATTCTTCTATGTCCTTGCCCGGCGGAACGCGTTTAGGACCGTACGAAATTCTCGCGCCGATCGGCGCGGGCGGCATGGGCGAAGTCTACCGGGCGCGCGATACGCGCCTCGACCGCATCGTCGCCATCAAGACCTCCAAGCAGCAATTCTCCGAACGTTTCGAGCGGGAAGCCCGCGCTGTCGCCGCGCTGAATCATCCCAACATCTGCCAGGTTTACGACGTCGGGCCCGACTACCTTGTGATGGAACTGGTCGAGGGGCCGACGCTCGCCGACCGCATCCACGAAGGACCGCTGCCCCTTGATGAAGCGCTGGCGATCGCGCGCCAGATCGCGGACGCTCTCGAAGCCGCGCACGATAAGGGCATTGTCCATCGCGATTTGAAACCGGCGAACGTGAAGCTCAAGCCCGAAGGTTCCGGCCACATCGTAAAGGTGCTGGATTTCGGACTGGCGAAGATCACGGGCCCGGCAGTGCACAGCAGTTCGGGCGGCAACCCCGCGCATTCGCCTACGCTCACCATCGGCATGACTGCGGCGGGAATGATTCTGGGTACGGCCGCCTATATGTCTCCGGAGCAGGCGCGCGGCAAAGAGAACGTCGATAAGCGGGCCGACATCTGGGCATTCGGCGTGGTGCTCTATGAGATGCTCACCGCGCGGCGGCTGTTTGAAGGAGAAGACATCGGCGAAACGCTGGCGTCGGTGATTAAGGCGGAGCCCAAGTGGGATGGGATTCCGCCGCAGGTGCGCCGGCTGCTCGATAAGTGCCTGCAGAAAGATCCGCGCAAGCGTCTGCGCGACATTGGCGACATGCCGCTGCTGTTGGAGCAACCCGCGCCGGCCGCCGTCCCAGAGGCGTCGCCTCAACCACCGGTTCGCCGCTTTCCGTGGGCTTGGGGAGCCGCGGCATTGCTGGCTCTGAGCACTTTGGTGCTGGGGTTCGTACACGGGCGCGAGAAGCCGCCGCCCCCGCCGAATACAATGCGCTTCGAGATCGCGCCGCCGGAAAAAGGCACCATCGAATACGTGGCGCTCTCGCCGGATGGGCGCAAACTGGCCATGACGGTGATTGGATCGGATGGCCGCGAAGCACTCTGGGTTCGCTCCCTGGACGCGACCGAGATGCAGAAGCTGCCCGGTACCGAAGGATCGTACATTCCATTAGCCTGGTCCCCCGACAGCCGCTACATTGCTTTCGGGGTGCGGGGGAAACTATCGAAGATCGATCCTACGGGCGGGCCGCCGGAAGCCATTTGCCCGGTAGATAGCAACTTCATCGGCTTGAGCTGGAATCAGCAGGATGTGATCCTTTTCTCATCCAAACGCGTTCTTGCCCGAGTAGCCGCCACCGGCGGCGACCCCGTGGTCGTCACCAACCTGGACCCGCAGCGCAAGGAAATCGGCCAAGGCTGGCCTGCGTTCCTCCCCGACGGGAAACACTTTCTGTACTTCCGGTTATTTGGCACCGAGGAGGGCAGCGGAATTTACCTGGGCTCCCTCGATTCGAAGCCTGAGGCGCAGGATGCGAAGCGCCTGCTCGAAGCCAATAGCGATGCGCTGTATGCAGGCTCAGCCGGCGCCGGGTCGATGGTTTATCTGCGCGGCGACGCGCTCATGGCGAGGCCTTTTAGCCCGGCTCGCGGCGAGTTCACCGGAGAGCCCGTGCGCTTGGCGGACCGCGTGGGAACTACCGGGAACTATGGAGGCCTGTTCACGCTCTCCGCGAACGGCATGCTGTCCCTTTCGGCAGGCGGAAGCCCGCAGCGGCAGCTCACCTGGTACGATCGCCAGGGCAAGATTCTGAGCCATCCCGGAGACGTGGCGACCCGCGACGAAATCGCGCTTTCGCCCGACGGCACGCGCTTAATGGAGGGGCGCACCGACTCCGCCGGGACCTGGGTGGTATGGCAACTCGATCTGGCGCGGGGAACCAATGCGCGCTTCACCTTCGAGCCGGGCGGAGCCGGCAACGCCACCTGGTCGCCGGACGGGACCCAGATCATTTACGCTCCAGGCGGCGGCACCGGTGCGGAGCTCTACCGGAAGCCGGCCAGTGGCGCGGGCAAGGAACAATTGATTCTGCGTTCCGAGACTGGGATGACTCCACTCGACTGGTCCCGCGACGGCCGGTTCCTTTTGTACTCGACCCGCGGCAAGGATACCGGCCTGGATCTATGGGTGCTTCCGGACCCCGGCAAAGCGGTTGGAGATACCAAGCCAATCCCTTATCTGGTTACTCCGCAAGTGGAGGCTCAAGCCAGATTTTCGCCGGATGGGCAGTTCGTGTCGTATACCTCGAATGAGTCCGGAACCTCGGAAATTTATGTGCGGCCGTTTCCCATATCGACGGGCGGAAAGTGGCTGATCTCAAATGGCGGCGGAACCCAGGCTCGCTGGCGCCCCGACGGCAAGGAATTGTTTTACGTTACGCCGGACAGCATGCTCATGGCAGTGGAAATATCCACCAAACCGGTGTTCCAGGCCGGCGTCGCCAAGCCTTTGTTCCGCGTGCCGGTAGCGGGAGGCGAAGGAGGCGCTCCGACCATAGCTTGGCGCTGGGATATTTCTTCCGATGGGCAGCGGTTCCTGGTAAACGCCGCGCCGGAGGATCGAAGTTCGACTCCCGTTACGGTGGTGGCGAACTGGACTGCGCTGCTCCGGAAATAGGATGTCCACTAAACTTCTACCGATCGCCGCCCTTCTGCTGAGCGCCACCCTCGGCGCAGCCGAGCTGACGGTGGATCATGTCAGCGTGGCCGGCCGCGACCTTAGGCAAATGCAGGCGCGCTTGGCGGCGCTCGGAATCCCCAGCGAATTTGGCGGACCCCACAGCAATCACGCGACGCAGATGGCCCTGACCAGCTTTCCCGATGGATCTTATCTAGAGTTGATCGCGCTGCAGGACAAGCCTGACGAGAAGGCGGTCACGGCGCATTATTGGTCCCGGCAGATCCGGGGCAATGCAGGTCCAACAGCGTGGGCGGTGCGGGCAAACGATGTCGAGGCGGAAGTCAAACGGCTGCGAGTCGCGGGAATTCCCGTAACCCTGCAGCGCAGCGGGCGCGAGCGTCCCGACGGCACGCGGCTCGAGTGGGAAGCGGCGCCTGTCGGGCCGGGAGGGAATGGCGTGTTCTTCCCGTTCCTGATTCACGACTTCACGCCGCGCGAAGCCCGCGCTTTTCCCAAGGGCCACCCGGCGACGCGCGACTTCAGCGGCGTGAAGCGTGTAGTGATCGCAGTGCGCGATCTCAAAGCCTCCATCGCGCGCTACCGGCAAGCGTATGCTTTGCCGGAGCCGCTGGAGCAGGAAGACGCGGCCTTCGGCGCGCGCCTGGCTTGGTTCAAAGACACGCCGGTTGTGTTGGCGGAGCCGTCCGACGCGCAGTCCTGGGTAGCCCGCCGGATCGCACAATTTGGGCAAGGTCCGTGCGCGTTTGTGCTAGGCAAGCCCGCAGACGGCGCGCCGCGCAGGGCCGCGTATCAGACCGCCGCGAAGTCCCGCTGGTTCGGCGTGGGGATCTCCTGGTTCGATAGCCAAAGGCTGGGCTGGCACCTGGGCTTCGAGGATTGAGCGTAGGTGCAGCCACCGAATCCCATGCAACCAACGGCACCCCTGCAAGCATCGAAGAGCGAACTCGCACGCAGTCTAGGACTGTTCGATTCCACCATGTTAGTGGCCGGGTCCATGATCGGCTCCGGTATCTTCATCGTGTCGGCGGAGATGTCACGCAACGTCGGCAGCCCGGGTTGGCTGCTGGCTTCTTGGATCATCACCGGCATCCTGACGCTGACCGCCGCGCTCTCCTACGGCGAGCTAGCAGCGATGATGCCGCGCGCCGGGGGCCAATACGTGTACCTGCGCGAGGCGTTCTCACCGATGTGGGGATTCCTCTACGGCTGGACTCTCTTCGGCGTGATCCAGACGGGAACCATCGCGGCGGTGGGCGTCG
>DASZLO010000265.1:0-5266 GCA_035552315.1 Bryobacteraceae bacterium
CGGGCTCGGTGGAATAGCGCAGACCGAGCGTCGCGTTCTGGGCGGCGCCGGCGGTGCTGGAGCAAATGGTCCGGTCCAGGCGCGAGGCGCCCAGGCGATGGAAGAAGCGGCGGTCCATGCCGGCGTTATTCAGCAAGCCCATGGTTCCGGCATAGCTGTAGGGAAGAATCGATTCGGGACCGTGCTCCTGTGCGATGGCGGCAAGGCGGTGCGCAATGGTGTTCAGCGCCTCGTCCCAGGAGATGCGTGTGAAGCGGCCTTCGCCTTTGGCGCCAGTGCGCTTTTGCGGATGGAGCAGGCGGCCGGGAGAGTATTCGCGTTCCAGATACTGCGCGACTTTGCCGCACAGGAAACCGCGCGTGACGGGATGGGCGGGATCGCCGCGGAGGCGGGTGGCGCGGCCGTCTTCGATGTGAACCAGCAGGGAACAGGCGTCCGGGCAATCCAGCGCGCAGACGGAGTGGCGAATCTCCATATCAGCCAGGATAACAATTAAGTTGCATGAAATTACCAAACAAACCGGAAACTACAAAGCGAACCGGGGCGGCGGCGTTTCTCGCCACAACCAAACGAACCCAAGCTCGGGGACATTTTTCGCTACTACCAAACGAACCCAAGGCAATCTTGAAGGCTCCGCTAGGCAGAGCTTCAAACTCATAGTGGGCTCTTCGAATGCGGAATCGCGCGGGCGATAGCGTTAAACGCTTGCAAGGACTGGGAACAAAATGGTCAGGCGAATTGTGACAGGCACGGGCAACCGTGGCACGGGTCGTGCGATCCTAAACCCATAATGAAAATCGCAACCATGATCATCCAAAACGCCGTGCGCGTTCTGGGCCTGATTCTGCTGGTGCTTGGGTTCATGTTCTGGTCCGGCCATTCGTTCGAGTATGTGCCGCTGCACATGCGGCTGGGCGAGATACTGGTGAGCTTGCTGTGGATCATTGCGGCGATGGGCCTCCGCGCGGGGGTCAAGCCTGGGATGGTGCTGGGCGCGATGTTCTACGGACTGATTGTGGTCGCCTACGCCATGCGGATGACAACCTTCCTGCCGGGCAGCGCGCACGAAGTGATTCGCGTAGTGCATTTCCTGTTCGGACTGGGCGCGATCGGGCTGGTGGAGATGATCGGAGCCAAGATCAAGCGGGGAATCGCAAAATAGGCGACGGAACTATTTCGCCGGGACAGTCACGGATCCCAACACGTGTAAAACCGGGTCGAACACAATCAGCCGCGCATTCTGAATTTCGCTGCCTACCGGCAAGTTCAGCGGTATGAGAATCCCTTGTTTGTTTGCGCGATCCATTTGCGCTTGGGTAAAGGTCAAGTCGGTTCGCGTGGCGGGAGAAGTGCCCTTCAGCTTACCTTCGCTGTAGAAAGCAACGATCACGTCGAGCTTGGCTTGATAGTGTTCGCCGTTGTGATCGATCAGCACATCAGCCGGATCTATATGAATGTCGAAATGGACCGCGCCGTTCTGCTGCGGCCGCGACAGCGCCACCCGCAGTCCAATTTCAGCGGCATCGACCGGGCTGTCGATCTGGTTGTTCAATGCCGCGGTTTCAATCTGTTCCGGGGTAGACCCCGCGATCCCGCCGGTGAACCCCTCGCGTGCCAGGAGATGAACTCCCTTGCGCGGCGTGTCCAGTCGAATCTTGTATTCCTTACTGTCCTTTTCAGGAGCAGCGGAGTAATAGGCGAGCCGGTAGCTGCCGCGCGCATCGGTTAGCGCATTGGCGAGCGCGCCCGCCGCATCATCGCGCGCGTACCAGCGCCCCCCGGTAAGTGCGGAAAACATTTCGAGCGTTCGGGACAGTTCCGACGCCCCCGTGCCATTGGTTTGGTCCACGGTATACATGGCGATCTGCGATTGCGCGGCCAACTCGCTCAGGCTCCGCACCTGAGGGGTAAAATCCACGGTTCCGACCCGCTGCCCGCTGCGGAGCATCAACGGGATTCCTTCGGTGACCCAGATCAGACTCTTGCGCCCCGCGATCGCGCTCATTTTATTGCACAGCGTTTCGAGACCCTGGAAGGTTGTGTTTATGCGGACACCCAGATCGTCGCGGGATCGGAATCCCTGATATTGCTGGATGCCCTGGTCAAGCTCAGCGCGAAGTTGGGCCGGCGACGGATTGGCCGCTGGGTGTAGATCCTCGTCCGCACCCGGCAGCGGATGCACCGAAGCCAGTTCTCCCTTGTTGGTCAAAAAATAAATGTAGACGTTGCCGACCGTTTCCATACGTTGAATGGCGGCGCCCAGTTCGATCCCGGACCGGCTCGACATTACCAGTCTTTCATTCCATCGGTCCAGCAGGATGACCACGGGAGGCGCTTCCGCATGATTGGCGAACTCTCCTGGCCCCGGCGGCGCCATGGCGCGGCTGCTTCCGGCGAATTGGAAAAAAGCGATGGGCTGCGGCTTGCCGTCTTCGCGAAGTTGAATATCCGCTGACTTCAGATCCGTCACCGGTTCGTCTCTGGTGTTGGTGGCCGCGAGGTTGAGTGTGATTAATCGCTCTGGTGAGGCGTTTTCCTTCGATTGCGCCAACAGCGGAACCGCGCAGGCGATAATCGCGAACCAGAAGGCATTCCGCATCATTTCTCCTTTAATATCCGGTGCCGCGGGTATGGCTCCATGTAGCGGGGAAGGCGGTCCAGCGTGTGGACGACCTTGTCGCGAACGCGCAGCAGCAACTCATCAGAGGCCGGTTGCGCCATGACGCGTACGGCTGGTCCCAGAGGGAACAAATACCTGCGCGCGCGACTCGCATCCGAATTCATGCTTTGTTTAGGCCACCTGCCTGGTTAAGGCGCCACTGTCATCCAATTTGACGCCAGTCCGCTCTTAATCACGTAGTCGTCTCCGGCGCCGGGAAAGTTCGCAGACCACTGATTCCGTCCTATCGCATTCAAGGGACCCAATTCCACCGGCATCGGCCGGCTTTTTAGCGTTCCTGGCCGAGGGGGCGACGCAATCCCGCCGCGGTCGGACTGGGCGTAAACGGGCTGCTGGCCTCCAGGCAGGGCAAAGTTCTCCAAACGCAGCAGCAGTTCCACACGCACGGAATAATTGCCAGGAACGTGTATTTCCCCATTAGAATCCAGCGCGCGGGGATCGGTACTGTGACCATACCAGCGGCGGATCCGCAAGATACGGCAGATCACGGGCGTGCCTTTCGGTATCAGCACAGTCTTCGCCTGGTCCCGTAGATCAGCGGTCAAAACTGCCTTGACCGTTTCACCTGCGGCAGCGGTTGCCACATGGATGTTATCCGTCAGCGCCAGGCGAAATGGCAGCCCGGCTGGGATGACTGTTTCGGCGCGAGGCGCCGTGGACGTGGGTATTGGCGTATCCGACGGAGTGTCAAAGTTCAACGTGGATTCGCCAAGGAACTCGTGACATCCCGAATATACCGTCAGGTTTTCTGTTTCCACGCCGTTCCGCCCTATGATATGCAAGTGCGTTTCCGAGGGCAGCAGGAAGTCGGAACCATTTAGCCGGAAGCGGCTATAGCTCATGGTATTGTTGACTTCACATGCCCCGGTCTCCGGAGGCATGCCGTCGGTTCGCAGCGTCAGGCGGACCAGGTCTGCCGTCTGCGGGTCCACCAGCAAGGTCCCTTCATACGCTGTCGTCACCGCCTGCCCTGGGAAGCGAAACACATAGTGGCTGGCTTCCAGCGGTACGCGGTAGCTGTATTCCATGAGGCTCCGGCCATTTTCAGAAATCTCCCCGGAGTAAGAAAAACTTGCATTGTCCCCGCGGAAAACCAGTTCGAGGAAGCCCTCGAAATATCCGGTGGAGAGGCTTCCTTCGCTGACGATCTGGAAAAGACTGCGATCCCGAAACCGGTTCTCGCCCACCCAGGAGTAGATCTCGCCCCGTTCGGCGATGCCCACATCCAGCCGTACCCGGTCCGCGTTCGTGCGCACCAGCTTTTCCCCAGTAATTCCGGTGCGCCGGTCGTCGCAAGCCTTTACATCAATATCAGGCGGATCGGGCTCATATTGTGACCGGTCGATCGTCTGTGTGCACATGTACCGTGGAAGCCGGCTCAACGTATTCACCACCCTGTCGCGAACGCGCAGCAGTAATTCACTGGGATCGGGTTGCGCCATCAGGCGCATCGCTAGTCCGAGCGGGAACAAATACCTGCACGCGCGACTCGCACAATAATGCACGTTTCGTGTACGAAAGACGCTCTCAGTATATTCCCGCATGGCGTTCCGGGAAAGGCCTTGCCTGATTGGCGTAGCGTTTGCGTGTGTAGCGTTTGCGCCTATTGTCCGAGAGCCGCTGCTTCAGCACAATAAGCGCGGAACTGTATATCCGTCGCATCGGAGTCATGAGGAGTCCCTTTGCTGTCTGGCTGGGCTGGTCGTCACACTCGGATCGGTCACCGTGTCGGTGAAGGCTCCTGCACGATTGCCCTAGGAAAGATCAAGCGGGAATCGCAAAATAATCCTATGATGATCAATGGCACATATTTCAAGGAGAACGCATGATCCGCATATTCAAGCATGTTTCCGCTATTAGCGCAGTCGCCGTTGCTATAGGGGCGTTGGCAACGATCCATCCTGCCCAGGCGCGGGCGGAAGAGAGCCACTATAAACTCGTCGAAAATTGGGCGCAATTTCCGCCGGGCGTCACTAAGTGGGGGGCGGCAACGGGCGTGGATGTCGACTCGCATGACAACGTCTACGTTTTGCATCGCAACGAAGCTATGCCGATCATGGCCTTCGACAGCAACGGGAAGTTCCTGCGCGCGTGGGGCCAGGGGATGATTAAGACCACCCATTTTTTGCGCGTCGATCCCAGCGGAGATATTTGGGTCACCGACCGCGGCGATATGGTGGCGTACAAGTTCAGCCCCGATGGGAAGCTATTGATGACGCTGGGCAAGAAGGGTGTTAAGGGCGATAACGATTCGCACGACACCTTCAACGGCATGGCCGATTTGGTGGTGGCGAAGAACGGCGACATTTTCGTGGCCGATGGCGAGGGTCCCAACACGCGGGTCGTGAAATTTTCCAAGGATGGCACGTTCATTAAATGGTGGGGCGGGAAGGGCACTGGCCCGGGCCAGTTTGACGTGCCTCACGATATCGCGATCGATTCCAAGGGACTGCTGTATGTCGGCGATCGCTCGAATAATCGCGTTCAGGTTTTCAATCAGGACGGCAAGTTCCTGAAGCAATTTACCAATTTGGGCACCCCGTGGGGCGTGTTCGTCAAAGGCGACAAGCTGTACGTGGTGGATGG
>DASZLO010000266.1:0-19559 GCA_035552315.1 Bryobacteraceae bacterium
CGGAATTGTAATGGTAGCCGCTGCCCCGGAGCCGATTTGAATTTTCCAGCCGGCGTTTACTGGACAACTGCTGATCAGATTATTGGTGACGCCATAGAGCGCCAAATAGATTTGAAGCTGATCCGTGGGTCCGGTGACAACATTCGACGGGGTGGGATTGTTCAACGTCGGACTGCCGTTTACAACCACCAGCCCATTTGCGCTGAAGCCGGCATTATTTATGAACAGATCCTGATCGAATTGCGCGAAAGCAGGCGCCGCGAGCGCCGCAAAGATCGCAAGCATGAATATGCGGGGCCGATTGTATCGAATCATCCAATCTCCAGTTGGGTGATTATAACGGCTAGGAACGGAATCGCAGCATATTTTTATCGTAAATCTGAAAATCAGCCCTCTTGCTGAAACGAACCCAGTCCGCATCGCTGAACCTCTTCTTGAAACTCTCCAGCGCCGCGGTCACGCGTGCATTGCCGTCGGCATCCTTCCGTCCCAGTTGCCGGTTCGCCAAAGCGGCCGCTAACTCCGTCCGAAAGAGGGAATACCCGCCCTGCCGGCGTTCGAACGCAGCATGCAAGTCAGGGTAAAGATCGAGCACCCGCTGCGCTTTCCCTGTCTCCAGCAGCAACTCAACTTCGGTCAGACGCAGCGCGAGTTCCGTATCGCTTGCGCCCTGGGCGAGCTTGATGCCTTTCTCGCACCATGCCCATCGCGTATTGAAGGAAACGCCTGCGCGGGCTCTTGCCATGATTCCCAGAAATTCGCCCGCCTCCTCCGGATACTTCGCTTCGTAAGCGCGAATCCCGCGATCCGCAAGGTTGGCCGCTTCCGATGCGCTTCCAGCCAGCAGGCGCGTGCGGGTCCGCGTCACCGCGACACTCACCAGCAGCCCTTCGATGTTGCTCTTGCGCGCCGCGCTTTCCACCGCTTCCGCCGCCGCACCGGATTCCTCGAAACGACCCAGTTCCGCATAAAGCTGCGCCAACATGTCCTGCGCATATGCCGCCCGCAGAGTGTCCCCCATACGATTGGAAATCGTCAGTTGCTCCGCGGCCAGTTCCAGTGCTTCCGGAAAGCGCTCCTGCAGAAACAGGATCGACGAAACGGACGCCAGCGCCACCACCGTTTGCAGATCGTCATGCGATGCGCGCGCCAGTTCCAGCTGCTTGTTGAACGCCTGCCCGGCCCCGGCGAGATCCCCGCTGTCCCTGCGGATACGCCCCAGCAGAACCAGACAATAGGACGCCTCGCTTGGATAACCGTTGGCCTGAAACCATGCCAGCGCCTGCTCAATCTGGCGGGTACCTTCTGCATCCGGATGCTGCCGGTTCGCGATTCCTCCCAGGCTATAAAGCGCCGTCGCCTCCAGCCGTCCGTTGTGGTAGTTGCGCGCGAAACGCAGTAAGTCGTTGAAATATTCCGTGGCTTTCGCGTAATCGCCCCGGGTTCTCATGGCATTCCCCAGATCGAGATAAGTGCGTCCCGCCAGAAATTCAATGTTGGCCGCGTGCGCTTCCTCAATGGCCTGCTTGCCCAGGGTCTCCGCCGTAACGGTATCTCCCTTCTGATAGGCCACCGCGCTCAACTGATACAGTGCCCGGATCTGCTGGTGCGGATTCCGGGTCGCCACCGCCGACTTTCGGGCCCGTTCAAGCCACTCTCCGGCGTCGTTCAAGCGCGATTGCCGGCTGGCGAAAGTCCCCCGCTGGTAGCAGACCTCCGTCTCGCCCTCGAGATCGCTCGCAGCCTCATAGAGCGATTCGGCATGCTGCAGGGCATCCGCCATTTTCGCGGCTTGCTGGAGTTGCCCCTCCACCATGGCGAGGCGCAGCCACGCACCCGCATAATTGTGATCCAGGCTGACGGCTTTCTGATATTCGTCCAAGGCCTTACGCGGTTCGGTCGCCCGCTCGAGCGCGCGTCCCAGATCCACCAGCGCCCCCGGCCGGTCGGTAGCTGGCGCCGATTCCGCAAGCCGGGTATACACCGCCACGGCGTGAGGGAAATCTCTCGTCAGCGTGCTATGAACGGCTTCCAGGCGTTCACGATCCCTCGTTTCCAGCCGATCGGACGAATTCCCCGGCGCACTCGCGCGCAACATTTCCTCGCTGGCCCTGTCCGGCGAGTCCAGTTCAAGCCATGCTTCCGCAAGACTGGCATGCGCCAGCGGATAACCGGGACTTTCCTTGAGCGACTGGCCAAGCAGGCCAGTCGCCTTGTAATAGGTTCCCTCCCGGAGTGCATCGACGCCCTGGCGGTACCACTTCAACGCCGCGGCCGATGCCAGCGGGCGCGCCGGCCAGAAGAAAAAAGCGGCGGATGCCAGCACCACCGCTCCGGCGATCGATGCCAGACTCAGCCAGTGTTTGCGCAGTCGCGGCAAAGAGGCGGTCCTCGAAACCGGCGGTGCAGTGGTCTCGACCGGCGGCGCCGGAGCATCGAGCGACTTCATGGCGGTCCCGCAGTCCGGAAACCGGTCCCCCGGAGCCGGGGCCAGACAGCCCTTCACCATCGCCTCCCACTCGGGCGGCATGTCGGGAAGGATGCTCCGCAACGGAGGCGGGGGCCTGCCAGGCTGCCAGCGGGATCCGGGACCCGCCAACAACTCAAAGGCAATCAAACCGAACGCGTAGACATCCGCCGCCCGGGTCACAGGGGCGCCCGGGATGAAACGCTCAGGGGGCATATACAACGGCGTTCCCCCATTGACCTCCAGAATGGAGCGGGTGGTTTCCAACGGGTCAAGGGGCGCAAGCGATCTCGCAAGACCGAAATCGTTCACAATCGCGCGGGATGCCTGATCCGTCCTGCCGCCGGGCGAGGAGTCCAGCATTACGTTCGCCGGTTTGAGGTCCAGATGCAGCATCGGATGGGCGTGAATCGCATCCATGCCGTCGGCGATCTGTCGCAGGATGCGCCGCGCCTCCTGAAGGTCCACCGGGCCGCGCCTCAAGCGTTTTTCGAGAGTTTCACCGCGAAGCAGCGCCATCGTCAGGAAAACATCCTGACTGACCTCATCCCGTTCCAGGGTAAAGACACGGCAGACATTTGGGTGGCTTATGGAGCGTGCCTGGCGCACCTCTTCTTTGAGGAGCGAGATGTATTTGGGGTCGTTCCGTAATTCGAAACGAATCAGCTTGAGCGCGACATGCTGGTGCAGTTCAAGATCGGCGGCTTCATAAACTTCGCCCATACCGCCGCTTCCGAGGGATTGCACAACCCGGTATCTGCCCGCCAGCAACTTGCCGGGTAGATACTGAGTCGGCTGCTCCTTAGGTGCCATGCGCTTATCGTTTTTCAATAGTATAGGCGGAATCGAAGAAGTTCTCCTGTCCCGCCATGCAGATGAAGGGCCCCTGGTGTCAGAATCGACCCATGACCGGCGTTCAGATTTTCGGCACGAAGAACTCGCAGCCGACCAGGGCCGCGGAGCGGTTTTTCAAGGAGCGGCGGGTGGCAATCCACTTTGTCGATCTGAAGCAGAAGCCGATGTCGCCCGGCGAGATCAAGCGCTTTGTGGACCGGTTCGGCCTCGCCGGACTGATCGACAGCGAAAGCTCCGCTTATATCGACGCCGGCCTGAAGTATCTGAAGAGCTCCGAAACGGAGATGATGGGGCGCATCGAGCGGGATTCGAGACTGCTCCGGCTGCCCCTGGTCCGCGGAGGCAACCGCCTCAGCGTCGGACATGACGAAGAGGCGTGGAAGGCAATGATCGCGCCTGCTCCGAAACAGGGGTAAAGAATAGGGTGAAGACAGGTCAAATGTCTTCCGCGCTTGATACAATCGAACATCGTGATCACCGAGACTAAAACCCGCCTGGTGGACCCGGATATCACGATTTTCGAGATCTCCGGACGCCTCAATCTGGGCAACATGCTGCAATCCGTGGAGAGCGTTCTGCGGGGCATGATCGATGGCGGCGTGCGCAAACTGGTGATCGACCTTTCCGGTTTGACCGCAATCGACAGTTCCGGCATCGGGATGCTGGTAAGCTGCGGCGGCCGCATGGATCAAATGGGAGGCCAGGTGCGCGTGACGGGAGCCCAGGGGCCGGTGGCGAAGGTATTCGAAATGGTTCATATGAGCCGCATCATGCCGATCGATGCGGATGTCACCTCGGCATGCGGCAGTTTCCCGGTCCGCGCGGATAAGACCTGAATGCGGGTGCGCGTACCACTGGAGTCATCGCTCTAAATGACGACCTGCCCGCAATGCGGGAGCACGTCTGTCCGCCCCGCGATGCCTCGCACGCTGCGGGAGCACGCGATGCTCCGGTTCATCATCCCGGTCCGCTGTCTCAACTGCAAGTACCGTTTCACCGCAAGCCCGAAGGCATTTACCCCGGCACAGCGCGCTGCCGCGCTCGAGCGGGCAGCCGGGATGGACCGCCCGGCCGCGATCGATAAAAGAGGGTCGCCCCGCAGCGTCAGGGAATCTCCCCGGGAGCCGGAAGCTTCACTGGAGACGCCACCCGTGGAGGCCGCGCCCGAAATCCCGAAAAAAACGGCGTCCGAAAAACCGGCGCCCGAACGTCCGGCAACCTCCCCTGCAGCGCCTGAACCGGATGAATCTCCGGACACCGGGGAGACGGAGGAGCCGGACGATCTGCCTCTACTGGTTGAGCCGGGCTCCGGAAACGGGTGGAAATGGATCGCCGCCAGTCTTCTTATTGTCGTCATTGCCGGTGGTGTCTGGGCATTCATCGCCAGACGCGCCCGTTCGAATTCCAGCGACACGCTGCCGCCCGTCTCCGGCGAAATCACCCCCTCTGTCAGCCCGTCCCCAAAGGTGAACAGAGCCGCGACCAGTGCGGTGGCGGGCGTAAAAGGCCAGACCCGGATCAACCCGGCGGATGGCCTCCCTTACGTCTATATTGCGGCAGGCAAGTTCAACATGGGGTGCTCGCCGGAAGACTCAGGTTGCGACAGTGACGAGAAGCCGGCGCACGGCGAAGTGATTGCAAACGGTTTCTGGCTGGGACAGACGGAGGTTACCCAGGCTGCCTGGAAAAGAGTCAACCACGGCGCCGATCCCAGCCATTTCAAAGGCGACGACCTTCCTGTGGACAGTGTGACCTGGACAGCGGCATCGGCCTACTGCAGAGCAGTCGGCGGGCGGCTTCCGGCGGAAAAGGAGTGGGAATACGCAGCCCGTGGCGGAAGCCTGGAAACGCGTTACGGCGAAGTTGAAGATATCGCCTGGTACTCAGGCAACAGCGCGGGCAGAACCCATCCCGCTGGCAAGAAAGAGCCCAACGGATTTGGCCTTTACGACATGTTCGGCAATGTCTGGGAGTGGACTGCCGACAACTATGGCCCGAACCTCAAAACGGTGCGTGGCGGGTCCTGGTATAACGGGGTCAACCTGCTCCGCGCCTCTTACCGGGAGAGAAACAAGGAGACTGACTCGAGCGTAGTTTTGGGCCTGCGGTGCGCGGAGGATGCGCGCTGACGCGACTGCGGCGTCACCTGACTCCTGCCCTCCATAGCCGACTTTGGACATTCTGCGCGATTCTTCTGATCGGCAGTTCCGTCGCTGGAATCGGGAAAAGCTGGACCTCCCTCTCGGCCACCTACGACGAGGCCGACCATATCGCGGCCGGCATGGAGTGGCTCGACAAAGGTACATACCACTACGAAACCGAACATCCGCCGCTTGCACGCGCCGTGATCGCACTCGGTCCCTACCTGAAAGGGCTGCGATCATCTTCCCTGAGCGCCCTGACAGCCGAGGGAAATGCAATCCTTTATTCGGCGGGAAACTACCGGAGCAATCTCGCATCGGCGCGCAGTGGCAACCTGATTTTTCTGGCGCTGGCGTGTGTTTCCATTTTCCTCTGGGGCCGCCGCTGGTTTGGCGGCACGACTGCCGTCTGGGCTGTTCTCCTGTTCATGAATCTTCCTCCGGTTCTGGGGCACGCGGGACTGGCCACCCTCGATATGGCCTGTGCCGCGACGCTGATTCTCGCCCTCTACGCGTGTATAAGGTGCCTTGAGGATTTCTCGTATTGGAGGCTCACCTTATTCGGAGCCGCGCTGGCGTTCGCCTTTCTTTGTAAGCTCTCGACCATCGCGTTTCTCGGAGTATGTATCTCCTTCGCCATTGCCTGCGTAGCCTTGCAGGGAAGAGTCCCGCTCCGGTTGACCGGTTGGCGCGGACTGCCGATGCGAATCCTCGTATTGGCAGCTGTCGTGTTCCTCGTCTTGTGGGCGGGATACCGCTTTCGGGTAAGCGAGGTTCGTCTCCCTCTCGAACAGTTTTTTGCGGGAATTCGCGACGTAAGATTCCATAACCGAACAGGCCACCCGTCGTACTTGTTCGGAGAGTATCGTCAAACCGGCTGGTGGTATTTCTTTCCGGTTGTCATCGGCGTCAAAACTCCCATCGGTTTTCTGGTTCTGGCCGTGTTCGGCGTCTTCGCGATATGGCGCGGCTTAAAGTCAAATCCCTGGCCACGGAACCTCACTCCGGTTTTTGCGGCCGCCATCCTGCTCATCTGCATGGCCGCAAGAATTAATCTGGGAGTGCGCCACATCCTGGCGATTTATCCGTTTCTGGCCCTGCTCGGCGGCTACGCCGTTTCCGAGTCGCTTCTTGCAGCGAGGCGTATGTCACCGGCGGTCGCGGCCTTGCCGATTCCGCTCGCGGTCTGGACCGTGGCGGATTCGTGGATGGCCCGCCCCGATTATCTGGCCTGGTTCAATCGTTTCGCCGGCTCGCACCCGGAGAACATTCTGGCTGAATCGGATCTGGACTGGGGCCAGGATCTCTACCGGCTCAGCGAGCGATTGCAGGAACTTCGGGCGGCCCATGTTTACGTCAAGTACTTCGGCACCGCTCCCCTTGAAAAGGCCGGCCTGCCGCCCTTCACGGTATTCTCCACCGATACGCCCGGCATTCATGGCTATGCGGCGATCAGCCTTCGATACCTCACCCTGGAATATGCCAGAGACGGTTCATTCGCGTGGCTGAAGAAAATAAGGCCGCAGGAGATTATCGGAAAATCGATCTATCTCTACAACCTGGATCTGCAGGCTACTCCGCCCGCAGACCGGAATTCCGAATCTCATCCATCAGCCGCCAGTAACGTCCCAGTTGATAGCGGCCTTCACGAGTTAACCGCACGGAAGTATTGGTACGGTTCTTTTTGATCGTTTTCTCGACATCGATCAGCCCGGCTTCATCCAGCCTCGTAAGCTGTACCGACAAGTTGCCCTTCGTAAGGCCGGTGCTGTTTTCAAGGAACGTAAAATCCGCGCTCTCACAGGAAGAAAGCACCGTCAGGATTGCCAGCCGGGCCGGTTCGTGGATCGTCCGGTTCAGATCCGCGATATTAACGTCGCCCATATCAGCCGCGGGCTTCTCCAAACGTTCGCCGCAGAAGCTGAAAGTCGTAGAGGCTGAGCGAGAACCAAACAAGTCCAGCGAGCGAAATCACCGCGGCCCCGTCAAAGATATTCGAAATTACCGTTCCGGCGCCGAACAGGACAATCATCCCGATCGCATCAGCAATTCGCCGCCGGGGGATGTTGGTCCGATCGAGAATCGTTGACAGGAAGGCGACCAGCACAACAGCCAGCATGGCCACACTCGAAAGAGTATCCGAGTGCTTGAACAATGGCCTGAGAGTCAGGCTCGCAAGATAAACAATCCAGGCCGCGGCGATAACCGGATGCTTCATCATCCGGTTGCCCTCGCCCGGTGCTGGTTGAACCGCTCCGTATCGCCGCCGTATCGCTACGGTCGCCCACCAATAGAAGCCGATGGTTAACAAAAGGAATGCGCCAAGCAGAGCCCGCGCAACACCGACGCTCAGATGCGACATCCGCCGACCGGCCACCGCGAGAATCAGAGCCAGTTGAACGGGAACCCAACGAATTCGCCGAAGATCCCAAAAGTGTCGAGTGACAAACTCCAGCCGCTGTGAATCGAGCATTCCTGCCTCTTGGTTTACAGTATAAACTAAGTAGGTTTATGTTGTAAACCATTCGCAGCAGAGTGGCCGCATCCGGCGATAGGCATAGAATGTCAATCGAACAGGCAAGGAGATCAGAAATGAGCGACCGACCCAGCAGACGAAACTTCATCGCAGCCTCGGCCGCCGTGGCCGGCCTGGCCATCGCGGCGGACGCGCAGCAGCCCGATTCCGCATCCGAGCCGCAGCGGCCAAAAGGCCTCGGCCCCCGTGCCATGGTGGACAATCGTTTTCCTGTCACCTATGAGACTTCAATACCGAAAGCCGTAAGCCTGCTCACCCAATACTTCGTAGCACTGAGCGAGCGCAATCTGAAAGACATCGCCGACCTTTTGCACTTTCCCTTCGCCTCGTTCGAGGGCACTGAAGCGGTTATCGTCCAGACTCCCGCGGATCTCCTCGCGCACCCGCCGGCCTCCCTGAATATGAATACGGACCCTGCCAGATTCACCGCCAACGACGGCTATCTGAAACCCGGCGCGTACGACGTGCTGGATGGCATCGAGGTTCTCGCATACGATCCGGTTCTCTGCGGCCTGTCGCTTCGATACAACCGTTACGGCAGCGACGGCAAGAAGCTGCACCGCTGCGAAGGAATCTATTCCGTTACCAACAACGACGGCCGCTGGGCCATCCAGATGAGTTCCACGATTTTCACTCCCGCGCAGATGACCGGAGTCGTATTCACCGACACGATCGAAGCCGCCAAACGCTGCCGCATCGATCACGATCTGGCCTATCAGGTATCGGACCGCAGCGTCGACGCCCCGACGGGACAACTCGGCCGCACCGCCGCTGTAGCCAACCAGGGCGGTCAGCCCTGGACACTCGGACCCGCCGGCCGCGCCATGGAACAGTTCAAAGTCAAAGGCGTAAAGAGCCGCCTCAGAGTCAACGAAGTAACAAAGGAGTCCGTGGCGAAAATCCAGCCCAGCGCCGATCCCGTATCGGACTACGCCAGTTACCGCGCACTGTTCCCGACGTCGGGAGTAGGCAACTGGGGCTGGGTATACGGTGAGCTTCCGGAAACGCGCGTCCTGCACGCCTCATTCGATAAAGCCCACATGTTCTCCGGCGCCATTCGTTTCACGGTGACCGGCGAAGAAGCCAGCTACAATACGGACCTGTCGGTGATCACATACAAGAAAGGGCACTGGGGCCGCGCGGGCACGCTCGCTTACACAACACCGCACGACCGTTCGAATGACGTTCTGAAGAGCTGAACCGGATGCCAAAGTGGATTGAAGATCCCGGACCGGGAAGTTCCCGGCCAGCCCGGCCTTGCGGCCCGTGACCGGCAAACTCCCGCCCGCGAAGACGCGTTGAGGATGCCCGACGACGGTTTGTCATTTGACCGGCCTCATCCATGACAAGGCCGAATCCGTCATCTTTGCAGCGGGACATGCGCCCGCCGCACCCTAAAGCGCGAACCGAACAGCAACGTGGCTTACCAGGCAAGCCATGCCGTAGCCAAGCGCCGCTCCAACGCCCGACCCGACGATTACGTCGCTCAGGAAATGCATGCCGACTACCACTCTGGAAACCGCCACATTCGCCGCCAGAATCAGCAGCAGCGGCATGATTTCCGGATAAAAAGTTCCGATCGACAACGCAACCGCAAACGCCGTGGTCGAATGACCGGAAGGAAAAGAAAACTTGTCGCGCGTGACGATCTGCGCCCAGCAGTGCGGCTCTATGTCCTTTGGACGAATCCGGCAGACCATACGTTTCACGTGGTGGAACATCGCGATGCCAGCGGCGACGGCCGCGGCGGCGGCTTCCAGAGCGCGCAGGCGCAACGGGTCCGATGAGCTGAAGAGTACGCCCAGCCCGATCAGTCCCCACAGCCATCCGTCGCCCGCCCGGGTTGCCAGCAGCATCCACCAGCGGAACCACCGCGGCGCGCGCCACCGGTTGACGCGGCGCATCAGATTGTAATCCGGTACAGAAAGAGAAGCGAGTGTCATGCGCCGAACTCCCCGGAGATCACCGCGCCCGCGGCCACCGGACCGGGTGAAGCATGGCGCTGACCCCAGTGCCAGGCAAATCCGACTTCCCGAAAATAGTTCCCCAGAATGATTACCGGGGCGAGCGCCATGATGGCGCCGGCCGGCAGCAGCCAGGGTCTTGACTTGAGGAACGAACCGCCGATTCCGAATACCGCCGCGTTAAGCTTCCAGTAATCGCCCGATGCGCCCGACGCGATCGTCTGACCGCGCCGCATTCCAGCGAGGTATTCCTGAATATTCGCGGCGTTCGGAACTTCCGTCCAGGTGCGTGCCACGGCGCCCAGGGTATGCGCATCGCTGCCGCCAATCTCAGGCTTACCATAGCGCCGGGCGAAGTCCGCCGCCAGCCGGTTCGCGCAGGCCAACATCATTCCGTTGACCGTTTCAACCCCGTGAAAATCACGTGCAAATCTGATGAAGTCATCATCGGTCCGCCGCCCTGTCAGCGACGAATAGAGGTGATTCACTGTTACGAAAAGACGGCGTTCCCCCGCATAGGCCAGCAGGCTCTCGATATCGTGCCGGCGTTTTTGCAGTTCGATATGGTCGCGTTCTTCAATGCCATACACACCGGCGTGCATTTCGGTGCCGCTGGGCATGGTGCAGGTAACTTCTTCGCTCAGGAAGAAGTCTGGATAACGGCGAAGCTCTTCAACTGCATCGATGGAATCGTGGTCCGTAACCGTAACGAGGTCCATACCGCGCTGTTTCAGGCGTTCATACAGTGCGAGTGGTTCGTTATATGACTCCCTGCAATACCGGGTTAGTCCGGGCACGGTACACATCCCGGAATGGGTCGTGTGTACGTGGAGATCGCACCTCATGCACCCGTTGTAAACCGCGCACGGTTACAAAAGGGTGAGTTCAAGAGGAAACAATTGTGAAGGAATTTGGTTTTGCGACTGAAATAATACAGGATTACCGGTTATTTCTCGCCCGCAGACCTTCATAGTACTCATCGAAAAAGTCCAGTTGCGCCTTCTCCAGACCTGTCGTGATCGTGGTCTGGTCCCCGAAAGTAATATTCTGGTCTTCCTTCGCGTTGTAAGCGGGCCACGCCGGCAAGCCTTTGCCATTGGGATTCCCGGTGGTCGCGAAATTCACCCAGTAAGAATTCATCAGCGCGCCGACGGTGCGGTCGAGAGGCTCCCATGGCCGGGGCGGGTCGAAGTTAGTAAATACATAGGCAATCTCGGAGGCATGATAGGCCCGG
This sequence comes from Bryobacteraceae bacterium, assembly GCA_035552315.1. Classification (GTDB taxonomy): domain Bacteria; phylum Acidobacteriota; class Terriglobia; order Bryobacterales; family Bryobacteraceae; genus BOG-234. The sequence goes on from DASZLO010000266.1 coordinate 11,198, forward strand.
TATTTCGCGGCATCCGGCCCCGGCGGAATACGCGTGAACTGGTACAGATATGACTTCGACTTACCCGTCTTTTCCTGCATGCGAACCCAGGTCCGCATCTGCCATGTAAAAGTCTGATCACGGAAGCTGTTGTAATGCGCGGCTTCGGCCTGCTTGTCGTCGGCCGCCGGAAAGACTTTCAGGAAATCATCGACATTGTCCCCGTATTGGCGCTTCGCCTGTGCGATGAACATAGCGGCGGTACCGTTTTTCGGCCAGGGAGAGAGCGAGGTCGTTTCGTCCCCATTCGATCCGGCAATGAGGGGCACATCGTTCTGTTTGCCCTGCGAAAAGATCGTATAAATATCGGTCGGGAATACCCAGCCGTCAACTACGGGCGCGGTGCGCGACTGGATCTTCAAAATTTCGTCGGCGGATTTCGCCCGCAGATCCTTCAGCGAGCCGGCGCGAGCACCCGCCGTCGCCGCCTGGGCCATCGAAACCATGGGAGCAAAAGCCGCGCCGCTCTCGCCAATCGCCCGCTGGAATAAACCCTGTGCCAGCGGACTGGCTACCAGATAATTAATGCTCCACGACCCGGCGGATTCACCGAAAATCGTAACTCGCGCGGGATCGCCGCCAAATGCGCCAATGTTTTTATGGACCCACTGCAGCGCCGCGATTTGATCGAGCACCGCATAATTCCCGGAGACCTTGCGGGCCGATTCCTGCTCGAGTTCCGGATGCGCAAAGAAGCCCAAAATTCCCAGCCGGTAATTGATGGTCACCAGAACAACGCCCTTCTTCGCAAAGGCCTCGCCGTCATAAAGAGGCGTGGAGCCCGAGCCGCGCGTCAGCGCGCCGCCATGAATCCAAACCATCACCGGCCGTTTCTCGGATGCCGATTTGGCGGCCGTCCAGACATTCAGAAAAAGGCAGTCCTCCCCGGTGGGCTTCGGCGGCTGATAGTAGACTGAGTCCGGCGCATAAGGGGACTGCGGACATTCATTGCCAAAGGCAGTCGACTGCCGCACACCGGACCAGCTCGCAACCGCCTTCGGAGGCGCCCATCGCAAATCGCCCACGGGCGGAGCCGCGTAGGGAATGCCTTTATAAACCCGCACGCCAGCTGAAGAGCCCGGCTGGCCGCTGATCTTCCCCTGCTCAATCTGTACCGGATCGGCGGCGAGAAGCGGAAGGGCGAGAAGTATCGACGCAAGAAGTCTGGTCATGACAGCTGACATCATATCGGATTCAGGCCGGATTACAGCGGTCTGTAGTCGAGATCCATCGGCAGCGAAACACTGTTATCCCGATAATATAAATGTATGATTCGATCCGATCTCTACATGAAGGCCGTTCTCACGGTGATTGCCCTCTGCCTCATGATTCTCTGCGCGCAGTCCCTCCGCGCCCCGCTTCCGGTCCACGCGCAAAGCGGCGCGCAAAAAGTAATCATTCAGGGCTTCGACCCGCAGGCATTGAAAAGCGGCGGCGTCCCCGTATGGCTCTCCGGCGGAAACGGTTCCATTCCGGTCGTGATCACCGGCGGAAACATCGCGATTCCCGTCACCACGCAGGGCCAGAGTCCGCTGCAAGTGACTATGGCCAAATAGCGGCGCCGTCCAAATATCGGCTACCGGCCGCCGGCCACATCGAGAATACTGCCGGTCACGAACGAAGCTTCGTCCGAAAGCAGCCACAGGATCGCAGCGGCTACCTCCTCCGGCTGTCCGCCGCGCTGCATCGGCACCTGCACCTTCACCCGATCCACCCGGCCGGCTTCCCCGCCCCTGGCATGCATGTCCGTATAAATAAATCCCGGGCGCACGCCGTTGACCCGAATGCCTTCCTCCGCGACTTCCCTGGCCAACCCGATCGTCATCGTGTCGAGCGCGCCTTTCGATGCCGCATAGTCGATGTACTCGCCCGGCGATCCGGAACGCGCGGCGCCCGATGAGACGTTGACAATCGCGCCGCCCCCGCCGCCATACCGTGTGGACATCCGCCGCACCGCTTCCCGCGCGCACAAAACCGGCCCGATGGAATTCGTCGCAAAGATCCGGTGCAGCCGCGCCGCATCCATCGAATCCAGCCGCATCTGCCGCTCCAGCGTGGCCGCGTTATTCACCAGCGCAGTCAACCGCCCCAGCTCCCGGTCCACCGTTTCGAACAAACTCAGAACGTCGGCTTCGACGGAAACGTCGGCCTGAACCGCGATGGCCCGGCCTCCCTCGGATTCAATAGCGCGCACAACCTCAGCGGCTTTTTCCCTCTGCTGCCGGTAGTTCACGCAAACCGCATACCCGCGCCGGGCCGCCATCAGCGCAGTCGCCGCGCCGATTCCCGAACTCGCTCCCGTGACAATCAGTATCTTGTCCATTCGACCCATTATCGGCGGCCAAATCCGGTACAAAATAGAGTATGGCCCGCGGATGGGAAAGTAAATCCGTTGAGTCGCGGATTGAATCGTCGAGGGAAGAGGCTGAGGCCAGAAAAGCAGCCCGCGCCATGCCTCCGCTCACGGAAGTCGAAATAGCGGAAAAACGAGAAATCGAAATGCTTCAACTGTCTCGCACCCGGGTCCTGAAAGATCTCGGCGCAGCGATGAATCCGCGTTATCGCGCGCAGCTTGAGGCCGCGCTGAAACACCTTGACGCGAAATTGAGCGCGCTCACCCGCAAAGCCTGACGACGAAATTCTCGACCACCGTGCGATCGTCCGGACGCGCGCTGCGCAGATCGCGATCAGCCTCGAAGATCATCTTCAATCCGCGTTCGAGCTGGTCTTTGGAAAACTTGACGGCTGTCTGCGAAACCTGTTCCGCGCGCGAACCCCACATCTGCACGCCGGCTCGCTGAAAATGGCTCTGCACCTGTTGCGCGCCGCGCAGATTGGCTTCCTTCGCTACCAGCGCCATGCGGAATTGCGTGGCCAGAAAAGTGAGGGCCAGCGGCAGGTATTCCCCCTCGCGGACCAGCGCATCCAGCGTTTCGAGCGACCGGATCCGGTCCTTGCGCCCGAGCGCATTGACCAGCGCGAAGATCGTGCTCTGACGCGCGTCCGGCACCAGCAGCGGCAAATCGTCCACCGTGACCGGCTTGCCATAGAGGGCCAGCTTCTCGATCTCCACGGCGATTCGCCCCACATCCGCCGCCAGCGCTTCCACCAGCATTTCAGCCGCGGCCGGTTCGATCTTCACATTGGCTGCGCGAGCAATCCGGTCCAACTCCGCGCGCGCATCGCCCGGACTGAATCGGCGAAACTCCACCACTTCTGTAATGGCTCCGTAAAACTTCCGCGCCCGCTCGCTCTTGGCTTTGTCCTCGCCTTCAAAATCCCACCGCGTCGCCTCGACGATCATCGTGACGCCAGGCGTCGGACTCTTCACGTAGGCCTCAAGTAAACCGACATCAGCAGGACCCGCGTTCCCACCTTCGTCGTCGCCATCGTCAACAGCGGCCGCACGGGAATTGCGCGGCATTGCGGCTTCCGCGCCAATCACGAACAGCAGCCGCTCGGAAGCAAACAGCGAGAGCGCGCGGGCATCGTCGACGATCGCGGCAAGAGGTGTTTCGGAAGCGTCATACTGCTCCGCCTCCAGCCCCAGTGCGGCAATCACCGCTTCCCGGCAAAGCCTCCGGTTATAACCTTCCTGCCCCAGAAATAAGCAAACCGGAGGAATCTCCTTACGCTTTACGCGGGCAAGAAACTGGGCCGGCGTCATAGCATTAGAAGTTTTCGAGAATCGCGCTGACTACCGTGCGCGCGGCGTCTTTGCTCAAGCGGTCCAGCGCGACTTCGCTTTCGTCGAAATACTGGCCTGGGGTGGTAGCAATCTCAAACCGTTCCCGGAACTCCAGATTCGGACGATTGAACAACACCTTGCCGTCTTTCGCGATCAGCCTGACCTGAAGGTAGGCGGTCACCTGTCCGGCCGTACTGCGGTTCAGAACCGGATCGTTTACCGTCGCATTCGACAGAACATTCACCACCGACCCCGACAGCACCGCATCCGCCTTCGCCGGATCGGCCACGATCGTGTAATGCGTCCGCGAGATCAGCTCACGGCTAACCGCTTCGGCGATGCGATTCGAAAGCTTGTACTGGATGGTGGCGTTGGACCACGGCGCCACGGCGATCGTGTGAATCGACTCCGGCAGAGCCTTGGCAGAATTCAGCGTGTGATACCCGCACCCCGCCAGCGCCGCGCTGAAGATCAATACCCAGGTTTTCATACGACCCCTCATACTGCCCCTCATACAACTTCGGCCGCTACCAGCGCCGCGTTCTCCGCCGACAACCTCAGGTTATCCGCTGCCGCCCATATCCAAAAGGCGTTCGAGGCATTGGGGTCGGCCGTGATCGCACCCACCGAAATGCCGCTTTGTCCCGCCATCCCGACATTGTTCGGCGGTTCCAGATCGCTGGTCCGGACATCGAAAGGCGGCTGATTCATGGCGTCTTCAATCTCGGACGTGCCCGGCGCGCTTTGCGATTCAGTCCAGAACTCGACCCAGATCGAAAAAGTGTACCCGTGGAATACCGGGGCCTGAATCAGCCGCAACGACGGCATCGGCACCCCGTCGAGCCGCTCCAGCAGACTGGCCAGATGACGTTCAATCCGCTCTTCAATCGCTTGTAGCTGCACAGGCGCATCGGGGCCGAACCTCGCCAGCATCGCGTAGCTGACCTGTGTGTCGTACACCGCCTTCGGTAAAGGCTTGAATGAGAGCAGATTCACCGTCTGCTGCTGCAATTCTTCGATTCCTGCCGTACCGCGCTCGCTGGCCGGCTCGAATATCTGCACGATCGCCCGCTGCAGCGGCCACGCTTCGTGAAGCCGCCTCAGAATCATCCCCACCGCAATTGCGGCCGGATGCGCGATGATCTGCGGACCTTTGCGGTCGGCATCGTAATCCGGGCTCTCCACCATGGGGGCGCGCACACGCGCTTCGGGATCGTCCTCCGCCACATACGTCAGGTCGATCACGAGCCCCGAAGGCCCGCCATCCAAAGCGGTCTTCGATGACTCCGGCGTGCCGGCCAGAACCAGCACTGCCGCGTCTTCGATGTCTTCAGGATCCAGCCTGGCGAGAAACGCGGGCTCGCCGCCAATCTCCGTCAGCGTCCCTGTCTCTTCCTGGGCGCCAGCGACCAGACGCAGATGTTCGCCCAGCGCGGTTTGTCCGAAGACCTCGCGGACTTCGCGGCCAAGAAGTGTTTCACTGCCTATGAGTGCAATCGTTTCAGCCAGTTTGAATCTCCGGTTCAGCCCGTTTGAATTTCCGGTTTGGGCGCTTGCCGCGGCGGCAGTTTCGGTCCCGGGCGCAAATAGCGCCGTATCAATCCGCCGATCCGGATCACCACGCCGCTGCTCACATAAATCGTTCCCAGAATCACCAGCACCGGCTGCGACCAGTTCCAGATAGCGAAGAAGATACTCCCCATCACGACCAGAATCAGCGGCGAACGCGGACGCAGAAGATTCAGGTCCTTAAAACTCCAGTAGCGCCACGTGCTGACCATCAAAAACGCCAGGACGGTCAACAACACCAGCCAAAGCACGGCCGGGAAGAAATCGGTGATGGGATAGCTGTCGAAGGCGTAAACGACCGAGGCAATCATTCCCGCACCCGCCGGTATCGGCAGCCCGACAAAATATTTCCGGTGCGGCACCCCGGGATTGCGCGGCTGCGGATTCTTCTGAACATTGAAGCGGGCCAGCCGGGCCGCTCCGCAAACCAGGAACAGAAACGCAATCAGCTTTCCGGCGCGCTGCAGTTGATCGATGGGAAACGGACCCACTGACCCGCTCACGAATTGCACTCCCCATGCGTACGCCAGAACCGCCGGGGCAATTCCGAAGCTGATAATGTCAGCCAGGGAGTCGAGTTCCCTGCCGAACTCGCTGGTCGTGTTCGTCAACCGGGCGATGCCGCCATCCAGACCGTCCAGCAACACCGCGAAGCCGATCGTCTCGGCGGCGACCTCGAAACTGTGCGCCGCCATGCTGGGATTCGTCGCGAAAATCAGCGTCCCCTGAATCGAGCGCAGAATCGAAAGGTAGCCCAGAAATATATTGCCCGCCGTAAACAGCGTCGGCAGCGCATAGGCCGCGCGGGGTGGACGCTTGCGCGCCGGCTGGGCGGTTTCCGAATCTATGTCTGACATAACGCCGCATCCTCAATCCCGGCCGCCAGCGCGATCGGCAACTCGATCTCCCCGGGCCTCCGCGCCAGCACAGTGGATCCGGCGCTGACATGCATGCCGGGCGCAACTTCCACGCGCCACTCCGGACCCAGAATAACGTCCACACGCGATCCGAATTTGATCAGCCCCACGCGCTCGCCAGCCTGTACGAAGTCGCCGACCTTCTTGTTGAAAACGATCCGGCGGGCAAGCAATCCGGCAATCTGCTTGAAAACCACCGTGGTGCCGTCGCTGGCCCGCACCGTGACCACATTCTGCTCGTTGTCCGATGAGGCGGCCGCCAGGCTGGCCACCAGAAACTTTCCCCGCTGGTAAGTCACGTCGGTAATGATGCCCGATATCGGAGAGCGGTTCACGTGAACATCGAAGACATTCAGAAAAATGCTGATGCGGGTTTGATGCTCCCCTTCCGCGACGATTGCCACCACACGGCCGTCACCCGGTGACACCGCTACCGGACCAGCCGGCGCAAGCCGCTCCGGATCGCGAAAAAACCACGCAAAAAAGGCTCCGAGAATAAAGAAGGGCAGCGCAGTCCAGGGACCGAGAAGCCAGGACACAAATGCCCCCGCGGCGGTAAATCCAAGCGCGTAGTAGATACCGTCACGAACCATCGAACCTATTTTATCGTGCGGAGTCTAACAGTGGCGGACTTTCAGGCAGAGGTAATGATAGGCCGCCCTGAGGCGCTTTTTCCGGCCGCCTCTACTTCTTCCGGTCGTCAATGATATAGATCTTCTCGCCCGGCGCGGCGAGTTTCAGACGCTGACGGATTTCGATCTCCTGCTCCTGCGGATCGTTTTCCAGCCGCTGTATGCGTGTCTGTTTTTGTTCGATCTCGCGGCGCAACTGCTCGTTGTCCGTCTCGAACGCATGCACTTGTTGCCGCTTTTCGATCAGCCCCTGCAGTCCGTTGGGTCCCCGCAAAGTCACAAACGCATACACGATTCCCAGCAGAACGATAATCGCGTACGCAGCTTTGCCTGCAGAGATTTTCATTGAAGGGGCAGCGAGACAATAGTAACACCGAATGAAGAACATGTTCTACAAAAATGGCCCGTTATGACCAACAAAATCGTTGTTTTCAGCACGTGCGGTTCGGAAATCGAAGCCGAAAGGCTGGCGCGGCTGCTTGTCGAAGAACGGCTCGCAGCCTGTGTAAATATAGTTGCACCCGTGCGCAGTTTTTATCGCTGGAAGGGCGTCGTGGAGAATGCCAATGAGTGGATGCTGATCATCAAGACGTCGCGCGATCTGTTCGAACGCCTGCGCCTCTCGCTGGAGAGCGCGCATTCTTATGAACTGCCCGAAGTCCTCGCGGTACCCGTTATCGAAGGCTCACCCAATTACATGAGCTGGCTTCAGAGCGAACTGGAAACCAGACCGGATGCCTGACCTCGCATTTATATTCGACATGGACGGAGTCATCGTCGATTCCAATCCGCTCCACCGCATCGCCTGGGATGAATACAACCGTCAGCACGGCGTGGAAATGACCGAGCCGATGTATCAGGCCATGTACGGGAAGCGCAACGATGAAATCATTCGCGGTTTTCTCGGCAACCACCTCACGGACTCCGAGGTTTTCGAACACGGAGCCGCCAAGGAACGCCTCTACCGCAAGCTGATGGCCCCGCAAGTGGAAAGCGCGCTGGTTCCCGGCGTGGCGGCGTTTATCCGCAGCCACAAGGACGTTCCCATGGCGGTTGCCACCAACGGCGAACGCGCCAACGTCGATATGGCGCTGAATGGAACAGGTCTCGCCGCGTTCTTCAGTGTGGCGGTTACCGGCGGCGACGTCGTCAGACCCAAACCGTACCCGGATATCTACCTGAAAGCCGCGGAACTACTGGGAAAGGCTCCTGAACAGTGCATCGTTTTTGAAGATTCGCATGCCGGCGTACAGGCGGGCCTTGCCGCGGGTATGCGGGTAGTCGGGATCGCCACCACGCACGACAATCTCAAAGGAGTCGACCTGTTGATCCCGGACTTCAACGACCCCAAACTACCGGCTTATCTGCGCCAGATCCCGGCCGGACAGCCGCGGTAGCGATGGAAGCCGCGGCTATTTTGAGCATCGCGGCGGTCACTATCGCGCTTATTCTGATTCGCCCCGCCAGACTGCCGGAAGCGATCTGGGCATGCGGAGGGTCATTTTTGCTGATCGCCC
>DASZLO010000267.1:0-11079 GCA_035552315.1 Bryobacteraceae bacterium
GCCCCCACCCATCTCTTTGATAGCACGTGGACGGGCTTTGCAACCTTGAGCCGGAGATAATCTTCGATTGGTTGCCCGAACTCTGAAGCTGCTGCGCCGCTCGCCAGATGCGCTGCCACCGGCGCAAAAATATCCCTGCCATGAAAAGTCCGGCTCACCGGTTTCCGGAACCAGCGGTCAGCGGTAATCTCCCGCACCCGATGCTTCGGATCCGACTCCAGCACCATCGAAAGCACGCCGTTGTCAGGCGCGACATAGTAATGTCCGGCCGCCTCGGCAAGAATCGGCCGCCGCGAGCTGCCAACCCCGGGATCCACCACCACCAGATGCACGGTCTTGGCGGGAAAACAGCGCCTCGCCTGATCCAGCGTGAAAGCGCCCTCGGATATCGCGTACGGCGTCACATCATGGGAAATATCCACGAACCGGGCGTGCGCGCAGATGCCGAGCATGACGCCTTTCATCGCGCCCACATAGTGATCCGACAAGCCGAAATCGGTTAGCAGCGTAATGACGGGGCGGTTCATTTTTCAGAATTGCTAAAATTAAAGAAATGCAGCACTTTTACTTCGACCATAACGCGACGACCCCCGTCGCGCCGGAGGTGCTGCGCGACCTCACGGCAACCCTGGCCGAAGTCTGCGGCAACGCGTCCAGTATCCATCATTTCGGGCAGGCCGCCAAACAAAGAATGGAACGCGCCCGCCGCGAAGTTGCCGCGCGCCTCGGGTGCGATGCGCGCGAAATCGTGTTTACCAGCGGCGGAACTGAGTCGGATAATCTGGCCATTTTCGGCACGGCACGGCCGCTTTCACCTGGCCGCCGCCATGTCATTACTTCCAGCATCGAACATCCCGCCGTCCTCAATGCCTGTGCGCAACTGGAACGGGAAGGCGCGGAGGTCACATATCTACCGGTTGCCAGGAACGGCAGACTCGACCCCGCCGATCTAAGCGCAGCCCTGCGCCCCGACACCGCCCTCGTTGCGATCATGCACGCCAACAACGAGACTGGCGTAATCCAGCCGGTCCGGGAAATGGCCGACCTGACGCATGCGGCGGGAGCGGTCTTCCATTGCGACGGCGTGCAGGTCGGCGGACGCGTGCCCGTCAGCGTTCGCGAACTCGGGGTCGATCTTTACTCCCTCAGCGGCCACAAATTCGGCGCGCCCAAAGGCATCGGGGCGCTCTATGTCCGCAAGGGAACCTCGCTTGCGCCCATTCTTTTCGGCGGCCATCATGAACGCGACCGGCGCGCCGGCACCGAAAACGTCCCCGGCATCGCGGCGCTGGGAAAAGCGGCTTCGCTCGAATTCGACTGGAACAGTATTGCCCCGCTGCGCGATCGCCTGGAGCGGGGAATCCTCAATCGCGTCCCGGGCGCCCGAATCAACGGACTCGCCGATTGCCGCATCCCCAACACGACAAATATCCGTTTTGAAGGTATCGGCGGCGAGGCCATGGTGATCGCGCTCGATCTGAGAGGCTACGCGGTATCCAGCGGTTCGGCCTGCTCCAGCGGAGCCGTCGAGCCATCGCACGTGCTGCTCGCCATGGGCTTGTCGCCCGAAGAAGCGCGCTCCAGCATACGCTTTTCGCTGGGACCGGTTAATACGGAACAGGAAGTCGACGGTTTGATTGAAGCCGTGGAGGCGAGCGCGTCGCACCTGCGGCGCATCGCCCCCGAGGTGATGCATGCCTGATTTGATCGCCGTGGCCATGTCCGGCGGCGTGGACAGCTCCGTTGTGACAGCCCTTCTCAAGCGCGACGGCCACAATATCGCCGGTCTCACCATGCAGCTCTGGAATCAGCGCCGGCTTCCGGAAGTGGCTTCTGAAGCCGCCACCGGGCGCTGCTGTTCGCTCGACGATGTATACGATGCCCGGCGCGTCGCCGAGCATGTCGGAATCCCTTATTACGTTGTGAATCTGGAAGATCAGTTCGAAGAGAACGTGGTGAAGCCGTTCGTGAACGATTACCTCGCCGGCCGCACCCCCGTCCCCTGTACGCTCTGCAATACCTTCATCAAGTTCGACCGGTTTCTGGAATTGGCCGACTCAGTCGGCGCGCAGGCAATTGCCACGGGCCACTACGCCCGCATCCGGCGGGACCCCGGCACCGGCCGCTATCAAATGCGCAAAGCGGTCGACCTTTCGAAGGATCAGACCTACTTCCTCTGGGGACTTACCCAGGTCCAGATGTCACGGTCCATGTTCCCGTTGGGAGAGATGACCAAGCCTGAGGTTCGCGCCCTCGCTCAGGAGTTCGATTTGCCCGTGGCAGGCAAACCGGAGAGCTACGAGATCTGCTTCGTGCCCAATGGCGATTACGCCGCGTTCATGGACGCCTACCTGCGCGAAAGCGGCGTTGCCCCTGCCGCCACGGAAGGGTCGATCGTGAACACCGAGGGCAGGGAAATCGGCCGTCATGCCGGTTCTCATCACTTTACGGTGGGTCAGCGCAAGGGACTGGGGATTGCCGCCCGCGATCCTCTATATGTCATCGCCACCGATCCAAAGTCGCAGACGGTAACGGTGGGATCGAATGACGACCTTCTGTCGCCCGGTCTGCTTGCCCGCGACATCAATTGGGTTTCCTGGTCGGGACTGGACGCCCCGGCCGCGGTGCAGGTACGCATTCGGAATCGTCACGTTCCGGCGCCGGCTACGATCCATCCGATTTCAAGAAATCGCGCCGAAGTTCGTTTCGACGAGCCGCAGCGCGCTGTGACACCGGGACAGGCGGCGGTATTCTATTCCGGTGACCTTGTCGTCGGCGGCGGCTGGATCGAGTAAGCAAGCGTGACTGAGCCCGAGTAAGTTGCGACAGCGCTCCGCATTCGCCGATGGTCTCGGCGCAGGGCTCGCATCGGTCCTGGTCGGCTTTCTTGAAAGAGCGCCGCGTCCCGTGGCGGATGCCACCGGGCTTTTTTTCGCCCGCGTTCTCGATAAAGCGATTCCTCGCCTGCGCCGCTCCGGCATTCGCAATCTGGAACTGGCCTATCCGGAAAATGACGCCGCTTGGCGCAACCGGACCATCGATGGCGTCTACCGGTCGATCGGACGTCTCATCGTGGCTTTTGCGCGATTTCCGCGCATCGATCGCTCGAACGTCGGCGAATGGATTCGCTATGAGGGTTTCGACCACTACGAGCGGGCCAAAGAGCGGGGCAATGGCGTTCTCTTTGCGACGGCGCATTTGGGCAACTGGGAACTCAGCGCCTTCGCTCACGCTCTGCTCACGGAACCTATGAATGTAGTAGTCCGGCCGCTGGATAACCCGCTGATCGATGCCATGGTGGAATCCCGCAGAGCGCTCTCGGGGAACGTGCTGCTTTCGAAACGGGACTTCGCCCGTTCCATTCTTCAGGCGCTTCGAAAAAACGAACCCATTGGCATCCTGGTGGACCAGAACGCCGCCGCGGAAAACGGCGCCTTTGTGCCCTTTTTTGGCGTCCCGGCCTGCGCGAATCTGACTTTTGCGAAACTGGCCGCGCGCAGCGGCGCGGCGGTGATCCCCGGATTTGCCGTTTGGAGCAATGCCGAGCGGCGCTACATCCTCCGGTTCTATCCGGAAATCGAAATCACGGGCGACGCCGTCGAAGATACCCGGCGCATTCAGAGCGCGGTCGAATGCGCCATCCGCGAAAATCCGGACCAGTGGCTATGGATTCACCGGCGCTGGAAGACGCGGCCCGAAGGGGAATCGAATCTCTATGGGTAACGAATCGTAAATATTTGTGTTTTCAGCTACTTGGCACACTATCTCCTTCGCGTGGTAATCTTGGACTATTCCATCGAACAAAGGCAGTTCGGATTGCGTCTAACTATTTGCACGCCATTCAACGGAACACCGGAGCATCTCAATCGTGAAGAGTAATGTGAAAATCCTGATCGGGGTCGTGGTGTTGCTCCTGATCGGCGCTGGCGTTTTTGCGAGCGTGAAATACAACCAGCGCGGTGTCGTCACCGTGCAGACGGGCAAAGTCATCCGCGAAGATCTGGCCAGCGTAGTGACCTCCTCAGGTGAAATCAAGCCACGCAATTACATCAATATAGGCGCTGAATACCAGGGCCAGTTGACGGCCATCCTGGTTAAAGAAGGCGACCATGTGCAAAAAGGTCAGCTGCTGGCTCGCATCGACGAGGCCCAGTCCAAGGCCGATGTGGCGGCGCAGACGGCGGCCTTGAGTTCCGCCGAGGCCGATGCGTCGGCCAGCGAAGCCGCGGTCAACGCCGGCCAGGACAATATCAACGCGCTGCAGGCCACTCTCGATCACGCCAAAGCCGACGAGCAGAGATACGAACTCGATTTTCACCGCGGTGAGCAGTTGCTCCAGCAGGGTCTGATCCCCCGCTCGGATTTCGAGCAGCGCAAAGCCGCCTACGAGGGCCAGAAGGCAGCCGTTGCCGAGGCCAACTCGCGCATCGTGCAGGCAAGAGCTCAGTTCGCGCAGTTGAAAGCCCAGCTCTCCGGTTCGCAGCGCAAGATCGCCCAGACGCAGGCCGGTCTGACGCGCGTAAATGACATCCTCACCAAGCACAATGTGGTCGCGCCGATCAACGGGCTGGTGACTTACCTTCCTGTCCGCATGGGAGAAACCGTGGTGCCGGGCGTGCAGAATGCGGCGGCCAGCACCATCATGACCATCGCCGACATGTCGATTGTCACGGCCGAGGTCAAAGTCGACGAGACCGACATCGTCAATATGAAACTGGATCAGCCCGCCGAAATCACCATCGACGCCATGCCGAACCGCACGTTCACCGGCCATGTGATCGAGATCGGCAACACGGCTATTTTGCGTTCCACGGGTCTGGCTGCCTCGCAAAGCTCGACATCGAGCCAGGAAGCGAAGGACTTCAAGGTCGTGGTTGCCATGGATAACCCGCCCGATGAGATTCGTCCAGGGCTGTCCTGCACTGCCAAAATCACCACCGCGACACGGAAGAACGTCCTGGCGATTCCGATTCAGGCTCTGACCACCCGGACCAAAGGCGATCTCGACACGAACCCGAATAAGCCTCTCAATCCGGATGCTGCGACGCTCAAAGCGAACAGCGAAGAGATTCAGGGCGTCTTTGTCGTCGGCGCCGATAACAAAGCCGAGTTCAAGAAGACAGCCACCGGCATCAGCGGCGCCAGCGATATCGAAGTCACCGGCGGCCTCACCGAAAACGGCAAGATCATCACGGGCAGTTATCAGGTGATCCGCACGATCAAGAATGGCGCGATCGTGAAGGTGGACAACCGGCCGCCAGCCCCGAAGCCGACGACTTAGGGCTCATCTCAATGGCAGAAGCAACCCTCATCGAAGACTCCGTTGAAAAGGGAGAACGGCTCAAGCGCGCCGGCATCGTCATCCGCACGTTCGATCTGTGGAAGACCTACGTCATGGGCGACCAGACCATCAATGCGGTCTCGGGAGTCGACATCGAGATTCGCCGAGGCGAGTATGTGGCGATCATGGGACCGTCGGGTTCGGGTAAATCGACTCTGATGAATCTGATTGGCTGCCTCGATTCGCCCACGAAGGGCGAATACTTCATCAATGGCCGGCTGGTCAGTTCGATGACCGACGATGAGCTTGCCCGCATCCGCAACAAGGAAATCGGCTTCGTTTTTCAGACTTTCAATCTGCTTCCGCGCGCTTCTTCTCTTCACAACGTGGAGCTGCCTCTGATTTACAACGGCACCCCGTATGCCGAACGAATTGAAAAAGCCAAGTCCGCGCTGAAACAGGTTGACCTCGCCAACCGCATGGACCATAAGCCCAACGAGCTTTCGGGTGGACAGCGGCAGCGCGTGGCAGTGGCCCGGGCGCTTGTGAACAGCCCGTCAATCTTGCTGGCGGACGAGCCCACCGGAAATCTGGACACAGCCACCGGCGTGGAAATCATGGCGCTTTTCGCCCGGCTGCACTCCGAGGGCAACACGATCGTGCTGGTTACCCATGAGCACGACATCGCGCTCAACGCTCATCGTGTGATTCACGTTCGCGACGGCAAGGTCGAACGCGACGAGGCCATCCCCCACTAAGCCTCAGCCAATTTTGGCTGAAGAAAAGATCGCGGCGCGCATCGCCGCAGCCAAAGCCTGCGTATCCTCAGCGCTGCCCAGCAGCGCACGGTGTGGAATCCAGAATGCATCCTTGATCCGTGCTTCGGCATTGGGGCAGGGCATCACCCGGCAGTTCTTCCGCTCCGCGTAAAGCGGATTCTCATAAAGCGTGTGCGGATAAAAAGGCGTGCAGGGGAAACCTGCCGCGGTCAGATGCCGGTGAAATGCCCCGCGATCATCCACTTGGCCCAGCAGCAGATAGTTGGTGTGAATACTTGCCGCCGCCGGAACGCGCTGGAAGCGCAACCCGCGAACGTCGGCCAGTTCCTCGCGAATGGCCGCTACGTTCCGGCGGCGCACACAGTTCTGTTCCGGTAGCCGCTCCAGTTGCGCAATCAGGACCGCGCATTGCAACGCCGTGATTCGAAAATTCGAACCCAGTGTGTAATGAAAGAAAAAGCCTTCGCCCAGACGCCGCCCGGTATTCTGAATCTCCCGCGCCCGGTTGATCAGCGCCTCGTCGCCCGAAAGCAGGATGCCGCCTTCGCCCGCCGTCATCACCTTGCCGTTCTGAAAGCTGAAAGAGCTTATTGCCCCGAACCCGCCCGCGCGGCGTCCGTTCCACTCCGAACCATGCGCATGCGCGGCGTCTTCAATCAGTGGCACGCCGGATTCCGCCACGATGGAAGTGAGCGAATCCATATCGGCCATCGGCCCCCCGAAATGCACGGGAATGATAGCGCGGGTTTTCGGTCCGATCGCTTCCTTCACCCGCGCGGGATCGATGTTGAACGTATCGGTTTCGATATCGACAAACACCGGCGTTGCCCGCACCCGCGAAACACTGGTTGCCGTCGAGATAAACGAGATCGCCGGGACAATCACCTCGTCGCCTTCGCCGATCCCCATCGCCTCCAGAGCGATCTCCAAAGTAACGGTGCCGTTCATGGCACTCAGCCCGTACCGGCACTGCTGGAACGCGGCAAATTCGCGCTCGAAGCGCCCCACCATGGGATGAAATCCGCCCCATTGATCGCTCGCCAGCACTTCATCCAGAAGTTCGCGTTCGCGCTCCCCGGAAACCGGCCATTTCGGAAGACCCATATTGTTAGAGTAAATTACGATGAGCGTTTACGAAGAACGGCGCGAAGAGCTCGAAAAACACGAGTTCATGATGGGCGTTCCGCGCGGACGGCTGGCGGTGACGCTCGATGTTCTGACCGATGCCCTGGTCCTGGTGGGACAACATGGCGTTTATTGCCAGAGCGCGCGGCAACCCGGCAAACCCGCCATGGACATTCAGATTATTACGAAGTCGATCGCCGATGCCAAAGACCTGATCAGCAGCGTCATGGCTGAGCTCAAACGCCCTTCGCAAGCCCTCTGACGAAGGGGTTGCTGCGTTTCTCCCGGCCGATGGAAGTCGTTCCGCCGTGCCCCGGGACCACGATGGTGGAATCCGGCAGCGTGTAGAGTTTCTCCTGAATCGACTGCTTGATCTGATCCGTATCGCCGCCCGGCAGATCGGTGCGTCCAATGCTGCCTTCGAACAAAGTGTCGCCCGCGATGACTTTATTTTCCTTCGGAAGATAAAGCGAAATGCTTCCCTGCGTATGGCCGGGTGTGTGCAGTACCTGCGCTTCCACTGATCCGGCGCGCAGGATGTCGCCTTCGTGCGCGGGTATATCGATGCCAGGATCTTCCGGCGTCTCCACCCCCAGCCAGCCTGCCTGGATATCGAGCCGGTTGCTCAGCATCTTGTCGGCTTCGTGCATGTAGACGGGCGCGCCGGTAATCGCGCGGAGCTTCTGCGCGCCGCCGATGTGATCGATGTGGGCATGCGTGATGACGATCATCTTCGTCTTCAGCCCGTGGCGTTTGAGGATCTCCGCAATCTCCGAAACGTCGTCCCCGGGATCGACAACGATGGCTTCGCGGGTTGCCTCATCGCCCAGAATCGAACAGTTGCAGCCGAGCATTCCGACCGGAAGAGTTTCGTGAATCATGCGTCTGATATCGATGATCCCTCATCGCATTTGATGTAATGGGGAAGCGAATGACTGAATTCAACATTTTCATGCGTTTCCTGCACATTGTTTCGGCGGTGACGCTGCTCGGCGGCATCATCGCGTGGCGGCTAGCCGTAATTCCCGCAACTGAGCCGCTGGCGGCGGATATGCGCACCAAGCTCGGCAACGCCGTGGCGGCGGCGTGGAGGCCTGTCTTCTTGTCCGCGGCGGGCGGCTTGCTGCTCTCCGGCATCTACAACTACATGAATAAAACCGGGATGCCTCCGGCCTGGCATGCGGTGATCGGGGTCAAATTTCTGCTGGTCCTGCATGTACTTTCCGTTGGCTTCCTGGTCACTGGACCGAACAACGCGAAACGGTCGAGGCAATTGACGGGCCTTCTGATCAGCGGCGTTACCATCGTCGCCCTATCGGCGGTGCTGCGCTGGTTGTCGACCCCGCAATGAACGAAAGCAGCATGACTCCCGGTTACAAAGCATTGATGAACTCCGCCGCGCTGCTCGATCTGTCGGGCCGCGCGCGCATCCGCGTGACCGGCGAAGACCGCGCCCGCCTGCTCCATGCCATGACTACCAATCATGTGCAGCAGATGAAGCCCGGCGACGGCCTCTATGCCTATTTCCTGAATGCGCAGGGACGAATCCTCGCGGATGTTTACGTGTTCTGCTTCGAGGATCACTTTCTGCTCGATACCGAGCCGGCCTCCCGCAAACCTGTCCTCGAACACCTCGATCACTACATCATTGCCGACGATGTGACCCTGCAGGATGTGACTGACGAGACCTTTTCCTTCGGCATAGAAGGCCCGAAAGCCACCGAAGTCGCCGCCACGGCCGGATTGCCCGCGCCGCATCACCGCTTCTCCCACGTGGATGCCGACGGCTATACTGTCGCCGCCATTTCATCCACGGGACTGTACGGCGTGAGGATCACCGGACCGCTGGCGCGCAAGGAAGAACTCGCCACCGCAATCGAAGGGGCGGGAGCCATTGCGGCCTCTTCAGAGGATGCCGAGACGGCCCGGATCGAAAATTTCGTTCCGAAGTACGGCTGCGATATTACGGAGCACACCCTGCCGCAGGAGACGCAGCAGCTGCACGCGCTGCATTTCCAGAAGGGCTGCTATCTCGGACAGGAGATCGTGGAGCGTATCCGTTCGCGCGGACATGTGAACAAGGTTTTGATGGGGTTCCGCGCGCAATCGGAGCGTGTCCCCGAGCCAGGCTCGAAGCTGTTGCTGGAAGGAAATCCGGCAGGCGAGGTCACTTCAGCCACGCTGGCAGAGGGGTCTGTCTTCGGACTGGCCTACGTGCGGGTACCGGGGGCGCGATCCGGAGCCATGGCCGAGATGGATGGAGTGGCTGTCGAATTATTTGCGCCGCGGGATTAAGAGCCCCGGAAAACCGGCGGCCGCTTTTCGTGAAATCCGGCGCGGCCTTCGCGATGGTCTTCACTGGTGAGGCATTCGATGCCCGCCCTCTCGATTCCCTTCAGGTCGCGGCGGTCCGGATCGCGAAGCGCTTGTTCGATCGTCATCTTGCTGGCTCGAACCGAGAATGGCGCATTGCTCGCAATTTTCCGCGCAAGGTTCTGCACAGCGGTCTCAAGATCGCTGCCCGGCACCACCTGATTGACCAGCCCAATGCGCAGCGCTTCGGCGGATCCGATGCGCTCGGCGGAATACAAAATCATCGCCGCGTGCGCCGGACCCACCAGATCCACCAGCCGCTTGATAGACGAAAATCCATAGGCGAGCCCGATCCGCGCCGCCGGAATTCCAAACTGCGAATCCTCTGCAGCGATGCGAATATCCGCATGGATCGCAATCCCGAGGCCGCTTCCCAGGCAATAGCCCCGGATGCTGGCGATCACCGGCTTCGGGAATTCGTTCAGCTTCTCTTTCTCGCTGCCGCTGAGCCGGTTGTACTCACGGGATGCGTCGAAGCTATCGTGCCGCGATTCAAATTCGCCGATGTCGGATCTCGAAATAAACGCTTTGTCGCCGGCGCCGGTCAGCACAACCACCCGAACCGAATCGTCATCCCTCCACGTATCGAGAATTTCTTCAACTGCCTCCCACATCCCGCCCGACAGAGCGTTATGTTTTTCAGGCTGGTTGAAAGTTATGGTCCCGATGCGGTTGCTGACTTCCGCCAGGATCGTCCCGCCCGCGAATTCCCGCGCCTCCATTAGGGCGTTTCGACTTCCAGTCCGGAATCTTTCAGCGCCTTCCACCC
This sequence comes from Bryobacteraceae bacterium, assembly GCA_035552315.1. Classification (GTDB taxonomy): domain Bacteria; phylum Acidobacteriota; class Terriglobia; order Bryobacterales; family Bryobacteraceae; genus BOG-234. The sequence goes on from DASZLO010000267.1 coordinate 10,328, forward strand.
GCCGTCCAGCGAAACAGGATTGCGATACCCCATCTTCTGCAGATTGTCGGCCACCAGCGCGGAGCGAAATCCACCGCCGCAATACAGAATCAGCGTCGTATCCTTTTCCGGATACTTGCTTTCGATATCGCGCTCGATGGTCCCTTTACTCATATGGACCGCGCCTTTCATGTGGCCCGCGTTCCATTCGCGGTCCTCGCGCACGTCCACCAGAACATGGTCATCTCCCCGCGCCACCATGGCTTTATAGCCGGCCACGTCGGTTTCGCGAACCCGCGACTTCGCATCGTTCACCAGTTGAAGAAAGCCTTCGTTATGCGTCATAAACTTTACTCCACTCGCCGGATCTTCGCGCCGGTCGCCGACAGCTTGGCCTCAATCTTTTCATACCCGCGGTCAATATGATAAACGCGGTCGATGACGGTCTCGCCCTTGGCCACCATGGCGGCCAGCACCAGAGACGCGCTGGCGCGCAGGTCCGATGCAATCACACCCGCCCCGGTCAACCGGCTGCGGCCCGCGATGATCGCCTGCCGCCCGTCCAGACGTATGTTTGCTCCCATGCGCATCAGCTCCTGCGCGTGCATAAAGCGGTTCTCGAAAATCGTTTCCGTCACGAGCGAAATGCCGTCGGCCTGTGTCATCAGCGCCATGTACTGCGCCTGCAGATCGGTGGCGAATCCGGGATACTCTTCCGTGCTCATATCGATGGGCTGCAGAGCGCCGTTGCCGCTGACGTGGATCGCGTCGGC
>DASZLO010000268.1:0-16546 GCA_035552315.1 Bryobacteraceae bacterium
TCAATGCACGCGAGTGACCTAAGATTCCGAATCGCCGCAGGCCCTGTGAATAGCTGGTATTAATGAATTTACCGGCGAAATCCAGGGCTCAATCGCTGTCAAAACCTTGACTGCCGGCTTGACAGTCAAAAATACAACGTCTCCTGACCGTTCAATTAGTCAATAAATACGGACAATTCTGTTTGGTCCTCAACCTGCAATTCCTGCCGCGGTGTTCGTGTCCACTTCAACTGCTCCGGCTGCGCAAATCGCATCGCTTCCGATGCCGGCGTTTACCAGCGCAAGTTTCAGCGCGGAAGATTTCACCGCGCAACTCGAAGGCTTCAAGGCGGCGCTGGCGTCCACTTCTGCCGCCGCCACGGGCGATCCGGTTCCCGTTCCGTCCGAAAGCAAAACGGGTTCAGTGTCTTATTCAACGAGGTTTCATTCAGCGGCTGCGAATTACTCAACCGCGAATTACTCAACTGAAGATTACAACTCCGCCACTGCGACTGCCGCGACGGCGAAGCCACTCGCACCGCAACCAGTCACACCTGATCTCACAGCTGCCGCCTCTGCCAGTCCGCAAGCGAACAATGCAATCGATTTTCAGGAACAGGCACCGATGGCTCGCATTGAAACTCCAGCCTCGCAGGAAGTTCCAGTCCATGCGGCTGTTAGCGAATCCAATTCCCAATATCGAGTCGGCAGCTTGCAGGGCGATCCAAAGAGTGCGCCTCAAAATGTAGAACCCGAACCCCGCGCGCCATTAGCTCAGCCGGCGGTCTCGCAAGCGCCTCACGCCTCAGAGCCGCACGCGCCGGAATCTCAACCCGCTACTGCAACCAGGAATCCCCGCTCCGGCCCTGCGGCCGTTAACGAATCCAAGTCTCAGGTCGGCCCGGCGCAGATCGCCTCGAAGACCGCGAAATCCCAGACGCCATCTGTCCAGCCCGCGGCGCCTCGCGTTCGAACGCCGCAAGCTGAAGCGCAACAGACTCTGCATCCTGTGGCCGTGGACTCACCGGCAGCGCCCAAACCTTCGGCAGTCCCGGAGCCCGTGCCGCTCGAAAGCCAAACCGCATTGACAGCGCAGCCCCTCGTCACGAAGGCGCCCGCCGCGAAGCGGGATTCACACAATGAGCCACCTGTCGCAAGCGCCTCCGTCGAGCCTGTCTCGCCATCGAATGCGGTGACGGATCCTGCCGCGACCACGCCCGCGGCGGTCCCGGTGGCCACCCCTCAGCTCGCGTTTCTCGCGCAACAGCCCCGGCCCATCGCCGGTCAGGCCCCCATTGCGATGCGGCCCGGTTATAGCTTCAACAGCGGCAAAGAGCGGCCGGCGATGACGCGAGCCGAGCTGAAAACAGCCGAAGACATGCCGGAAACCAGGGCCATCCCGGTTACCCGCATGAATCCGGCCGTCCCTGCCGCGCCCATGAGCTTCGCGGCAAAGCTTCAGGCTTCGCAAGTCCGGCCTGAGACACCGCAAAACACAAATACCGACGACCCGAGGCCTGTCGCGCCCGCAGCGAATCAGAGTGCGGTCTCAGCCCCGGCGGCTAAGAAGACGTCGCGCGAAGAAACCGCCGGCGTTCCGGAGACCGCGGCGCCGGCGCCGAATACGCCCATCGCCGCCCCCGCAATATCCGGCAGCCACTCCTCCATCGCACCGGCGTCCGCCGCGCTGCGCGTAGAAACGCCCGTGGTTCCGGCCGCCAGGGATCCGGAGGCGCCGGCGCTTGAAGAGACCAAGTCCAGCGCGGCGCCGCTGAAGGAACTCTCGTTCAAGATCGCTCAGCCTGGCGGATCTTCCGTGCAGCTTCGCATGGTCGAGCACTCCGGTGAACTTCGCGTGGCAGTTCACACCGCCAGCTCGCAGCTCAATCAGGACCTGCGCGACGATCTTAGCGATCTGACGAAGAAGTTATCCGACTCCGGTGTTCATTCCGAAATCTGGCGTCCGGACATGCATGGCGCGACTGCTGCCCCGGATTCCGCGTCAGCCCGGAATCAGGGCGACAACCCGCAGAACAACCCACGCGACGGGTCGCAACAGAATAACCAGTCAAATCCCGGCTCGCAGCAGGACCGCGGTCAGCGCGGACAAGATCAGTCTCAGCGCCCCAAATGGGTCGAGGAGCTTGAAAACGGCATTCAATCAGCATCTAAAGCTACAGGAGAAAGCAATGGCCTCAGGCGTTAACCCGATCACCGGTTCGTCCAGCGCAACGAACTCGTCCAACTCAGCCTCATCGTTAACCAGCACCGCGCCCAGCGAGAGCGTTTTTCTGAATCTGCTCGTTTCCCAGATTCAAAATCAGGATCCGCTGAACCCGACCGACAGCACGCAGTTTGTTTCGCAACTGGCTCAGTTCAGCGAGCTCGAACAAGTGGTCGCGATCCGTGCCGACGCCGACAAACTTTCCGGCGCAACCGCGGCTACCCCCGCGGCGAGCACGACGCAGTCTTAACCGGAACATCCCAAACCAAAACCAGGCAGATCCAGGAAGAAGGAGAACAACAGACTCATGATCACAGCAATCTCAACGGCACTTTCCGGCCTTAAAGCGAACAGCGACGCGATCAATGTCATCGGCAACGATCTCGCGAATCTCAATACCACCGGCTATAAGGCCGATCAGATCGAATTTCAGGACATGATGTCCGAATCCCTTGGCGTTTCCGGCAACGCCGGCCAACTGGGCAATGGCGTGGGCCAGGTGAGCTCGATAGCCAACTACTCGCAGGGCGCGATCCAGACCACGAACGGCGCCACCGACGCGGCCATTCAGGGGAATGGTTTTTTCGTTCTGAGCGATCCCCGGACCAACGGGACACTCTATACGCGCGACGGCAACTTCCAGGTCAACTCGGGCGGCCAGCTCACCACGACCTCGGGCCAACTCGTGCAGGGCTGGACCGAAGTGAACGGCGTCATCAATTCCAACGCGCCTGCCGGAAACCTGACCCTGCCGGTCGGGGCCACCGTTGCGGCGACTCCCACCAGCGCGATGACGCTGGCCCTGAACCTCGATTCGAGCGTGGCAACCACAGCGACGGGCGCCGTTGTCACTGCTCCCATTCAGGTGTTCGATTCCCAGGGAACCAGCCATAATCTTACGGCCACATTTACGAAGACTGCCCAGAACACCTGGGACTATTCCGTGTCCATTCCGGCCGCCGATCTTGCCAGCGGTTCCACCACCCCTCTTACGACGGGTACCCTGACCTTCGACAACAACGGCAATTTGACCGGCCCCCCCGCCACTACCGATCCCCAGGTGATCCCGATCACCGGTCTTTCCGACGGCAGCGCGGACATGAGCATCAACTGGAATCTCTATGATCATTCGGGCGCATCACCAACCCCCGAAATTACCCAGTACGCATCCCCCTCCTCGATAAGCTCGACAAGTCAGAACGGCTACGCCGCGGGATCCGTTGCCGGGGTAGCGCTGCAGACTGGCGGTATCGTCCTCGCGACCTATACGAACGGTCAGAAAGTAGCCATCGGCCAGGTGGCGCTCGCTTCCATCGCCAATCCAGCCAGCCTCGCGTCCGTTGGAAATAACAACTTACAGGTAACGCCGGACACCTCCACGCCGCTGGTCGGCGCAGCGGGCACGGGCGGCCGCGGACAGATCGTGGCCGGTGCGCTGGAATCGTCCACGGTCGACATCGCTACCGAATTTGCCAACCTCCTCACTTTTGAACGTGGTTATCAGGCAAACTCGCGGATCATCACCACCAGCGACCAGCTGGAACAGCAGACCGTCAACCTGATTCCGGCCGCATAATAGCCAGGATTTCACATGCAGGGAACATTCGGACTAGCGCCCTATATGGGCATCCCGCTTTCGGTCGAAGCCGTGATCGAAGGGCCGCATCTCAAAGTCAAAGAGCTTGTGGCCCTCGCTGCCGGAAGCGTTATCGCCACCGCGGTTCCGGCCGGCGATAACGTTCTGGTGCGCGCCGGGGGTTCTGCCATCGGTTCAGGCGAGCTGGCCGCGCCGGCGGGCAGTCTGATTGTTCGCATGCTGGTTGTGAAAGGAAAAAAGTAAACGTGGAACCGCTCCAGCAGGCCGCCGCCGTTCTTCTCGTGCTCGTGCTCCTCGGGGCCACCGTCTACGCGCTTCGCGCCAAAGGGATGGTGATGATGCTGCGGCGGACCTCCGGGAGCGCGAACCAGCGGCAGCTGGAAGCTGTCGACCGCCTTCCCCTCACGCCTCACCACTCTCTTCATCTGGTGCGCGTGGAAGGCCGCACCGTGCTCATCGCAGTGTCCCCGGGCGGGTGCGCCATCGTCGATCACGAAATCGAAAATCCCTTTGCGGACCGCCCGCTTTCACGCGGAGGTACCGCCCGTTGAAGCGCGCTTTGTCCCTCCTTTTCTCGCTGCTCGTCACCAACGTCGCGGTGATGGCCGCGACCACCGCCGCAAAAGCAAACAACACGCTCCTCGGCGTCAACATGAGCGGAAATGGCGCCGAGTCGCTCAGCGTCCCGATGCAGATCATCATCGTGCTGACGCTGCTGACCCTGCTGCCCGCCATCATCATGTCGATCACGCCGTTCCTGCGCATCGCGATCGTACTTCACTTCCTGCGCCAGGCGCTTGGCACCCAGACGGTCCCTTCAAACCAGGTGCTGGTGGGAATTTCGATGATGCTGACGATGTTCGTTGTCCAGCCGGTCGCCACCGAAATGTATCAGAAGGGCTGGGAGCCGCTGCAGAAAAACGAGATGACTACGGCGCAGGCCTTTGAGGCCGGAACACTGCCCCTCAAGACCTTCCTCGCCCGCTTTGCCCGCGAGAAAGACGTCAAGCTGTTCGTCGAAATTTCGCACGCGCCGCAACCCCATAAACCCACCGATCTCGACCTCACGGTGCTGGTCCCGGCCTACATCCTCTCTGAGCTCAAAGCTTCGTTCCAGATCGGCGCTGTGCTGTTTCTGCCGTTTCTGGTGATCGATCTGGTGGTGGCTTCCGTCACCCTCTCGGTGGGCATGATGCAGTTGCCGCCGGTGATGATTTCCGCCCCCTTCAAGATATTTCTTTTTGTACTTGCCGACGGATGGAATCTCGTCATCGGCTCCCTTGTCAGAGGACTATACGCGTGAGCCAGGAATTCGCCATCCAGATTATTCGCCAGGCGCTGGAAACAGCGCTCATGCTCAGCGCCCCGCTGCTGATTGTCGGCTTCATCGTGGGAATTTCGATGAGCCTTATCCAGATCCTCACCTCGATTCAGGACTCCGCCTTCAGCGCCGTGCCGCGCCTGGCGGCATTCCTCGTCTCATTCCTGATCGCGCTGCCCTGGATGCTTCAGAAGATGATGGTCTACACGACCGGCCTGTTGGGGGATCTCAGCCGGTATGGCCGGTAGCGATTTCTGGTCGGTCTCCACACTGCTCGGTTTCCTGCTGACGCTCATGCGGATCGGCGGCGTGTTTGTTTTCGTCCCGGTCCCCGGTTTCAAGAGTGCGGTCGATCCCGCGCGCGTCGTTCTCATCGGAGCCATGACGATTGCTCTGGCTCCCGTCTGGCCCCATCCTCCTGCCGATACCTCCGCGGGGTTATTCGTTCTCTGGATGATGTCCGAAGCCGCGCTCGGCGTCGGGATCGGCCTCGCCGTCGCCTTTGCGCTGGAAGCCTTCGTGATGGGGGCACAGATGATCGGGCTGCAGGCCGGCTTTTCCTTCGCCTCCACGGTCGATCCGTTTACGCAGGCTGATTCCACAGTTCTCATCATCCTTGCGCAGACTGCCGCGGCTCTTCTCTTCTTTGCTTCGGGACTCGATCGCGAGGTGCTGAGAATCTTCGCCCAGAGCCTGGTGACGTATCCGCCGGGAACTTTTGTTCTGACGAAAAAAGCTACTGACATTGTGCTGATGGCCGGATCGGCCATGTTCTCCGCCGGGCTTCGACTGGCTCTTCCCATCACCGCGGCCATGCTGATGGTCGACATCGCGCTGGCGCTGCTGGGGCGGATCAATTCACAGTTGCAGCTGCTGACAATCGCTTTTCCCGTCAAGATCGTTCTCTCTCTGGTTCTTCTCGGCTGGCTCGTGATCATGCTGCCGGCGTTGTTGCGTGGAGGCGCCGGCATCACCTTTGCCGCCGCGCGCGCCCTGATCACCCGCTAAGACTTGTATGAGCGAGCAGAAAACAGAGAAACCCACGGCGCGGCGGCTGAAGAAAGCCCGCGACGAAGGCAACTTCCCCACGTCTCATTCTTTCGTCGCCGCTCTTCAATTTCTGGCATTCGTCTCAATGCTCGCCTCGTGGGGACCGGAATGGGTGCAGAACTTCCGGCTTCGTTTCGCCAGCCTGCTGCAAGATCAACTCAACCCGCGCCGCGCCCCTATGGATCAGCTCTCCGCCGGAATCGGGCTCATCAAGGACGCTCTCATTCCAGTCCTGATCATGGGCAGCGTGCTGATCGTCATCACGCTGGCTGTCCAGACGGTCGTTACCGGTTTTGGCATCAGCCTCAAGAAACTCACTCCCGATTTCTCCCGGCTCAGCCCCCTCTCGAAACTGAAACAGCTTCCGCGTCAGAACCTGTCGGGCGTCATCCAGGCAGCCATCATGATTCCCGTGTTCGCGGCCGCGATTTACTATCTGGTGGCTGACAAGCTCGAGGTCTATCTCACCCTTCCCCTTCGCGGACTGGAAGACGGAACGCTCCAGATGGTGGCGTCTCTTGAGTCCCTCCTTTGGAAAGCCGCCGGTCTTTTTCTCGTATTCGGGATCGTCGATCTGGTCCGGCAGAAGACCCGCTATGAGCGCGATCTGAAAATGAGCAAGCAGGAAATCCGGGATGAATCCAAAGAAACCGACGGCAATCCGGTAATCAAGGGCCGTATCCGGCGCATCCGCCGCGATCTGGTCCGCCGCCGCATGATGCACGAAGTCGCGACGGCCACCGCCGTAGTCGTCAATCCCACGCACTACGCGGTGGCGCTCAAGTACAGTCCCGAAACCAAGGGCGCGCCCCGGGTGGTGGCGAAAGGCAAAAACTTTCTCGCGCTGCGTATCCGGCAGCGGGCGCTGGAGAACCAGATTCCGCTCATCGAAAACCCGCCCCTCGCCCAGGGACTGTACAAATCCGTGGACGTGGGCCAGGAAATCCCGGCGCACTTCTACAAAGCAGTGGCCGAAATTCTCGCCTACATTTATCGAATTATGAATGGCAGGCGAACTGCATAGTGCTTACAAACACTATCCGAAATTTGACACATGGCTGAGACCAAACCAGTCGCGATAGCTGCACCCTGGAGCCAGGCAACAGCGATTTTCTCCGGCGGGAAAGAGCTGGGGATCCCGCTTGCCGTCCTCGGAATCGTAATCGCCCTGATCACTCCGATGCCGAGCTTCATGCTCGACGGGCTGATCGTGCTCGACATCATGACATCGGTCATCGTCCTGATGGTCGCGGTGCACATCAAAAAAGCGGTGGAATTCAGCATCTTTCCCACCACCCTTCTGCTGCTGACTCTTTTCCGCCTGGCGCTGAATATCTCTTCCACCCGCCTGATCCTGATGAACGGCAATACCGGGACATCCGCTGCCGGAAATGTCATTCAGGCCTTCGGCAACTTCGTGGTGGGCGGCAACTACATCATCGGGGCGGTTATCTTTCTTGTCCTGATCGCCATCCAGTATGTCGTGATTAACCACGGCGCCGTACGTATCTCGGAAGTCACCGCGCGCTTCACCCTCGATGCTCTTCCCGGCAAGCAGATGTCCATCGATTCGGACCTCAGCTCCGGCCTGATCGACGAAAAAGAAGCCCGCCTTCGCCGCCGCAATCTGGCCAAAGAAGCCGAATTTTACGGCGCGATGGACGGCGCGTCCCGCTTCACGCAGCGCGATGCCGTGGCCAGCATTCTGATCACAGGCATCAACATCATCGCTGGATTCCTCATCGGCGTTCTCCAGCACGGCATGGATTTGGGACATGCCATCGAAACTTACACCGTGCTGACCATCGGTGACGGTCTGGTGACTGTGATTCCGGCGCTGATGATCTCGATCTCTGGCGGTCTCATTGTGACGCGGGCCAATTCCGACGATGACCTCGGGTCCGACGTCACCAAGCAGCTGTTTGGCGCGGCTCAGCCTCTGCTGCTCGCCAGCGGCGTCCTGATTCTCCTCGCGCTGTTTCCCGGCCTTCCGACTATTCCGTTCATGGGAGTCGGGGTGGCGCTTGGCTACCTCGCATTGCAGATGCAAAAGAAGCAGAAGGCCGCGGCCACAGTCGAAAGCGCCGCCAAACCCGCCGCTGCCAAAGAGGATCTGGAATCGCTTCTGCGCGTCGAGCCCCTCAGCGTCGAGCTTGGACTGGGCCTGGTCCGATATGTGGCGGGTGGGGCCAACTCGCCGTTCCTGCGCCGCATCGCCGGAATCCGCCGCCAGCTTGCCAGTGAGACCGGATTTCTGCTGGGACCCGTTCGGGTGGTGGACAATGTGGCTCTCAAGGCCCACGAATATGTCATTCTCCTGAAGGGCGCGGAGATTGGCCGCTCTGAGCTGCCCGCGGGATGCGAGCTCGCCATCCCCGTGAGTAAAGATTCTCCTCCTCCGTCGGGCCGCCAAACCAAAGAACCGGCCTTCGGGATGACCGGCTGGTGGATTCCCGCCGAGCAGGCCGACGCCTGCCGCCGGAAGGGCTTCACGGTGGTCGATGGCGTCAGTGTGATGGGAACCCATCTCTCGGAATTGATTCGCCGGCATGCCGCCGAGCTGTTCTTCCGCCAGGATGCCAAGAGGTTCCTCGACCGCGTCTCCGCTGAGCATCCCAAGGTTGTTGAAGATCTCGTGCCCAAGGTGCTTCCTCTCGTCGTGGTGCAGCGGGTTCTGCAGAATCTGTTGCGGGAGCGCGTCTCCATCCGGGATGCCGTCACCATTCTCGAAGCCATGGGCGAAGCGACCGCCACCATTCGCAACCCGATGCTGATCTCCGAGTATGTGAGGCAATCGTTGCGGCGCGTGGTCGTCAAGCCCTACCTGAACGCGCAGGGCGATTTGCCGGCGTGGATGATCGATCCGGCCCTGGAGCAGATGGTTGAAGCCGCCGCGGAGCACGGGGAGCAGAACAGTCATCTCACGCTCAAGCCGGCCGTCATCCGCGACATTCTGCAGCGTATTTCGCAGAAGGTCGGGGAGCCCGGCGCGCCCATCGTTGCGATTACCGGTTCCGGATCGCGCTACTTCTTCCGTCAGATTGTGGAATCCTCCATCCGGAATCTGTTTTTTATTTCGCACAACGAAATACCGTCAGAGGTCAAAGTCGTTTCAATGGGAGTAATTCAATAGCTATGTCTGCCCCACAAGAAAATCAACAGCTTCAGATCAAATCCTATTTCGCCGGCTCCGTTCAGGATGCTATCGAATTTGCCCGCTCTGAGATGGGAGCCGACGCGCTGCTGCTGAATTCGCGGCCAGCTCCGCCGGAAGCGCGTTACCTCGGGAAGTACGAAGTGGTTTTCGGCCGTTATCCCGAACGGCAAATCGCGCCCGCATTGCCCGTGATGCCCCAAGGATCGAGCGATGTAGACGATCTGCGGCACAGAATGGACGACATTCTGAACCTGTTGACCCGCACATCTAATTCAGCCGATGGGTTCCGCTCGCCGCGCCATCCGAACCTGGTGGAACCCCTGACGCGGGCCGGAATCGAGGCCGCCCTTGCCGCTGAAATTGAAGACGCCGTGGCCTTCCGGCTCAATCAGCGTTCCGTTACCAGCATTTCGCGGCCGCGCAGGATGCCCGAATGGAATCCGGAGATGGTTCTCGATGAGGCCAGCGACGAAATTTCCGGCCGTTTTGAAGTATCTCCGGGAATCGGCCGAATCACCGCCCTGGTGGGCCCTCCGGGCTCGGGCAAAACCACCACAATCGTGAAACTGGCGGTTTCGCAGGCCATCGCAGGCGGGCATCCCGTGCGCCTCATCTCTGCGGATACGCACCGCATCGGCGGCGCCGAACAACTGCGGACCTATGCCGCGATTCTGGGCGTAAATTTCCAGGCGGTCGAAAACACAGCGGCTCTGACCCACGCCATCGACTCCGCGCCGGCAAACGCCAATATCCTCATCGACACGCCCGGGATGAGTCCGACGATGCTGAACGAGGTTGGCATGGAGCTGGCCACTTTCCTCGGACGCCGTCAGGATATTGACACTCACCTGGTTTTGACGGCTACCACCAATCAGCTTGTCCTCGAAAAAGCCGCCAGCCGTTTCGCGGCTTGCTCGCCCTCGCGACTCATCGTCACCCGGCTCGACGAGGCCGAGACTCTCGGAGCCATTTTCGGGCTGGCCATCCGCATTGAGAAACCGCTTTCATTCTTCTGCCACGGCCAGATCATTCCGGAAGACATCGAACCGGCCTCCAAACGCCGGATCACCGAAGCGCTCGTGCGGCACCTGCCTCGTGCAATGAAACCGGCGGCATAGAAAAAATGGGCACAGCAGGCTACGGAAACCGAACGGTAGCGGGGCATGACGATGCGCTTCGGCGCGACGCCCTCGTCATGGAACATCTTCCGCAGGTTCGTATCATCGCCGGAAGAATCCACGATCGCCTTCCGGATTACATCTCTCTCGACGATCTGGTCTCGACCGGAGTGATCGGCTTGCTCTCCGCGATCGACAACTTCGACCCGTCGCACAATGTCCGGCTCAAGACTTACGCGGAACACAGAATCCATGGCGCCATTATGGATAGCCTGCGCGATATGGACTGGAGGTCGCGCGATACCCGCAAGCGCTCCAAGAAAATCGAACTGGCTATTCATCGCACCAAGCAGTCGCTCGGCCGCGAGCCGGTGGAAGAAGAAATTGCCGCCGAGATTGGAATCAGTCTCGAGGAATATCATGCGTGGCTGCTGGAAGTTCAGTCCGTTGAAATTCACCGGCTAGATGCGGTGGGCGCCGATGGAGAGAGCTATAGTCTCTTAAACGTAATCTCCGACGACGAAGCGCAGTGGCCCTCCCATGTGGTCGAGCGCAAAGAACTCGAACGCATCATTGTCGTGGCGATTGAGCGCATGTCCAAAAATGAGCGTACGGTCCTGAGCCTTTACTACTACGAGGAGCTGACGCTTCGCGAAATTGCCGAGGTGATGGGCATGCACCTCTCCAGGATCGGCCAGTTGAAGACCCAGGCGGTGCTGCGGCTTCGCAGCCATCTGGAAAGAGTCTGGTTGTCCCCCCAGAGGAAGAAATGACAAACAACGCACTCGTTCAGGCGGTCGAAGGCTGGCTCAAAGAGCTCACGAATCTGCTGGGAACCGCGGCGGACCAGGTGAGTCGCGGACCCTCTGTTCCCTGTCGCGCCAAAGGCGAAGGCAAGCCCCTCGTATGGTGGCGTCCTGTGTCCGGCTCGGCAGCCACGGCGGCGGAGGTGGTCTGGATCGGTGCGGCCGCCGACGATATCGCGGTAATTTGCCCCGGCAACGAAACAGGCGAGAACGACGGCGAGTTCAGCAGCCTCCTGAACCGCGCCTCCGGGATTGACGGAGAACTTACAGCCGACTACCCGCGGGCCCAGGAGTACGAAACATTCCACATTCCGACTCCCGCCATTGGCGAGGTGGAGATCGTTGTCGCGCTGGTCCGCCCGCAGCCGGAGGCGGTTCCGGGCGTCGGTGCGCTGATGGATGTTGAACTCCCCCTGACGCTTCGCTTCGGCAGCACCCACATGCCGCTTCATGCGCTGGCCGGCTTAAGCGTCGGCTCCGTGATTGAATTCGACGGTGCGCTAAGCGATCCGGTGGAACTCATGGTGAACGGACGAGTGATCGCGCGCGGCGAGGCTGTCGTATTACAGGGTTGTTATGCGCTGCGAATTTCCGAAATAGCCAGCCGCCAGGAGCGGCTCTTTTCCGCGGATTTCAAATCGTCTCCGCAGAGTGAATTGGCGTCGGTCAATTAGGAAGAATTCTATGCAATTGGACTGGATTTATTACCCCGTTACGCAGTACCTGATCACCGGCGTCGGCCTCCTTGCATCGATATGGCTTTGGCTCGGCGCGAGAGCGGAAGTGCGTGCCGTCCACAAGAATATGAAGAGTTCGATCGAGGCGCTGAACGGCGATCTGCGCAATCTCTCGGCAGCCATGGAGGAAATACGGAATGCCCGAGAGGCTGCGGCCGAAGTTGCCCCCATACCGATCGGTCAGGCAATCAATCTGACCAAACGGGCGCAGATTCTTCGCATGCGGCACCGCGGTGAATCGGTGAACAGCATCGCTGGCGCTCTGCAGATTCCCTTGGGCGAAGTGACGCTTCTTCTCAAAATCGAACGGTTACTGGATGCGGAGCCCGTCGGGGCAGCTGCGGCTGCTTCCGCAGGCGGTTAAATACCAGCATCTGCCTCGCCTGTTATAGACCGCCAGGACGGGTCCGGCTGTTTTAGCCGGCTTTACTTAGAAATCCGGACTGCTGCAGGTTGCGGATTTTCATGATGAGCGTGGTCCGCTTCATGCCCAGACGCTCGGCGGCAACGGTCTTGTTTCCGCCCGATGCGCGCAGGGCGTTTTCCAAAATCCCAAGCTCAAACCGGCTGACGGCGTTGTCGAAGCCTTCTGCCTCGGGCATTTCCAGAGGAAGCGCCGGAACCGGGATATTCGCGATTTTGGTGCCGTTGAAGCCGAAGTCCTTCGGGAAAAGAACATCTCTTTCGCCGCTGATCGCGACCGCCATTTCGATCGCATTCTCCAGTTGCCGGACGTTCCCGGGCCACGGGCTGGCAGCCAGATGCTGCAAGGATTCCGGCGCAATCCGCTTCACCGGGATGTCTTCCGACTGGCAGATTTTCTTCACAAAATGGGCCACCAGCGAGGGCACATCGGTCACCCGGTTGCGCAGCGGCGGCATCTTTAGCGGCACCACATTCAGCCGGTAATAAAGATCCTCGCGGAACTTGCCAAGGCGTATTTTTTCCGCAATATCTACATTTGTCGCGGCAATTACCCGGACATCGACCTTGATTGTTTCGGAGCTGCCCAGACGCTGCAGTTCACGTTCCTGCAGAACCCGCAGCAACTTGGCCTGTAATTCAAGCGGCAGATCGCCGATTTCATCCAGAAAAATCGTACCCTTGTGGGCCTGTTCGAAGCGCCCCACACGGTGTCCGGCGGCGCCGGTAAAGGCACCCCGCGTATGGCCGAAAAGTTCGGCTTCCAGAAGATTCTCCGGCAGCGCGCTGCAGTTGACCGACACCATATTCTGCGCAGCCCGCGGGCTGGCCATATGAATAGCGCGTGCCGCCATTTCTTTTCCGGTCCCGGTTTCGCCGCTGATCAACACAGTGCAGCGCCGCGGGCCAACCAGACGGATCGTTTCCGCGACTGTTTCCATGGCCAGGCTGTCGCCGATAAGAAATACCCGCCACGCCTCGGCCTGTCCGCCCGTATTTTCATTCCGGCGCCGGCGTCGTGTCTCTTCCGCCGCATAGTCGAGCGAATCCCGGAAATTGTCCAGGGTGTCTCCAGGGCCGAAGCAGTTCCATGCGCCCGTTCGGGACAGGCGAACAGCTTCCGCCGCCGATAGCCGGGCAGAAGCTACGATCACCGGAACCTTGGTATTCAGGCTCTGGATGGTTTCAATAAGGTCGCTTGTCTGGCCCGTCGCGCCCGAGTCGACCAGCAGAACGCAATCGAAGTGCTCGGCACTGAGAAGCCCGATTGCCTCGTCAACCGAAGCACAGCGGCGCGAGGAAATCTGCCCGAGAGCCTGGGACCATTCATTGCTGCCCAGCATCCGATCGTTTATTTCACCCAAAACCAGAGCGTTAAATTTCATATCGTGATCGATTTCCCAAAACAATTTATGTTGTAAAATACCACACGATCTTTTTGGATTGCTAGTTATTTTTTGTATAGATTCTGTCAAATTTATAATATCTATTCAAAACTTAACTTTGGTTAGTTCTCCTTCCCCGCTGGTGCCTCGATGCTGTATAAAACGCTCTGTCCGGGTATTAACAACCCGCCGGAATACGTGATTGGAATAACAATTGCATGTACACCAAGCGAGGTTTTTTCCCGTGAATATTTCGGTTACAAGCGATCGCCTTGGCGCGGTATATAGCGGTGGCGAAAGCTCGGTTGTTTCGTCAACCGGTTCCGCATTGTCGTCGCGATCCGGAAATTTTGCCGGAGAGGACCGCCTCGCGGTAACCGACGCAACATTGAAAATACACAGCACCCTTTCCGCCCTTTCGACCTCTCAGTCATCGCGGGTTTCAAGGCTTCAGTCCCTTTATGCCAGTGGCCGCTATGATGCAAACCCCTCCAGAACCGCGCAGGCAGTGTTATCGGGAGCCATGGAAAATAGCGAAAATATATGAATCCAGCGCCCCAAATTGTGTCTGAATTAGAGGCTCTTCGAACCGCTGTCGGCGCGGCGGCGATGGGATGGGACGCGGCGAATCTCCCTCATATAGAGGCCGCCGCTATTGCATTGGAGGCGTCCCTGCAGCCATTGCGGGCCACACTGGAAATTCCGCAAATTATCCCTCCTTTTTCCGCGGAAAAGCTGCGAATCTCCGCGCGATCTCTGAGACAGGAAACCGCCGCGCTCGAATGTCTGGTCGACGCCGCATCAGCCTTTATAAGGGGGATTCCCTGCGGCGCGAACGATATGACGGGCGCGTATACGTCCGCCGGCGAAATCAGCGCCGGCACGGTCGCACCAATGGAAAGCTATGCGGGCTAAGGAAGTCCTTCGAAATCAATGACTACGCTGACCTCAAGCCTCGGCAGTTCGGCCAGCGCGCTGGACATTATTCAACAAGCTCTCAGCGTCGTCCAGGCCAACGTCAGCAATTCCTCCACGGCGGGATATGCCACCCAGCAGGTAAACCTGCAGGCGCTTCCGATGGATTCCGCCACCGCGGCGGGCGGCGGCCTTTCCTCCGGAGGAGTAACAAGCTCCCGCGATCCCTATGCCGACGCGGCTGTGGAATTACAGCTTCAATCACTGGGCCTTTACAGCTCTCAACTGCAAACCACCGGCACCATTCAAAGCCTTTTTGACGTTACCGGCAGTTCCGGAGTGTCAACGGCGCTGACGAGTCTGTTTACCGCCTTCTCTTCCTGGAGCGCCTCTCCAAACGATCCCTCTACCGGGCAGAACGTCCTCGCCGCTGCCTCCAATGTGGCCGCCACGATCAACAGTCTCTCGGTTTCGCTGCATCAAATCGACACGCACGTCGCACAGCAGGCGGGATCAACTGTTAGTGAAATCAATAACATAGCGGCTCAGATCCAGCAGTACAATGTGACGCGCGAGAAAACGGCGACCGACGATCCGGGCGCTCAGGCGCAACTGCAAACCAACCTCGAAAGCCTGGCGAATCTGGTAAATTTCACCGCTCTGAAGCAGGCGGACGGAACCATTACGGTGCTGGCGGGCAGCGGCACACCCCTGGTAATGGGCGACAAGCAATATTCGCTCAGCAGCAGTCAATCTGTTGACACCGTGCCGGCGCCGTCAAATCCCAATTCGCCGCCCACCACCCACATTTACGATTCTCAGGGCAACGATGTCACGGCTTCGATCACCGGCGGCCAGCTGGGAGGGCTTCTCGACTCCGGAAACCGCGTCGTTGCCGGAATCATCGGCGATTCTCAGAACGCCGGATCTCTGAATGTGCTGGCAAAGAGCCTCGCCGATACGGTCAATCAGGTACTCCAGTCCGGTACAGTTTCTACGGGGCCCGGCGCCGCCGCGGGAACGGCGCTGTTTACCTATGACGGTTCGGACGCCACACTGGCCGCCGGCACTCTGACAGTCGATCCCGCCGTGACAGCCGCCCAGCTCGCCCCCGTCGACGCTGCCGGCAACGCCAACGGAAATGCGGCTACGCTGGCTGGACTGGCGAATGCTTCGAGCGGGCAGGGAACGATTAACGGGATGAGCCTCGTCCAGTATTTCGCTTCCATCGCGGCTGGCGTCGGCCAGGAAAATCAGACCGCGCAGGTCAATCAGCAGGTCCAGCAGCAGATCACGACGCAGGCCCAGTCCATGCGCGATTCTATTTCGAAGGTTTCCCTGGACGGACAGGCCGCCCTTCTGATGCAGTACCAGCGGGCTTATCAGTCGGTCGCCCGTGTCCTGACCGTCGTCAACGGCTTGGCCGATTCGGTCTTGAGTTTAGTGCCGCAGGCATAATCCTATGAACCTCAACGTCAGCAGCACAACGCAGCAGTATCTGGACAATCTGAACTACATCCAGACCCAAATGACCAAAGCGCAGACCGAAGTCAGCTCCGGTCTGGCTGTGCAACAAGCCTCCGACAATCCGGCCGCGATTGGAACAATCTTCCAGGACCAGACGCAGATCGCCATGAATCAGCAGGTCCAGACCAATCTCGGCAGCGTCCAGACCGAACTCAGCGCCGCGGACACGTCGCTGCAGAGCGCCGTTTCCGTGATCGTGAATGCGATATCGCTGGCGGCCCAGGGGGCTTCCACTATCAACAGCGCGCAGGACCGGGCCAATCTGGCCACTCAGGTTGCTGGTTTGCAGCAAACGCTGGTCAGTCTC
>DASZLO010000269.1:0-39929 GCA_035552315.1 Bryobacteraceae bacterium
CCCCCCCGCCAAGGGCCGTCCCCCAATGTATTTCAATAGTTTAGGCCGCCGGCGGCCAGCACAGACCGCTTAAAATCAGCTTGAGGTGCTAGCGGGAGCAATCTCGTGGGGGTTCAAGTCCCCCTCTCCGCACCAAACATAATAAAGTAGTTAACGCCGCACACAGATTCGGGGCAAGGTCCCGACTCTTGTTCTACTGCGGCGAGGGCCACAACGCTGTCAGGCCCGTTTAATTCCATCCGGATCTGTCTCCCCGCCAGTTAAGTAGCCCCGAATTCCGCGCCTTCGAGGTCCCATTGTGCTCGAACCCACAAATACGCCCCGTACCAGCGCGCAACGCGGCGTACTCCGCGAGACACTTACCAATGTCGGCAGGCAACTTTTAAGGAGTTCACATGCCAGCAGAAAACCGCCTTATTATTCCGGGAAGCGAAAAGAAGCCAATCGCCAACTCCCAATTCACAGCTCCCATTCCGGCGGACGAAACCGTTACCGCCACCATCATCCTTCGCCGCCGCGGCGATCATCCTCTCATCGCGGTCGATCCATCCGCGACCGCGCCGCATGTGCGGGAGGAGTACGGCGTCACGCACGGCGCGGACCCGAAAGACATGCAGGCCATTGAGGACTTTGCGCACGAACACAATTTAACCGTGTCCGAGCGCGATCCAGCGCGCCGCGTAATCAAGGTCAATGGAACCGCCGAAGCAATCCAAAGCGCCTTCGGAACCCAACTGCAGGAGAACAAGACCAGCGGCGGCACCTTCAGGACACGGTCCGGCGCACTTTCCGTTCCTGCCTCAGTCCATCCCGCGATTGTCGCGGTGCTTGGTCTGGATAACCGGCCCATCGCAAAACCGCACTTTCGCCGCGGCAAACAACCGGCAGCCCCGGCGGCCAATCCCCCGGGCACTTTCACGCCAGTGCAACTTGCCCGGGTCTACAACTTCCCCTCCGGCGTAACCGGCGCGGGGCAGACCATTGCCATCGTCGAACTCGGAGGCGGCTACCGCACCGCGGACCTCAAAGCCTACTTCAGTTCGCTCCAGATAAAAGAGCCGCGCATTTCAGCGGTCTCGGTGGATGCCGGCGTGAACAAACCGGGGGGCGATGCCGACGGGGAAGTCATGCTCGATATCGAAGTCGCCGGTGCCATTGCCCCTGGCGCGACGATCGCGGTCTACTTCGCGCCGAACACAGATCAGGGTTTCCACGATGCCATCTCCATGGCGGCGCACGATAAGGTGCGCAAGCCCTCGATTATCTCGATCAGTTGGGGCGGGCCGGAAGATTCCTGGACCGCGCAGGCGCGCGACGCCATGAACGCGGCATTGCAGGATGCAGCAGCCATGGGCGTTACGGTCACGGTGGCGGCGGGCGACGATGGCTCGACCGACGGTGTTTCCGACGGCAAGCAGCATGTCGATTTCCCGGCGGCGAGTCCGTTCGCGCTGGCCTGTGGCGGCACGAAGCTTACCGATTCGGGAACGAAAATTCCCACCGAACAAGTGTGGAACGAGCTGGCTAAAAATGAAGGGTCAACCGGCGGCGGTGTCAGCAACTTCTTCCCGATCCCCGATTATCAGCAGACCGCGGGTGTGCCGAAGAACCTGGACACTGGCTTTGCGGGACGAGGCGTTCCGGATGTCTGTGGCGACGCAGACCCCGAAACCGGATATGTTGTGCGCGTTGACGGCAAGACCCAGGTGATCGGCGGCACCAGCGCCGTAGCCCCGCTTTGGGCGGCACTGGCGGCTCTGCTCAATCAGCAACTCGGGCACCCGATCGGCTTCGTGAATCCGAAGTTATATGCATTGCCTGGTGCGTCGTTTTTCGACGTCGTATCAGGAAGCAACGGTGCGTACAAAGCAGGTCCGAAGTGGGATGCCTGCACAGGCCTTGGCAGCCCGAACGGCGTCGCGATCGGGCAAGCACTGGCCGGCGCCTCGGCGAATGCCGCCGGCGCCCCGATTTCCTGATTCGAAATGGATCGGACCGCGCTTCCGGGGAGCACCGCGGTTCAGACCGGGGACCGGCGCGAAAGCGCGGCGGATCCGGCCGCCAGAATGCGCGCAACTATCGTCTTGCGGCCGCACGATCCGGGCGTGGCGGCCGCGCTTCTTTCCGGCAAATTCGATTCCGCGACTCACTCTGTATCCGGCGCGGGTGAGACAGCCATGCTGGCCGTGGAAGCATTTGCGCGCGCCAACGGATTGTCGATAGAAGAGTCCGACCCGGCGAAACGCATGGTTGTGGTCACCGGTTCGGTGAGTCAGATGAGTCAGGCTTTTGGCGTGATTTTCGGACAATTCGTTTCTCCCGAAGGCGTGAGCTACCTCAGCTATGAGGGCAAAATTACGCTTCCCTCGGAGATAGCCGGCCACGTGATCGCGGTATTGGGGCTGGACACGCGACCCGCCGCGCGGCCCAGGGATACTGAGCGCTGAAGTGGATGCGCGATTGCAAAACGCCTCACGTGGAATACGCGGAAAATCATAACCCGACAGTCCGGCGGCTGCAAACGAACAGGTCGGGTTCGCAATACCGGTCCGCTCTGGCGGTAATTTCCATCGTGTTCTTCATGTGGGGATTCGTAACTGTCCAGAACGACATCCTGGTGCCGCATTTCAAGGGCGTGTTCGATCTGAATTACACCCGGACGATGCTCATCCAGTTCACGTTCTTTTCCGCATACCTTCTGGTCTCACTGCCGGCATCATGGATCGTCGCCCGTATCGGTTATCACAAGGCCATTGTGACGGGCCTGGTGGTGATGGGATGCGGAGCCTTGCTGTTCGTGCCGGCTGCCAGCATTCTCAGCTATCCGGTCTTTCTGCTGGCGCTGTGGATTCTGGCTTCCGGGATGACGCTGTTGCAGGTTTCGGCGAATCCCTATGTGGCCGCGCTGGGTCCGCCGCGGGGCAGTTCGAGCCGCCTCAATCTGGTGCAGGCTCTGAATTCACTGGGCACCACCGTTGGACCGGCGGTGGGAGGATTTCTGATCCTCTCGCCTGTGACTCTCAGTGCCGCGAAGATGAATGCGATGACTCCGGCTGCACTGCAAGTCTGGCGTCTGCGTGAAGCAGCTTCGGTGAAACTGCCTTACCTGGGAATCGCGGCGCTGCTCTTTCTGCTGGCGATAGTCATAGCGTGGTTCCGGTTTCCGAATCTGATCGAAATTGAAGATCCGGATCACAAGGAGGTTACTGACGACAGTATCTGGCGGCATCGCAACCTGATACTCGGGGCCATCGGAATCTTCGTCTATGTGGGCGCCGAAGTCGCGATCGGAAGTTTTCTTGTCAGCTTTCTCATGCAACCCGATATCGGCGGTCTTACAGCGCAGTCTGCCGCGCGCTATGTCTCTTTTTATTGGGGAGGCGCCATGGTTGGGCGATTTGCAGGCTCGGCTCTGCTGCGAAAGGTGAAGACCGGCCCGGCAGTCGGGGTGGCCGCTGTCATTGCGGCGCTGCTCGTTGTTATCGCGATGGCTTCGGCGGGATCTGTCGCGATGTGGAGCCTCTTGCTGGTCGGGCTCTTCAACTCAATTATGTTTCCGAGCATCTTCACGCTGGGAATCGCCGGCCTTGGCAAACTTACAGCGCAAGGGTCGGGAATCATGGTCGCCGCCATCGTGGGCGGCGCGATTATTCCACTGGCTCAGGGAAGCCTTGCCGACCGGATCGGGCTGCACCATGCCTTTTTCCTGCCCGTCATCTGCTACCTCTTCATTCTTTATTACGGATTCATCGGCTCCCGAACGCCGAAGCCGAATCCAGCGTAAACTCGCCTCTGATTCCCTGCGTCGAATCGGGAGAAATCCATACGTCGAAGGTTCCGGGTTCCGTTACGAAGCGATTGTGCGAGTTCCAGAAGGCCAGCTCCTCCGGCGAAAGAGAGAATGAAACGGTCTCCTTTTCACCGGGCTTCAAATGGATACGCTGAAACCCTTTCAACTCCCGCACCGGACGGCTGACGCTCGCCACGCGCTGATGAATGTAAAGTTGCGCTACCTCGTCTGCTTCCCGGTTGCCGCGGTTTTCAATATCGGCCGACACGCGCAACGTGCCCCCGGAATGAAGCGATGAGCCGGACAAACGCAGGTTCGAGTAGCTCAGCGCCGTGTAGGAGAGCCCATATCCAAACGGGTATTCCGGGGTGTAGTCGACATCGACGTATTTCGAGGTGTAGCCGGTGGGATTCAACGGGTTCCCCAGCGGAATACCGAGGTCCGAAGCGGACGGCGGACGGCCGGTGTTGAGATGCGCATAGTAAATGGGAACTTGTCCGACGGTACGTGGAAATGTGACCGGAAGTTTTCCGGACGGAACGGAATCGCCAAACAGCAGGTCCGCGATTGCGGGACCGCCCATCGTTCCCGGATGCCAGGCGTAAAGGATGGCGCGGCACTTCGCGGCGGTATCGTGAAATGTCAGGGGCCGCCCGGCGAGGATGATTGCGATCACGGGTTTCCCGGCCGCGGCCACGGCATCGACAAGCTCAGCCTGCGCACCAGGTAAATTCAGGAACGCCCGCGAACGGGCTTCTCCCGAAAGGATCTGTTCTTCGCCCAGAAACAGCAGTGCAACGTCAGCGCTGCGCGCGGCGGTAACTGCCTCTGCGAAACCATCGCGGCTCACATCACGGCTGTTTTTCAATCCGGGCGCATAGGCAACGCGCGCGCTTCCCAGTCTGGCGCGCAGGGTTGCCAGCGGAGTCTGCACATCATCGGCCCGGCCGTCCATTGCCCACGAACCCATCTGGTCCACCGGGCTATCCGCAAGCGGTCCGATCACCGCAATGCGTGCGATCGATTGCGAAAGCGGAAGCGTGTTCGCTTCGTTCTTCAGGAGGACGAGACTTTCAGCGGCAAGTTTTTGCGCCGTCTGGCGCGCTGCGGTTGTGATTCGCGCCGCGACGGGAGCGGGCCGTTTTCCGTCGAAGAGTCCCAAGCGGGATTTCAGATTCAAGATGTCGCGCACCGCGGCGTCGATGGACTTCATATCCACCTGATGAGTCCGAAGCAGATCTTTCATGTGATCGAACCAGGTGGTGCTCACCATCTCCATGTCGACGCCCGCGTTGAGCGCCTTGGCTCCCGCATCCGCGTCATCCGCGGCGTAACCGTGCTTGACCATCTCCGGTATGGCGGTGTAGTCGCTGACCACGAGGCCGTCGAACCGCCACTCATCGCGGAGAATCTGGCGCAGGAGAAACGGATTCCCGGTGTCCGGGACGCCGTTGAGCGCGGTGAACGCCGTCATGAAACTGGCCACACCCGCCTGGCGCGCCGCGAGGAAAGGACGCAGGTACACATCGCGCAGCAGAATTTCCGGAATCCAGGTGCTGTTGTAATCCCTGCCGGCTTCTACCGCGCCATAACCGGCGAAGTGCTTCACGCAGGCCGCAAGAGAGCCAGGCGCCGCAAGAGACTGGCCCTGGTATCCGTGAACAATCGCGACCCCAATCGCACCGGCCAGATAGGGATCTTCTCCGGGGCTCTCGGCGATTCTTCCCCAGCGCGGATCGCGCGCGACATCCAGCATGGGCGCGAAAGCCCACTGGATTCCTTCGGAGGTCGCCTCAAGAGCGGCAATGCGGGCCGCTTTCTCGATCAGGCCCGTATCCCAACTGGCCGCCTGGCCGAGCGGAATCGGAAAGATGGTCCGGTATCCGTGTATGACGTCGCGGCCGAAAATCAGCGGGATGCCGAGGCGGCTCTCGTGCAGCGCGATCCGCTGCGCTTCAGCGCGGTCAGTGGGGCTTCCCGCATTGAGAAACGATCCCCACCGCCCGGCGCGGATTTCGTTCTTGATTGTATCCGAAACCGGCGTTTGCATCGACGTCGATTGCGACATCTGCCCGATCTTTTCGTCGAGGGTCATGCGACGGATCAAGTCATCGATCCTGCGGTCGTTGGCGGTTTGAGCCTGGAGAACGGCGCCGGCGATCAGCAGGATTGCGGCTTGGAATAAGGCGCGGGCCGGCATCGTTAAGTCGCCTTGAACCCTGCGCGTTCCAGTCCGCGGCGCGCCTCGGGACTCTTCATGAAGGTCTCCCAGATGAAACCGGTCCGCAGATTTTCTGCCATCAGCAACGTGATGCCGGTATCGATGGCTATGACTCCCGGGTCAAACCAGTTCTTCAGCGGATTGAGTGCATTGACGAAGCCGTAGCGGCTCCAGGCACGATCCCGATAGCGCGTGCGTATCGTCTTAAGGACACGCAAAGTGGCCTCAGGCATAAAAACCAGCGAACCTCCGGCGGCGCTGGGCACAACCGTTCCATCAATGGGGCCGATGGCAGGTGGCCCGCCCCATACGGTATAGCCGCCAGCCTGTGAATCTGAAGCCGTGATTCCCCAGAGGTCGTCCGTGTAATCAGGGAAGCGCGGGGCCAGTTCGAGGCAGAACCGGCGGTGCGCCTCAGTCGCGATAGCCGAGTTCCGGAAGTAGTCGGCATAACGATCGCGTTTTCCCCGCAGGTCGAACCACGCCTGCGGATACTGGTGCACGAAAAGAGGCGCGAAGGATCCGATGTAGCTGAGACCGTCATATTGGAACCGGGTGCGCTTCCAGGCATGCCAGCTCTCTTCGGGAAGCGGGTGAGACGTCGATCCCATGCCGAGCAGATTCATCATGACTAACTCGCTGTAATAATCCCAGCGGTAGGGAAGGAAACCGACTTCGGGCATCCAGCCGTGCGAAACAAGCGAGGTATCTTCGGCGGCCCAGCCCCAGTCCACGCGGCCGAAAATCGCATTGGCAAGCCGCTCGATCGGACCCGAGCGAAAGTATTCGCGGCAAGTCAGTATCCCGCAGAGCAGGATGGCCGTATCGATGGACGAAACCTCGGCGTCCCAGACTCTTTCACCGGTTTTCAGGTTGGCCCAGTGATAGAAAAACCCGCGATGGTTGGGCATCGTGTTCCAGAGAAAGGCGAGCGTTGCCAGGGCGCGCGAGTGCAGATCGGACGGCGCGAGAAAGCCGCGTTTGTGTCCGATGCAAAGCGCCGTCAGACCAAAACCAGTGGCTGCAACACTCGCCACCGGATCGTTGTTCTTCGACTGAGTACTCCAGCGGTCCCGGACCAGGCCGGTTTTCGGATCCCCCTGTTCCCAGAAATAGAGAAAATGCGCACGCTCCACTTCGTCCAGAAAACTCTCATCTCCCGTGGATAGAACGGGAGAAGTTACCGGACTCGGCGTATTCCCGAAGGCCAAGCCCAGCGCCGCTGTGGCACTGGTTTTTAACAGCTCCCTCCGGGAGGGCATTGTGGGTATACGCCCGCAGTTGCATTGCCATAGTGGACCAGAAACTGCTGCATCTCACCAAGTACGCGAGCTGAAGCCATGCGCCGGAGAACGGTGTGGAAACTTACCATTGGGATTTGCCTGGCTCTGCTGGTGGCGGCGGCCGCAGCGATAATTTTCCGAACGGTGCGCCGGGTAAAAAGCGGCGATGTAACCGGTGTCGTTCTGGTGGACAATCCGGATCCGAAGGAAGAGCGGCCTCTCGCCAATGTGCGGCTGGAAGCTGAAACCGGGACGGTGACTGTGACGGACGCGACAGGCTTGTTCCGCTTCAAGCTGCCAGCGACGTCCCTGCTGAGCGGTCTTGAGGTTACTTTGGAACGTCCGGACTATGCTCCGCTTCATAGCGTGCTCGCGGCCAACGGCGAACTGTATGTGCTGCGCATGAAGTTCGAGGGAACCGACACCACGAGCGCCACGGAAATTCCGGTGTCGGACGTCCGGGTGCGATACACAGAGAGCGCCCGTACGAGCGTCGATACCGGCAGCGCTCTCAAGAGATTCGGCGTGGTCAATACCGGCAACGTGCCCTGCAATGGCCAGTCGCCCTGCTCGCCGGACGGAAAGTGGAAGGCGGCGATTGGAGGGGCGACACTCGATGCGGGTGAGGGCAGTGAATTCCGGGAGGCTCGAATCTCGTGCATTGCGGGGCCATGCCCGTTTACGAGAATCGAGAATGACGGCTTTTCGAATGGCGGCAGGAACATCAGCGTGCTGGTGCGTAACTGGTCCGACACGGTCAGCTTTGTGCTGGAAGCGGAGGTGACGCGCACCACGATGACTGACATGATCCGCACCTCTTATCCTCTGATTTTCGGACGCGGGATGAACTTCAGCCTGCCCCCTTCCGGTGAAGGTCCGAGCATTGAGGCGATGGTGGGAGGCTTCGAAGCTGTCTATCCACTGGGGCCAGGCCTGACGACATCGTGGGCAACCTGCAGCGCACAGACGGCGAAGGAAGGGACAGCGAATTATCGCTGCGATCTGAAACCCGGCTTCCGGTTTCAGTAAAGCCCGTTCAGCGGTAGTTGGCCGCCTGCAGTTCGAAGAGGCGGGCGTAACGGCCGCCTGCCGCGGTCAAGTCCTGATGGTTTCCCTCTTCGGCGATCCGTCCATTTGCCAGGACGAGAATGCGATCGGCCATCCGGACCGTGGAGAACCGGTGGGAGATGAGCAGAGCTGTCCGGCCCCCCATGAGCTCGCGAAAATTACTGAACACTTCCGCTTCCGCGGCTGCGTCCAGGGCCGCCGTCGGCTCGTCCAGAATCAGGATCTGAGCATCGCGGATATAGGCGCGGGCGAGAGCGATGCGCTGCCATTGTCCGCCGGAGAGGTCGACTCCGCCTTCGAAGCGGAGTCCGAGCATCTGCTCCATTTGGCGGGGCAGGCGGGTAACGATTTCATCGGCTCCGCTTCTGCGTGCGGCGTCCCACAGTGCTTCGTCGTCGTGGATGCACTCGATCCGTCCGGTCCCGATGTTCTCGCGCACGGGAAAGTCGTAGCGATAAAAATCCTGGAAAATGATGCCGACTTCATGCCGCAGGTCGTTGAGTTCGTATTCGCGAAGGTCGATGCCGTCCAGAAGAATCTGGCCACCCGTCGGCTCGTACAGCCTCGCGAGCAGCTTCACGAGAGTGGTCTTCCCTTCGCCGTTCTCTCCCACCAGAGCGACGTGTTCTCCGGGCATGATCGTCAGGTTCAGATGATCCAGAACCATTTTTCTGCTGCCCGGATAATGGAACGATACGTCCCGGAATTCGAGCCCGCGCCGGATGGGGCGCGGCAGGGGAAGGGCGTTGCGTTTGGAGTAGATAGTCGGTTTCTCATCGAGGAAATCCACCAGGTCGGTCAGATACAGCGCCTGCTCGGAAACATGGGAAAACTGGGTGAAGACCAGTTGAAGCTGGCTGTTGGCGCCGGCAACAGCACCGGCGAGAAAGGTGAGTGTCCCGATGGAAATACGCCCGGCCCATGCCTCCAGAACAAGGGTTATGTAGCAGGTGTAGTAACCTGCCGACGCGATCAGATTGAGGATGCTGGCCCAGAGCAGTCTATGGCCCGCATGACGGCGTGTGAGCGAGATGACCTGATGCGAACGCGCCCTGTACCGTTTCTGGAGATAATCGCCGAGACCGAATACGCGGATCTCCTTGGCGCTGTCGCGGCTTGTGCTCAAGACGCGGAGATAGTCCAGCTCGCGCCGGATGGGGGTCAGATCGCGAGCCAGGGCGTAAGCATCGAACGTGAAGTAGCTCTCACCCGTGAAAGCCGGTATGGTGCAAAGCACCAGGACTGCCAGCATCCAGGGCGAATAGGCTGCTGCCGCGGAAGCTAAAACCACCATCATGACTACCGCCTGCAGAAGCTGCCCCACCGAGGAGAACATCACGGCGCGATCGGTGGCTTGCACGCGGGCGCGTTCCAGTTTGTCGTGAAACTCGGGGTCTTCCAGTGAAGCCAGATCGAGGTTCGCGGCGTGATCCATCACGCGAAGGCTGATGGTGCGTGAAAACTCGTCCACAATCCGGAGGTCGCAATAGTCGATGGCCCGGCTGCAAAATGACGCGAAGGCGACAAGAACAAACTCAGCCCCGAGGAGCATCCAGAGCGGACCGGTCGAACCGCCGGGTCGCCTGCCCACCAGCATGTCGATAATCTGCTTTGAGATGTAGAGTACGCCAAGCGGGATGACCGCGGCAGCGATCCGGCAAACGATCGCGCTGATAACTGTTCCCGGCGCGGCTTGCCAAAGGTAACAGAAAATGCGCGGCAGCGCTTTAAGGCCGGCGGACCGTCTTCCCATCTGAAAAGGCTCAGTCGAAGCCTGCATGAGGGAATGCTGCCCGGCAATTTATATTCCGAAGCCTTCCCGGCGCGGTTTGGATTCTCCATGGTGTCGTGGAGAATCCACCATCAAGCGCCGCTCCGTACGGTGCGGTTCAGCGGCGGCCGGACCGGCGGCGGCCACTGGAGAAGCTTCGGGTCGATGTGGGGGGCGGCGCTGCGCCGGTTGGCTGACTGGAATTCATGGAAGCAAGGAATTCCTGAACATCGCTGACGAGCCCGATCGGCCGTGGCAGCGCAGGCAATTCGCGATATTGCACTCTGATGCCAAGCACAGTCTCAATATTGCGTATGTCGGATCGTTCAAGCGGAACCGCGAATGTCCATGAGGCGCCCCGGGCGCCGGCGCGGCCGGTGCGGCCGACGCGATGCGTGAAGCTCTCCGGTTCCTGCGGCAGATCGTAGTTCACTACGTGGGCGATATCGTCCACGTGAATGCCGCGGGCGGCGACATCGGTGGCGACAAGGACACGATAGAGGCCGTCTTTGAACCCCTGCAGCGCTTCGTTCCGCTGGCTCTGCGAGCGGTCGCCGTGGATGCAGGCCACTTTGTATCGACCCCGCTCCAGAAATTTAGAGAGCCTGTCGGCGCCCTCTTTTGTACTCACGAAGACCAGAAAAGAGCCCTGCTCGTGCTTCAGCAAATGAACAAGGAGGTCAAACTTGGAAGCTTGCGGAACCTCGTAGCAGAACAGATCGATCTGACTGGCCGTTTCCGTGGAGGCTTCAACAGCGACTCGCACCGGCTGGTGCACGTAACTGTTGACCAGGTGAGCCACGGACCGCTCGATGGTCGCCGAGAACAGCATCGTCTGGCGTTTCGCCGGCAGCTTCTGCAGAATGGCTTCGAGAGATGGCAGGAAGCCCATATCGAGCATCCGATCGGCCTCATCGAGAACGACTGTGGCAGCGCGTGAAAGATCGATAATGCGCCGCTCCAGGTAGTCGCAGAGGCGGCCCGGTGTGGCGATAACCACTTCAGCCCCGGCGTTGATATCGCGCAACTGGTTGGCTTCGCTTAAACCGCCCACGACAACGGCGGTACGGATGCGCATGCCTTCAGCGAGTTGCCGGAATGCCGCGTCGATCTGGATGGCAAGTTCGCGCGTGGGGCTGAGAATGAGGACCTTGATTACTTTGCTGCGGGGAACGGCAGCCAGAGCCTCAATGACAGGAATTGCGAACGCCAGAGTTTTGCCGGTGCCGGTTTGCGCGGTGGCGACCACATCGCGGCCTTCGAGGAGTGGCGGAATAGCCTGGGCCTGGACAGGCGTCGGGATTACGAATTCGTTTTTGTCGAGGTTGTTCCGCAGCGCGGAGCAGAGATTGAGTTTCGAGAAATGGTTCATTTATTACGTTCAGTTCTTTCGGGTATGGAGTCTCGCAGTTGGCGGCTCTGGCGACCGAAGGCTGCGATGGGCGCGGGGGACTGGCCTCCGCCAGGCAAACATCTTTGGCAGCAGTTCACGAGTTCGAAAATGTGCTCAACCAGCAACTTCGGTGCATCCGGCATCGGCCATTGCAACGTTCGCGCGAGCAGTTTCCGACCAGCAGATATGCACCCGTCAACCCGGGGAGCTGAACGTTGATGTCTTCAGGATAGCAGCGTTGATGTTTTGCTGATCCCGGCCGGCGTACCGGGAGGCGCGGAGGCCCGTTTTAAGAACGCTAAGATAGGCATGAAGGCGAGGGGGAAATGCAGACATTCAACTTCGAGCAGCTGGACCGGGATCTTGACGTACTGGCAAATTACGTAGCGGCTGGCGATTCGAGAGATATTCAGATTCGAGGACGTCAGCTCGCCGAGGCGCTGGAAAACTACGGAGACGGAACAGGACCCGGCTCAATTACCGCCCGCGAGATTGCGGAACAGCTTCGTAAGGTCGAGCACAACAGCGAGGAACCGCATGTCGCCGCCCCTCATATGAAGGAAGCGATCAGGATTCTCCGTGCCAGCGACCTCCGTCGAGGCACCGCCTCGTAAATTCTGATCGAGGCACCGCCTCGTAAATTAATGAGACTGTCGCAAAGATAAGGTATGCTGTGCCCATGACCCCTGAACAGTGCCGGTTCCTGCTCGATTTCGTTCTCCCAACCCTGAAGAAGGAGTCCGCCACCACTGCGAAAGTCATCGCCGCGACTCCCAATGACCACCTGGACTACCGGCCGTCGGAAAAATGCATGCCCGCGGCTGAACTGCTCTGGCACATCCCGTCTTCGGATCTGATGTTCCTCGAAGGGATACTGAGTGGCACATTCGCCGCGGGTCCCGAAAGGCCCGAAGCGGTGACCACCCCCGCCCAAATCGCGGAATGGTATTCCGAGAGGATGTCGTCAGGAATCGAAAGACTCTCGGCCTTCACTCCGGAAGAGTCGGCCAGGATGCTCGATTTTCACGGTTTTTTTAAGGGCCCCGCGGCAGAACTTGTCACAGTGGCGGTGAATCACAGTATTCATCACCGGGGGCAGTTGTCGTCCTATATTCGCCCGATGGGCGGTAAAGTTCCTTCCGTCTACGGACCGAGTGCGGACGAGAATCCCTTCGCCAAAGCTGAAGCGCAAGCTACCTAGGCACCTGCTTCAGAGACAAGCCGGGCGAATCAAGACCCGGCATTTCTCCACTCTCTCGGCGCCCCACGAGAATTTATAAGGCTCCTCGCCGCGGAGAAAATCCCATCGCCGATAGCCATGCTCGTTCCCATAGCGAAGCGCCTGTAACAGCAACTCGCGTCCGAACCCGAACTCCTCATAACGCGGGTCGAACGCGCTCAAATACCCAAAGATTGTCGTCCGGCCGCAGAACGCCAGTACGACCGCGACGATACGGCCGGCGAATCGCAGGGCGAAGAACCTGAGGCCGCCGCTCGCCGCGAATCGTTCCGCCACATCGCGCAGAAACGGTTCCGATCCATTGGACTCGATCATGCCCGCCTGGCCCAGCCGGGCCCAGCGCGCGCCGTGCAGTTCAATCAGAGCGTCGAGCAGTTCGGGATCAGCAGTCGCGGCAGCTTCAAATGTCACGTACCCCGTCGCCTCCGCCTTGCGCCGGTCGCCCCGCAGGTTGCGCTTCAGGTCTTTCGGCCTCCCGGCAAAGTAAGCATCGAAAGGCTGATCGATCGTTATCGCACTGCAAGGAGTCTCGTCTATGACTTCGCCCAGGCAGGCGAGCGGCGTGCCTCGCGAGAGATCCTGCCAGTCGCAGAGATCCCAGTCCGCTCTGCGCGCGAGTTCAGTCCGGATCTGCCGTACGATCTCGCCGGCATGTTCAGAATCGAACAATGGGTCCAGATAATCCGAAACCCCAGAGCCTTGCAGCGTCATCTGCCGCCGCCCGTTCCACTCGTGCAGAAAGCACGGAAGAATGCCGGCCATTTCTTGTCCATGGCGGAACACCATGACGCGCGGCGCGCCGCTTCCGAAATGCGACCACCAGGTCATCAGCCACTCGCACCTTTGAAACGGATTGTCCGGTACGCGGCGTCGTGTGAACTCGATCCATTCAGGCTCGAAATTCCGCAGGCGGTCGCGGTCTTCGATGACTTCGAGTGCGATCACACCGTCAGCATACGATCTCCACTGAGCCCTGAATTGTGCCGATGAACCCCGGGGAAAACAGCTCGGGGTTCTAGTGTGATTACTTGCCCGAAAACTTCGCGGGCCGCCGCTCGCGGAAACTAACTATACCTTCGCGGAAATCCTCGCTCGCGAGAATCGAAGGCATGTCCTGCTGGAGTCTCGCCGCCGCACACTCGCCATCCGCGATCGCTCCGCGCGCCGAACGAAGCGTTGCTTGAACGCCGAGCGGAGACTGCGCCGCGATTCGCTCCGCTATCGAAATCGCCCGCGCCAGTTCCTGTCCCGCCTCCGTCACTTCCTGGATCAGACCGAGCCGCAGCGCTTCCGCCGCGCCGAATTCATCGCCCGTGAGAAGGTATCGCATGGCGTTTCCCCACCCCGCTTCACGCACCAGCCGGAACGTGGCGCCGCCCAGCGGATAGAGCCCGCGTGCGATCTCCAGTTGCGCAAAACGAACATTGCTGGCGGCGATGCGAATGTCCGCGGCGAGGAGCATCTCAATCCCGATCGTGAACGTGATCCCCTGCACCGCCATGACCAGCGGCTTCGACAAATGGCTGCGCAGTCCGAACGGATCGATCTCGCCCGCGCCCGAGGCAAACGGATCTCCGCTCTCAAACAATGGAGCAAACTGCGCCAGGTCGATGCCGCCCGTGAAATGCGGGCCGTGCGCGAATACCACTGCGCACCGGAGATCGGGGTCCGCTTCATACGCGCCATACGCCCGCGCCAGTTCGTGGAACATCGCGGGGTCGAACGCATTGCGCTTGGCCACGCGGTTCAAACCCATCAGCCACACATGACCGCGGCGTTCCAGAGTTACTGTTCCTCCGGAAATTTCAGACATCGCAGAACCCTCCAACATCAAATGAATTCGCTGTTGTGCTCGCCCAGACCCGGCGCCGGCTTCCCCGCACTTCCCGGTGTATGGCTGAGAAGCGGCTGTGGACTGTCGGGATAATCCGCAATCGCGTCTTTAAGATTCCGCACCGGCGTAATGCAGCAGTCCTTGCCGCCCAGGCGCTCGAACCATTGCTCGGCGGTGGCTGCCATGAACTTCGCCGACAACGCTGCAATCACCGGGCTCTGGTCCGGCGCGAACTGTTGTCCGGTTAAATGCTCGCACCCCAGCTCACGGCAAAGATTTCCCCAAAAACGGGGCTCCAGCGCACCCACCGCCACATACGATCCCGCGGCCGCGGCATACACGCGATAACAGGCAAAGCCCCCGCTGAGCAGGTCTCCGCCGCGCTGTGGAGCCTTGCCGGTGGCTTCGAACGTGGACTGCGGGATAGCCATCAGGCCGGTCGAGCTGGCGAACATCGACGCCTCAACCCGCTGTCCGCGCCCGGTTCGATGGCGAACTTCAAGCGCCAGCAGAATCCCGATGATGGCTGGCTGCGAACCGCCCGCGAGATCGGCAATCTGCACTCCGGGAACAACCGGCGGACCGTCCTTCGCGCCGATCACATCCAGCACGCCCGAGAGCGCGAGGTAATTGATGTCGTGCCCAGCCAACTGCGCGTACTTCCCCTCCGAACCATAGCCCGTCAGGGACGCATATATGAGGCGGGGATTCTCCGCTTCCAGACTTGCGTAGCCGAGTCCCAGCCGGTCCATGACGCCGGGGCGGAATCCTTCGAGGAGAACATCGGCGCTGCGTGCGAGGCGCAGAAAGGCTTCTTTTCCTGCCGGATCTTTCAGATCGATCAGAACGCTTTTCTTGCCGCGATTCGTAAATTCAAAAATGGGATTGGTTTCCGTTCCGTCGAACGTGTAGCGCGCGTAATCGCCCAACGGCGGTTGTTCGAGCTTGATGACCTCCGCGCCGAAATCGGAAAACCAGCGCGTCACGATCGCGCCCGGCAGAAGCCGGGTCAAATCCAGCACCCGGATCCCTTCCAGCGCCTTCATCGGTGTCCGTCCGACACCAGGTCTCGGCCGATAATCATGCGCCGGATTTCGCTGGTGCCCGCGCCGATTTCATAAAGCTTGGCATCGCGCAGCAACCGGCCCGCCGGATATTCGTTGACATAGCCGTTGCCGCCCAGGCACTGAATGGCGTCGAGCGCGGCCCGCGTAGCCGCTTCCGCCGCGAAAAGAATGGACGCCGCGGCATCCCGGTTGGTAATCTCGCCCCGGTCGCATGCGGCCGCCGCCGAATACGTATAAGCCCGGGCGGCGCTCAGCGCGGTATACATGTCGGCTACTTTGCCCTGGATGAACTGGAAATTTCCGATGGCCTGGCCGAACTGCTTCCGCTGGCGCACGTACGGCAGCACAAGATCCAGACAGGCCTGCATGATTCCGAGCGGCCCTCCGGCCACAATGACCCGTTCGTAATTCAGTCCGCTCATCAAAACCTTCACGCCCTTGTTCACCTGGCCCAGCACCTGCGCGGCGGGAATCTCGCAGTCGCGAAAAACCAGTTCGCAGGTGTTGGATCCGCGCATCCCCAGCTTGTCCATCTTGGGCGAAGTGCTGAACCCCGCAAAACTTTTCTCGACGATGAACGCCGTGATGCCTTTCGAACGCGCCTGCGGATCGGTCTTGGCATAAACCACCAGCACATCCGCGTCGGGACCGTTGGTAATCCAGAGTTTGGTTCCGTTCAGGCGATAACAATCGCCCTGTTTCTCGGCGAGGAGCTTCATGCTCACCACGTCTGAACCGGCGCCGGCCTCGCTCATGGCGAGCGCGCCAATGTGCTCCCCGCTGATCAACCGCGGCAGGTATTTGCGCTTCTGCGCTTCCGTCCCGTTGAGGTGAATCTGATTCACGCAAAGATTGGAATGCGCGGAATAGGAGAGACCCACCGAAGCGGAGGCGCGGCTCAGTTCCTCCATGACGATGACGTGTTCGAGGTAACCCATGCCCGCCCCGCCATAGGTTTCCGCGGCCGTAATGCCAAGCAGCCCCATATTCCCGAGGCGCTTCCAGAGACCGGCGGGGAAAGCGTTCGTGCGGTCGATTTCGGCGGCGACAGGCGCGATTTCCTTCGACGCAAATTCGCGCACCGCCGCGCGGATCATGGTCGCGGTTTCATTGAGGGGGAACATGATGGATTGGGCCCTGCTGCAATCGGCGCATGACCCAATTTACCCCGCTCTGCCGGATTTCGGTTTAATTACCGCTTGGGCTTTACTTACCGGCTTTTGCGGCCGCTTCGTCTTTCTCTCTCATGCGCGCACCGCTCAAAACATCGGCCAGTGCATAGTTGGCTTCGTGGCAGGCGTATTCGTAGATGTGCGAATCGGTGGCCGGCCAGGTATATTCGCCGTGCCAGGGCTTCGCCCACGTTGCGGGATCTTCGATGGTGAAGCGATAGTCCAGTTCCCTCGGACCGACGCGCGTGAAGCGCTCGATCACATGCAAATTTTCGGTGGACTCGCGGAACCCCGTCTTGTCGGTGAAATTCGTGGTGTCCACCACCAGCGTGTCGCCTTCCCAATGGCCGATGGAATCTCCCAGCCACTTGCGAATCACGTTGGGAAGATGCTGCGAATTCATCCGGACCACGCGGACATCGTGCACCATCTCCGTCAGGATCATCACATAGTCTTTGGTCTGCACGATCTGATGAAGGTTGTTGTAGAAATAATCGGGCAGTGCGGGCGGACCGGCAGTTCCGCCGAACCCAAGCAGACACCGCTCGCCGAGGCCGCGCCGCTCGGGATCGTCGTAAGCGCCCGGCGATTTCTCCAGCCCGGGATCGGCGCTCTCCGCCGCATCGGAAGTGGACCTTGGCCGTTGCGTCGCAATCCGCTTCAGCGCTTCCGGCGTATAGGGTGGCACTCTGCCGTCGGGCTCGGACACGAGCGACGTCCTGACCTGCCCGTCAACCACCGTGTAGGCCGAACCCGGATCGAGCCAGCCGTAGTTATATCCACCCACATTCCCGTATGCGCCCTGGGAGCCGTCGCCGCCCTTGGGAGGAGCTTTGCGGTCGGCCTCGATGGGGGCGTCTTCTTTTACTTTTCGCTGCCGGGCCGCAGCTTCCAGTTTCGCCGCTTCTTCTTTCGTCAAGGTGGCCTTCGCTCCGCGCGGACGTTCCACCGGCGTTAACGTGGCCAGATCGTAGACGCCCTGCAAATCGGGATGCCCATCAGGCAAACGCGGCGCTTTATAGCCGCCCGACGAACCAGCCGTCTGGGCAAAAAGACCGCTCGCAATCCCCAACGATACAGTCAAAAAGAAAAAACGATTTCGCATATTCATACCTCCGGAGCGTGGCGCCAGGCTCGACCCCACTAATTCTTTCATAAAAATCGAGGGAGAGTATAGTGGCGGTTAGACCGTGGCGCGGGATTCGTATGCTGGCCTTTTCATATCTCAGAGATCGGGCTAGGCGACCTTTCCACACGCCCGCGGCCTTTCCGGACCGCGAAGTTCTGCTGGTAACGCATGTTCTTGTCGGTGGTCAAAAACACGTGGAACCCGCCCCGTTCCGCTGCCGCAAGCAGGTCTCCGTTCTTAAGCTTGTCCCAACCCTGCTGAAACGCCGTGCGCACCGTGTGGCCTTCCAGATAGGGGCGGATCGGCACCGGCGTTGCCTGGTCGAAAAGAACAAGCATTTATGGCGTGAGGGCGGGGGCTTTGTCGAGACTACGTGCCGCGAATTCAATCACCGCCTTGACCTGTTTCCGGTCCAGACCCTCGAACCATTCCATGATGTCGTCGAGGTTGGCCCCGGCTTCGATATTTTCGAAGATCGCCGAGACGGGCGTGCGGGTTCCCCGAAGTACCCATGCACCGCTAACTTTGCCAGGCACACTCTCCACGGCGGGGCACTGTGACCAATCGAGGCTGTTTGCCATGATCTGGCTCCTTCTCTTAGGTTATCGTGATGGCGGCGGGTAAGTATCCGCTAAATCTTCATCCGCTCCAGCTTGCGGTAAAGCGTCTTCCGCTCGATCCCAAGAATCGCGGCCGCACGGCTCTTGTTTCCGCCCGTTGCCGCCAGCACGCGCCGGATCTGGTCCGATTCAGTCTCCGCCAGCGTCTCCCCGGCGGTTCCACCCGGTTCCATCGCGGAAATAGCATCATGCACGGCCTCAGCGTCGATGCGGTCGTTGGGCGTCAGAATGACCAGCCTTTCCATCAGGTGCTGCAGTTGCCTGACGTTTCCCGGCCAGGTGAAATCCTTCAGGGCCTTAAGGCCCGACTCCGTCAGCTTCACATTGCGGTTATAGCGGCCGTTGTACTTGTTCAGGAAGTAATGCGTCAGCAGCGCCACGTCGCCGCGCCGTTCCCGCAGCGGAGGCAGAGTCAATCGCACCACATTCAGCCGGAACCAAAGATCCTCCCGGAACTTCCCTTCTTCGACCATCTTCTGCAGGTCGCGATTGGTGGCCGCCACCACGCGCACATCTACTTTCTTCTCCCGCGATGAACCAACGGGACGAATTTCCCTCTCCTGCAGGAAGCGCAGCAGCTTGACCTGGAAAGCGGCATCGATATCCCCAATCTCATCCAGAAAAACTGTGCCCTTGTTGGCGGCCTCGAACACGCCGGCGCGATCCCGCTCGGCGCCGGTGAAAGCGCCTTTCATGGAGCCGAAGAGCTCGCTTTCCAGCAGCGCCGCCGGAATCGCCGCGCAATCCACCGGCACAAACGGGTTTGCCGCCCGATTGCTGAACCGGTGAATCATGCGCGCGATCAGTTCCTTGCCGGTGCCCGTTTCTCCTTCGATGACGACCGTTGCATCCGTAGGGGCTACCCGCGAAACCGTCTTGTAGATCTCCACCATCCCGGCTGAACTGCCAACCATCTCGCTTTCGGGGAGTTCTTCGGCCTCCGCCTCGGCATCCCCGGGATCCCGCGCATTCAAAGCCCGGCGCACTGCTTCCAGCAGCGTATCCAGCTCAAATGGCTTCGACAGATAATCGAAGGCGCCATTGCGGGTCGCAGCCATTACGGTTTCCATCGTCCCGCGCGCGCTCATCAGAATCACCGAGCAGCCGGGATCCTGCTGCTTGGCGGCCATCAGGATATCGATGCCTGTGCGGTCATCCACATAGATGTCCGAAATAATCAACGGGTAGCCGCGCTCGGCGAGACGGCTGATGGCATCGCGCGTATTCGAGACGGCGTCCAGCTCAAAACCTTCCAGCTCCAGGAACGTGACAATCGTTGTGCGAACGCCCGGATCGTCCTCGACCAGCAAAATCGTCGCGCCTGAACTTCCATTAGCCGGCATTATGATGCCCGCCGCAGGCTGAGTGTAAACTTCGATCCCTTACCCGGCTTGGAATCCACCTCGATGGTTCCACCGTGTTCGGTTACGATTTGCGCCACGATTGACAGCCCGATTCCAGTTCCCATTTCGCCCGACTGCTCCGCTCTTTTGGTCCGGTAAAACTTTTCGAAGATGCGCACCGTTTCCTTTTCGTCCATCCCCATCCCCTGGTCCTGAATGGAAAGCCGCACACGGTCCCCGCTTTCATCATCCACATAAACTGTGACCCGGGTGTGGGAGGGGGAGTATTTGACCGCATTGGTGAGCAGATTATAAATCGCGTATTCCATCAGTTCCTGATCGCCGCTGAGTTCGGTGGCGGGCAGATCCAGGCTCTGGATCTCAATCTGTTTATTCTCCGCCAGCGCGCGCGCCCGTCCGGCGCACCGCTCGACGAGCGCGTCGAGCGCAAACCGCTCCTGCTTCAATTCCATCTGCCCGGCCGACAATCGCTCGACGCTCAGGAATGTTTCGATCATGCGGGCCAGACGCTTCGATTCGGAATGGATGACATCCGCCATCTGCTTCCGCTTGGCTTCGGGCATTGAGCCGTAACGGCTGATCAGTTCGCTCGACCCCTGGATGGCCGTCAGAGGCGTGCGCATTTCATGCGTCACAAATTGCATGGTCTGTTGATAACGAGTCTTCTGGTTCTCCGCCTTGACGAGTTCACGGCGGACCAGCAGGTGTTTCCAGGCCGCCGCGGAGGCTATGGCGAAAACCGTCGCGAGTGTACCCGGCACCCAGGGCCAGACGATCGAATCCCGGAACGCGATTACCGGCAGCAACTGCGAGGCGAGCAGAAGAACTGCCGTAAATACGTTCTCAATCCAGCCTGACGCAAAAGCATAGGCGAGCCCGGCAGCCATGGCAAAGGCAAAGCAGGCCGCCACCACGCCCACCAGAGATTCGTCGACCAGGAACATCCGGCGCGCGATCGTCTCATAGACATTCGCATGCATCTCGATTCCGGGCATGATCACTCCGTTCGAGTACGGCGTCATCCACCGGTCCCGGACAGCAGTCTGCGCGGTGACGCCGGCGAAGACGACTTTTCCCCGGAACCGGTCCGCCAGCGACGGGTTCTGGTCCAGATCGAAAACGGATACCTGGGGAATCATCCCGAGAGGTGCGTACCGGATGCGAATCACGCGGCCGTTTTCCACACTCGCCGGAATCATCGCCGGACCGGCAAGCAGTCCGTCGGGCGTCTCGGTGATTTGCGTCCCCGTGTTCACCAGCCAGGCCTCCAGCGCCAGGGCCCACCGCCGGTCGTGCCCGGCAACCTTATAGAGCGGCAGATCGCGGCTAACGGCGTCGAATTTGTCCAGGTCGGCGTGAACCTCCCCCGTCGCTGTCGCATATTTCCCGAATCCCGGAATTGGATCTTCCCACCCGCTGCCATCGGGACGCATATCGCTGGCGAGAACCAGATTATGAGTTTTCGCGAAAGCCGCCGCCAGCCGGTCGTCGCCGTTTCCCGGCTCCGGAAGTATCAGATCCACGGCTACCACCGCGGGCTTAACCTCATTTATGCGGTTCAGACCGTCCGCCAGAGCGGCCCGCATTCCAATCAGCCCGCCGTATTTGGTAAGCGTCCTTTCGTCGAGGGCCAGGACGATGGAGGACGGAACCCAGGGAGCGGGCGGCTCCAGGCGGAACAAAAAATCGTATGCGTACTGGTTCAGCTGGCGTCCGAACGCAGTCCAGCCAAGCATCGTCCCGGCTATGCCGGAAGCCAGGACGAGGCCAGCCAAAAGCAGATAAGAGCGGATACCCTTGCGCCAGTCCACGCTCACCTCAGGAGCTTATCACAGAAGAAAAAACGAAATATTAGCCAATGAAATCAATAACCTGGGAAAATCCACAAGCCTTCCAAAAGCCGCAATTGGAGTCATGAGCCGGAAGGAGCGACTCGGGAGATTAATTCCTACGTTTATAGTTTTTACGAGGACACGTGGAAAAATTTCAGGACCTGTAACCGTCCTGGCCAGTGGTAAGTCTTGAATGTGTCTTCCGCCTCTCAAGTTGTCAGGAATAACTAAACGCCGCCGTTGACTTTCAATAAGATGACGACGTAGACTAGCTTTAAGCTGGCGGGGCTCCGCCGGAGAAAGAGAACAGCTACATATGAATTATGCCAAGTACCGTATTGGTCTGGGAACGCTCAGCGCTCTCCTGACCCTTTCGGGTGCATCTTTTGCTGCCACGAGCGCCGATCAGGTTACGTTCGCAAAAGATGT
Organism: Bryobacteraceae bacterium; assembly: GCA_035552315.1. Taxonomy (GTDB): domain Bacteria; phylum Acidobacteriota; class Terriglobia; order Bryobacterales; family Bryobacteraceae; genus BOG-234. The sequence continues at coordinate 22,214 of DASZLO010000269.1, forward strand.
CGCGCCGATTCTGCAGGAGAAGTGTGAATCGTGTCATCGTGCGGGCCAGGGCGCCCCGATGAACCTCCAGACCTTCGAGGAAGTCCGGCCGTGGGCGCGCTCGATCAAACAGCGCGTTGCCACCAAGAACATGCCCCCGTGGCATCTCGACCAGACGACTGGTATCCAAAGCTTTTCAAACGATCGTTCTCTCTCCGACAAGCAGATCGCAACCATCGTGAAGTGGGTTGACGAAGGTTCCCCACTCGGCGACAAGAAAGATCTCCCCGCAGCCAAAGTATGGCCTGACGATTCCGGCTGGCAGTATGCCAAGGTCATCGGCAAAGAACCCGATTTCGTCGTGAAGTCTTCCGACTGGACCGTTCCGGCCGTGGGTCAGGACGAATGGTGGAAGCCGGTTTCCGACGTGCCGGTTACCGAAGAACGCTGGGTTCGCGCCGTTGAAATGCGCCCCGGCACCGCCGCTGGCCGCAAAATTACGCACCATGCACTGGCGCAGCTCGAACAGGTCGAGCCGCCCTCCGCGCAGGATCTTGGCGCGGGTGGTCCTGGCCTCCTGATGGAATGGGCGATCGGAAAGAACTACGATGCCTATCGTCCGGGCGCCGGTAAGCTCATCCTGCCGGGCGCGAAGATTCGCTGGGACATTCACTATCACTCGGTAGGCGAACAGATCCGCGACCACGTCGAACTGGCTGTTTATCTCTATCCGAAAGACCAGAAGCCGGAACACCGCACCCGCCTGCAACTCCTGTCGGCCTATGCGACCAACGGCAACCTGGACATCGCCCCGAACACGATCGCCTCGACACAGGGCTTCCATGTTCTTCGCTCCGCTGCCCGTCTCGAGAACTTCCAGCCCCACATGCACCTCCGCGGGAAGGCAATGTCGATGGAAGCCATCCTGCCGGACGGCCAGATCCAGATGCTCAGCTACGTTGACAAGTTCAATTTCAACTGGATGAACAACTACATCTACACCGATGATTCAGCGCCGGTTCTGCCGAAAGGCACGATCCTCCGCATCACGGCATGGTACGACAACACCACCGGGAACAAGGACAATCCGGACCCGAACCAGTGGATTGGCTACGGCGATCGCACCATTGACGAAATGGGCCACGCTTGGGTCAACGTTACCAACATCAGCGATAAGGAATATGCCGACTGGGCTGCCACACACAAGTCCGGTGCCAGAATGGCACGGGGCGGTCAGTAGTCTCGGGAAACAGACCGGCCAGTAGTTTTAAGGTACGCTGTATACTGACGGGGAGCAGCAACGTGTTCAACGTTGCCGCTCCCCGTTTTCACGTTCGGGACACCTTTTCAGTGCGCCCCTCGTCATTAAAGTCGATGTTTTTAATTTAAGGAGAGCTATTCAGATGTTTAAGCAAGGTTCCACCATTGCCCGCCTCGGTACCGCGATCGTTTTCGCGAGCGTGGCAATTGTGTCCATGGCGCTGCCAGCCAGTGCGCAATTCAAGCAATTGCCCATGGAGCCGCTCCATGAGAACGGGCAGGGCGTCACGCCCTCCTTCGAGGGCTGGTGGCAGAACGCCGACGGCACTTACAACCTCATGTTTGGCTATTTCAACCGCAACACGAAAGAAGTTTTGCATGTGCCGGTCGGCCCCAATAACCACATCGATCCAGGCGGGCCGGATCTGGGCCAGCCAGCCTATTTCGTGCCGCGCCGCCAGTGGGGTGTGTTCACGGTGACCGTCCCCAAGGATTTTGGCGACAAGAAAGTGACTTGGACAATTACGGCTAACGGTCAGACCCTTTCGGTTCCCGGTCACCTCGGCCCGTCCTGGAGCATTACGCCCATGCACGAAATCGGCATCGGCAACACGCCTCCGACCATCAGTTTCGACGAAAAGGGCCCCTCCATTCAGGGACCCCGGCCGCTTATGGGCGAACGCACCGCCAAGGTGGGAGAGCCGTTGAGCCTCACGGTCTACGCGGCTGACGACGATAAGAGCTTGTTCAGAGCGGCAGGCAGAGGCGGTGCCGCGGGTGGAAGAGCCGGTGGACGTGCAGGCGGACGTGGCGGAGCGGAAACCCCGCCCCCGGCCGCGGCAGCGCCCAAACCCGCAGCCGATCCCGCCGCCGATCTGGCAGCCGCCGCGGCTGCTGCCGGAGTTGACGCCGACACCATCGCCCAGTTCATGAATCCCAATGCCGTGAACCTCACCTGGCAGCAGTACCGGGGACCGGCGCCGATTAAGTTCTCGACCGAGAAGCCCAAGATGGAAGCGACGCCCAACAGTCCGATTCCAATAAAGAACGTTTTCAATGGAAAAGCAACCAACACGGCCACTTTCAGCCAGCCGGGTGAATACTGGCTGCGGGTTATCGCCAACGATTCCTCCGGCCCCGGCGGCGGTGGATTCCTTTGCTGCTGGACCAATGGTCTGATAAAAGTGACCGTAAAATAACCAAACCGAAGCCAATGAAACCGTCGCTGATTTCGGGCACGTTATTCATAGCCGTCGCAGTTCTGTGTGCAGTCAATACGGGGTCAGCCGAGCAATCGGCTGACCCCGTAATTTATAAAACCGACGCCGAACTGATGAAGGCGTTGCAAGAGAAAATCAAAGCCACCCCCGACCAAATGGTCACCTCGGGGATCGTAACCGATTCCCGCTATCAGGCGAATATCGTTCACCGCTCCAAACCCGCTGGCGCCATTTCCCATCCGGAAGGCTCCGAAATCCATTACATCATCGAAGGGTCCGGAACCATGGTTACCGGGGGAACCTTCAATCGCACCGGTAAAACCGTCACCATCGACGGAGGCGTCACCCGTCACGTTGCGAAAGGCGACACCGTCGTGATTCCCGCCGGAACACCCCACTGGTATAAGGACGTCGACGGCTCCATCACTTACCTTGAAGTGCGGTTTAACGTCGGGCCGAAAAAATAAAGCGCAGGCGGCCGTTCATCCCGCGTTTTCCACACAGAGCAATCACTTGGTGTACACTGGCCCTTCCGGGTTTTGCAATAAAACAACAGGAAAAAACATGACGCGCACAGGCGCTGGCTGCCCTACGCGGACTTTAAAAATGAAAGGGGGAGACGTGGTGCAAACGTTCTCTCGATGGATCGTACGCACGGTCCCAGCCGCAGTATGTATTCTGGCAGCTTCCATGCTGTCCGCCCAGAAGGGCACGAATGGCGAATGGTCCTATTACGGGGGCGATCTCGGGAGCACCCGGTATTCGGCTCTCGATCAGATCAACGCCGGCAACTTCAACAAGCTCGAAGTCGCGTGGCGATTCAAGACCGATATGCTCGGACCGCGCCGCGAGTTTCAGCTCGAAGCCACGCCCCTGATGGTCAAGGGTGTGATCTACACCACGGCAGGCACGCGTCGCGACGCCATTGCGCTCGACGCCGCTACCGGTGAACTGATCTGGAGTCACTCGGAAGTTGAAGGGCCGCGCGGCGCCGCCGCGCCCCGCCAGCTCTCCGGCCACGGTCTCGCATACTGGACCGACGGCAAAGAGGAGCGCGTCCTTTATGTCACCCCTGGCTACCGCCTCATCGCCCTCAATGCCAAGACAGGCCAGTTGGTTCCCGGATTCGGGCAGGGCGGCGTTGTCGACCTGAAGAAGGACGATGACCAGGAAATGGATCTCATCAACGCCGAGATCGGTCTGCACTCCACCCCGATCGTCGCCAAGAACGTCGTTGTGGTCGGTGCGGCCCACCTCGCCGGCGGCAATCCGAAGAGCAAGACCCATGTTAAGGGCTATGTGCGCGGATTCGACGTGAAAACCGGCAAACGCCTCTGGATCTTCCACACCATTCCGCTGCCCGGCGAATACGGCTACGACACGTGGGAAAAGGACTCGGCGTCCTACACCGGGAACGCCGGCGTCTGGGCTCAGATGTCAGCCGATCCGGCCCTCGGCCTCGTTTATCTGCCTGTAGAACTGCCGACCGGTGATTATTACGGCGGCCATCGCCCGGGCAACGGCCTGTTCGGCGAAAGCATCGTGGCGGTCGACATCCAGACCGGCAAGCGCAAATGGCACTATCAGCTGGTACATCACGGGGTCTGGGATATGGATATTCCCTGCGCCCCGATTCTCGCCGACATCAACATCAACGGGAAGCCCGTCAAGGCTCTGGCGCAGCCCACGAAACAGTCATTCCTCTATGTATTCAACCGGGAAACCGGCGAACCGATCTGGCCCATCGAGGAAAAGCCTGTTCCGCAGTCGACCGTACCGGGCGAAAAGACTTCGCCCACCCAGCCGTTTCCGTCCAAGCCCCCGGCCTACGATCGTCAGGGAGCGATTCCGGAGAACGTGATCGACTTTACCCCCAAGCTTCATGAAGAAGCACTGGCCCTGATGGACAAGTATGTTCATGGTCCGATCTTCACGCCGCCTTCGGTCAGCACCGTGGATGGCACCATCGGCTCACTGGTTTCGCCCGGCCCGCTGGGCGGTTCCAACTGGCCCGGCGGATCCTACGATCCCGAAACCCACAACGTCTACCTTTTCTCGCAGAGCGTGATCGCCGCTTTTGGCCTCGTGCCGCCGCAGCCTGGCCAGTCTGACATGAATTACATCCAGGGTAATGCCCAGGCGGCTCCCCGTGGTGGCCGCGGCGCAGGCGGCCGTGGCGCTGCTCCTGGCGGCGGTCGCGGTGGCGCTGCCGCTGCCGGTGGCCGTGGACCTGGCGAAGGCGGTACCGCGCTTGCCGTCGAGGGTCTCCCGCTGGTGAAACCGCCTTACGGCCGCATCACCGCGATCAACCTCGACAAGGGCGACATCGTCTGGCAGGTTGCGCACGGCGACACGCCGGATAACATCAAAAACAGCCCCGCTCTGAAGGGTCTCGACATTCCCAAGACCGGCCGTTCGGGTATCCTCGGCGTGCTGACGACTAAGTCCCTCGTCATCGCGGGCGAGGCGGGCTTTGCTACTCAAAACGGTGTCCGCGGCGCGAAACTCGTGGCCTACGACAAAATGACGGGCAAGGATGTCGGGGAAGTCTACATCCCGGCGCCCCAGAGCGGTTCGCCCATGACCTATATGGTCAACGGCAAGCAGTACATTGTGCTGGCGATCAGCGGGGGCAACTACTCCGGTGAGTTCGTAGCTTTCAAACTGCCCGATACGATGTAAGACCGAAGCATTCGGTGCAATAAAAAGGGGACCGCGACTGCGGTCCCCTTTTTATTGCTGCTGCGCTATCCGGTTATTTGACTTCCACCAACTCCAGCGCTTCCTTGCTGGGGCCCTCAATCATGAACGCCCGGGTATTGTCCAGCTTGTAAGGTTCCATCAGGATCTTCACGCCTTCGCCCTTGAGCTTGGCGTACCAGGCATCCAGATTACCGACGCTCAGCGCAATGTGATCGGCCAGATGCCCGCGGGTGCTCACCAGCGGCATGTCGCTCTGGCGGACATACCAGTTCATCGCGATATCGTCGAAGCTCACGCCGCCCGACGGGAAACGGTACATGCCGCCCTTCTCGAGTGCAGGCCACGTTGATTCGCCATGGGGAGCCTTGCAGGTAGCTTCCGTGGGCGGGGTGGCAGGAGCGCCGCCGCGCGCCGGACGCGGCTTCACGTTCAGATGCTTCTGATACCAAAGCACGGCGCAGACCGGGTCGTCCTGGAACATATGGACGTGGTTGAATCGCTCCGGCTGGTTGGGAAAATTACCGGCGACCTCGATCATGGCCCCGTCGGGTCCGGCGAGATAGGCAAAACCTGCGCCGCCATTCGGTTTGATTCCCTGCGCTTTGGCCTCTTCGAGCTGGGCTTTGGTGCGCCCCAGAGTGCCGCCGGTGCCTGGCCAGCTGTCTGAACTGATCTGAACGAAGCCATCGCCATCGCCAGTCCAGAGAGGCAGGATTTTCGTTTTCGTCTCGTTGTAATGGGCGATGTAGGCGCGCTCGTCCGGAACGTTCCATCCCCAGTGCCAGACGGCAGTCTGCGGCTGGAGGGGCGCGGGCGTGGCTACTTTATTGAAGAGTATCCAGATCTTCCCGGTCTTGAGGGCCGGCTTCCCGTCGAAGGTGCCTTTGGAAGCGCTCTTGAACTGCGTTGTGTAAAAGTCAATCGCGGCTTCCGGGTTCGGCGAATTCAGGTGCAGATGATGGAAGCCCGGAGTCGGCAGGGCCTCCGGACTTTGGGCAAGCAAGGCCCCGCAAAATGTGGTGAAAACTAGCGCTTGGATTTTCATACGGCACAAAAATCATATCATTTGGCCGCCGTGATAGCCTCGTATCGATGAACCCCATGATCCGGGCGATAGCTCTTCCAGCGGCGCTCCTGTTTGCCGCTCTCGCCTGCGAGGCCCAGCAGACGCAGGGAGACTGGGTTGCCCGCGACTTCGCCTTCAAGTCCGGCGAGCGCCTGCCTGAGCTTCGCCTGCACTACATCACTATTGGAACTCCGGCGCGCGACGCTGCGGGGCACGTGACCAACGCGGTCCTCATCATGCATGGCACCGGGGGCACGGGCGCGGCTTTTCTCGGGGCCGGCTTTGCGGGGGAGCTTTTCGGCCGCGGACAGCCGCTCGATGCGGCCAGGTATTTCATCATTCTTCCGGACGCCATCGGCCATGGCAAGTCGAGCAAACCCAGCGATGGACTGCACGCTCGCTTTCCGCATTACCGCTACGACGATATGGTGCGCGCCGACTACCTGCTGGTTCAGGACGGCCTGAACATCGATCATCTGCGCCTGGTCATGGGGACTTCAATGGGTGCGATGGAGTCGTGGATTTGGGGTGAAATGTATCCCGATTACATGGATGCGCTCATGCCGCTGGCCAGCGCGCCTGTCCCCATCGCGGGACGGAACCGGATGCTGCGCGCCATGATTATCGATGCGATTCGCGACGATCCGGCGTGGCAAAACGGGGACTACACCGCGCCGCCCGCGCAGGGACTGATTGCCGCCCAGTATGCGCTCTGGATGATGACCAGCAGCCCCCTGCAGCTGCATAAGGCGAATCCGACGCGCGAAAAGGCTGACGCAGCGGTTGCCGAGCTGCGCAAACGCGCCCTGAACGTGGACGCCAATGACATGCTGTATCAGTTCGATGCCTCCAGCGACTACGATCCGTCGCCGATGCTGGAAAAAATCAAAGCACCGTTATATGCGGTGAACTCCGCTGACGACGAAGTGAATCCGCCGGAGCTGGGCATTCTCGAGCGGGAGATTCAACGCGTGCGCAGAGGGCGCTACATTCTGATCCCGACCAGCGACGAAACTCGCGGCCACGGCACCCATTCGCGCGCCGCGGTATGGAAGAAGTATCTGGTGGAACTACTCGACGAGGACAGGCCGCGCTAGGCAGGCCCGTCTGTCCCGGCTCATAGCCGCCATCAGCGTTCGTGCGCGTCTTCGAGATAGGTGTAGCCGTGGAGGCCCTCTTCATAGAAGCGAAGCAGGCGTCCCGACTCTTCATATCCCAGGCGGCCTTCGCGTACGGCCGTTTCGACGCTGCGGCGTAAACGCGTGACCAGATTTTCGGCTTTGAACTGCACGTAATTCAGCACTTCGCGAACCGTGTCGCCCTTGATCACTTCGTCCAGAATGACTTCGCCTTCGGGGCTCAATCGTACGTGTACGGCATTGGTGTCGCCGAAAAGATTGTGCATGTCGCCCAGAATCTCCTGGTATGCACCGACCAGGAACGCCCCGATGTAATAATCCTGCCCCGTGAATTCGTGCAGGGGCAGAGTTCGCTTGATGTCGCGGCGATCGATGAACTGATCCACTTTGCCGTCGGAGTCGCACGTGATATCCCCCAGCACAGCATGGCGCAGCGGTTGCTGATTGAGCTGATGGATCGGCATGATCGGAAACAATTGCTTGATCGCCCAGCTGTCCGGCATGCTCTGGAAAAGCGAGAAGTTGCAGAAATAGGTATCGGAAAGCATCGCGTCGAGGCCTTCCAGTTCCTCCGGCAGAATCTCCAGTTCCCGCCCCATTTTCTGAATTCGCCGGCTGATGGACCAATAAAGATTTTCCGCGATGCACCGCTGCTCGAGCGGAAGATAGCCGAGGCTGAAGAGATTGAGCGCGGAATCGAGCGCCTGCTGCGAATCGTGAAAGGCTTCCAGCAAATTTCTAGGATTGACGGAACGCAGCGTTTCCTGCAGGTCGATCAGCGGCTGCTCCGGATCCGGCGGCAACTCCTGCGGGGATTCTTCCTCGCCGGGACCCGAGACGCCCAGCACGTTGAATACGAGCACGCTGTGATAGGCAGCGATGGCGCGGCCACTTTCGGTCACGATTGTCGGGTGGGGCACGGAGGATTCGTCCAGCACGTTTTGAATGTGATAGACGATGTCGTTGGCGTATTCCTGCAGCGTGTAGTTGACGCTGGATTCAAAATCGGTTTGCGAGCCGTCGTAATCGATCCCGAGGCCGCCACCCACATCCATATATTTCAGGCCCGTTGCGCCCGTGCGCCAGAGCTCCGCATAGAGGCGCGCCGCTTCGTTCACGGCACCTTTCACCTGGCGGATATTGGTGATCTGGCTGCCCAAGTGGAAATGCAGCAGTTTGAGGCAATCGCCCATTCCCCAGAGCCGCAGCTCTTCCAGCGCGCGCATTACTTCGGTGGTGGTCAGGCCGAACTTCGAACGGAATCCGCCGGATGACTTCCAGCGTCCGGATCCCCGGCTGGCCAGCTTGGCGCGAATTCCGATGGTGGGGCACACGCCGATTTTCTCGGCATATTTGGCGATGAGCGCAAGCTCCGTGTATTTCTCGACGACCGGGATGATCGTGCGGCCCATCTTCTGGGCCAGCATCGCCATTTCGATGTATTCGTCGTCTTTGAAGCCGTTGCAGATGATGGGCGTATCGTTGTCGGCCAGCGCCATTACGGCCAGCAGTTCGGGTTTTGAACCCGCTTCCATCCCGAACTTATAGGGCTTGCCGAACTCCAGAACTTCCTCAACCACCTGGCGCTGCTGGTTCACCTTGATCGGGTAAACGCAGCAATAATTGCCGTTATATTTGTGCTCGCGAATCGCCGTATCGAAGGCGTCGTGAAGTTCGCCCAGGCGATGCTTCAGGATTTCAGCGAAGCGAATCAGGATGGGAAGGGAAATGCCGCGCAGGACCAGCGTATCGATCAGCTTCTTGAGATCGATGGAGCGCGCCGGTTCCTTTTCCGGGTGAACCAGAACATGGCCTTCGTCGCTTACGGAAAAATAACCTTTGCCCCAGCTCGCTACATCGAAGAGCTCGGAGGCATCCACTGAAGACCAGCGCTCGGTCGGTTCCATCACGCCGGAACCTTTACGTCCGTTCTTTTCCAACTTTTTCAAATCCTCACTTTGCAAATTCTAAGTGTCCATCGGAATGGGAAGGCGAGGCAAGAACTTATTTTGTAACAGAGTTCGGAACAAACACCTGGACTATGATCGGTTTTTGGAGCCGGAAACACTTGAGCAACGGCTGACCCTGGTGGACGAGCGCATCGCCGGCGCCTGCGTGGCCGCGGGGCGCGCGCGGGATTCCGTTCGTCTGCTGGCTGTTACGAAGATCTTCGGCCCGGAGTCCATACGTGCGGCCTACGCGCTCGGACTGCGCGAGTTCGGCGAAAACTACGTGCAGGAGATGGAGCGGAAGGCACCCCTGTTGACGGACCTCACCGGGGCGCGGTTTCATCTGATCGGGCACCTTCAATCGAACAAAACCAGAAAGGCCGCGCAGCTTTTTTCGTCCATCGATTCGGTCGATGCGGCGAAGCTGGCCTCGCGGCTCGACGCGGAGTCGAAGCCGCTGGATCTGATGATTGAAGTCAAGCTCTCGGGAGAAGAGTCGAAATCGGGAGCCGCGGAAACGGATCTGCCGGAAATTGTCGATGCGGTTCGTGCTTGCAGGAATCTGACGCTGCGCGGACTGATGACGGTCCCGCCCTGGTCGGAAAACGCCGAACTCTCACGCCCGTATTTCGCACGGCTGCGGGAACTCGCGGCGCGCTATGCGCTCCCGGAGCTGTCGATGGGAATGTCCAACGATCTCGAAGTGGCGATTGAAGAGGGCGCCACATGGGTCCGGATCGGGACGGCGCTGTTCGGACGCCGCCCGAAGCCAGCGCCATGACCGTCGGCTATCACGCGCCGCCACCGGGCTCCCGCACAGGCGTGGCCGATTATGCGGAGACTCTGCGCAAGGCGCTGGAGTGTCACGGCACTATCGAACGGGACGCCGCGCGGGCCGATGTACATCTTTATCACCTCGGCAACAATCGTCTTCACGAAGACATTTATGCGCGCGCGCTGCGGACGCCGGGACTGATCGTTCTGCACGATGCCGTGCTCCAGCACTTCATGCTGGGAACCCTCACTCATGACGAATACATGACGGAGTGGGTTCATAACTACGGCGTCTGGCGCCGGGATCTGGGCGAGGAACTCAGGCGGGATCGATCGAAAGCAGCCGTTGACTCGCGGTACTTTGACTTCCCTATGCTGCGCCGGATCGTCGAGCGATCGGCTGGCGTGATCGTGCATAATCCGGGCGCGGCGGCCATGGCAAGAGCCCACGGGGCGGAACGCATCTTCATGATTCCGCATTTTTTTGAGCCGGACAGCAGCGCCGTCGATGCCGCGGAAACGGTACGATTCCGGGAGCGGGCCGGAATTCCCGCCACCGCGATACTGTTCGGGGTTTTCGGTTACCTGCGCGAGACCAAGCGCGTGCCGGCTTGTCTCGCCGCGTTTCGCAGGCTCCATGCCTTGCGGCCCGAAACAGCGCTGCTGATCGCGGGCGATGCGGTTTCAGGCGACCTCGAGCGGCTGCTGAAAACGGAAGCCGCGCATCCGGCTGTGTACCGTCTCTCGCATCTCAGCGACGAGGACCTCAAAATCGCAGCCGCCTCCGTGGATTGCGCGCTGAACCTCCGCTATCCGGCGGCAGGAGAGACTTCGGGTATCGCGATCCGGTTGATGGGTATCGGGAAGCCCGTAATTGGCACGGATAACCCGGAAAATGCCGGTTTTCCCCAAACCGCGATGCTGCGCGTCAGACCGGGCGTTGCTGAAAGTGCTGAATTGTTCGACCATATGATATTGGTGTCCGGGTATCCGGCGATCGCGCGAGAGGTGGGAGCCGGCGCCCGGGACCATATTCGAAAGTGTCACGGGCTGGAGCAGGCCGCCCGTAGCTATTGGGAAGCTCTTTGCGCTGTTACTTCATAGCCGCTGCAGTCTCTTTCGCTCTTTGCGGCTCTGCGTTCGGCGCGATTCTGCAGTTCAATGTGGCGGTGCCGATGCGCGATGGCGTGCGTTTAAGCGCCAATGTATTCCGCCCGTCCGGTTCTGGCCGTTTCCCGGCAATTCTCCTGCGCACCCCTTACAACAAGGGCGATGCGCTGACGCCCAACTACCAGTCGTTCCTCAATCATGGCTATGCGGTTGTGGTGCAGGACGTTCGGGGGCGCTATAAATCCGGGGGCGTGTTCGAGCCCCTCAATCAGGAAATCAATGATGGCGATGACACGCTGAACTGGATCGCCTCGCAGACTTGGTCGGACGGCGGGGTGGGCATGTATGGCGGGTCTTATCTCGGGATCGCCCAATGGAAAGCGGCGCTGACGCACAATCCGCACCTGAAGGCGATCTTCCCCTATGTGTCGGGCGATGACGATTATCGCGACCGGTTTTATTCGACCGGCGGTGCCATGAAGCTTGGGCATCGGCTTCTCTGGCTTGAGGAAAACATGCGCGCGCGCGGGTTCCGGCCGCCCGACTTTCGCCGATACGTTTTGTGGCTCCCGGAGCGATCGGCCGACATGGAGGTCGCGGGCAAACGACTGGATGTCTGGGCGAATGCATCCAGTCATCCCGGTTATGACAAATTCTGGAAAGACTCCAGTGTTCGCGAACATCTGAAAGACATTCACGTTCCTGTCTATTCGGTGGGCGGCTGGTATGACAACTATGCCGAGAGCGATCTCGACGCCTATACGAATTTGAGCAAACACAATCCGGAGGACCGGATCGTGATCGGACCCTGGGCGCACGTGTTCAACACGGCCTTCCCCGGCGTGAACTTCGGCAAAGACTCCCAGATCTCCCTGCGGCCGGACCAGATCGCCTGGTTCGACCGATGGCTGAAAGGCGTTGAGCAGCCGGTGGCCCGGCACCCTGTCAGGCTTTTCGTGATGGGGATCGATCAATGGCGCGATGAAGATTCCTGGCCGCTGGCGCGCGCGCGGGAAATCCGGTTTTATCTGGAGGGTGGCGGGGCGCTGGACTCGCGACCCGGGAAGCGCCAGGCTCCGGACACTTTCGTGTACGACCCGCGCAATCCGGCGCCGACCACGGGCGGGGCAGTTTGCTGCGATCCGGCGATTTTCCCGTGGGGCCCGAAAGATCAGCAGGCGGTGGAGAAGCGCAAGGACGTGCTGGTTTATTCGACGGCCCCGCTGCTGGTTGACACGGAGGTCACCGGCCCGGTCAAGCTGGTGCTGCATGCGGCTTCGAGCGCGCCCGATACGGACTTCACTGCGAAGCTGGTGGACGTGTTTCCGGACGGCTCGGCGCGCAACCTGACGGACGGGATTCTGCGCGTCCGGTACCGGGAGTCGCTGGAGAATCCGGTGCTGATGACGCCGGGCACGCCTTATAAGATGACCATCGACGCGGGGGTGACCAGCAATGTATTCCGGGCCGGGCACAGGATCCGGCTGGAGGTCTCGAGCAGCAATTTTCCGAGGTTCGACCGCAACCCGAATACGGGCGGTACAGTGGCGGATGCAAAGGACTTACGGAAGGCGACACAGACGATTTTCCACGACCGCGAGCGCGAGTCGTATTTGCTGCTGCCGGTGATACCGCCGGGACCGGTGGAATTGACTTCCGGCAAGCAGACGCGTTATGTTCCAAAGAGGAGCAATGTGGCGGCAAGCCGCAATCCGGCTCCTCCCTCAGTAATGGCGCGGTAGCCAAGTGGTAAGGCAAGGGTCTGCAAAACCCTTATTCGTCGGTTCGATCCCGACCCGCGCCTCCAAACCCCATTCCGAATATCCGAGCGCAGACGGTTCATCGCTGGAAGGCCATCAGTCAAGTCTGGTTAGGCCGAGGCGCGCGAGGCTCTGGTTGAGCAGTCCACGGTCGTAACGAATGCCCTGATTGAGAAGAGTCACGAAGACGGCCCGCAGATCATGAACCAGACTCAATTTCGCGCCGTGTTCAAGGACAGCAATTGAACCCGCAACCCGGAGTCCAAGACTCTTCGCGGCGCGCCGGGCCCTCTCTTCGTCTATCAGAACGAGGTCGGCGCTCAACGGGGCCGCAAAGCAGATGACGCTCCTCTCGCCCGCACCGAGGCCAACGCAAGCCGATGCAACCCTCGGGGGTAAATCAGCTGGTGTCTCCGACTCCACTCGAATCCACGACGCTCGCTGCATCTCGTCGGCGCCTGGCAGTCCGGAACCCGCTATAGCCACCTCGTTGTAGACTTCACGGAAAATGATTATCTCGCCATAAGATTCTCGCAAAAGCTCGAAGTACTGAGCGTGCCAGCGTGATGAGAGGAGACGAATCCGCGAGGACAATCACGAACTCAGGCGTTCAAGCGTAAGGCGATCTTCTTCCAGATCGGCGACACTGTAGTGCATTGGTGCATCGTGCTTCCCGGCGAAAACCATAAACGCTTCGATCGGCATCTCGCACAGCTCCGCGGCACGGCCCAGAGACACCTTGTTCTCACGAAACAGTTCGAGAGCGAGCAGTCGGACGGATTCCCGAGGGGCTTCAGCAGGGGTCATCCCCGCAGCTTCGAGCAGTTCGGTTGGCACTGTGATTTGGACGCCGCTCATGCCTTTTAAGCTTACATCCTTGCGATACCGCGAAGGGATTCCGTCGTAGTGCCGAGAGGTTCGTCTTTCGCGTTTCCTGCCCCGAGCAAGTGCTAACTAACTGGGGCGGTTACGACGCGCCGGCAGCCTTGCACGGATCGTGGCCCCGAGGCGGCCGCGCAGTCGGATCGCCGCCCCAAGACATAGCCCGAGTCCCATCAGGCCGGCCGGAACCGGCTCCGGAACTTCGGCGGTTTGCGTTGCGACCACTATCGTAAAATTGCCGACGCCAACGCTATCGCCGGCCGCATCTACTACCGCATAAGCCCAATCGATATACGATCCGACTGGAGTGTCCGGGGATACATCGAAGGTAAACAAATCCACATCCACCGGGCCGGATCCCGAAGGGAGCGTATCGGGCGGGCTGAACGGAGACGAGTCCACGTTGCTGAAATAAAGACTACCCGGATCGCTGCCCACAGACACGTCGAAAAAGCCGAATCCATCGCTGGAGTTGATAATGACCGAATCGGGTCCGACATTTGTCAGGGTTCCGCTCACAAGATTGCCAGTGGAACCGGCAAACACCGTGACAGAGCCTGCAGACACATTGTTAAAGCCTGTATTTTGAACGGAAATCGGGATCAGATCCGCCCTCGCCGATGCCGTGGCGAGGCCCGCCAGCAGAATTAGGAATACAGCTTTCAATTTGCTCATTATGGCAGATAAAGCTTCGTCGATGTACTGAAACTACCACTTGAGTAGGTTCCGCCCACGGCCATCGTTGCCACGGCTCCGGTTGCGCCAGCCGAGCCCGGAACGACCACAGTCGCGGTCGCCGATTGCCCCGACCGGATGGTCCCGAGAGCGATTGGAAGCGGAGACCCAAGGAACGTTCCGATCTTCAGGTTGGTCAAGTTGACGTTTGTGGCGTCCGTGTTGCCGCCGTTCGACAGCGTCAGGCTCACCACGATGTTGTTGCTCAAGTCCCGGGACAGGACTTTGGCGATCGTGATCAGGACCCCCTGGACCCCGGAAGGATTGATCGTGATCGTCGTGGTCGCTGTCACGCCGTTGTAATTTACCGGGTCGGCCGGTGCGAAGGTAACCGATAAAGTCTGGTTGGCTCCGGCCTGGAGAACGGTCCCGGATGGCGGCGAGTAGGTCGGCGATCCTGCCGGGGTCGATGTCGCGTTCAACTGGCCCGCGCCCAGGGGGCTCCCGAAGGCAAGAGAGGCCGGTTGAGGCCAGGTGACCACTGGCGTAGCCTTCTGAATCGTAAAGGCGCCGCTCGCCGCGCCGGAATAGTTGGGATCCGTCACCGCCACGACCACGCTGTATGTACCCGCCGTGACCGGTAGCGAAGACGAACCGTTGTACTTAACGCTATAGCTAACGGTCGATGGCACAATTGTCACCGAAGCCCCTTGCCCCGCGCCGGTGTAAGTGCCGGTGAGATTCCCCAGCGTAACCGCCGCCGCCGCCGGACTGATAATCAATGTCCCTGTAGCCGATCCGGAATAATTCGAACTGGTCGGAGCCGCGCTGACCACATAAGACCCGGCCGCAACCGGCGGCGTGGACACGCCGTTGTAAGTTACGGTAACCGGAACGTTCGGGGTGGCCACAGTGCCGGCGGCCTTCGCCGTGCCGTCGTAGGTCGCGCTTAAGTTGCTCAAAGTAATCGTGACCGCCGCGGGGCTGATGACGAGCGTCCCGGAAGCGGTTCCCGTATAGTTGGGAGTTGTGACCGTTGCGACCACGGCATACGAACCCGCCGCCGAAGGCGCGGTAGAACTGCCACCATAAGTGATGGACACGCTCAGGCCCGATGGCGTCGTGGTGGCTGTGGCTACCCTGGTGGTGCCGTCCCACGGGCCGGACGGCAGCGTTAGATTGACCGTCGCCTGGATCGGCGATATGACGAACGCCGCCGACGTCACACCTGTGTAGTTCGAATCGCTGATTGTAGCGACGACGGCATACGTCCCAACATTGGATGGCGGGGTCGAATTGCCGTTGTAGGTCACGACAACGTTCAGACCTGCCGGGTTCGTCGTCACGCTTGCGGACTGGGGACTCCCGTTCCAGGTGGCGTTCAGGTTACTCAGCGTCGGAGTGGCTGTGGCTTTTCCGATAACCTGGATCAAGGTTCCCGTGCTGCCCGCGTAGCTGGAGTCTCCGCTGTAGATGGCGCTGAAACTGTAAGACCCGGGCGTAAGCGAGGGGCCCGCCATCGAAGCCTGGCCGTTGCTGTCGACGGGCACCGTGCCCAGCGAAGTTGATCCTTGCCAGAATGTGACGTTTCCCGTCGCGGCCGATGCCGAAACGGTGGCCGTCAGAGTTACAGCCTCTTTGTACACCCAGCCCGGATCCGAAACCGTCAGAGTCGTTGACGTTGCCTGCACGATGTTCGTGAGATCGGTGGCCGAATCGTTCGCGGCATTGTTCTCGTGACCGCCGGACACAGTGGCCGTGTTGGTTACGTGGCTGGCAGCATTCGCCGCGACTCTCACCGTAACCGTGATGGCCAGGTAGCTCGCACCGGGCGCCAGTGCGTCACTTCGGGTACAGGAAAGTCCCACGAGCGCGCACGACCAGCCTGATCCGCTGATCGCAGTTGCCGTCAACCCGCTCGGCAAGACATCTTTGGCAGTGACCAGGCCTGCTGTCGGGTAAGCGCCGACATTGGAGACGGTCAAAGTGTAAATCGCTCCGTTCTGACCTTGGGTGAAGTCGCCGGTGTGGGACTTGGCGATGGTCACGTCGGAGAAGAACAGGCCGCCCAACAGGACACTCACATTATTGCTGCCCTGATTGGCCACGGCGAGGTCGGAAGTACCGTCTCCATCGAAGTCGGCCGACGCAAGACCTATCGGATTGGTTGCCGCTGAATAACTCAAAGGATTCTGGAATGTCCCGTCGCCCCCGCCAATCAGCAGGCTGACTCCGCTGCTATTGCTGATGGCCAGATCCAGCAGACCGTCTCCATTGAAATCGCTGGCGACGATTGAATTCGGACCGGCGCCGGCCGGATAGGAGCCGCCCACTGTGAAGGTACCGCTGATGCCGCCGTTGCCCATCAGTATGGTTACGGTATTCCCGGTCGAATTCGCCACTGCCAGGTCCAGCACACCATCGCCGTTGAAATCCCCCCGTGCGATCGCCAGCGGGCTCGAACCGACGGTGTAAGTTGCCGCGCTCTGGAATGTCCCGTCCCCTTTACCGAGCAGGACACTCACGGTATTGGACCCGGAGTTGGCGACCGCCAGATCGGCGAGCCCGTCTCCGTTGAAATCCCCGACCACAATCGAACGGGGGTTCGTGCCAACTGTGTTCGCCGGCGAAAGTGGCGTCTGGAAGGTACCGTCCGCGTTGCCCGGCATGATGCTGACAACGCCCGTACTGTTGGCTACCGCGAGATCTATGATCCCGTCACCGTTGAAGTCGCCGGTCGCGAGGTACTGAGGATGGGTGTTTGCGCCTGTCGAATAAGTCTTGGCGGTGGAAAAGCCCCCGTTACCGTTCCTGTTGTTCAGCAGGATATTTACCAGATTGGTGCTGGTATTGGCGACGGCAACATCCATAAAACCGTCACCGTTGAAGTCCCCGGCGACAATGGATGTCGGCGCGGTGCCCGCCAGAGTGCTCACAGCGGTTCCGAATGTGCCGGTTCCATTGTTGCTGTTCAGCAGAATTGAAACCTTGCCGCTTGTGCTCGACGCCACCGCGACATCCGGTTTGCCGTCATTATTGAAGTCCGCTACTGTAATCGCGGATGGATTCGTGACTGCTAGGGCATACGTGGCGGCGCTCTGGAATCCGTTCTGCAGCTGGTTCTGCACGGTTTGCGTTATAGCCGGGGCGCTGCTTGCCAGGTACTGAGTGTCGCCGCCGTAGCGCGCCGTAAGGACGT
>DASZLO010000270.1:0-14726 GCA_035552315.1 Bryobacteraceae bacterium
CGTGGTGCCACGGACCCATCACCAGAAATACTTTGTCGTTGGCGGTGTCCTTCGGCTTGATGGCTTTATAGACGGCGATCGCGCCGTAGATGTCCTCCTGATCCCAGAGGCTGTGAACCAGCATGACCGGAACCTTCAGGGGCTGCGCCGCAAGGATCTTGTCCATGGCCTGGTCTTTCCAAAAGCCGTCATAGCTCGGGTGGGCCAGGATCTTGCGCCAGAAACCGATCTGCTCCATGCCGTGGCGCTGGGCAAGTTCGCCGGCCGACCCGGATTCCATATAGAGGTCGTAGTCGTCGCGGTGTCCGCTCCACCATTTCTCCGAGTTGTCGCGCGTGGCCTGCTGTTCGTAAACGTAGGGGAGGTTTTGCTGCCGGAAAGCTCCGTTATGGAACCAGTCGTCGCCCATCCAGCCATCCACCATCGGGTTCATCGGCACCGATACTTTCAGCGCCGGATGCGAATTCACCAGCGCCATCAGGGGCAGAAATCCGTCGTATGAAATGCCGAGGATGCCGACCTTTCCGTTGCTCTCCGGGATGTTCTTCACCAGCCAGTCGATGGTGTCGTACGTGTCGGTGGAGTGATCGACTTTCGTGGGATTCAGCGGACCGCTCAGGGGCCGGTTCATGACGTAATCCCCTTCCGAGCCGTACTTGCCGCGGATATCTTCCACGACGCGAATGTAGCCGCCGTCGACGATCACATCGACCGCATTGTCGTACCCCTGCAGGATAGGTCCAAGGTGCGGACTTTGCGCGTGACTGGTCAGGTCTTTTGCGTTGTAGGGAGTTCGCGTCAGCAGGATCGGCGCGTTTTTCGCGCCCTTGGGAATCAGGATGATGGTGTGCAGCTTGACGCCGTCACGCATGGGAATCATGACGTCGCGTTTTTCGTAATCGAAGCTGTTTGTGGAAGGCTGGAATTTCGCCGGCGTCTCGCTCGGGTAATTCGGATAGAGAGGAGCCTGGGCAGGCAGCAGACTCGTGAGAAACATTACCCCGGCCAACACGTTCAGCGTTTTCATTTGCACATTGTGGCGCGACTTTATATTGCAAAGTGCTCTGCCGATGCTGTATAGTGACGATCAAGTGGCACACATTCGGCCCATTCGTAACATTTCCGAACCGGTCAGCCTCCACAGCGAGGCGATGGATAACCTGCGCTACATCCGGAACACCATGGAGAGCGCGGGCTCATTCACGGCGGTCCCCGGGGCGGGTGGAATCCTTATGGGCGCGACGGCGCTTTTCGCGGCCTTCGCGGCCCACCTCTCCCGGAGCCATACAGCGTGGCTGGCGATCTGGCTGGGCGAGGCCGCGCTGGCATTTTCCATCGGAATTGCTTTCGCGTGGCGGAAAGCCTGCCGGACTTCGACATCGCTGATGTCGCGGCCTTTCCGGCGGTTCGTGCTGGCGATGACCCCGTCTTTCGTGGCCGGGACAGTGCTGACGGTCGGACTCGAGCGCGCCGGTCTCCATCAACTCATGCCTGCGGTTTGGCTGCTCCTTTATGGAGCGGGGGTCGCTTCGGCGGGCGCCTTCTCGGTGCGAGTGGTTCCCGTGATGGGCGCTTCCTTTCTGATGCTCGGCGTGGTGGCCGCGTTCGCGCCTGGCGCCTGGTCGACCCCTCTGATGGCGGCCGGGTTCGGCGGCTTGCACATAGTTTTCGGATTCATCATTGCGAGGCATTACGGTGGGTAAACAAAACGCGGCGCGAAAGCCCGATCCGCGGGAACAGCGTCTGGTGGTCGCAGGCGGAGCGGCGCGCGCTCTCGACCGCGTGATTCATGAACGGCTGCGCCTTGGAATCGTGAGCGCCCTGGCGGTCAACGAGAGCCTCACGTTCAATGACCTGAAGAAGGCCCTGGGAACCACGGACGGCAATCTGAGCGTGCATGCCCGCAAGCTGGAAGACGCCGGTTACGTGGTGTGCGAGAAGAAGTTCGAAGGCCGCATGCCGCGCACCGAGTATCGCCTGAGTTCAAAAGGCCGGGCTGCGCTGGAGAGTTATGTGGTCCATATGGAAGCGCTGATCCGGGCGACGCGCAATCGGTAAAAAAATTTCCCTCTCAACTTTATGCCGCAAAGCAATCTTCATGTCGCGATGATTATGGATGGAAACGGGCGCTGGGCTGTGCGGGCGGGTTTGCCGCGCGTGGCCGGGCACCGCGCGGGCGCCGATGCGTTCGACCGCATCGTGGAAGCCGCGCCGGATTTCGGCATTTCCGTTCTTTCCGCTTACGCCTTCTCCGCCGACAACTGGCGGCGTCCCCAGGTTGAAGTGGATGCCCTGATGGTTTTGCTGGCGTGGCAACTGGATTCGCAGCGCGAGCGCATGCTGGCGAACGGGATTCGCATCACGATCATTGGCCGGCGCGATCGCCTGCCGGAACGCGTTCTCCGGGCTATCGATGAATCCGAACGCGTGACCCGCCATGGCGCGCGTCTGCATCTGCGCATAGCGGTGGATTATTCATCGCGGGAGACGATTCACCGGGCTGCTCTTGAGGGGCCGCTTTCGCCTGCATTCGAGGAACAATCGCCGCCAGTCGATCTGTTGATTCGCACAGGCGGTGAGCAGCGCCTGAGCGATTTCCTGTTGTGGGAATGCGCCTATGCGGAACTGCTTTTCATCGGCACTCTGTGGCCGGATTTCGGTCCCGCGGACCTGCGCCGCGCCGTAGCGGAGTTCCATCGGCGCGACCGGCGCTTTGGCGGCTTGTCAATGCCCGCACCAGCCCCGGCGGCCAAAGAGCGTTGGCTGCTTTAGTAGCCGCAAAAACGCGCCGCCCCCTCAACGTGGTATTTCTGGTTGACCGGATTCATTTTGGGGGCGTTTGATGGCCAAACCGCGCGTTTTTCTGAGTTCGACATTCTACGATCTCAAACAGGTGCGAAGCTCCTTGGAGAATTTTATTATTTCCTTGGGTTATGAGCCTGTTCTTTCGGAGAAAGGAAGCATTGCCTATTCTCCCGATGTTGCATTGGACGAGTCATGCTATCGGGAAGCTAAGGGATGCGATGTCTTCGTTCTGATCATCGGGGGGCGTTACGGTTCGGAAATTAGTGAATCTGATGACGTTGGCAGGAAAGGATTTTACGATCGATACGAGAGCATCACGCGGAAAGAATATGAATCGGCTCTTGAGCGCGAAATCCCGACGTATGTACTGATGGAGAAGTCGGTACTCTCTGAATATGAGACTTTCAAAAGAAACCGCGACAATCAAACAATCAACTATGCACATGTTGATTCAGTCAATATCTTTGGATTCATAGATTACATTCTCGCCAGACCGCGCAATAATCCGACTTATCACTTTGAATTGGCCTCGGAAATCGAAACGTGGCTGCGGGAACAATGGGCGGGACTTTTTAGAGAACTCATCCGGTCAAGCGCAGATCGCGCTCAAATATCATCGCTTGCCGCCCAGGTTACAGATCTTACGAACGTGAGTGCAACCTTAACGCGCTATCTGGAAGAGGTA
The DNA here is from genome assembly GCA_035552315.1 of Bryobacteraceae bacterium. GTDB lineage: Bacteria > Acidobacteriota > Terriglobia > Bryobacterales > Bryobacteraceae > BOG-234. The sequence goes on from DASZLO010000270.1 coordinate 3,491, forward strand.
TTGGCTCGGGTCGGCGACAAGAAAGAAGCTAGGGAAATTATTAGCGAGGAGGAGGCGAAGCTGTCAAATTCCCGGATGTTGGCAGAGTTCGCCAAGATGCCTGCAATAAGGGCGCTGATAAGGGACCGGCAGGGCGATGATATTTCAATCGAAACGGCGCGAGATATTTTCTCCAGTGCAATCAGTCTCAATGACCTTGCTAGACGTGTCGAGAAGGCGTCGAACGGGTCGATTAACGCTGAGCGCGTCACCAATCATTGGCGTGCGACTCCTTCGGACGCGAACGACATGAATGAGGTCCGCAGAGTCCTCGGGCTCGCTCCGTTGAGGTTTGAAGAAAACCTGTCTGCGAATGCGCAACCAGCGGGAAAACGGCCTCAAACGAAATCTAGCTAGAGCTCTCTGATTGCTTTAGCCCGATTTCTTTACTGAGCCCCGAGTACCAGCCCCGAGGGCAGATCCTCTCCGAAGATCCGTCCCAGCGCGCGTTCATCGCGTTCGGCATCGCCATCGAGCTGGGCCACCAGCGGTGAATCCGCCAGACGCCCGCGCACTGCCGCAAACGTCGTCGCGGAAACGTCCCGAACCGGATCGCCCGTGCGCCGCGCCAGTGACACCAAGGCATCGTCCGCCTTCGGAATATTGATCAGCGCTTCAATCCAGCGCGAGGCCACCGAAGGCGCGAGCACCTGGTTGGCGGGGCCGTAGAAAAGCTGCCGCGCGCCCAGCCGCGACAGGCACCAGAGTACATAGTCTTCTTTGCCCTGCTTGATCAGAAAGTCGCCCAGTTGCATCCGATTTCCGGCCGGCAGCAGTTCCATGCTCGATGCTGTGCGCCACATCTCGCGCAGCAGACTGTTATTGATGCGCTGCGGTTTCTTGCCGGGTTTCGGCAGCAGGAACGGCAGCAGTCGCTGGGCGATGTCGCCCTGCTGATTGCGGTTGAGTCCACCGGCCAGGCGTCCCCAGAAAATCCACCAGTCGATTTCGTTCTGCGCCTGATTGCCGAACTGCGGACCGCCCGCGTAAATCCGCCGCACCTGCTCGATGCGGAAATCGTCCCCGATGTAGCCGAAGCCCGGACGCAGCAGAAAACCCGCCAGATTCAGCCAGCGAACCTCGTGGGCTGCGGTGCGCTTACGTCCTTCGATCAGTTCGATGAAGACATCGGCCAGACGCCGCGCGACATCCACCGGCCAGGAGTTTCGCCCGAGCCCGAGGGCGGTTTCAAGCCGCGAAGGCAGTTCTTCGGGGGCGATCTTACCGGCCAGGAAAGTTTCCCGCACGAGCTCAATGGCGGCATCGACGGCTTCCTGGCTGACCACCGCCCCGGGACGCCGCGCAATGCTCTCGGACGGCGCGGACTTGCGAAGCTGGAACTGCAGACGCCAGCGGTTATCGCTGACTTTCGAATCGCACCAGGTTTCAAGCGTCCCGGTTTCCGTCAAACGCGCGCCGAGTTTCACCGGCACCAAACGCTCGCCGCCTTTGCCGAAGCGAATCACCGCTTCGAGCGGCGCGTGCTGATGGATCTCCTCGGTGGGCGCGAATTCGACCACCTGGCCGGGCTTGTCGTCGGTGCGGGTAAGCGAACTGATCAGACGAAACGCTACCGGTTTATTGGCGACGAGCTGCAGATCTTCGCGATCCACCTCGACCGTGTCGCCTTCCTCCGCGCCGCGCGGCACCAGGCAAACCGCCGAGTTGTCGTTCAGGCCCACGTAATAAGCGCGCGGCAAACCGCCGCGGACCAGCACGCCCGACCCGGTGGACTTTACGTATGAGTAGTAGGCCGCGCCGCTGGCGACCGCTAGATCCAGATCGCGATTCTCAAAGATTTCGGGACGGCGGCCGTACCAGTTTTCCAGAATGTCGGCGACGCGCGTGCGGCAGATTTCCGGGATGAAAAATCCGCCGTTGAACAGAATCGCGTCAGGAACCTGTCCGGCGGATTCGAGAAACGCGGCGAGGTGACGGCTCACCGCCGGGTCGGAAACATAAGGCAAGCCCAGTTCACGGAACAGGCTGCGTTTTTCTTCCTTCGGCTTTTCACCGCGCGGGGTTAGCGGGAGGAATCCCTCGAGCGTCAGCTCCAGAGCTTCGTCACGCGTGATTTCGGTCTTGAGAGTACCGCCGATAATCGATGACCCGCCGCCGAGCACGTTGATCTCAACGCTGTGCCGGCGCGGATCGCACAGCAGAATCTCTTTCGCCGCCGAGCACTGGCGGCGCAGACCGCTGCGCTGACGAATGGAAAGCTGCTTGCCGATCTTCGATTCCGCCAGCCACGCCAGCGTAAGATCCAGGTTGTCGCCGCCCAGCAGAAGGTGCTTGCCCACGGCCGTGCGCGTAAAGTCGATCTTGTCGCCCTCGCGCGAAACGCGGATCAACGAAAAGTCCGTCGTGCCGCCGCCCACGTCGCAAACGAGCACGATCTGCCCATCGGCCAGCGCTTTGCGCGAGCGCGCCAGATTGTTGGCGATCCAGGAATAAAACGCGGCTGCCGGTTCTTCGAGCAGCGTGATGCGCGGCAAACCGGCTTCGGCGGCGGCTTTCACGGTCAACTCGCGGGCTTCTTCGTCAAACGACGCCGGAACCGTGAGAACGACTTCCTGATCTGCGAGCGCACCATGATTGGCAACTGAACCGGGGCCGGCAGCCTGGTTATCCCACGCTTCGCGAAAGGCCGCGATGAAACGCGCCGAGACTTCCACCGGCGAAAGAACCCGTCCGCCTTCGCCCGCATCCCAGGGCAGGATCTTCGCGGTGCGATCCACGTCGGCATTCGAAAGCCAGGACTTGGCGCTGTGTACGAGGCGTGTGGGAACGATCGCGCCCTGCTCGCGCGCATAGGTTCCCACAGGCTGTCCTTCTTCCAGCAGCAAGAACGAGGGCAGCGTGCGGCGCGGCTCGATCCGGTTCGGCGCTACCAGTTGCGGAATGTCGAAAATGTGGATCGGCGGAAAGCTGGTGTCTTCAGCCTGTTCCGGATCGATCCATGCAAGAGCGGAATTCGTGGTTCCGAGGTCGATGCCGACTTTCATGCGCGAACGGTCTCTCGCACGTTGAATTCGAGTTTCCAGCGCCGCCCGTCGCGGGCCACGGACCAGAGTTGCAGCATGCCGGTTTCAGTGATCACCGTTTCGAATGATACAGGGACCGAGTTTCCCGACGAATCGCCGCCGGTCTTGCCTTCGGAGGGCAGCCGGACTTCCACCGGGGAAAGCTCTTCAAGGTCGTCGCCCACATCTTCGATCAGATCGCCCGGCGCGTCGTCTTTGCGGGTGACCGAGCAGAAGAAGCGGAACTCGGCGGGCTGGTCCACAATCAGGCCGAATTCGCGATTCGGAATGCGGACTGAAGTGCCTTCCTCCATGCCGAACTGCGCCACTGCCAGAGCCTTGAGCGGCGTCGGGAAACCCGGAACGGCGGGCATGGCGGATTCGATTCCCACGTAATACGAGCGCGGAATGCCGCCGCGAATACGGATGCCTTTGCCATGGCGGACGGCCCCGTAGTAAGCCGCGCCGCGCGCCACGGCGTGCATGAGATCTTCGCCCGAAAGCGGCAGAACCGCCGGACGGCCTTCCGCCGAGAGCCAGGAATTCAGCACTTCCAGCAAACGGGTGCGCACGAACGGCGCATGCATGACGCCGCCATTGAAGAGGATATGCGTGGGACATGCCAGCGCGCCGTCTTCGCTCTGCCGGAGAAACTTCGCCAGATGACGGGTAATGGCCGGGTCCTGCGCGTAGGGCAGTCCGATTTCCTGCAGGGCGGTGCGGCGCGTTTGCTGCGGGCCTTCCGTGCTGCTCACCCGGGGCAGAAAACCTTCGAGCACCTGTTCAACCTGATCGCGCCGCAGTTTGGCTTTAATGGTCCCGCCAATGAGACTCGATCCTTTGCCGAGAATCGTGACCTGAATGTCATCGGCTTTGTAGGCGGGGTCGAGCAGTTTCTCTTTTGCAATGCGGCAATTGTTCCAGAGGGTCTGCAGTTGAAAGGTGTCGAGCTTCGTGCCCTTTGCCGCCAGCTCTCCCGCCACCGTATGCGCCAGCGCGAGATCGATATTATCGCCGCCCAGCAGAAGATGTTCCCCGACCGCGATGCGCTCCAGTTGCAGTTCGCCGGACTGCGCCGTAACGGCAATCAGAGTGAAATCGGTGGTGCCGCCGCCGATATCGACCACGAGTATCAGATCGCCTTCCTGCACCCGGCTGCGCCAGTCTTCATGGCGTTCGAGCCACGCGTAGAAGGCTGCCTGCGGCTCTTCGAGCATGGTGAGATTGCGGAAACCGGCAGCTTCGGCGGCTTTGCCGGTCAGGTCTCTGGCCACGGCGTCGAAGGAGGCGGGCACTGTGACCAGCACTTCCTGTTCATCGAATGGATCTTCCGGATGCGCCAGATCCCAAGCCGCACGCAGATGCTTCAGATATTCAGCGGAGGCCTCGACCGGCGAGACGCGCTGAATTCCGTCAGCGGCTTTGAGCGGCAGCAGCGCCGCCGTGCGATCGACAGCGGAACACGACAACCAGCTCTTGGCCGAAGAGACCAGACGGCTGGAAACCTCGGCGCCGCGTCGCTGGGCGAGCTTACCGGTGACGAAGCGCGGCGCCGGGTCCCACGGGAGCGCGGTGGAACCGGCGGGAAAATCCCGTTCGCCGGGAATATACAGGAACGACGGCAACAGTGGCTCCGCGCTGACTTCGTTGGCGTTCACCAGCTGCGGAATCGATTCGATGTCTACGGACGGCTTACCAGAAATGGAGGTGAAAGCGAGCGCGCAGTTTGTGGTGCCGAGATCGATGCCGATGGAATAGCGCGGCACCGCTACTCCACTTCGATTTCGGCGGGCGCGAGGATGGCCAGGTCCTCGCGCAGGTTCAGCTGCGGGAGCGAAACCGCGGTGGCGCGCCATCCGCGATGCCGAAGCAGGCCCGAGGCGGGTTTTCCGGAAGCCGGGACGTTGCCCACATACTTGACCATGGCGGGACTTGCGGCATTATTTTCAACGGCATTTTCAACAATGCTGCCTTCCACCCGGTCGATGACGGGCGCGGGCGCAAAGTGCCGGCTCAGAATTTCGCGCGTGCGCTCATGAACATCGCGGGCGGCCGCTCCCACCTGATCGTCCGAATAGGGCGTGATGTCTTCCATGAAGAAATCGAGTACGCGGGCATCCCGCTGGAGCATGCCGAGGAGTTGAAGCGCGCCATCGGCTGGCTTAATGACGGGCGCGGGCGGAACGGGTGGAGCTTTCGGCGCCGGCCCGGGCTTGGGGATAAGGCCCAGCGCCGCTGTCATGTCGTCAGGCAGTTTGCCGGTGAAAAGAAGCGCGAAAAACGCGCGAAAAGCCAATACGATCCTGTTCAAAGTTGCTTTTGCTCCACGAAATCAGGATAGCAATGGCAAACGGCCACCCCAGCCCGGCCAGCGGCGGCGATTTTGCGCGATAATGATGTGGTGCGACTTCATAAACTGATGCCCTTGTTTCTGTTAGGGGTTCTCTGCCTGGCGCAGGGGAACTGGCAGAGTGTAACCGAATTGCCCGGCGTGGACTGGAAAGGCGTAACGCCGGCGCACAAACAGGCGGCTCTCAAGCTGATGCGGGAAGAGACCTGCGCGTGCGGCTGCAATATGAAGATTGCCGAGTGCCGGGTGAATGACCCCAGTTGCGCGATCAGCCGCAAGCTGGCGGGCGTCGCGGTAAAGGACTTCTCGGACGGCAAGAACGCCGAGTATGTGAAGGCTGACCTGAAGAAAGTCGCCGACGAGCCGCCGCCCGTGCTCGACGAAGCGGTTAAGATCTCCACCGATGGCGATCCCTATAAGGGACCCGCCAACGCGCGCATCACGATGGTTGAGTTTTCCGATTTCCAGTGCCCGTTCTGCTCCAAGGCCGTGGCCGAGGCCAATGCGGTGCTGCGGCTCTTCCCGAAAGACGTGAAGCTCGTGTTCAAACAGTTCCCGCTGGACACGCATTCCGAGGCCGAATTCGGCGCGGAAGCATCGCTGGCCGCGCAGGCGCAGGGGAAATTCTGGGAAATGCATGACAAGCTCTATGCCGGATTCCCGGATCTTTCCCGCAAGACCGTGATGGGCTATGCCAAACAGATCGGGCTGGACATGAATCGTTTCACGTCAGACGTCGACAGCCACAAGTACAAGACCCGGGTTCGCGCCGAAGAACAGGAAGGCGAGAAGGCCGGTGTGGGCGGCACGCCTACGTTCTACCTGAACGGAAGAAAATACAACGGCATCTTCGAGGCCTCGGCGCTTGCGCCGATCATTCGCGACGTCCTGAAATAACAGTTATTTCGAGCGCACCATGCGCTTCAGCCGGTCCAGTTGCTTGCGCGCCGTGCTGGCCCAGGAACTGCTCGGATCCAGCTTCAGATAGGTCTGCCAGTGCGCAATGGCCTGGAGGGTTTCCCCGTTCCGCTCGCACAGCAGCGCCAGATTGAAGTAGGCATCGCCGTAGCGCGGGTTAAGCCGAATCGCTTCCAGATAATGCTTGCGCGCCACCGCGAAGTTTCCCTGCTCGTCGTTTAGATTTGCAATGTTGAAGTGGGCCAGCGGATACTCCGGATCCGCCTCCATGGCGCGGGCGTAGAAAGACGCCGCGTCCTTCAGCTTACGCATCCGGAAAGCGATGGTTCCCAGATTTACCAGAGCGCCGGAAGCTTTCGGATCCGCCTCGACGGCTTTCCGGTAGGCCGCCACGGCGTCCTCCACCGGGGCGCCGGTCTCCTCCAGCGTCAGCCCGCGCTGGAACCACTCCTCCGCCACTTTTTCATTGGCCCCACCAGGCGGGAATGAGCGCAGCTTTTCCAGTTCCTTCGCATCGAAATCGAGCAACAGCTGGCCGCTGATCGGCTCCATCCTGCTGCCTGCGATGTGGACCGTAATCTTGCGGCCGTCCGCCGTGAGACGCAACTGTGCCAGAGGTTCTTCGACATCTTTCAAACGCAGCTTCAGCGACCGGATCGCCAGTTGAATCTGCTTGGGTGCGATGCGAAGGGCGCGCAGCTTTTTCAGGGTCTTGAGGGCGATGAGATCGGAAAATCCGAAGCTTTCGCGGACCGGCACGAGGCCGAGGTTTTCCCACGCGCGCAACTGGCGATCGGTGACGTCCACCATCCGGAGAACATCTTGCCGGCGATATGCACCATTGGTCGCAGTCATGCCCTCTCAGCCGTTCAGCCGAAAGTGTAGCAGTAGAGGCCCGCGTTCGATGGACTGAGCTAGAATCGGCATTTGCTGGAAAGGTGTCTATTGGTACTGGCTGGCGGGGCGACCGGTTCGCTGGCGCGTTATTTACTGACGCTTGCGGCCAACAGCCACTTTGGCGACCGCTTTCCTTTCGGCACCATGTCCATCAATATCGTGGGCTCGTTTCTCATCGGCCTGCTGCTGGTCACATTCGATCGCAGGGAACTGCTGCATCCGAATCTGCGGCCGCTGGTGATCACGGGTCTGCTCGGAGGCTTTACAACCTTCTCGGCATTCGAATGGGAAACGTTGTCGCTGGGGCGAACCAGTGCGCCGCTGGCGATTCTTTACTGCGTGTCGAGTGTCGCGGCCGGTTTGCTTGCCTGCTGGCTGGGAGTTGCCCTGGCCCGGCGGATCTGAAACCCGGGTATTTCCGGGGATTCGGAGCTACTATGGGCTTAAGACCTTGCTAAAGCTCGATCTTCTTACGCTGGACGTTGTCACCATCGTTAACCTGCTGGCGACGGCAGTCGCCATCTTCGTCATCTGGTCCCTGAATAAACGCGTCACGGGGCTGCGCCGCTCCGCTCTCGGATTTCTCCTGCTGGCCATCGGTTTTGTAACAATTCCGCTGCGCATGTATGTTCCCGGCAAAGTGATGATCCTCCTGCCGAATCTGATTACCTTCGCGGGAACGCTCTTCATTCTGGACGGGATCGGCGCGTTCCGGGGCTTTCAGCGAAAGACCGGCTGGTTCTCATTGTTATCCCTGGTCTACACAGGCTGGCTCTGTTACTGGCTGTTCATTGACGACAGAATGAATTTCCGGGTGGCGGCTGGATCGCTGTTTCTGGCCGTTATCATTTTCTGGTGCGGCTGCGCGATGGCTGTCGACGTGCCCTCGCGGGATCGCCCGGTCTACTGGCCGTCCGCTTTCGTCTTCATGGTGGAAGGTATTGCGCTGCTGTTTCGCGGCGTTTCCGGATTCGCGAACCGGCCTGACGGTTCGGGTTTCATGCCCGGGACCGCTGAGACCATCGGCCTTTTCACGCTGAATCTCTCCGCCGTCGGATATGCGTTTGGATTGTCGATGGCCACGAACCTGAAGCTCCAGCGCGAAACCGAACGGCTGGCGTTTCACGATATGCTGACGGACCTTCCGAACCGCCGGCTGTTCGAAGAGCGTCTGGAAACCGCCGCCTCCCGCGCGAAGGCCGACGACCTGAGCATCGCGCTTATCTATTGCGACATCGACGACTTCAAGGGCATCAACGATACGCTCGGGCACGAAGGCGGCGACAAGGCGCTCCGCGTAGTCAGCGAGGCGCTGCGCCATGCGGTGAGCGAGGATGTCTGCCTCGCCCGCGTGGGAGGGGATGAGTTTGTGCTGCTGATTGAAAACGCCCGCGCGCGCGATGAGATCCATGCGCTCATGGAGCGGTTGAGAATGGCCGTGGACGGCGCGATCGAATTCGGGGGACGCAAGGCGTCGCTGCGAATCAGCTGCGGAGTCGCCCTTTACCCGGACGATGTGGGCAGCGTTTCGGATCTGATTCGGCTCGCCGATGCGGGCATGTACATGATGAAGCAGCACGGCCGCTTCGCGCCCGGCAAAGCAATGGCCGCCATGCTGGCCGCCCCGACCCGTTCGATATAGTGAAATCAACCCCATGAGTCAGAACAGTTTTGGCACTGCCTCCACGCTCCGCGTGGCAGGTGCGGATTACCGCTATTACCGTCTTGCCACACTCGCGGAAACGGGCGTTGCCGACATTTCACGCCTTCCTGTTTCGCACCGCATCCTGCTCGAAAACCTGCTGCGCTGCGAGGACGGCAAGAAGGTGCGGGCCGATGATATCCGGTCCCTCGCCGGCGGCGTGACGGGCGCGGATCCGAAGGAAATTTCCTTCATGCCGGCGCGCGTGCTCCTGCAGGATTTCACCGGCGTGCCGTGCGTGGTGGATATCGCGGCGATGCGCGACGCGCTGCTGGCCATGGGCGCCGATCCTTCGAAGGCGAACCCGCTCATGCCCGCCGACTTGGTGATCGATCACTCCGTGCAGGTAGACGAGTACGGCACCAAGACCGCTTTCGGCCTGAATGCGCTGCTCGAATTTCAGCGCAATCGCGAGCGGTACATGCTGCTGCGCTGGGGTCAGACCGCTTTCCGCAACTTCCGCGTGGTGCCGCCGGACACCGGCATCGTCCATCAGGTGAATCTGGAATATCTGGCGGATGTCGTGTTCCGCGCGAAGGACGCCGACGGCGTCACAACCGCATATCCGGATACGCTCGTGGGCACCGATTCCCATACGACGATGATCAATGGGCTGGGCGTCGTGGGCTGGGGCGTGGGCGGAATTGAAGCCGAGGCGTGCATGCTGGGTCAGCCGATCTCGATGCTGTTGCCCGCGGTTGTCGGTTTCAAGCTGTTTGGCAAACTGCACGAAGGATGCACGGCCACCGACCTTGTCCTCACCGTGACCCAGATGCTTCGCAAGAAAGGCGTGGTGGGCAAGTTCGTGGAGTTCTACGGCGCCGGACTGAGCGCGCTGAGCGTGGCCGACCGCGCCACCATCGCGAATATGGCACCGGAGTACGGCGCAACCATCGGCTTCTTCCCGGTGGACGACGGAACGCTGGCTTATCTGCGGATGTCCAATCGCGATGAACATCTGGTGCAACTGGTGGAAGCCTATTCGAAGGAACAGATGTTGTTCCGCACCGATGAAACGAAGGATCCTGTGTTCTCGGACACTCTGGAACTCGATCTTTCCAGCGTGGTGCCCTCCATGGCTGGTCCCAAGCGTCCGCAGGACCGGCTGACTTTGCCGGAAGTGCGCACCAATTTCAAGGAGGCGTTCAAAGACGCCCCAACGACCAAATCGCATATCGAAATGGCCGGAGAGAGCGCGGAAATCGAAAGCGGCGCGGTGGTGATCGCGGCGATCACAAGCTGCACGAATACCTCGAATCCCTCGGTTATGATCGGGGCCGGTCTTCTCGCCAAAAAGGCCGTGGAGAAGGGACTAAAGAGCAAACCGTGGGTCAAGACGAGCCTCGCGCCCGGTTCCAAAGTCGTCACCGAATATCTCAACAAGGCGGGCCTCACGCCTTACCTCGACGCTTTGAAATTCAATCTGGTGGGATACGGCTGCACGACCTGCATCGGCAACAGCGGCCCGCTGCCCGACGCTGTTTCCAATGCCGTGAAGACTGACGATCTGGTGGTGGCGGCGGTGCTCAGCGGGAACCGCAATTTCGAAGGCCGCATCAATCCGCAGATCAAGGCGAATTATCTGGCTTCACCGCCGCTGGTGGTGGCTTATGCGCTGGCGGGCCGCGTGGATTTCAATATGGACACCGATTCGCTCGGCAACGGCAGCGACGGCAAGCCTGTTTATCTGCGCGACATCTGGCCGACACCGCAGGAAGTGGATTCGACCATCCGGGCCACTATCGATGCGGAGATGTTCCGCAGTGAATACGCCAAGGCTTTCGAGGGCGACAGCAACTGGAAGAACCTGCCCGTCCCGGCCGGCGGCACTTTCGCCTGGGACGATGCGTCCACTTACATCAAACGCCCGCCGTACTTCGACAAAATGGCCGACCCCAATGCGCCCATCGCCGATCTTTCCGGCGCGCGCGTGCTCGCTCTGCTGGGCGATTCCATCACGACGGACCACATCTCGCCCGCCGGATCGATCGCGGTAAAGAGCCCCGCCGGACAGTATCTGATTGAGCAGGGCGTGAAGCCGGCGGATTTCAATTCCTACGGCGCGCGCCGCGGCAATCATGAGGTGATGGTGCGCGGAACGCTGGCCAACGTGCGGCTGCGCAATCAACTGGTGCCGGGAACGGAAGGTCCGTGGACCGAGCACCTCCCCGTAGGTGGCCCCATGTTCATTTACGATGCGTCGGTGCAGTACCAGCAGGAAGGCACGCCGCTGCTGATCATCGCGGGCAAGGAATACGGTTCCGGATCTTCGCGCGACTGGGCGGCCAAAGGGGTGATGCTGCTGGG
>DASZLO010000271.1:0-4472 GCA_035552315.1 Bryobacteraceae bacterium
AGTAGGTCATAAGCGCCGCGTCGGTCTTACCCAGGTAGCCTTGCAAAAACGCTTCATGGGCGGGCCCGCCTTTTTCGAACACCGGCTGTACATGGCTGCCGTCGTCGAGCGAGCTTTTCGTACCTAGAAAAACACGTTTCAATTCATCGGCGGAAACCGAAGAAGCAGACACACTGGAATTTACGATCACCTTGACGTCGGCCGCCTGGAGGGGCAATGTGCCCAACAGGACCGGCGCCAGGCCGAGAAACAGGAAATGAGCAATCTTCATGAGGTTTTCCCTTCAGCTACTGTCGCGTTTTAGAAATAGAGTCCGGTACGGAGCAGGAACATGTTCGTTGCCGGCTTCAGTCCCTGGGGGTTTGACTGCGGATAGAAGCCCTGGAAGGAGTACGGCTGGCCGTATCCATTCATGAAGTGCCCCTCGAGCTTCAGATACCAGAAATGGTTGAGCGTCACATTGGCGGTAGCGACTTGATCGTAGATATGGTTGACAGGCAGGCTGAGATCGGCTTGTTTCCAATCCGGATAGAAGCGGGAGTGATACGTGCCGAGCTCGAGCCGCTTGCATATGCGATACATGGCCGCCGTGTACCAGCCGCGCTGGTCAAGGCTTGTGGAGGCAGAGATGTTCGATGTCACGAAAATCGTCTCGCGGCTATATTCTCCATCGAGCGTCAATCGCTTGAACTTATACTCCGTATAAAATTGCGTTCTATTATCCGCAGTCACGTTGTCCTGGTATGGCAGGTAAACGGGCGAGAAAAAGGGGGAGTATCCGGAGGTCACGGCAAGAAGCACTTGCAGGTTCGCAGTTCCCTTAAGCGATGAGGGCTGGTTGAGGTACGATACGCCAAAGGTCAAGCCGTTTACCAGATTGTTCCATCGCACGTCACCGCCAGTCTGGCGGGCGGTCATCTTCTGAACGCTCATTCCCAGCGAGGACAGGCCGTATGGATAGCCGCCGTACGCGTCATAGGGGCGAGATCCGACATAGCCGGTGTATGCGATGTCGCCAGCTTTTCGAACCGGGAAGTCGCCGTAGATGTCGACACCGATATGAGCGATTGTTGAGGCTCGCAAGTCGGTGGGATAGAGCGATTGGGGCAGCAGCGCAAAGGTGTGGAGGAAATCCATATCCTGCGTGTCGTTATACAAGCCCAGAACTGTTTTGACTTTTCCCGCGCGAACACCGAACCAGTCCTTGAATTTATAATCCGCAACGGCCCAATCCAACTGTGGATGCCATTGGCCGAGCTGGCCGATATTGCGGTCGTACATCTGAGCGCCAACCCGGAAGTTGCTGGTGACCTGGGATGAAACATTGAAGCCGAAATCAGTGAAGGCGAAGCTCCCCTGGCTTGTCTTCATGGTTAAGAAATTGTTTTGGTCGGAACTCGCGAAGCCTTGCGTAAGAAATCCGTGGAACTGCACGGTCTTATCGCCGATCGGGATTTGGTCCCACTGCGCATTGAGCGTGGTCGAGACGGCGCATAGGACACACGCAAATCCCAGAATTCCGCGAGTTAACACTCTCCAACTGAACTGCATTTTCTTGCATCCTGTACATGGCACAACGATAGATTGCGCAGGCCGCGCCGTGAAAGTGGATGAACCCCCGCTGTTCAACGGCTTATAGCCTGCCTCTATCGGGCTACTAAATGGTTATCGGCGAAAAGGCGAACCTTTCGAGAAAAAAGACTGGGGGTGAAGGGCAGCTAGAGTTCTGACGAAGGCTGGGCCCGGTCGGGATTGAGGTGGAGAATGCCCCGGCGCAGGGCGATGGTGACGGCGTGAGTGCGGTCCCTGGCGTTCAATTTACCCAGTATGCTTTGGACGTGGGCTTTGACGGTGCCGGCGGCGGTGCCGAGCCGGTCGGCGGCCTCCTTATTTCCAAGACCGAGCGCGATGAGGCTGAGCACTTCCGTTTCACGCGTGGTGAGTGCGAAATCCGGGAAAAATTCACTGAGTTGTTGCGAGACTTCGGGAGGGACGAAACGCTTACCGGAATGAACGATGCGGATGGCGCGAATGACTTCCGTATGCACCATCTCCTTCAACAGATAACCGCGGACACCGGCTTCGAGCGCCCGATAGATGTCCTGGTCGCCATCGTAGGATGTGAGCGCGATGATGCGGGCGTCGGGGAATTCGGCGCGAATTTCGCGGGTGGTCTCGTAGCCGGTTTTTCCCGGCAAGCGCAAATCCATCAGGGTCACGTTTGGGAGGTGCTGGCGGAACAAGCGGATGGCATCGGCGCCGTTGTTGGACTCGGCCACCAGGCGCATTTCCGGCTCGGTCGCGAGAATGGCCGCGACGCCCTTGCGAACAAGAGCGTGGTCGTCGACGCACAACACGGTAATGGATTCGGCAGTTTCGAACACGTGACCTTATTTCTGAAGATGCGCAAAAGCACTCGAAAGGTTACGTTTGGCCGGCGGCGCGGCGGACGCGGAGAAGGAAACAGATACTTGCGTGCCTACACCGCGGGTGCTGGAGACGGAGAGGGTGGCGCCGATCTCGGCGGCGCGCTCACGCATGCCGATCAAGCCGAAGTGGCCGAAGGGGGCGCGGTCCACATCAAAGCCATCGCCATCGTCCGCGACAGAAAGGACAAACGTCTGGCCGGTTGCTTTGAGGGAAACCGTTAGGGTGTCTGCGGCGGCGTGGCGAACCGCGTTGGTGATGGCCTCCTGGGCGATGCGCAGTAACTGGAACTCGATTTCGCCGAATGGGCCCGGGGAGACGCGGTCGATATCGAGGACTAGCGAAGTCGCGGCGCCGGTAGTGGCCTGCCGGGCCATCTTGGCGAGACTGGCAGGAAAGCCGAGCCGCGAGGCGTCGATGACGCGCAAACCCCAGAGCGATTGACGGGCTTCAGTGGAGCAACGTCCAGCATCCTCAATGATGTTGGCGAGCGCCTCCCGGTCGCGGGAGAGCGGCAGCCGGGTCCAGAGCGCCTGCAACTGCATGGTGACACCCGCAAGCCCCTGCAAAAGAGTGTCGTGGAGTTCACGAGCGATGCGGCCACGCTCAGCCAAAACCAGATCGAACTGGCTTTGAAGCCGCCGTATGCGGAGGCGGTATCCGGCGGCGATGAGGAGGGCCAGGCAACCGGCGACCAGGGCCCAGAACCAACTGCGCTGGTAAACAAGGGGCTCAATCACGAAATCGAGGCTGGCATTCCGGGTGCTTGCTATGCCATCGGCGTTGCGCGCCTGCACCTTGAAATGGAAATGCCCAGGCGGCAGATTCGTGAAAAACGCTTCGCGGCGGGTACCGGCTTCGATCCAGGTTTTGTCATAGCCTTCCAAGATGTAGCGGAAGGTGACCTTTTCCGGCGATACGAAGCTGAGGCCGGCGTAGCGGATTTCAAGATTTTTCTGGAAGGGGCCGCGCAGATCGAGCCCGTTCAGATTCTTGAGTTGGCCGTTGAGAAATGTCGAGGTGATCTGGACCGGGGGAGGGATGGTGGTGCGGCCCAAGTGGCGGGGATCGACGACCACCAAGCCGCTGGTGGTTGAGAACCAAAGGCGCCCATCGTGAGTGCGCCAGGCGGCCGGCTGAACGCCGGATTGGCACTCGAAGCGCAGTTGGCCCGTGGTGAACGGAATGCTGGTGACGGTTCGAATACGGCCAGCCGAGAAGTCTTCGAGATCCTTTTCACTGACGCGAAAAATGCCTTTACTTGACGCCAGCCAGAAGTTACCGGAGTCGTCTTTGAGAATGCTGTAGATCCGGTTATCATAGAGGCCGTCTTTAGTGTGAATATGGGTCACGGCGCCGTTCTGCCAACGAAGTAAGCCCGAACCAACGGTGCCGAACCAGGCGATGTGCCGTGTCTGATCGATATAGAAGGAACTGACCGAGTGCGGAACGCCCGTCAGGGATGCGGGGCGGAAGATGCCATCCCTCAGAACGTATAGGCCTCCCGGATCCGCACTAACAAAAAGCTGAACCCGTTGAGTGCCTGCAATGGCGAGCACGTCCGTGACTCGCGAAGCCTGAGGCAGCGCAGGAAGCTTGAATCGGACGCCATCGAAGACCCTGAGCCCCTCGCCAGTGCCAGCCCAGAGTTGGCCGGTTTTGTCGACGAAGAGCGATTGGACATCGCCCGGAAGGCCGTTGCGCCGGGTGAACGTCGCGATGACGCGGCCGTCGCGGAGTCTGTTCAGTCCTCCTTCGCCTCCAGCCCACAGGTCGCCGCGGCGGTCCACTTCGAGACTCAGAATGCGATTACTGACCAGTCCATTGCGGGTAGTGAGCGTGTGGAAGCGGTGGCCGTCAAATTCACTCAGGCCGCAGCCTTGCGTGCCCACCCAGAGGCGGCCGGCGGCGTCTTCGATCACGGGGCCGGCATCGTTGCCCGGCATGCCCTCGTGCATAGTATATGGAGTCACATTGCCATCGGTAAACTGGTCCAGACCGTTCTTGGTGCCCGCCCACAAGGTACCTTCGCGATCGACGTACAA
>DASZLO010000272.1:0-13466 GCA_035552315.1 Bryobacteraceae bacterium
TTTGCGATCGGGCTATCGTTGTCGGTAGTACTGCTTTATCTGGTGCTGGTGGCGCAATTCCGGTCGTTCGCAGATCCGTTCCTGATTCTGCTGGCATTCCCGCCGGGCGTGACAGGGGCACTGCTGGCGCTGTATCTGAGCGGGACGCCCCTCAATGTGATGTCGCTGATGGGGATGGTAATGCTGGCAGGAATTACGATGTCGAACAGTATTCTGATCGTGGAATTCGCGCACCATCTGTTAAAGGAAGGACGCGATGCGGGGGACGCGGCGATTACGTCATGCACGGTGCGCCTGCGGCCGATCCTGATGACCACGCTGGCCACCATTATCGGACTGCTGCCGATGGCCTTGAAGATGGGCGAAGGGAGCGAGTCCTATGCTCCTTTGGCTCTGGCGCTGGTGGGGGGACTCGGTTTGTCGGTGCTGGTTACGGTGTTCGTGGTTCCGGCGGGTTTCATTCTGGCGTATCGCGGACGAACCGCTCAATAGCGCAAATAGCGTCCCGCGACGGCTATTCGGTTTGGAAAACGATTTTATTCTTTGTGCCGCCCAGATCGATTTCCTTCAGCTTCGCTCCGGCTATGACGATGGCGCTGGTGGACGTATATTTCCGATCGCCGGTCTGGAGCGCGGCGGGGACCTCGAAGGTCTTCTTGCCCGCTTTGAAGATCGCCTTACCGGTCTGGATTTCGACCTTGTAGTTCCCGGCCGTCAGCTGAGTTCCCGCAGCCGATACCGAATCGTTGAGGGTCACATTGTAAACGGATGCCGCCGCTGAGGTTCCGGCTATCAGGGCTGAGAAAAGTAGTCGTTTTCGGAACATTTTAGAAGGCTCTCTAGAACATGCTTTCGCCGTAGATAACTTTTCGTGCGTAGCGCTGTTCTTCTTCAGGGTCCGGCGCATGGTGTTCGGTGAGAATCCAGATTCCCTCGGGGTTGGCGAGCATAATCAGGCTGGCGGAGATGCGCTGTACGGCCGTTACCCCGTCGAACTGTCGAGTCACCCTGGGATGGGCCGGATCGGAGAAGTCCATGATGCGAATTGTTTGAGGCGCTGGGCTGGGAGGGGGTGGGGCATCGGACGCCAGCGCCGCCGTTCCCGACACGGCAACCAGGGTGCTGGCGGCGACCTCCGCGGAAACGACCCGGGGACGGCCAGGCCGGGTGACATCAATCAGCGTGGCAGGTCCACCACCGGCGCGCTGCGCATAAACGTAGGTTTCATTGAAATGCCGGGTCGCGACAAAGGCATTTATGACGCCGCTGCTGACGGGGATGCGGGCATCTACAGTGATCTGGTCCTCTTGCGGAGGCGCGCCGGCGAAAGCAGTAACGCCGAGGGTGGCAGCAATCAAACAGGCTTTGATAGTCACGATTTGATTTTGGGTGGCTTTTTGGCGGGAGCGTACTGAAGATTCCCTGAAATATTTCTGAAGGACGATGTCAGAGCGCATTCATATTCTTCAGTACGGCCAGAAGGATACCGGATGTTCCGTGAGGTGCAGCGGCACTGTATGGAAAACCCGCTTCGGCTGGTCTCGCGTTTCCGCGTTGCTTGGTTCTATGGCTCGGTTAGCCGGAGGGCGGCTCGCGCCGGAAGTCGCAGATTACGTCGATGCGTCATGCATTTCGCAGGATGAGCAGAGGCTTTGTCTCCATGAGACCGGGCTGCTCTTTAGATTTGTTTTGCATTTTGACGTCTGCGGTCGCGGCGCAAACGGCGATTATAACGCCGGCCTCACCCGCCGGATGCACGTCGTCCGAAGGTCGTCAATTCGATTTTTGGGTTGGCAAGTGGGAAGTGTTCGCGGCGCAGCAGCCGCAGACGAAGGTCGCCGACAGCCTGATCGAGAAGCTCTATTCCGGCTGTGCGGTGCGCGAAAACTGGATGCCGTTGAAGGGAGCGGGTGGCGGCAGCTTTAGCGCGTATGTCCCCGGCGATCATGGCTGGCGGCAAACGTGGATCGGGCCGGGTGGATTCGCCGATTTCAAGGGTGGCTGGAACGGCGCCACGACGATAATTCAGGGCATCTGGCCACAGCCCGGCCATCCGACGCAAATGACTCGAATGACTTACAGGCCTCACGCGGATGGAAGCGTGGAGCAGGCGGGTGAGACTTCGGACGATGGCGGGAAGTCCTGGCAGCCGGGGTTTGATTTTATTTATCGTCGGGCTCGTTGAGGTTTCAAAGCCGTGAAAGGCATGCCCGCGCCGCTTGCTATTATGGCTCGATTAACATGCGAACGATCTTTTTCAATGGTTCGCGGCGCGTGCCGTTCGTCGCGGCCGCCGCACTTTGCGTAGCCGGGGCGGCAATTTCCGCGACGCCCAAACCCAAGGCCGGAAAGCCTGGCACGCCTGAAGTTTCGCACTACGGCAATGCGGAATCCATTTCGCAGGATGAGCTGAAGATTTATCTCTATTTCCTCGCTTCCGATCAGCTGGAGGGGCGCAATCTGCCCTCGCGCGGATTCGATACCGCGGCGCTGTATGTCGCCAGTCATCTGGCGGAGTGGGGACTCAAGCCGGGCGGCAGCAGTTCAAACACGGTCGGTCCGCTTGAACCTTATTTCATGCCGATGGAGCTGATCGCCAAGACGGTTGTTCCGGCGGAGACAAAGGCTTCGGTTACCGAGCCGGCACGCGCGGGTGGCCGTGGGCGGGGTGGCGCGGAGACGTCTCCGGATGCGGCGGCAAGCGCGAACGCTGGTCCGCGAAAAGTCGACCTCCAATACGGCAAGGACTGGACCATCACTACCGGCGGCCGCGGGGCGGCGCCACTGGAGCCGATGGAGCTGGAGGCGAATCTGGTATTCGCGGGGAACGGCTACACGATCGAGAAGGGAAACATCGATCCGTATACCGGTCTGGATGTGAAAGGAAAGATCGTGGTGGTTGCGGGGCTGCCTCCTGAGCTGGCCGCACAGCAAGCCGCGGCAGGGCAGGGTGGTCCTGGCGGCGGCGGGCGTGGTCCGAATCCGCTGGGCGAGAACTGCAAGGACTTCATGACCCCGGAGGAAGCGGCGGCCAAGAACGGCGCCGCGGCAGTGATCACCATCGTGGATTTCCGGCAGCTCAGCGGCACAGGCGGCGGCGGACGTGGCGGCGCGAGTCTCAACGGTCCGGCGTATCGTGTGCCGAAGCTGGCTTCCACGGCGGCGTGTCCGTCGGCGCCTGCGATTTCGGCGCAACTGGGAATGGCGAATGCGATCTTCCAGGGCGAGAAGGAAAGCGCTTCGCAGATATTCTACGGTGCTGGCGCGGGCACGAAGCAGGATTCTTTCGCTTTGAGCGCCGAGAAGAAAATCAGCCTGAAAGTGGCAACGAAGACGGAGGAAAACCACGGTGAGAACGTGGTGGCCATTCTTGAAGGCAGCGATCCGGTGCTGAAGAATCAATATGTGATTGTCAGCGCGCATCTCGATCACATCGGCTTCAGCGCACCGCTTCCCGATGGCGACACAATCAACAATGGCGCGGACGACGACGGGTCCGGTTCCGCGGGTCTGATGGCCATGGCGCACGCTTATGCTGACGGCGCGGCCAAGGGTATGCGTCCGCGGCGCAGCATCATTTTTCTATGGAATGCGGGCGAAGAGAAGGGACTGTGGGGATCGCAGTATTTCAATCAGTATCCCCCGGTGGATCCGAAAAAGATTGTGGCCGACCTCAACATGGATATGATCGGGCGCACCAAAGGCCCGGGCTTCACCGATTCCGACAAGACTCATGTGCTGGTGGATCCGGGTGAGGTGCTGCTGGTGGGTCCGAACATCAGCAGCAACGATCTGGAGAAGACCATCGAAACGGTGAACGGCGGGTATCAGAAGCTGACGCTCAATCACTTTTACGATGTGACCAAGCCGGACGAGACGCATGACAATCTGGGTCCAAAGCCGAACGGGCAGCGGATCTTCTATCGCAGCGACCATTACAATTTCGCCAAGGTCGGGATTCCGATTGCGTTCTTTACGACCGGTCTGCACCCGGACTATCATCGGCCGACGGATACGGCGGACAAGATCGATTACAAGGAAATGCAGATCATTTCGAAGACTGTCGCGGCGGTGGCGTGGCAGCTTGGCAATCAGGACCCGCGTCCGGAAGTGAATTCAACTTTGCCGGAGCAGTTGATCAAGGACATGAAGTCGGCTAAGGATCAGAGCTGGGGGCAGGTGACTCCGGTGCTGCCGCCACTGCCAAACATGCCTTATTGAGGATCGAAAGGCGGCGCTTTACCAGGGAACGACGCCGCCTGTTTCGAAAAATCCGCCCGTCGGCGCGTCATCCGGCGCGAGTGACTGGCGCACGGTTTCGGCGGCTCCTTCTTCCACGGTCTGGGTACCGGAGTTACCGTTCAGATCCGTGGCAGTGTAGCCCGGATTCACGGTATTTACTTTGATCGGAGTATCGCGCAGCTCCCACGCCAGTTGCACGGCCATCATATTCAGAATGGCTTTGGAGCCGTTGTAGCCCATCCGTTTGACGGCGGCGAAGGACCAGTTCGGGTCGCTGTTCCACGCGAGCGATCCGAGTCCGCTGGAGACCATTACGATGCGGCCGGAAGGTGCGTTGCGCACCAGAGGCAGCATCGCCTGAGTAACGGCGAGGACGCCGAAGAAGTTGACCTCAAGGATGCGGCGCACGGCGGCGGGATCGGCGATCCCGGGAGGGCCGTCATTCTTGTCGGTGATGCCCGCGTTGTTCACCAGAATGTCGAGACGGCCATACATTGCGCGGATATCCGCGGCGGCTTTGTCGATGGTGGCGGGCTTGGTGACATCGAGCTCGACGAAGTGGGCATCCGCGCCGCCCGCTTTAAGCTTTGCGACCGCGGCTTCGCCCAATTCGCGGCTGCGCGCGGCTGCCAGAACGGTGACGCCATGGTTGCCGAGCTGGCGGGCCACTTCTTGTCCGATTCCCTTGTTGGCTCCGGTGACGAGAGCGATTTTTCCCTGATGAGTGTTTTCCATATGGACTGCCAATCTATAGCTTATGAAAGAATTGCCGGTCCAAGCCGTTCTGCGAATCTTTGATACTCCCGCTCCCCTGAACAAGGTAGAAAAGTCAACAGGAAGTTAGCAATCAGAAAGAAAAATATGGCCCATCAGTTCTTGCGATATAAATTCGAGTGAAATATAACGTAGTATGGGTTTTTCGGACCTACGCAGGTCTGAAAATTCAAGCACCCCCGTCAGCGGCAAATCCAAAAACAAACGAGGAGATCTCCGCTCATGATTAAATTCACAACTCAATTGTTCTGCCTGGCGGCCCTGTCACTGGGAATCGCGAGTGCGGCAACCACTTACGACGTCACTCTTCCTGACAATGTCACGGTGGGAAAGACGCAACTGAAAGCTGGCGAATACAAGGTCGAGATCCAGGGCGCCAAGGCCGTTTTCACGATCGGGAAGAAGACCGTGCAGGTTCCGGCGACGCTGGAAAAGAACGAGCAGGCGTTTGGCTCTACGGTTTTCGTATCGAAGCGTTCGAAGCTTACCGAGATCGATCTGGGCGGCACGCAGGACAAGATCGTTTTCGGCGTTATGGCTTCGAAATAACGGATCCGCCGCGATTTCGCGTCAGCGGGGTTCGATTATCGGGAAACCGGCTTCGAAGCTGTCGAGCAGCGCCATCAGAGTCGTGAGCTGTGCGGCATCGCCGGTGACGCTGACTGCGTTATTCCGGAGGGATTCGGCAAGCGGCCGCTGTCCCAGGATAATCGCTTCGAAGACCGGGCGCGTGGTGGTTACGGTGGCGGTGGCGGCGGGATCGGTTTTGTTCAGTACCGCAGTCAGCGCGCCATGCTCCAGATTGGACGCGATGGATTCCCGGCTGTCCGTGAACTTCCAGTTCATGACAATGTGACTGGTTCCCGCGCGCGGTCCGTTGACGCGCGTGGCGAGATAGTCGAACACCAGATTCAGCGGCATGGCGTGAAGCATGTCGGCGCCGACGCCGGGCGCGGGACGGGTTTGGCTTGGAGTAGCGGCGCGCAGCTCCTGAGCGCCCAGCAGGTAGGCATTGCGCCATGTCGCTGACTCAGTAACATAGCCGAGCTGTTCGAAGGCATCGGCTGCAAGCGCGCGCGCTTCCTTGTTCGCGGGATCGGCGAAGACCACCTGATCCATCACTTGGGCGACCCAGCGGTAGTTGCCCGCCTTGAAGTCTTCGCGGGCACGGGCGATTACGGCCGACGCGCCACCCATATACTCGACGTACTTCCTGGCGTCTTCGGCCGGCGGCAGCGGATTCAGGTTGGCGGGATTTCCGTCATACCAGCCGAGATATTTCTGGTACACCGCTTTGGCGTCGTGCGACAGCGTGCCGTAGTAGCCGCGGGCTGACCATTCATTTTCGAGGCCGGGAGGCATCGTCAATGCTTCCGCGATGTCCGCCGGACCGTAGCCCTGGTTCATGAGGCGCACCGTCTGGTCGTGCACATATTTATAGAGATCGCGCTGCACCTGCAGCCGTTTGACGACGCGAGCGTTATCCCACACCGGCCAGTGATGCTGCGCGATCAGAACCTGGGCATCGGGGCCGAATCGCTCCAGAGCTTCGCTGATGTAGTGAGACCAGCCATTCGCGTCGCGGACTTCGGTGCCCCGGAGAGGCAGCAGGTTGTGCAGATTGTGGGTGGCATTCTCCGCCATGTCGAGGACGTGCGACTGTGGCAGATAGATTTGCATTTCGGACGGAGCTTCCGATTTCGGGGCCAACTGAAAGACGATGGTCACGCCGTCGATGGTGTGAGTTTCGATGGGTTTTTCGATACTGTCGGTGGGTGCGATAACACCGCCTCCGCCGCCGGGGGCACCCAGAGAACTCCGTGAATCCATCTTGCCCAGACCGGCGTCCACATTGCCGCGATCGCCGCGAGGCAGGGGGGAGCCGAACTGAAACTGCGCGCGGCGGCCCATGGCATTGCCGCCGGTGACGGACTCGGAAACGATGGCGTCCATGAATCCCGCGGGAGCAAATACCTTTGTCGCTCCGGAGGCCACGTCCTCATCGGTGGCCACGCCTTTGGCGCCGCCGTAGTGATCGCTGTGGCTGTGACTATAGATGATCGCTTTCACAGGCTTGCGCCCGCGCTGGGCCGCATAGAGGCTGAGAGCTTCGCGCGCCGCGCCTGCTGTCGAGAGCGTGTCGATCACAATGATCCCGGTGGAACCTTCCACGATCGTCATGTTGGCAAGGGAGAAGCCCCGCACCTGGTAGACGCCGTCCGTAACCTTGAACAGCCCGTTGATGGCGTTGAGCTGCGCCTGACGCCAGAGGCTGGGATTCACGGTAGGCGGCGCGTCCTGCTTCAGGAAATCGTAGAGGGTGGGATTGCGCGCATCGGGCGTGGTGGCAACGAAGCCGCGGTTGGCATCTGCAAAGTCCTGCCGGTCGGTGAAGGGAAGCTGCGCGAAAACAGCTCGGTTGGCCGCCGCGACGGCAGGCTCGGCCGGTTTCGGAGCTTGGGCGTTCGCAAAAAACGGCATGGCCGACAGGGCCAGGAGAGATCCGATGATTTTAGTCATGGTGATTTGAGGGACTCGATTTATCGGCTTAAAGCCTGGGATACATCGTACAGCAATATGCGCCCACAACGGTCGGTTTCAGCAAAAGTGTAAGGAACCGTACTACCATAGCTACTGTGCCTGGATTCGATGTTCTGACGGCCGAAGCATTTACCATCCTGAACATGCTGCTGGCGGGAACCGGCATGTTTCTTGTTTCGACTCTGAATAAGCGCAGCGAGGGCGTCAGACGGTGCGCGGTTTCCTGCCTGATCCTCCTCCTTGGATTCGTGCTTTATCCGGCGCGGCTAATTATTCCCGGGCGGCTGATCGTTCTTTTGCCCAACCTGCTGGTGTTTGCCGGAATGATGGTGCTGCTGGATGGAGTGCGGGCTTTCCGCGGATATTCCCGGCATACCGGAATTATTATTTCCGGCAGCGCTGCCTATTTTTTAGCGCTTTGTTACTTCTTATTCATCGATGACAACATCAATTACCGAACCGCCATTGAAATGCTGGTGGTCGTCATCTGCGCGGGTTTTCTCGCGGCTGCGATGTTCGCAAATGTTGAGCCGCGTGACAGGCGAATTTACTGGCCAACCGCGTCGGGAATGGTTCTTCACGGCGTCGTCTCGGTGTTCAAAGGGATCGATGCGATATGGGGGTTGCCCATCAACTACCTGACGCCGCATCC
This sequence comes from Bryobacteraceae bacterium, assembly GCA_035552315.1. Classification (GTDB taxonomy): domain Bacteria; phylum Acidobacteriota; class Terriglobia; order Bryobacterales; family Bryobacteraceae; genus BOG-234. Next base: position 8,210 of record DASZLO010000272.1, read on the forward strand.
CATAGATTTCTATTTCACCGTCACACTCAACATCTGTATTGTGGGGTGCGCGTTCGGTCTGTTTCTGGCGATCAATCTTAAGCTGCAGCGCGAAACCGAAGCGCTGGCTCTTTTCGATTCATTGACGCAGCTTCCTAATCGCCGGTTCTTCGAAGAGAATCTGGAAGCCGCCGAGAGGCGCGCATTCGAAAGCGGTCACCGGATCGCACTGATCTATTGCGATCTCGACGATTTCAAGGGAATCAATGACGCGTTGGGCCATGAAGGCGGGGATATGGCTCTCAAGCAGGTGGGCGAACGACTTCGCGCGACTGTGGGTGAAAAAGTTTGCCTCGCCCGCGTGGGCGGCGACGAATTCCTGTTGCTGGTTGAGGACGCCCACTCCCGCGACCGCGTGCACGGACTCATCCAGCAACTGAGGTCCGCGGTCGAGGGAGAGGTTGAATTTGACGGCCGCTCCGCCACGGTGAAGATCAGTTGCGGGCTGGCGATTTATCCTGACGACGTAGGCAGCGTTTCGGATCTCATCCGGCTGGCCGATGCCGCGATGTATGTGATGAAGCAGCATGGCCGTTCTGTTCCTGCCGGCTCCGAAGATCTGGTGATCGAATCGCGGTTTAGTGCGTCAGGTCGTATTAGTGCGTCAGGTCGTAAATGAAGTAATTCATGGCCAGACGGTACGCCAGCGATGCCCATTTTTCGGGATAGCGGGGATCGTCCGACCACTCCCACGCATCTCCCAGATCCATGTTGTGGCAAATCGCCACCATCACGCGGCCTTTGTCATCGTAAATGGCCCGCCAGTGCGGGGTTTTGCCGGTCTCGCCGGCTTCGTTGGTCCGGCGGCTGAAATACCACTGCCAGCCGGGAACCTGGAAGCGTTCATTCAGGTCGTAAATGGTGTGAAAGATCGGATCTGAATCGGGGATGTCCACGACCGGACGGTCGGGGAATACGCGGTTCATACTGGCCATGAATACGCGCCACTCGCTGACGACATTATGGTAAGGCTGGTCCCCGTGGAAATCGTCCACCATGAGGAATCCACCACGCAGCAGATATTCGCGCAGCTGAGCAACCTGTTTATCCGGCAGCTGCCAGTGTCCGACTTCGACCGCATACATCATGGGCCAGTTATAAACGTCGTCGGTGCCATCGAGATCGACCACCTGTTCGACGGAGCGCGCCTCGATCCGGGTGAGGCGGCGCACCCCCTCCAAAAGATGACGGTCTGAGCGGGGGTAGTCGATCGTCCAGTTGAGATCGGGGCCGGCAAACCGGCCATAAACGCTGGGATAGTGCAGGCGGGCGCGGGTCCACTCAGCTTTCTGGTTGTAGTCGGGCGGGAGCGGAAAATCCTCGTACTCTGAGGCCTGGTACTGTTTGAAGGGCCGCTGTGCGTGTAGAATTCCCAGCGCGCCCAGAGCCGCGGTGAACAGAAGAACTGCCGAACGGTATCGCATGCGGCTCACGGCTGTGCTCAGGTTAGCATGCGTTCGATTTGTCATGTGGCGCGCGATTTATGCGTGGCCACATGACTTTGGCGAAAGCAGGCTGCTGGTTCACCCAATTCTGGGTTAACGCCATACAAAGCGCCTGCCCGCGCCATGCGGGATTGCATTGTTCCTCACTGAAAGTTGCACTTTGGAACTCCTCTTCGGGCCGCGAAAGTGCATGTCTCATGCCATCGGCAATAAGCCGGCTTCGCGGATGTTTCGTTACGGAAAAGATAATCCGGGCGGAGGATTTATGTGTGCGAGATGCGGCTCAGATGCGCGCGCATGAGCAGATTCTCGCGCCGTTCCCGGCGTCCGGCGACGATCCGTCCCACTACCAAAAGGGATAGCGCGGCGATTACGGCCGCAGCAACGAGATGCCACACGCATTGCATGTTAGTCCCGGGGCCGAAGGGACGCAAGCAGTCAAAGAGGCAATCCGTGTACTTTAAGACCGCGGTGTTCGCGGCGAGTACCGAGAGTGTCACATCGATGACTGAACGTGTTCCGCGGCGCGGAGCGCGAAAGCCATCAGCATGAAGGTGGGGTTGCTTCCCCCGCCGGAAGGAAATGAAGAAGTACTTACAACGTACAAATTGGGAATGCGGTGCGTTCTCAGGTTCGCATCCACGACTCCGTTCAGAGCATGGCTGGACATTCTGGTCGTGCCACCGGGATGAAAGAAGTCGGGGCTCCTGCGAAGCTGCTCGTGAGAGACGTGCGGCGGCGTTGGCTCCAGTATTCCGAGCGCGGTGAAGCGGCTGGTCCAATAGCTCGTCACCAGGGATTGAAATTTATTGAAGGTCTGGCAGTCCTGAGGGTTGACTTGCCATGAGAGCCGCGCAAGAGGAACTCCGTAGGCATCCTGGCGGTCCGCCGCCAGTGAAATCGTGTTCGATGCCGAGGGCCATTGTTCAATCACAAGAGTGAGTTCGAACAAGGAGTTGCGGGGAGCCAGCAGACGCCCTTTGATAAAGCGCCAGTATCCAGCCCGCGCAATCCATTTGAAATCCCGCCCAAGCTGCCTGACGTGCTCGGATCTGATTTGCGAGCGGCTTTGCAAATCGAGACAAATGGCGCGCAGAGCGGCGAAGGCGTTGCAGTCGTCGGAAAGGGCTCTGACCTGGGCGAAGGCTCCGGGCAGTTTAAGATCGCGGCGTAATTTTACGTCGGCTTCCATGCGGAGATCGCGCATGCCGGAGCGGACGAACCGCAGGCCGAACGTCTCATTGAGTCCGGATCCTGGCGCGGCGAAGATGTTTGCCGCGGGTCCAGCGAGGTGGTCGAAGAAGTAGCGGCCGAGCTGGCCGTCCGGCGCGAAGATCCGGTGGTTGTTGCGGGCGTCAAGCAGCAAAAGAAGCCGCGTGCTTTCGATGGCTCCGGCGGCAACGATTATAGTGGCCGATTCGACGTCGAGGCGCGCGCCCGAGGGGCTCATCGCTGTTACTCCTGCAACGCGGCCAGCGTCGTTCAGACGGAAATCCGTAACCGTTGCGTTCAGCCAGATGTCGGCATTCGGAGAGGCCAGGCGTTGGCGGAGGGTGGTCGCGACATTGCGCCGCGAAAAGGGAGGGAGCTTGGCGCTACGCAGAACGAATGAAGGATTCAGGCCGCCCGGTGGATCGTCATGTACTTCGAAGAGCCCTTGGGGCAAGCCGAAGATGGTTTCGATTTCACGGAAGTGAGATTCTAGTTGCCCGATGCGCAGAGGCCACGCGACGGGCCATCCGGCGGTGTGTTCTTCAAGGTCGCAGGGCAGAAAGGGGAGCATGGCGCCACCCCAGCGAAGGGAGGTTCCCCCAAGCCCGCGAAATCTTCCGGACAGTGCGCCGCGATGGAGTTGTCCCGCCTGCACTACTTCATTCAGAGGGTCGGGTTCGGTCCCGCACGTGGCGTTCCCGCTTTCGAGGACGATGGAGCGAATACCCTTGCGGGCAAGGCGGGCGGCGGCCATGAGGCCTGCAATGCCCCCTCCGACAATCACTACCTGCGCCCGTTCGCTTCTCCGCGGTTCCGAAAGCTTCTGTAAGTCTCGCAGCATCCTCGGGCTGGCGGTTCTTCTAATTGATTTCCCTTGCCAGGCGCTTGCCAAGAGCGTGCGCATAGGCAGGAGAGACACCAAAATGTGTGGGCAGGTAAATGGTGTTGGCTAGCAGACGATCGACGTTGGCGGAGTGCCCCGCAACCCCGGTAAATTTCGGATGACGATGTGAGTTCGGATAGAGGCTGCGGCCCACGTCAAAGCCCGCCAGCATCATCGCGCCGTGGATGCGGCGGCAGGAATCGCGGGGCAGGACGACCGGGAAGTTCACGAAGCACGCCCCTTCGAGGCCGGATTCGGAGGTGTTCGCAGACACCATGACGTGCGCCAGATACTGCCGGTAAATGCGGGCGATCGCACGCCGGTTGGCCAGCAGCTTGTCGACCAGGTGCAGTTTGCCGCGCCATTCCGAAAAGGCTGCCAGTGCGGGTCGGGATGTAATGGTTGCGTCGAGTTCGGCGGTTTCGATGCGCGTATGTTCGAGGGCGCGGGGCGTGGCGCCGAGCCGCAGACGGGCCGTGAAAAAGGGAAATACCAGAAAGCGAAAGGTGACGGGGCGCGTGGCGAGGTCGTATTGGATGCATCTGCGGGCGGCGCCGGAATAGTCGCTGGACTTGAGGCGCGGCCATGCGGAGACAGCCGATCCGGCCGCTTCCGCGATTTGCGGATTGCGCGTGGCGATCAGGCCGCCCCAGAAGAAATTGAGCAGCTTGAAAGATGAAAAGCTGAATACGCTGGCGTCGGTGAGGGTTCCGATGGGCCGGTCGCGGATCGAACCGCTGAAGGAGATCGCGCAGTCGTCGAAGAGAAACGCGCCGTTGCGACGGCAGATATCGGCAATCGCATCGAGGTTTGGCTCATTCACGTGGTAGTGGGTGACGATGACGGCCGCGGTGCTGCTGTCGATCAGCGCTTTCAGACTGGCGAGATCGCACGTCGTGCTGCCGGGCTCGAAGTCGAAGAACACCGGTTCGGCGCCGGCAAGAATCACCATAGTGACGACGTCGGGAATGGTGTACGGCGACATCAGTATCTTGCGGCGGCTGCCGGTGACGGCGATGCGGGACAGGAGATAGATTCCGGCGCGCGCGCGGCCGAGGGGTATGGTCCGCACGCCCGGTCCAAGCCTTGTCTGCAGCGCGGAGAGAAACAACTCTTCGTCTGCCGGTGTACCTGGGGCGAACATTCGCGTCCACGACATCGGCATGATGCGCTGTTTGGCGACAACCGGTTTGTTTACCGATGACTCGGGGAAGGCGCGGGAATCCGCCTTCATTTCATCGCTCGCCGTGGAGCTGGTCTTCGAATTTGCGATCACTGCTTCTGCATTACGATATAGCCTGTAAAGTGCCTTCAACAACGACAGAGCGGGCCAAAGAGTACGATTCAATGCGTCGCTGAGCGGCTGTGCGGAATGGCGGATACATGATCTGCCTCGTCGGGGGTGGGCGCGGAGAGATCTGGACGTCTTTTGCGAGGTTATGCTCGATGAGGCCTGATCATCGACTGGGATCCCAAAGCCACGGCTCCACCCACAGGGATTGGAACTGGTGAAGATGGAGTAAAGCTCCTCTCATAGACTTGGGAGACTGAAACCTTGCCTTCAATTCACGAATTGCACGTTGAATCGATTGTGGCCAAGAGACGCTGCATTTGTCTTGCGTACTCATCTCGCTGCTCGTTGGTTCGGGCACCATTGGGTTGATAGAGCCATTTGGAC
>DASZLO010000273.1:0-2912 GCA_035552315.1 Bryobacteraceae bacterium
GACAGAAAATGGGCGTCCATGCCCGATCTGCCTCTTGAGCGGTGACGAACGCGTAGCATCCTGCTGGCGCTCAGTCACTCGGCCGGTCGTGTACCTACAACGTCCTAAATTGTCGCTTGCCGAATCCTTCCCTGGAGTTGGCTTTCCGCGTCGCACCCACTGACACGCGGTTGGTTTCTATCGATTTGTATTTGCGGGCACTCATCCGGCCCGCCGCCAATTCCTAGCTCAGCGTTGCTAGCCATTACTGGCCAGCGTCCCACCATTCGGTGCCTGCCGGGCTTTCTTGGCCCGGATTGCAATTTCCGCATGGCGTGCGAGAATCTGCTCCCTGCGAGATTCCCAATCGGTTCGGTTCCAGATCTCCAAGTGGTCACCCGATCCGATTAACGTGACCTCTCGACTCAGCTCGGTCCTTCGCAGCGTCTTCTCCGGAATAAGGAGCCTGCCCTGGCTATCCCATTCCAGTTTGCTGGCCAGCGCGAAGTTCGCGTGGGCGAAGTCAAGTTCCTCTTCGCCCGGCGTGATCTCCGGCTGCGCTTGGAAGACCAACTCTTCGTAAAACCGTTCCGGATACAACCACGGTTTACGGTTGAGTCCCAGCACGAGAAAGAACGCGGTCCCGTCGCGGTCGGCATTCATCGACTTACGAATCTCAGATGGAATGAGAAGCCTGTTTTTCTCATCTATGGTGAGGTCATGCTCGCCAATTAAGAGGAGGTGTCTCAAGGGCCGTCATTCCATTCATCAGTCTCCGACCAACTTCGACAGGGTTTTTCTACCACAATCCCCCACCGATTCAAGATAAAAAATCTCGCGGGCTCAACTTCTGATTCGCGATCTGCCGATATGCCGTTTTTTGGCTCAATTTCGGGGTTTTTGGCCGGCTCTCAGAATTGCCGCAGTGGACGATGTGTTAATAACTTGTCGGAAGTTGCGATGAAAAACAACGGGGCGGCGCATTTCCGATTCGAGAAAGCTCCCGCCGCAGGGTCGTCTTCACGTTTTTCTGTCCGTTTTCCAAGCAAATAGCGCAATTGCGCCCGCTCCCGCGGCCTCGAGCCACGCGAAGGGGGGAAAGTGGTGCGGAGTGGTGAGCACGATTAAGAGTGGGCCGAACGCGGCAGACGGATCGTGGAGCGGAACCGACGTGAACTCCGCCTGAAGATACCATAACAGCGGTCCGCCGATCACATACGCTGCGCTCAGGGCGGCAACGATCAGTCTCCATTTCGCCGCCTTCAACCGGCCGAATACTGCCAATACGCCCACCCACGCTGTCAGAAATGCGCCGGCGGGAAGGATCTCGACCAGCGACCAAGCCGAGAGCGCCGCCGCACACCACAGCATCACCCAAGCGGCCGCGAGAACTGCCAATGCCGATGACCCCGTGCGAAATAGCCAGGGGAACAGAATTGCCAGTGCGCAAAACTGGGCGGCGAGCACCAATCGCACCGCTTGAAATTCGCCCGGCTGAGGATACTGGGCCGCGAGCGGCACTTTAAACGCCGCCAGCGCCAGCGCCGCGATCTGCACCAGCAGCCAGGCGATGATCGGCGCGGCATAGATGCGCGTTTCATCCTGTTTCCGCGGCGGCACCTGCTGCTCACGGCCCGACAACGGGCCGGCCCTCATGGGCGATGCAAGCGCATTAGATGCAGCGGAAGACTTTCTCAGTGACTCGGCGTCGCGTGGTGGGGTTTGGCCGGCGGAGGCGGCGCCGCCTCCTCCTCGCTCGGGTAGGTCACTCGATCGAATCGGATGTCCAGGCATTGGTGTTTCGCGTCCACCCGGCCGAACTGTTCATAGGCGAGCCGCAGATAATTCAGCTTACGGGCCGTGCTCACTTCGATAAAGGCATCCACATCATTTTCGCTCGGGGGCCGGCCCCACAAAACCTGCGTATGAAACTTGGTCTCCAACACGATCTGCGGCGCCTTGCCATCCACTCTTCCGCCGAGATTGGCGACGTTCACTCGCAGGATCTGCTCGGTATAGGGACGGTCGAATAAATAATTGAGCATCTTCATCCCCGCCGCCAGGTCCTCGCCCGGCCACTGCTCACCGGCCAGGTGCGGAACGCTGTGCCGCACGCCTTCGATCACGCGGATGCGCGTCCGACCGTCGGGGCCGAATTGCAGGTTCGGCACATCCTGCTCGGTAAATCGCTCCGAAAGACGAACGCCGTTTTCGTCCACCAGCCAGTAGAAAGCTCCGGATTTGACCAACGCGGCGGGCGCGCGATATTCGCAATCAATCTCCAGCGTGTCGCCCGGCTTATACGTGTACGCCCGGCGGATGCTGTGTACCGTTCGCACCCAGGGATTCCGTGAAAGCGCATCGACCGTATCCACCAGCAGCGCGTGATCAAACGCCGAATGGGCGGCGGCGGGCCGGACGATCTGCGCGATTTGCTCGACGAGAAAATCGTTCATCCACGCCGGGCGATTCTTCAGCACGACGATCAGCGGCTGCTTGTTAAACGCGACGCGCTGCTCCACATACTGATCCGCATAGTGGTATCCCGCGCCAATGCCGCTTACCAACAGCGCCGCCAGGCCCAAATGCAGGCCGAGCGTGCGGTTCCTGCGCGCCCGCTCGGGATCCATGGGCTTTCGCACTTTCATCGGCTTGGGTTTCTTGATCTTGGCCATGTTGACGCTTCCGCCTCCTCTGCATGGAGGGGCGCAAGGCCCTCCCGTCCCTTATCGGACTGCCGTCCGGACTCGGTCCAGAAAATCGCCGGTTCGCGCCGAAGAGTGCAGAATCCCCACCAACGAGGGGTGATGGCTGGAGGGACCGCTTCAAATCAGTTTTGTAAGAGCTGGTGCGCCTTCGTTTCCAGCTTCTTTAGAAAACGCGGCCCCGACCGCTGGACAACCCTGCCCACCCACGACCCAACGATTCCATGT
>DASZLO010000274.1:0-38220 GCA_035552315.1 Bryobacteraceae bacterium
CATGGCTGAACAAATGGGTCTGTCCGACAAAACGCAGCGTTTCAACCGCACTGACGGCACGCACATGGGCGACCCGATCGGCGGCGCGGGCACCCAGCCTGTGAGCTACAACGAATTCGAGCGTATCAATCAATTCGCAAAATTGCAGGCGCCCCCGGTCATCAAGTTTAAAGACCTCGAAGCAGCCATTTCGACCCGCATCACTTACAACATTCTTCCCATGCTGGTCCGGGTGGATTATGTGCGCGTCACCGATTCCTCCGTGCTGGCGAACATCACCGTCCAGTTCGAGAACAAGGATCTGCAGTTCCAGGCAAAAGACGGGGTGGAGAAAGCCGAGATCAATCTCTTCGGCCGTATTTCCACCATGACGCGCCGCCCGGTGACTACTTTCGAGAAGCCGCTGGAAGTGGGCAATGTACCGCTGGAAATGCTGCAGAAGATCAGCGAACTGCGCTCCATCTACCAGCAGTCAGTGCCGCTCGCGCCCAACCGCTATCGTTTGAACATCGTCGCCAAAGATAAGATCAGCGGCAACATGAACAACTTTGAGCTTGCGCTCGACGTTCCCCACTTCGACGAGGAAAAGCTGAGTTCCAGCAGCCTCATCATCGCGGACACTATCGAACGGCTCCCCACCAAGAGCATCGGCGGTTCCATGTTCGCCCTGGGCGACGTGAAAGTCCGTCCGCGCGTGGGTGAAAAGTTCGAGCGGAACGAGAAGCTCGGAATTTACCTCCAGGTCTACAACTTCATACCGGACGAGAAGACAAAAAAACCGAACGGATCCATAGAATACGAGATCACGAAAGCGGGCACCAATGAGAAGGTTCTGGATTACTCACAGGATTTGAGCAAGATCCCGAATGCTTCCGCCAGCCAGGTGACGATCGAACAGCTTTTGGATTTGAAGTCGATGACGCCGGGCGTCTATACCCTGAAAGTGAAAGCCACCGATAAGGGAAATAACCAGAGCGTCGTGCAAGAGGCCAAGTTCACCGTGACTGAGCCCAAGAAGAGCTAGAACTATCGGGGAAAGCAGAAAAATGGCAGGTAAGCTGGCAAAAAACTCGTTGCGCTGGATATCGGCCGCGAGTTTTGTCGGCTTAGGAATCCTGTTATCCTCGACAGCCCTCGTTCCCGCCGCGCAGGCCGCTACACCCGTGCGTTTTTCAGGTGAATTGGGCGGCGTTGTGACGGACGTCGCGGGCAAACCACAGCCCGGCGCGATGGTTCTTCTTTTCAATAAACAGGACCGCCTGCTCCTCAAAGCGGCCACTGACGGCTTGGGTACGTTCTCCTTCGCCGAGCTCATGCCGGACCTCTATTCGGTCCAGGTTTCCCTCTCCAGCTTCGTTCCGGCGATGAAGGAGCATGTGCAGATCAAAGCCGGCATGCGCAGTCTTCTTTCGATCAATCTTTCGCGCGTCTTCAGTTCGGTGCAACTGGTATCCACCACGCCTCTGGCGGGCGGACTGATGAGCGACAACTGGAAATGGATACTGCGCACGGACACCTCGCTCCGACCTATCCTGCGCGTCCTGCCGGCTGAGCGGCCCGCTGAACGGAAGGACCCCAAGGACGCCGCTACCGCTTCCGAAGCCCGCGCGCCTGTGTTCACGGAGTCGCGCGGCATGATCCTGCTGTCGGCCGGTGACGGCGCGCAGGTATCGAGCACCGGCGCGGCCGACATGGGAACGCAGTTCGCGTTCGCGACTTCCGTCTACGGCGGCAACCATTTCGCTGTTTCCGGAGACCTTGGCTATGCCCCTGTAGCGGGCGGCCCCCAGTCGGCTTCTTTCCGGACCACCTACAGCCGCGATTTCGCCTACGGCGTGAGCCCGGTGGTCTCGGTCACCATGCGCCAATTCTTCATGCCGATTCGCATGGGACAGTCCATGGCAGGGAGCCCCAACGACAATACGCTGCCCACACTCCGGACATTCGCATTGACCTTCGCCGACAAGGCGCAGGTGGGAGATGACACCAGTCTCGAATACGGCTACGAACTGGATAATGTCTCTTTCCTCGAACATCTCTCGTACTTCAGCCCCTATGCGAAACTGACCCATTCCATCAATCGCGGTCACATTGATTTCACGTGGACCTCCGGGAATGCACGGCCCGAGCTGGGAATGAATCTGGCCAATCCTCCCGCGGGTGGCGCGCTGGGTTTTAGCAGCGCCGACGGCGATTTGCAGCGCGATCTGGCCTCCCTGTCGATGCTGCCCCGCATCAGTCTCCGGAACGACCAGACGAAGGTGCAACGCGGCGAAAACTATGAGATCGGGGTCTCCCAGCGCTTCGGCTCCCGCGAGTACCGTGTTTCCGCCTATTACGACGATGTTTCGAATACGACGCTGACCATCGCCTCGCCCGTGAACGCGGTCGGCGGGTTCTACCCCGGCGATGTTCTGCCGGATATGTTCTCGAACAGCTCAATATTCGATGCCGGAAAATTTCAGACGGTGGGTTACGACGCCTCGGTCACACAGGACCTCGGCCAGAACTACAAAGTTTCCCTTACCGTCGGTGAACCTGGAGTTCTCGAGGCGCGCTCGAAGACGATTAATGGAACTTCCGCCGACGACCTTCGTAACTTCATGCAGACCAATCAGCGGCTGGCGGCAACGCTCCGCGGTTCGGGTACGATCCGGCGCACAGGGACCCGTTTTGCCACGAGCTATCAATGGACCAACTATCGTTCAGCGGTGCCCGGGCCGGTTTTCACCACACAGTCAGTACGCCCCGAACCTGGGTTAAATGTGATGATTCGGCAACCGATCCCCTCCATCCCGGGGATGCCCGGCCGTATCGAGGCTTCAGCCGAATTGAGAAATCTGCTCGCCCAGGGCTATCTGCCGTTGAATATGCCGGACGGCCAGCAACTGCTTTTGGTCAATACGCCGCGTAGTCTGCGGGGAGGACTGGCTTTCGTATTTTGAAAAACTTTACGTCTGTTGCGCTTTCATCTCTCGCGTTTTGCGGGGTTTTTTCCGCCGTGGCTCCTGGGCTTTCGGCCGAGACCTTGCCGTCCCTGACCTTCAATAAGCAGATCGCTCCGATCATTTACAACAATTGCGCTTCCTGCCATCGGCCCGGAGAGGCCGCGCCGTTTTCCCTCCTCTCTTATCAGGACGTGGCGAAAAAAGGCAAGCTCATCGCCGCTGTTACCGCGTCGCATTACATGCCGCCGTGGAAGGCCGAGAAAACCTCCTACACGTTTAAGGACGAACGCCGCCTCAGCGAAACCGAAATCGCGCTGATCGCCGCATGGGTGAAAGAAGGAATGCCCGAGGGCAATCCCTCCGATGCTCCCGCGCCTCCCAAATTCAAGTCCGGCTGGATGCTGGGTGAACCCGATCTGGTGGTCGAGGTTCCGGCCGCTTTCCATGTCCCCGCCGAGGGCGCGGATATTTATCGCAACATCGCGCTTCCGCTCGGACTCACCGAAGACAAATGGCTCACGGCCGTAGATATGAAGTCGTCCGCGCGCACGGTGGTTCACCACGTTCTTTATTTCGCCGATCCGTCAGGCAAGGCCCACCTCCGCAAAGATGGCGACCAGCCCGGCTTCCCCGGCATGACTGCGGGAAATGCGCCCATCCAGCTGGGTGGCTGGGCCGTCGGCGCACAACCGCACATGCAGCCGGAAGGCCTGGCTCTCAAGCTCCCGAAGGGGTCGGACTTCATCATTCAGTATCATTTCCATCCCACGGGCAAACCCGAGGCCGAACAGGCGAAGATCGGTTTCTACTTCGCCAAGGAAGCCCCCAAGCGGACCCTGATCTCGATGCAGCTGCCGCCCACCTATGGTCTGTTCTCGGGTCTCGACATCCCGCCCGATACGAAGGACTATGTGTTGAGGGATTCCTATGTTCTGCCCGCCGATATGGACGTCGTTTCCGTTGGCGCGCACGCCCACTACATCGCTAAAGAGATGAAGATGACGGCGACCCTTCCCGGCGGCGAAGTCAAGACGCTGCTCTGGATCAAGGACTGGGACTTCGCCTGGCAGGACCGCTATTATTTCGACCACTTCGTGGCGCTTCCGAAAGGAACCCGCATCGACGGGGAAGTGCACTGGGATAACACCACCGGGAATCCGCGGAACCCATCGAATCCGCCCATACGCGTGACCTGGGGCGAGCAGTCGAAGGACGAGATGGGCAGCGTCATCCTGCAAGGCGTGCCGCACGATGAAGCCGATCTGAATCTGCTTCGCAACGACTACGGTAAACACCAGAACGCCACCATGAGCGAGCGGATGAAGCTTGACCCTGCCTTCATGAAAAAGCTGCAAGCCCTGCTGTCGCAATGAAGTGGCTCGCAGCATTAGCTCTCGGAGCGGTCCTGCACCCCGCCGTGATCGTTCGCGACACGGAAGGCGTGAAACAGGAACCGCTGAAAGTAGAAAAGGGGCGGGCCGAGGCGCTGTTTTTCATTACGCACGACTGCCCGATTTCCAACTACTATTCGCACGAAATCCGCCGCATTTGTGAGGACTACAGCAAACACGGACTCAGTTGCGCCCTTGTTTACGTGGATCCCACCATTACCGATGAACAAGCGAGGAAACACGCCGCGGAATACGGGCATGGCGACTACCCGCGCATCGTCGACCGCAATCACGATCTGGTGAAGGCTACCGGCGCCGATATTACCCCGACCGCGGTTTTGGTAAAGTCTGACGAAACCATCGCCTACCGCGGACGCATCGATAACTTTTATGCCGCTCTGGGCAAACCCCGCGCACAGGCTACCGAACATGACCTGCGGGATGCACTGGATGCGGTATTTTCGGGCCACCCCGTGGCCAAGCCGGAAGCCCCGCCGATCGGCTGCTATATCCCCGATCTTAAAGCCTACGGAAAATAGCTATTCAACTGGAGTCTTTCTGTCAATGAAACGTACCCTCGCGGTCTTAACCGCGTTCACGATGTCTCTCGCGGTCGCGCTCGCGCAACGGGCCGAACAATCGCGCCCTGCCCCGGCGGAACATCCGGGAGCCCCGACGCGCAGCGCTCCCAATGTGGGGGGCGGCCACATCCCGGCGCGCGGCCCCCAGCCGGTAAAACCCAAACCCCCTTCACGCAATTCGCCAGCGCCGGCAAGCCTCGCCGACAAAGGCGGCCATCCCGAAGCCCCGCATGTCCATGCCAATAATGACAAGTGGGTCGGTCACAGCACGGGCAAGAACGATCCCCGCTATCACCTCGACCACCCCTTCCCGCACGGACGCTTCACCGGCGGTTTCGGCCCCGGCCACGTCTTCCGTATTGAAGGCGGCGGCGCGGATCGCTTCTGGTTCAACGGATTCTACTTCAGCGTGGCCGGACCCGACCTCGGCTTCGTCACCAACTGGTTCTGGGACGCGGACCCGATCGTTATCTACGAAGATCCGGACCACGACGGCTGGTATCTGGCCTACAACTCAAGGCTGGGAACCTACGTGCACGTGGAATATCTCGGCAACCAGTAGTTAGTTCTTCGCCACGGGAAACGCGACAAACCGGTATCCCACGCCCCGGACTGTCAGCAGATGACGGGGCATTGTGGCGTCGTCTTCGATGTACCGCCGCAAGCGCACAATGAAGTTGTCGATGGCCCGGGTATCGGTGTCCTCGTGCAGACCCCATACCTCCTCCAGCATGGTCTTGCGCGAAACCGGCTTCCCTTCGTGCTGAATGAGATAGCGCAGGACGTTCATCTCCATCAGGGTAAGAGGAAATATCTCCCCGCCCACATGCAATTCGAGGAGATCGAACCAGACCGACTTGTCGCTCCCGAAACGAAACACTTCATTCGGCTTCGGCGCGGGCGCGGGCTGGCTCTCGACAGGCGGCGGACTCAGCCACTCCCTGCGGCGCAGCAGCCCCTGGATTCGCGCAATCAGGATGCTGAGTTCGAATGGCTTGGGAAGATAATCATCCGCGCCCGATGCAAAGCCCTTCAAAACATCATCGGAGTGGCCGCGCGCTGTCAGCATCAGAACCGGAACGTATAGTCCAGATTCGCGCATCTTCGAAACCACCTCAAATCCGTCGATTCCCGGCAGCATAACGTCCAGAACCACAACGTCGAACGTCCCCGCGCGTCCCGTCAGCAAATCGAGTGCCGCTTCGCCGGTCTCGACCACGTCGACTTCATAGCGCTCGGCCTCGAGATTGAAGCGCAGCCCTTCCGCCAGATGCTGCTCGTCTTCCACCACCAGTATCCGGCTCACCTGCGCCTCACCGGGTAGACCCCGCAAAACCGCTAAGCAGCGGGAACGCAAGGAAGAAAGTGCTGCCCATGCCGTGTCCCGCGCTTTCCGCCCACGCCCGGCCGCCATGCCGTTTGGCAACTGAGCGGACGATATACAGTCCCAGCCCGGTTCCTTTTACCCGGGTCGAAATGGGTCCGCGGGTTCTGTAGAAGCGCCGGAAGATGCGTTTCAGCTCCCCTGCCTCAATACCGCTGCCCTGATCCTTTACTCGAACGATGGCGTAGCGGCCGTCTTCAACCGCGGTGGAAACCTCCACCTTCATTTCGACGCCGGAATACTTGACTGCGTTGTCCAGCAGATTGGAAATCGCCGCCCGAACCTCATCGTAATCGCCGGAAATCGGCAGCGGCTGCCCCGCCTTATAGGTCAATGCTTCGGGAGAAAGATGGTGCAGAATGCGGGCTCGCGTCACGCACTCGCCCACGCAGTCTTCCAGATTCATGGGCGCGCGGTCGGGCTTGTGGCTGGAGGAACCGAGGCGGCCCGTACGCAGAATCTGTTCGATGGTCCCCAGCAGCCGGTCGCTGTCGGCGAGGATGGTCTTGTAGAATTCGTTGCGCTTGCTCTCGTCCACGGTGCGCGTCTGCAGCGTCTCGACATAGAGCCGGATGGAGGCCACCGGGGTCTTCAGCTCGTGCGTGACCGCGTTGATGAAGGCATCGTGCTGCTCGTTGCGCCGGATCTCCCGCACCAGAAATGTGGTATTCACCACCACGCCCGCGATAATCAGGGCCAGCTGCAGGATGCCTAAGAACAGCAGAATTCCCGTGCGCCAGTTGAGTAGAACCCATCCGACGTACAACAGAATGACGATCAGAACCATCGCTGCGCCCAGTACGATGAACGCGGTGGACTTCCAGCGGCGTGTTCCAACCATTAAGACCAGCTTATGACAGAGCCGGTAGTGGAAGCGGTGATCCGATCACCGGAGAAGCCGGTCTACGCCGCTTCGCGCTCGACGACAACCTTGGTATCGAGTTTGGCGACCTTCAGATCGGAAACCAGGCCCACCTTCTTCAGGATGTTCACCAGAATCCAGGAGTGGTCGATCTCATACCAGGCCAACCCGTGCCGGATGGAAGTCGGATGCGCATGATGATTGTTGTGCCAGCCTTCTCCGAAGGTCAGCAGCGCAACCCACCAGTTGTTCCGCGAATCGTCCCGCGTCGCAAACCGGCGGCCGCCCCACATGTGCGTTGCCGAATTTACCAGCCAGGTGGCATGCAGCCCGAAAACAACCCGGAAGCAGATGCCCCAAAGCATCATCGGCAAGCCACCGATGGCCAGCAGGATCAAACCGACTATTACCTGCGGCACCCAGTGCCAGTTGTTCAGTTCGCGATAGAAACGGTGCTTGGCCAGATCCGGCGCATACTTGCCCATCAGCCTGGTGTTGTTGTGATTGCCTTCACCGAAGACGATCCAGCCCATGTGCGACCAGAAGAAGCCGTCGCGCGGGGAGTGCGGATCGCCCAGCTGATCCGACTTCTGATGATGGACGCGATGCACGGCCACCCAGAACAGCGGACCACCTTCGAGCGACAAAGATCCGCAAACGGCGAAGAAATACTCCAGCCAGAGGGGGCATTTGTACCCGCGATGGGTATGCAGCCGGTGGTAGCCCATGCTGATCCCCAGGCCTGTGGCGATCCAATAAAGGAATGCCGCAACCAGGAAGTTGCGCCAGCTGAACATGAAGAGAGCGGCTATTGCGCCGATATGAAAGATAACCAGAACGACGGTCGTGATCCAGTTAAGGCCCGCCTGGCGGGGGAAGGTGAGGACATCGCTCACCGGGTTTTCCGTGGCAATCATGCAATTGCAGGCTAACAGGAATTCCCGGTGAGGATTGTAAGACTTCTGTCGCTAACTGGCTGTCCTCTGTGGTATTTGGCGCTATCTCATGATCACGCCGCAGGCAATGCGGTCGCCCGCGTTGCCGGACGGATCGCTTTTCAGGTCGTCCGCTTTGGCGTGGATCATCAGTGCCGTGCCGCCGCCCGCGAATACCGAGTTGGGCCCGTCGCCCAGCGTTACCTGCGGATTCACCACTGAAATCTTGGCGGTTCCGTTCGGTTTTACCATAAAGTTCGCCATATCGCCGTCGTGCGGTTTGGGGTCCATGGCGTTGTTCATACCATGGTGTTTGCCATCGGGATTGAAATGTCCGCCGGCCGTGGTGAAGCCGGGCGCTTCGCATTTCGCAGTCGTATGGATATGGAAAGCGTGCTCGCCTGCAGGCAGTCCCATCAGCGTGGCGGTGATCTTCACGCCTTTACCTCCGGGGCCGTCGGAGAGCTTTGCGGTTCCGACATCTTTTCCTGCAGCATCCTTCAAGGTCACCGTCACTGGTTTGTTGGCGGCGTAGAGCGCGACGCTGAATAAACCCATCGCGGCAAGCGAAATTAGTCTTTTGGTCATTGAATACCTCACAGGCAATATTCTCATACAATTATGCGTGATCTCCCCACCGGTAGAATGACCGTCTGACGAAAGTGATCTTCGGTCACACTCCAAACTGTCTCAGGTGATGGTCGAGATGTTTGTACGTCAATATCGCCCACTCCTGCGCAGTCATCTTCCCGAAGAAACTATGCGGATTTTTCGTACACCCCGCCGCTCCCCCCGCGACAAACTTGTCTATCAGTCCGGATAACCGGTCTCGTTCACTCATCATGTCCGGTTCGCCAGTCACAAGAAGGCTCTTCGCCGTTGGCGAATTCCTGCGCAACGGGTCGTCGTTCCGGAACACCATCGGTTTCACCAGACGCCCCATCAGGCGCACGGGCAGAGGCGCCCTCTCGGGAACCACTTCTCCCAAAGCCCACTGCATGCTCGTCGAGCAATGCGCCAGCATCTGCGACACCGTCATCTTGCCCCACTGTCGCTGATTTTGCGGACCTAATTTTCCCAGTCGAACATTCACCTCATGCGCCACCGTCGAATCGAAAAGATTTTTCATTCCGTCCTTCTCCTGGCGGCCATAGGTCAGGGCTGGCGGCTCACCGGATCTACAGCAGTTCCCGCAACGTGATGGTCTTGCCCCCGACCGGCATGCTCAGCAGCATGCCATCCTTGCCAACCGAAATCGGCCCGTGGAAAATCTTCGGCGCATCCCCCAGGAACGCCGCATTCATGTAGGCTATCGGCAGCGGCGGAATCTCGTGATAAAACATCAGATACTTCACCCCTGCCTCCTGCGCAATGCGCGCGGCATCTTCCGGAGTCGTGTGATACGACGGAATGTCGTGCGTGATCTTCGCGGCCGAGGTCCTGCCCGTGCGAGCCGTGGCATCGTGCATCACGGTCAGCAGCGTCGTTTGCAGGCCTTCGTGAAACAAGGCATCCACGCCCTTTGCGTATTTGGCCAGAACAGGTGACGGCGAGGTGTCGCCGCTGATCACCAGCGAGCGGTCGAAATAATCGAAGCGATAGGCGGCAGCGGGAAACACAGGCGCATGATTGACCGCAAAGGCGGTGATCGTCAGGCCGCCCTGCTGCCAGACTTGCTGCACCTCGTCGGAACCCTGCGTCAGCGTGAAAGGATGCGCCACTCCGCCCGAGCCGGAAGGCGGCATCGTCGCCTCGCCGTGATGGGCCACCCGGTAGCCTTTGTCCAGACTGTACGCCTGGTTAAACCCCGCGACAACGGTTTCCACGCCCTGCGGACCGATCACCGGCGTCTGGTCCTTATGGCTGCCGCCGCCCCATCGCTGAATGAGCATGTCGCCGAGTCCCGCGATGTGATCGGAATGGAAGTGCGTCAACAGGATCGCGTCGATCCGCCCCGGCGGAATACCCATGAGCGCCAGTTTGCGCGCGGTCCCGTCCCCTGTATCCACGATGAACACCGATTTCCCGGCAATCACCACTACGCACGGCCCCGACCTCGTGGCATCCGGAAGCGGCGAGCCGGAACCGCAGAGGCCGGCATGCAAGCCATCGGGCAAGCTGTCCAGCAACCGCGCATCCACCCCCTGGTTGATCATCCGGGAGAAAAGCATCGTCCCGATCTGCCGTTGAAACTGGAACGCGCCACCCGCGATGACTGCAACCAGAACAGCCACGCCCAGCGCCAGATCGAAGCCGGAGCCTCTTGCCTTTGCCCGCGGCAGACTCACGATCGTCGCCAGCAGCACCACTGCTATCAGAATCTCGACCGTGA
This sequence comes from Bryobacteraceae bacterium, assembly GCA_035552315.1. Lineage (GTDB taxonomy): Bacteria > Acidobacteriota > Terriglobia > Bryobacterales > Bryobacteraceae > BOG-234. The sequence continues at coordinate 10,434 of DASZLO010000274.1, forward strand.
GAGATTGCGCGCTGGAACGGCCATCCACGATCAGGCTTAAGATTCTGCCGAAAATTACCAGGCTCAAAAGAATTGCCGGGATGGACAACCAGCGCGTCGAGCCGCTGATCGCGCCCGTCAGAATAAAGAGCGCCATCCCCAGGAACAGCGCGCCCATATCCCCGCGCATCGTACTGAGCCCGGCGCTGCCGCCGGGAAATATGCCGAACCGGTCCGTCTGGCTGGCGGGCGCGAACAACATCATGGTCCCGAGAGCCAGGAAGAGAATGCCCCCAAGGCCCGCGAGACAGCGCAGTATGCGTTGTGTCAGAAGTTCCTTCTTCTCACTTGCACGGTCTCTCTATGGCACTTTTAAATATCGCGCAAGGCTGTCCGCCGCCGAGCCTTCCGCGCGGGCCAGACTTAATTTGGCTATATTATGCGCGAAAACGCTGTTGATCAGATCCAGTTGCGCCGAGGCTACCGTCGTCTCCGCCTGCGACACTTCCAACGAATCCGTAATGCCGGCTTCGAAGCGCTGCCGGGTAAGAGTCAGCGCCTCCTGTGTCACGCCGAGATTTTTCTGCGCCAGATCCACCTGGCTGGTCGCCGCCTTCAGGTCCAGAAACGCATTGCGCACGTCGCTCTCCACGCGGCTTTTCAGGTCTTCCAGTTCCGCCCGCCGCTGGTCGAGTACGGCGTTTGCCTGCTCGATGTCGCCCTCCGCGCGTCCGCCCTGCCAGATCGGAATCCGCAGCGTTCCCACCACCGAGAAGGTTCCGTGCGACTGCGACGGATTCGTTCCAATCACGCCGTAATCCGCGTTGAAACCGAGCGACGGGAGTCTTTCTGCCTTCGCCGCCGTGCGCGTCCTGTCTGCCGCCCGAATCTGCGCCTCGGCAGCTTTCAAGTCTGAGCGTTGTCCGAAAGCCTGCCGGACGGCATCTTCCTCGCCCAGCGGAGGCGCTTCCGAAAACGGTACATCGTCGGAAAGCTCATAGTTGCTGTTCGGCGGCAGACCCGTCAGCCGGGCCAGATTGATCTTTTGTTTCGCGAAGTCGTTTTCCAGTGAGATCATCCGCTGCTGTTGCGTAAGCGCCTGCACCTGGCTGCGATCCGCGTCGATTCTGGCGACAAGGCCTGCCTGTCGCTGCTGATTGGTCTGGTCGTACAGGGCATTGGCCGTCGCCACCTGCGACCGCGCCGCTTCCACGCGCGCTTTCGCAGCCACCGCCTGCAGATAAGCTCCGCCCACCGCCAGCACCACCAGATCCCTTGCGTCCTTCGCCAGAAACTCGTCGGCGTGGAAAGTCTCCTGGGTGGAACGGTAGTTGTTGAGCGCCGCGAAATCGGCGATGGTCTGGCTCAGCCGCGCACGCAAATCGAAATAATTGAATGGCCCGACAACAGTGGGAAATCGAAATCCGGGAATCGGCGCGCTGATGCGCAAACCCTGCGCCGCCAAGTCGTTCTGGACCACCGTTTCGCTCAAACTGCTGTTGAGATTCGGCATCAGATTACTGCGCGAAACTCTCGTCTGCCCGTGCGCCTGCTGCATCGCGAATGAGATGCCTTTGGGGCCGAGATTGAAAGCCAGACCACGATCCACGGCCTCGCGCAGCGAGAGCTTGCCCGAGAACGGCCTGCCTGCCCCGCTGGTGCTGCCCGTGTAATTGCCCTGGACCTGAACCGACGGATTAATCGTATTGACGCTGGTGGTCGCGCCTGGAATCGGCTGCTCGGTTACGCTGGCGCCGCCCGACTGCGCCCCGCGCCCCGACAGCGGCAGCTGTGCCGCCTGCGCGCCGCCTCCCGCTGTGGACGGCGCCTGCGCGAACGCGCCCGTTGAGGCCGCCAGCGCGGTAATGCCGGCTGCAATCGCCAGCCTGATTCCTGATCTCATGAAAAGTATGTCGTAGCCCAATCGCATCCACCTAACTCAACTCTCTAACTCAACTGTTTTCTGAATCGCCATACGCTCAGCGAGACCATCACTAAAGTAAAAATCGAAAGAATAAGAAAGTCGGGCCACAGAGTGCTGAACCCGCTGCCCTTGATCATGCTCGACCGCGCAATCACGCTGAAATGCCGGATCGGGTTAATCTTCACCAGCGGCTGCATCCACCCGGGGATCGCCTCAGCCGGCGTAATCGCGCCCGCCGCCGTGGTCAACAGCGGATTCACGAAAAAGCTGGTCAACTGCGCCTGATACGCCGAATGCGTGAACGTCGCAATGACCGTTCCCACTCCGATACCCGACAGGATGCACAGCGCCGATCCCGCCAGCACAACCAACAGGCCGCCGTGAAACGGCACATCGAAGGCGACCTTGATCAGCGCCGTCGAAAACAGCACCATCAGGAAGAAAAGAATAAACAGCGGCGCAATCTTCGCAATGATGATTTCGTACGTGCCCGCCGGCGACATCAGCAACTGCTCGATCGTCCCCGCTTCCCGTTCCTTCACCATCGCCGTCGCCGCCACCATCGATCCGTTCAGGATCAGCAGCAGCCCCAGCAGCCCGGTCACGATGAACCACGTTCCGATCAGCCCAGGGTTATAAAGGAAAGCGCCGGTCAGCGTCGCGATGCCGCGCCGCGACACCGCGGCCACCGGGATCGATACCATCTTTGGCCGTACCGCGTCGGTCGCGAGGCCCAGGTTGTATGTCTGAATCACGCCTTCGGCATAGCCCTGCGCGATCGCCGCCGTATTGGCGTTCATCGCGTTCAGCAGCAACTGCACGCTCACCGGATTCCCGCGATGCAGGTCTTTAGCGTAATCCTGCGGGATCACCACCCCCGCATCGATATCGCCCCGGCTGATGGCATCGCCCAGTTTGTTCACGTCGTAGAAATAGCCCGCCAGTTTGAAGCTCTTGCTCTCCGTCAGCGTCGACGTCAACCCGCGGCTCTCCGGCGTGCGGCTCTCATCGATGATCCCCAGCTTCAGGTTCGACACCGTCGCGTTCAACACCAGGCTGAACAGCAGCAGCTGAATGATCGGCGGAGCGATCAGCGAAAACGCCAGCCGCTTGTCGCGCCTGATCTGCGAAAATTCCTTGCGCAGCAGCGCGCCCATCCTGTGACTGAAAAGGGTTCTCATGGCAATTATGACTTCAGCTGCATGCGGCGCATGTTCATCCAGCCGCGCCAGTAAAAGAAAAATCCGGTGACGCCGATGATCAGCACCTTCCACCACTGCGCCGGCCATCCGCCTCCCTGCAACAGCGCATCCCGCACCACCTCGATGTAGTACCGGCCCCAGATGAAATTCGACAGCCAGCGGATTTGCCCCGGCACATTCTGCAGCGGGAAAATCAGCCCCGACAGCATAAACACCAGCAGGAACCCGGCGAACATGATTACCGACATCGCCGCCACTTGGCTGGGGATCGCGCACCCGATCATCGTTCCGAACGATGCCACGCAGAACGCATAGAATACGGTAGCCACAATGAAGGGCGTCGGATCTCCCGCAAAGCTCAGCCCGAAATAAGTGAACAGAAGCGTGAGCAGCAGCAGGCACTCGCAGAAGCACACGATCATGAAACTGAATATCTTTCCCAGCAGAAACTCATGCGCCGAAATATTCGAGACGTACACCTGCAGGATGGTCTTCTGCTCGCCCTCCTTCGCCGACGCCAGCGTGGCCAGCAGCGGCGGAAACAGCGACATCACCAGCACAAAAATTCCCGGTCCGTAGAATTTTTTCGACGATCGCCCCGGGTTGTACCAGAACCGGATCACGGCCGTCACCGGCGCCACAGTCGCGCCCCCGCCATTTTGCGAATTCCACGCCGCCGTCACCTCGCTGGCATATCCCCGCAGCAGTTTCGCCGTGTTCGAATCCGAAGCGTCGATCAGCAATTGCACCGGCGTCCGCCCGCCGCGCGCGATGTCGTGCCCGAAGCGCGCGGGAATAATCAGCGCAGCGCGCGCTTTGTTATCGACGAAAGCCGACTCCGGCTGTTTATCCGCCGCGAACGGCACAATGCGGAAGGTGTCCGACTGCCGGAATGCGTCAATCAGCGAGCGCGACGTCGGTGAACCGTCGAGGTCCTGCACCGCGATCGGCAGGTCCGATACCGTCAGAGAGATCGCCGACCCCATCAGCATCAGTTGCATCACCGGCAAAAAAAGCGCCAGCCCAAGAGCCCGCCGGTCGCGTATGAGCTGGGTGAGTTCCTTGCGTGTCTGAGATAAAATCCGCCTCATTCTTCCGCCGCCACCTTTCCTTCTTGCCGCGCCTTCTCGACGACGCTGATGAAAACGTCCTCCAGTGAAAAACGCCCTTCCCGCACCTGCAGCACCCGAATCCCCTGCGCCTCCAGCAGTTCCCTGTGGCGGCGCTCGCCAGCCGCGGCATCTTCTTCCGTGATGATGTGGAGCCGCTCGCCGAACAATGACACCCGCCACCGCTCTTCATCGTTTTTCAGCAGATCGACCGCCCGCTGCGGCTGGTCCACTACGAATTCCAGCAGATGCCCGCTCTGCGCGCTCTTGATGGCCGTCGGACTCCCTTCGGTCACCAGTTCACCCGCCACCATGAATCCCAGCCGGTTGCACTGCTCGGCTTCTTCCAGATAATGCGTCGTCACCAGGATTGCCGTGCCGGAATCCGCCAGCCGGTTGATCATGGTCCAGAACGACCGCCGCGCCAGCGGATCCACACCCGACGTCGGCTCGTCCAGAAACAAAATTCCTGGCTCGTGCAGAATCGCCGCGCCGAATGCCACACGCTGCTTCCAGCCCTGCGGCAGGCTTCCTACGAGCTGACTCTCTTTTCCTTCCAGACCCGAGAACGAAAAGACCCAGCGCATCTTCTCCGGGCGCTCTGCCTCCGGAACGCCGTACACGCCCGCGAAAAAATCCAGATTCTCCTGGATCGTCAGATCGTCGTACAACGAAAACTTCTGCGACATGTACCCGATCTGCTGGCGTACCGCGCCCGAACGGAATCCGCCGCTCTGTCCCGCCAGCTGCATATCGCCCTGCGTCGCCGGCAGCAGCCCGCAGAGCATCTTGATCGTGGTCGTCTTGCCCGCGCCATTGGCGCCCAGCAGCCCGTAGATCTCGCCGTAGCGCACCTGCGCCGTCACGTTCTTCACTGCCGTGAAGCTGCCGAACTGCTTGGTCAGATTCGTGGCCCCGATCGCTACCCCGCCCCGCAGCGGTCGATGATCGTGCCGCCCTGGAAACGGGTCGTCATGCACGTTCTGCCCGAGCCTCCGCAGCGTCGCCACAAACGTGTTCTCGAGCGTCGGCTCGTCGAGGCGCATATCGTCGATCTTCAGCCCGTGCGCCCCCAACGCCTCTTCCGCAATCTTCTTCGCTGCCTGCGGATCGTGCGCCAGCAGATCCAAGCGGTCGCCGAAACGCTGCACGTCCATGATCCCGCGGTCTGCGCCGGCCAGCTCCGACAGCACTTCCATGCCAAGCCCGAGATTCGCCGTCTGAATCTCCATGCGCGTGGCATTCAGGCTGGCGCGCAGTTCCGCCGGCGTGCCCGTCTGCTGCAGCACGCCCTGATGCATCAGCGCCACGCGATTGCACCGCTCGGCTTCGTCGAGGTACGGCGTCGCCAGCACGATGGTCAGTCCTTCAGCGGCGAGGTGCGCCAGCGTATCCCAGAATTCGCGCCGCGACACCGGATCGACGCCCGTGGTCGGCTCATCGAGAAGCAGCACGCGAGGCTCCGGCACCAGCGCGCATGCCAGCGCCAGTTTCTGCTTCATGCCGCCGCTCAGCCGCCCCGCGAGCCGGTCTTCAAAGCGGTCCATGTCGAACATCCGCAGATAGCGCCGTCCGCGCGACGTAATCTCATCCGGCGGCACGCGCCGCAGATCGCCGATGTAGCGGATATTTTCCACCACCGTCAGGTCCGGATACAGGCTGAACGCCTGCGTCAGATACCCGGTATGAGAACGCGCTTCCCGGGCCGGCACCCCGAATACTTCAGCCGAACCGGAAGTGGCCTCCATTACGCCCGCCAGAATCTGGAACGTGGAAGTTTTGCCTGCGCCATCCGGCCCGATCAGCCCGAAGATCTCGCCTTCGCGAACCTCCAGCCCGATGCCGCGCACCGCTTCCACCGCCCCATAGCGTTTCCAGAGATTCGCAATGCGAATCGCCGGACGCGCGCTCGCATCGGATGCAGCTTCTTCTCTCAATGTGGCGCTGGCGATCATTGGGTGTTGAAACGCTTCGCAGGCCAAGTGCTGCCCTGCACCAGAATTTCGCCGTCGGCCGGCATGCCTGGTTTTGCCAGACCGATCGCGCTTTTAATCTGCAGCTTCACGCCGACCACCTGCTTGACGCGATCGTCCCTGAAGTAGGTGTTTTCTGGGGTAAACGTGGCCTGCGGATCGATGCGAAGCACGCTGGCCTCTATCGGCTTCTGAGGATCCGAATCGAGATAAACCCGCGCCGGCTGCCCGATCTTGACTTTGCCGATCTCGCCCTCCGGCACAAATCCACGCAAATAGACCCTGCTCATATCGAGCAGCGTCACAATCGCCGTACCCGCCGCCACCACTTCGCCCGGCTCAGCCGCGCGCGTCATTACCGTGCCGTCGAAAGGCGCCAAGACGGTCAGATCCTTGCTGTTCTCCTGCGCTTCCTGAAGCTGAAAACGGGCCTGCGAGGCCGCGGCTTCCGCGGTGACAATTTCCCCCTGCTGCATGGCGATCTGCTTTCGCACGGTCGCCCCCTGGAACTCACGAATCCCTGAATTGGAAAGCGTGGCCTGCGCCATCGTCAGATTGCCCCGCGCTGCTTCCAGCCTGCGGCGCGCAGCCGCCACAGCTGCTGTGCCCTGCTCCGCCGTTGCCGCCGCCTGCCTTGCCTGGCGATCCGAAACCGCGCCGGTCTTCACCAGCTTCTGATAAGCCTCGTTGTCGAACTGCGCCAGCTTGAGCGAGGCTTCCTGCTGCGCCAAATCGGATTCCGCGGCCGATACGCTGGCCTCGGCCTGACGGACGCGCCCCCCGGCATCCACTTTGGCCTGTTCCGCTTCCAGACTGTTCTGATCCAGCTGCTGCTGATAAACGGCGATCTGATCGCGCGCCGTTTTCACCCGCGCTTCCGCTCCCGCCAGCGCCGCCTGGGCCTGCTCCACGCGCGCCCTCATCTGCTCGTCATCCACAAGCGCGATGGGGTCGCCGGCCTTAACCGTATCGCCTTCCCGGACCCGGACATCCACCAGCCGTCCCGTAACTTTCGATGCCACCGCGGAATCGTCGCCCTCTATCCTGCCGCTCAGAATCACCAGCTCGGGCGGTACCGGCGGCGAAGCGAAGAAGCCTCTCCAGACGAAGAATGCCGCCACCGCGAGCACGAGCAGAACCAGGGGAATAATCTTGCCGCGCGAACTCCTGCGCACCGGCGGCGTCGCCGCGCCCGCGCCCGGGGATTTATCGGTCACCGCCTTGTCCGTCACAGGCTTATCGATCACAGGCTTATCGGTCAATTGTTCCGTCATATGTTTTTCCTTGCTATGTTTCTTACCCGCGCCCTTCCACGCGGCTGCGGAGGCGCTTCCTGGCGCAAATAAGCCGCTGGCGCTTCCTGGCGCAAATAAGCCAATGAGAAATCGGCAATGTGATTGGCTACCTGAATCACGCGGTCGGGCGTCATTTCGAGACCCGCCCAGAGAATTGAATTCATGTACCGCGCGTGCGCATAGTGAAACACCTGCGCGATGATGCTGTGCGTGCAGAGCTTCACCTTGTCGTCGTCGGGCGACAGCGCCAGCACCGTGCCAATGAGGCCGCAAAACCGTTTGTAGAGCGGCTTCATCGTTTCGTTGATGACGTTCTCCATGGCCGGCGTCGGCTGCTTGATCTCGTGCACCATGATCTGGTAATGCCAGCCCGGCCGGCCGGCACGGAAAATTCTCTGCAGCGTGGCCCGGATCAGATCCCGCAGCGCTTCTTCCGGAGGCAGACCACTCTCCAGCGCCTTAATCTCATCCTTCATCGAGCCGATGGATTCCCGCAGAACCTCGGCGTAAAGTTCCAGCTTGTCGCCGAAGTAGTAATTCACCAGCGCCACGTTGACCCCGGCGCGTGCACAGATCTCCCGCACCGTGGCTCCCTGGTATCCCGATTCGGCGAAAACCTGCCCCGCCGCATCCACCAGTTTGGCCCGTGTACCGGCGTCGAGATGAGGGGTATGGCGTTTGGCTTGCGAGGACATCTAAACAGCAGTTTAAAATAGCTGTTTTAAACAAGTCAACAAGAAACGGGAGAAAGGAACTTTCCGCTGGCTTCGTCCCACGCGGTCAGGGCGCCCGGGCCGATATGGTAAACCCAGCCGTGCAGCGCCAGATTCCCTTCTTTCAGCCGCGCCGCGACCGCCGGATGAGATCGCAGATTTGCCAGCTGCGCCACCACATTGCGTTCCGCGAGTTCCAGCAGAAACTCCGGACTCGGGTTCTTCTCTCTCTGCTCAACTGCTGCGAACTGAAGCCAGTGAGCGACATGAGGATAATCTCCAAGCGCCTCGGGATTCAGCGCGCCTCGCATCACGCCGCAATCGGTATGGCCGCAGATAATGATCGTGGGCACCCGGAGTACTCCCGCCGCGTATTCAATAGTGGCTGAGACGCCGCCCAGCATGGAGCCGTAGGGCGGCACGATGTTGCCGATCACCCGGCAGATGAACAATTCGCCCGGCTTGGTCTGCGTCAGCAGGCAGGGATCGATGCGGGAATCGGCGCACGTGATGAACAGCGCGTCGGGTCGCTGCCCCAGAGCCAGCCGCTCAAACAGATCGCTGTGCCCGGGATAAACGTCCTTCTGGAAACGAGAAACGCCTTCAAGCAGCTTATCGAGTGCCACTGGCGATAGAATACCAGGCGGCCTGCGTCACCGGGAGACCGGTTGTTTCCGGCGCTCTGTCCTGGTACCTTATGGGCAGATGCGCACCCTGCCAGCACTCATTTTCGCGCTCCTTGGCCTCACGGCTTCGATTTACGGCCAGAAGAGCATCCCCCGAACTCCCGATGGCCATCCCGATCTCCAGGGCGTGTGGACGAACGCCACGATCACACCGCTCGAACGGCCCGCGGAGTTTGCCGGGAAGCCGACCCTCACGGATGCCGAAGCGAAGGCTTTCGAAAAGAAAGACGTCCAGTCAAACACTCTCGACAGCGACGTGAGCAGCAATTTCAATCGCGCCACTGGCGGCCCCGGAGTCGGAGCTTATAACAACCTTTTTGTCGATCGCGGCTCGGAACTGGCGCGCGTCGATGGCGTGAAGCGCACTTCGCTCATCGCCGACCCGCCCGACGGAAAAATGCCGCCCCGCATCGCCAGACCGGCCGCGCCGCGCGGTGCGCTGGGAAGCTACGACGATGTGAAAGACCGCCCGCTCAGTGAGCGCTGCATCATTGGTTTCGGCTCCACCGCCGGTCCTCCCATGCTGCCGGTCCTCTACAACAACAACTATCAGATAGTGGAAACCCCCGGCTATGTCATGATTCTGGTCGAAATGGTTCATGACACCCGCGTGATCCGGATGAACGGAACGCATCCTCCCCAAGACGTTCGCCAGATGCTGGGCGACTCAGTCGGACACTGGGACGGCGACACACTGGTCGTCGAAACCACCAATTTCGATCCGCGCACCGCATTCCGCGGATCTTCCCCCGGATTGCGCGTCGTTGAGCGCTTCAAACGCGTGGACGCCCGCACCATTCTCTACCGCGCCACCATCGACGACCCCGCCGCTTTCACGAAGCCGTGGACCCTCGAATATCCGTTCGTCGCCACATCGGGCCCGGTATATGAATATGCCTGCCATGAAGGCAATTACGCGATGACCGACATACTCGGCGGCGCGCGCAAGCTGGAATCCGAAGGCCGCCACTAAACGCCGGCCGGCAGCCGGGTTAATAAATAGAAATATTTATTCCTGTTAACCTCAGTCTCAGCAGGCAACGGCAGCGCTTGCCGGATCGTCTGTGATCGTAGTGGAGGGAAGCACTGTGTTCAATACCAATCGCGAATTAACACGAGCAGTCTCGGCAGTTCCCATGATTCTGGCGGCATTGCTGGCGGCGCCTGCTTTTGCTCAGACGCCATATCCGCAGCAGCAGCCCTATCCGCAGGGACAATACCAGCCCCAGCCGGACCCGCAGGGCCAGTACCAGCAGCCCGGTCAGTATCCGCAACAGCCCTCACAGTATCCGCAGGCCGGCCAGTATCCTCCGCAGTCGTATCCGCCCCAGCCGCAGGCGCCACCCTACTTCCCTCCCGCCGAACTGGATCGGGTAGTTTCCCGAATCGCGCTTTACCCGGATCCGCTGCTGGCGCAGGTGATGGCGGCCGCGACCTACTCGGATCAGATCCCGGATGCGGCGGGCTGGGCCGATCAGCATCACTACCTGACCGGAGGTTCCCTGGCCGTCGCGATCAACGCCGATCAGCTTCCCTGGGACCCGAGCGTGCAGGCGCTGCTGCCGTTTCCGAATATTCTTTCCATGATGGCTTCAGACCCGTCATGGACCCGCGAACTCGGCGATGCCTTCCTCGCCCAACAACTCGATGTGATGGACGCCGTGCAGCGCGAACGGCGCAAGGCGTACGACTACGGATATCTGAGATCGAATCCCCAGATTCTGGTTTCGCCCGGCCCGTATATTGCCATTGCGCCGGTGAATCCCGGATACATCGTAGTGCCCTATTACGATCCACGCGTCGTCTACTTCCCGCCTCGTCCGGGCTTTTACGTCGGCAGCGCGATTGGATTTAATTTTGGAATTTCCCTCGGCGTCGAATTCCGGCCGTGGGGCTGGGGCTACAACCGTTTCGACTGGGGAGGACGCAGAATCTACATCAATAACGCGCCCTGGGGCCGGAATTGGAACAACCGCGTCGCCTATGTTCATCCATACGCGCCGGAACTTCGACGCGCTGCGCCCGCCTTCCGTCCGACCGCGGTCCGGCCCCTTGAAGCGGGACGTCCGGTTGAAGCGCGTCCGGCTCAGGCGGGCCGCCCTGTTGAAGCAGGACGCCCGGTTGAAACAGCTCGTCCGGGCGCGGCAATCGCGCCGCGGCAGGTGCAACCCGCTCGTCCGGTGGAAACGCATGAAGTGCGCCCGCGCACCGAGACGGAACGCAAGGCGGCCCAAAGCGGACGGCGGCAGGAAGACCACAAAGCCGACGAGCACCACTAACCGGCTTACTTCGCGTAAACGTCGCGGGCCAGTTCGTCGCTAAGAATTTTGGCGGCGTCCGGGACCGCGATGCCCCCGCGGATGATTTCCCGATTGCTCCATGGCCGGCCGTAAAGTTTCGTAGCCTCGGCCTTGTCATGTTCCACGATGGTTCCGTTCAAAGATATGCCCGCGAAAGCGCCGCGTGTCCGCGACCACGACAGAATCTCAGCCTTCAGCAGAATGTCTGTATTGGCCTTGGCATTGCGGCCAACGGGTCCGGCGGCGCCCGCCAGATCCGCCCCGATCGAGAACTTGTCGGAAAGCAGGCGCTCCAGACCGTGCTGGCTCATCACCAACAGGAAAATGTCTGTCGAATCGGCCCCCAGTTGAACCCCGAAGCTGCCTCCCGTGAGCCGCACAGGGGCGGGGGCGCTCCAGCTTCCCGGCGTCCGGCAGGATGCAAATCCGCGCCCGTACTCTCCACCCACCACAAAAGCCGCCTTCTTCATGCCGGGGACGATAATGATGCACTGCGCCCGCTCCAGCAGACTTCGCGGAATCGCCCGGTCCGGCGCAGCCATGATGTCGTGAAAAGTGGCCGCGCTCTCGCGCAGCCGCTTGTCGGGAGTTTCCTCCTGCGCCGTCAGCAGCGCGGAAACGGCTGCAATACCCGCCAAAATCCGGATCGTTCTGAATCTCGTGGTCGCCATCTTACACGAGAGTAACCCAGGCCGGTCTCCGATTTATGCACGCCTTGTCCTCGAAAAGACGATAATGGGGCATGTCATCACGAAACGGGGATAAGGCCCGCTACGGCAGATTGAGAAAGAAAAAGATTGCCCGCCGGGTCCGCATGGTTGCTCTGCGCGCATCGCTGCCGAAGCCGACCGCGGAAGCGCCCCCGCCAGTTGTCGCCGCGCCTTAATTCGCGATAAATATAGTTCCGCAATCGTGATAAACTCCCGGTGACTCAGGTCGCCGTGTGCTCACTATTGCGATGAACAAACGCGCAGTGCCGTTCCTTCTGGCCGCTTCCTTGTTTGCCGTCCATGCGTTTGCGGCCTCGGACGCCGAGAGCATCGCAGCTGTGAAACAAGGCGAAGCTACGCTCAGACAGTCCCTCATGCACCGGGATACCGCGACCCTGGCGAAGCTGATGACCGAAGACTTCGTGCGCATCCCGCCCGCCACTCCGGCTACTCCCCGGGCGGAATACTTTTCCATCATCGAAAGCGGTCGACTGCAGTACCTGTCCTTCGAAGTCGACGATGCGCAGTTCCGTGTCTATGGCGACACCGTGATCGTGCAGGCGCTGGTACACCTCCTCACCCGTTCCGGCGACCGGCCCCCGGCCGAATCGCGACTCCGGCTTCTCGACGTCTGGGTAAAACAAAACGGCGAGTGGCGTCTTGCCGCCATCCAGGGGAATCAGGCGCCCGCCCGTGCTTCCGCAGCCCCAAAATAATTCCTAGAACGGGTCGGAATCTCCGCCGATAAAGATTTCTGGAGAACAGATGACTCCCGTCGTCACCACTGCATTTGACTGCGTCCCCCGGCAGACAGCCACTGCGCAACCGCGCAAGCCCGCTCCGGAATGTAAACGCTGCGGATCGAAGGATCTGTGGCGGGTCGCCCAGCGCGGCGGAATCATTGGCCTGATCATGCGACACCGCCGGTTGAAACCAGTCCAGTGCCGCGCCTGCGGCTGGACCTGCTACAAGCCCGGCGGTCACGAAGCGCGCATCTGGCGGCCCGCCTGATCGGCGACCGGGTCTGAATCCCGGCGCAGTGCCTTATGCTGTCGGAGGGAGATCCGATGGCATTGCAATACGAAGCTGCGCTTTCCGAATACCAGAAATTTGCATTTACCGACGGCCCCTGGACGCGCGACGTCTACCGGCGGGGGACGGGCCCGGCCGTTATCGTGATTCATGAGGTCCCCGGGCTTCATCCCCTGGTGATTCGTTTTGCCGATCGGGTGGCGAATGCGGGGATGACCGTCTTCCTGCCCAGCCTGTTCGGCGAGCCGGGCCGGCCTGTGACTACCGGCTACGGGCTCGCCACCATGTTCAAAGCCATCTGCATTCAACGCGAATTTAATGCGTGGTCCGCGGGCAGATCCAGTCCCATCGTGGAATGGCTGCGTGCCCTTGCGCGCAAAGCTCATGCGGACTGCGGAGGCAAGGGCGTGGGCGCGGTCGGCATGTGTTTTACCGGCGGGTACGCGCTGGCCATGATGACCGAACCCTCCGTGGTGGCTCCGGTCCTGTCTCAGCCATCCATGCCCATGGGGATTACAAAGACGCTTGCCGCCGGTATCGATGCCTCTCCGCGTGAGATCGCCTGCGCGAAAGATCGCTTTGCGAACGAAGGCCTGTCAATGATCGGTCTGCGTTTCAAGAGCGACAGCTTCGTTAAGTCCGACCGGTTCGAAACCTACCGGCGCGAGTTTGGCGACAAGTTCGAAGCCATCGAGCTCGAAGACAAGGACGCGGCGCCGTCCGAAAGACCCCCGCATTCCGTCCTGACCCTTCACCTGAAAGAAGACGGCCCCACAAAGGAAGCCGAGCAGCGAGTCATCGCCTTTTTCAGGGAAAAGACAGGTGCGTGAAGCAGTAGACTGGTTAGTCCTGGGAGAGGCGAAGAAACATGAAGAATCTATTCGCAATCGAGAAGCTGGTGGAAGCATTTGAGTCGAAAGCGTTGAGCCGGCGCGATCTGGTGGCGTCCATTGCCGCGCTGATGGCGGGCGGGACGGCGGTCGAAAGCGCCGAGGCGCAGATCTCCCTCGCCGCGCAGGGCAGGACGCTCAACCATGTGTCGCTCGCAGTGACGGACGTGGAACGTTCCGCGCAATTCTACTCAACGGTGCTCGGCCTCAAAGTGGTGAGCCGGCCTGGCAATGGCGGTATTAACCTCGGCCTGGGCGATAGCTTTCTGGGCCTGTACAAACTGCCCAATCCCGGCACAGCGAATCATTTCTGTATCGGGGTGGATAATTTCGATCCCGACCGCATCGCCGGCAATCTGCGCGCGATGGGACTGCAGGCCACCGTCGACAGGAATCCGGCCAATCGCACCAGCGGCGGCGATCAGCTCTATTTCAATGACCCCGACAAGACGCGCGTCCAACTGGGGTCCAACGGGTACCAGGGGTAGCAGGCTAAGACTAGTAACGGGGGCATGGCATCGAAGACCGGTATACTGTCCTTTTCCATGCCCATAATGGACGTTAACGAGATCCGGCAGATCCTGCCGCATCGATACCCCTTTCTGCTGGTCGATCGAATCGTCGAACTGGAGGCCGAGCGCATCGTCGGCATCAAGAACGTCACTGTCAATGAACCGTTTTTCACCGGCCATTTTCCGGACTTCCCGGTCATGCCCGGCGTGCTGATTATCGAAGCCATGGCGCAGACCGCCGGAGTGCTGGTGCTCAAGAGCATTCCGGAGCGCGACAGCAAACTGGTCCTGCTGGTCTCTGTGGATGGCGCGCGCTTCCGCAAGCCCGTGGTGCCCGGCGATCAGCTTCGCATCGAGATGACCACCATCCGCCGCAAAGGCACGGTCGCAAAGATGACCGGGCGCGCCACGGTCGACGGCGTGCTCGTGGCCGAGGCGGAAGTGATGTGCAGCCTGCAGGATAAGAATCCTCCGTCAGCATAATGCCGGTTCATCCCACAGCGATTGTGGATCCGGCCGCGCGGATCGATGAAACGGCGGAAATCGGCCCTTACTGCATCATCGGCCCGGAAGTGCAAATCGGCGCCCGCACACGCCTGATGGCGAACCTCTTTATCGAAGGGCCGGCCACCATTGGCGACGACAACGTTTTCTTCCCGTACTCCACTATCGGCGTGGCCTCGCAGGATCTCAAGTACAAGGGTGAGCGCGCCTTCACACGGATCGGCAACGGCAACAGCATCCGCGAGTTCGTTTCGATTCATCGGGGCACGCAGGGCGGCGGACTGCACACCGAAATCGGCGATTACAATCTGCTGATGACCTATGCGCATGTGGGCCACGACTGCAGAATCGGCAACCATGTAATTCTCGGCAGCAGCGTGGGTCTGGCGGGACACGTGACCATTGACGACTGGGCGGATGTCAGCCCGTTCAGCGGGGTCCATCAGTTCTCGCGGATCGGGCGGCATGCCTTTGTCGGGCCCTACAGCGTGATCAAGCAGGATGTGATGCCGTTCTCTCTCACCAGCGCCCAGCCGGAGGTGCAGGTCTTCGGGGCAAACAGCATCGGACTCTCGCGGCGCGGTTTCGACAAGGCGGTAATCGAATCGCTGCAGACCGCCTTGCGGCTTTTGACCCGCGCAGGTCTCAATACCAGCCAGGCCATCGAGCGCATCCGAGAGGAAGTGCCTGCCTGCGCGGAAGTAGAAGAGCTCCTCGAATTCATCGCCGCATCGGAGCGTGGCGTTATCAAGGGATGAAGTACGGGATCATAGCGGGCAACGGGCGCTTTCCGGTCATCGCCCTTGAAACGGCCCGCAAACAGGGCGACGAAGCGGTTGCGATCGCGATCAAGGAAGAAGCATCGCCCGACGTGGAGCGGGTTGCGGCGCGCTGCTATTGGGTTTCTCTCGGCGAACTGAGCAAGCTGATCGAGATTTGCAGGAAGGAAGCCATTACGCAGATCATGATGGCCGGGCAGGTGAAGCACGCCAAAATTTTCTCATCGATCCGGCCGGACTGGAAACTGGTCAAAGTGCTCGCGGCGCTGGGCGATAAGAATACCGATTCGCTGATAGGTGCAGTGGTGAAAGTTCTGGCGGAGGAAGGCATTCAGTTGGTGGATTCGACGCTGCTGCTCAAGCCGCTGCTCGCGCCCATGGGAAATATCACCAAACGCAAACCGGATTCGGACGAACAGAAGAATATCGAGTACGGGCGCAGGATTGCACACGCTCTGGCGGGTCTCGACCTGGGACAAAGCGTGGCAATCGCGGACCGGGCTTGCGTGGCACTGGAAGCCATGGAAGGCACCGACGCCATGCTGCGGCGCGCCGCTGGTCTGGTGGAAGGCGCGAAGCTCTCTCTGGTAAAAGCATCGGCGCGGCGGCGTCACCTGCTTTTCGACGTGCCCGTCATCGGGCCCGGAACGATCGACGTCATGATGGAGACCAACACAACCGCTCTTGCGGTGGATGCCGGACGAACCCTGATGCTCGATCGCGATGAGTTACTGGCCAAAGCGGCTGCCGCGAAGATCGCGATAATCGGTATGGAGGCGCTCGGGTGAACGGAAACGGGATCAGGGTGGCTGTGATCGGCGCGGGATCGTTCGGCAAGAACCACGTGCGCGTGGTGGGAGAAAACCCGCGTGCCGAGCTGAAGTTTGTCGTGGACTCAGACCTCGCCTGTGCGAAAGAACATGCGGGCCTTGGCTGCAAGCCGACCACCGCTTACCGCGAAATCATTGGCCACGTCGATGCCGCCATAGTCGCCGCACCCACAGTCGCTCATGCGGAAATCGGCTGCGCCCTTCTGGAAGCCGGCATTGATTTGCTGGTAGAAAAACCAATCGCTTCCACGCTGGAGGAGGCCGACCGGCTGGTGGAGGCCGCTGAAAGGAATGGCCGGATCCTTCAGGTTGGACACCTTGAACGATTCAATCCGGCGGTGATCGCGCTGGAACGGGCGGCGACGCTGCCCTTGTTTTTCGAAGTTCACCGGATGAGCGTCTTCACACTGCGCAGCCTGGATATCGATGTGGTGCTCGATCTGATGATCCACGACCTCGATATCGTGCTGGCTTTGGCGAAAGCGGAGCTGACCGACATCCGCGCAGCCGGAATTTCCATCCTGTCACCCAAGGTCGATATCGCCAACGTGCGTCTGGAATTCGGCAACGGCTGCATCGCCAACCTGACGGCGAGCCGGGTGTCCACCGACAAGGTGCGGAAGCTCCGGATGTTCCAGCCGCAGCAATACATCTCCGTGGACTATGCCAAACGCGCGGCTGCCGTATTTACCGTGGGAGGACCGGAAGGAATCTCGTTCGAACAACTCCCGATCGAGCCCGCCGAGCCGTTAAAATTGCAATTCGACGCTTTCCTGGATGCTGTGGAAAGCCGCCAACAACCGAAACTAAGCGGTCGTATCGCGCGTAAAACATTAGAGATAGCTCTCGCGGTGACTGCTAAAATCGAAGAACATGCGGGCGTCGTCGCGAAAACGCTGGCTGCAGAATGGAAACCTTAACGCCCCAGGACAACGCCACTACGAGCACGGAAACCGAACTCCACCTGTGGCTGGAAACTAACCGCGCGCGCGACTTTCGCCAGTGGCGTAAGCCTGCAGGCGTCTCGGCGGCGTTCCATTTTGTTCTGATTTTGGCGCTTTTGCTGATGCCGGACGCCCCGGTGAATCAGGTTCAGGAGCGCAGGCGCGTGGTGGAACGCGTGACACCGCTCTACATTCCGACGGAATTCACCCAAAAAGCTCCGAATAAAGGAAAAGTTGAGAAAGAACTAAAGCTCGAATCCATCGCGCCGCACCCCTTGTTAAAGTCGCCCACTCCGGCCGCGCCGGCAAAACGAGTGCCGTCATCGGCTCCGCTCCCGCCGCCTCCGCAGGTTGCCCAGGTCCAGCCCAAACCGGTGGTTATCGAGCCGCCCCCGAAAGTGGACGACCCGGCGGCTCAGGGGACACAAATTGCGAAGCTGATCGGTCCGGCTCCGCCTCCACCGGCCGAACCGCCGAAGCTGGCGCTGGAGCAGGTTGCGCCCGCCCCGAAAACAACGAACGTTACGGGGCCGCGTCCGTCCATTCTGGCGATCCCGAACCCGTCGGTGCAAAACGCCATTCATGACCTCGCGCGCAACGGTATGCAGGCGGGACTGACCGTGGGCGATGTGGGGGCCGACGATTCCAGCATTGGCAGCGGATTGAATCTGCCGCCGTCGGCGGGCAGTCCGCGCTCCAGCCTGCAGTTGAAGAGCGATCCGATGGGCGTGGACTTCCAGCCTTACCTGATCCAGGTTCTCGCGGCCGTGCGGCGCAACTGGAATGCGGTTTATCCGGAAGCGGCGCGGCGCGGACAGCGGGGACGAGTGGCGATCGAATTTTCCGTGGCGAAACAGGGTGCGGTCGTGAAAGTGGTGTTCGCCACCGAATCCGGCGCGAAGGCGCTGGATCAGTCGGCTGTAGCGGCCATCAGTGCTTCCAATCCCCTGCCCCCGCTGCCCACCGGTTTCAAGGGTGACCGGATTGTACTGCAGCTAACATTCCTGTACAACATGCCGCGTTGAGGCGGTCGGGGCCCAAAAATCGACCTTTCCGGGGCGTGTTATTATGAAGAGTCTTTGCCCGCCTCTCAATTTCGCGAGTGCTTTCGAGTTCTACCTTTCCATCTGCCCACAGGTGCCTGGTGCAGTCCCGACAAAGACGAATTAGCATGAAAGAGGAATTGGCAGTATGACGAACATCTTTGTCGGAAATTTGAGCTACCAAACCACGCAGGAAGACCTGCAGGCCGCGTTCGCACAGTATGGCGGCGTGGAAAGAGTGAATATCGTAACCGACCGCGACAGCGGCCAGCCGCGCGGCTTTGCCTTCGTGGAAATGACCGAACGGCGGGATGCCGAAACGGCGATCGCGCAGCTGAACGGCGCCGAAATGAACGGCCGCGCACTGAACGTAAACGAAGCGCGTCCCAAGCCCGCGGGCGGCGGCGGTGGCCGCGGCGGCGGTGGTGGCCGTGGCGGCGGCGGTGGCCGTGGCGGCGGCGGGCAGCGCTGGTAAGCGTACCGCTTTAACGTCGCCAGACGTCAAGAGATTTTGGGGGACCATCCTGGCGGATGGTCCTCATCGAACATTTCAAATATCAGGAGAAGAGTATGGCCGGCCGCGGACCACAGTCTTTCAAGAAGCGTCAAAAAGAACAGCAGCGGAAAGAAAAGCAGCTGGAAAAGAACCAAAAACGGGCCGAACGCAAGGATGGTCCCAAGTCAACTGAAGAAGAACTTGTCGTCCTCAGCGGGCCGCTTCGTTTGCCCGAATTTATGGACGATGAAGACGAAACCAGCGATGAAGAAGAATCGCCGGTCGTCTCCAAAGTCAATTAGTTTTACTGCCGGGCCGCGTTGTGTTTGTCACGGTGGATGTCGCGGCTTAAGGCATTTTGCTCATGATTGACGCGCGCTTTCTCCCCTGCCGTGAGGTGACCGTTATCGTTCCTGCGATCGTTCCGGATCTGACGATTCAGGCGCGCTTCCTTTGTTTCCAGTGAACCGGTTTCGTGAGGGGTGAGTTCGCCGCTCTTCACTCCCTGTGCGATCCGGTCCTGTTGATTTTCCTTCCGCTGAGCTACGGTTTGAGCATTCGCGCCGACAACGGCCGTTGCGGCCAGTATAATTCCTGTCACGATATGATTAGCCAAAAGGCGCTTCATGTTTACTGCCTCCTGCTTCGGTAAACTCCGCAGCGGCGCATACAACTCGCCCGCCACAATTAAAATCAGGTCATGAACAAAAGACTGGTTGGGGCATTCAGCGCTTACGCAGTCCTCGGCGTGGTTGCGTTCTTC
This sequence comes from Bryobacteraceae bacterium, assembly GCA_035552315.1. Lineage (GTDB taxonomy): Bacteria > Acidobacteriota > Terriglobia > Bryobacterales > Bryobacteraceae > BOG-234. The sequence goes on from DASZLO010000274.1 coordinate 30,118, forward strand.
GTCCTGAAGGGGACCGCGCTCTACGTGATTCTCATTCTGTTCGGCTATTTCGCGGTGCGTACGCTGATTGCCCACAAGGCCGGCTGGTAGATTTCCATATTGAAACGCCAGGCCGGACCATGAATTCCGGAGTGGCACATGCGCGCTCCGATTAAATCGTGAGCAAAATAGTAACTCATTCATACTGAATGGCTTGATGGAAGGCGAACGATTGGCGGAGAGCGTGCCTTTATCGTGCGCGGGAACACCATGACGAACTCCGCTCCAGTTTCTTTGAATTCTTCTCCGATTCGGCAGCCGGCCAGCTGGAAAGATGAAGTCCGCAGCGATCGCGACAACCTTGTGCTGCGACATCTGCCGCTGGTCCGGTCCATCGCCGTGAGAGTGTATGAGAGCCTTCCGGTGCATGTGGAGCTCGACGATCTGATTCACGCGGGCATCATGGGACTGTTCGATGCGGCGACGAAGTACGACGACGAAAAGCAGGTCAGTTTTCAGGGATACGCAAAACACCGGATCAAGGGGGCTATTCTCGACAGCCTGCGTGAAATGGACTGGGCATCGAGAGACCTGCGCCGCCGCCATAAACAGCTGGAATCGATTACACGCGAACTGGCAGCCGCCACGGAACGCAATCCTACGGAGGCGGAGATCGCCGACAAAATGGGGATGGACGTGGCGAAATGGCGTCAGGTCGCCATCGAGCTGCGGATGGTCGGGCTGGTTTCGGCGTCGGCCCCCTCTCCCGACGGGGAAAATGAAACGGTCCGGGAATTTCCGGCGGGCGACCAGCTCAATCCCGATGTTCTGACGGGCCAAAATGAGCTGCGATCAATTTTGTCGGAAGCAATGAAAACTCTCCCTGTCCGCTATCAGACCGTGATCGGACTTTATTATCTGGGAGGCAAGACCATGCGCGAGATCGGCGAGCGCCTCGGCATCAATGAAAGCCGTGTGTCACAGATTCACAGGGTGGCTCTGGACAAGCTGCAGCTGAACCTGCAGGCGGCAGGCATACATTCGAGCGAGTGTGTGCTCCCGGGAGGAGTTCGCGGATAGTATTGCCCGGGCCGCGCAATTTCAGCGAATCAGCGCCGCAATACGTTCGGCGTCATTCGGAACGACTATCGGTTTATTGCCGAAGGTCGGTTTGATCGGGGCGCCGTCCGGCGCCTCCAGTTGACCGGTGTGATAACGATAAATGTAATCCGGGTCCTTCAGAACGTTGCCGGTCAGGACCGCCACTACACTGCTGCCGGAATCGATCACTCCCGCCGCGGTGAGTTTCCGGATACCCGCCAGGCTAGCGGCCGATGCCGGCTCACAACCGATGCCGCACTTGCCGATTACGGCCTTGGCGTCGGCGATCTCCTGCTCATTCACCTTTTCCACGGTGCCGCGGGATGTCTTGATTTCAAACTCCGCCTTCGGCCAGGACACCGGGTCGCCGATCTTGATTGCGGTTGCCAGCGTTTCCGGGTGCGTATTGGCCTGAAACGGCGATGCTCCCTTGTCCCGCATGTACTCATAGAAGGGCGACGCGCCTTCTGCCTGAACCACCGCAAGCCGGGGCGATCTCTCAATGAACCCCAGCTTCACCATCTCGCGGAGCCCTTTTCCGAACGCCGAGACATTCCCGAGATTGCCGCCAGGCAGAACGATCCAGTCCGGCGGATTCCAGTCCAGCTGGTCCATCATCTCGATCACGATCGATTTCTGTCCTTCAATGCGGAAGGGGTTAATCGAATTCAGGAGATAAATGCCAAGGCGTTCGGCGAGAACCCGCACCAGAGCGAGGATCTGATCGAAGTTCGCTTCCACCTGAAATGTCGCGGCCCCGTACTCCAGAGCCTGGGCCAGTTTGCCATACGAAATGTTTCCGTTGGGGATGAAAATGATGGGCTCCAGCCCGCCCGCGCTCGCGTACGCCGCCATGGACGCGGAAGTGTTGCCCGTCGAAACGCAGGCCACGCGCTTTAATCCCAGACGGCGGGCCTGCGCGGCGCCCGCGGTCATCCCGTTGTCCTTGAAGGAACCGGTGGGATTGAAGCCCTGGTGCTTAAAGGTAATTTTCTCGAGTCCGCCATACTCCGCCGCATGCGGCGCGTTCAACATCGGCGTGTTGCCTTCGCGCAGAGTCACAACATAACGTTCATCCGCCGCCGGATCGCCCAGGAACGGGAACAGCTCGCGATAACGCCACACACCGCTTTGGAATAAAGGCGAATTGGACATCCGCCGCTCGCGCCAGGCTCTCTTCAGACTTGGGACATCAAGGTCGCTGAAATCGTATGCAGCCTCCAGGAGGCCGCCGCATTTCGGGCAGTTATACAGGACTTCAGTGATGGCGAAGCGGGCGCGGCACGCCGGATTGAAACAAACAAGGTCCGATTGCATGGGGAACTCTGATTCTAACGTCGCAGCACGCTTAGTCCCGGGTCGAGCACGGCTTTGGCGCTGGCCGCGGCCACTGACGCCGAGAATGGAACCGGGTCGGATCCGGTGCGAACCACCTTCACCACCGGCTTACCCCGGCCGGTCTGAATCTCGACCGGCACCAGCACGCTGAAATCATCGGCCACATCGGTCTGGGTGACAGTCCCTTTGAGCTGGAAATTCGGGGCCTTGCCTGTGACCGTGTACTTGATTTTGAGCGTGGGCACGCCGGTACCGTAAATCCACTGATCGAAGAACTCTTCCAGTTTCGGATCGGGCGAACGCGGTGGCAGGAATTCGGCGCACAGCAGGCGGAACTCTTCCGTACTGACCGATTTCCATTCATAGCGACGCCGCAATTCCCCCAGCATCTTGAGGAATTGCGCATCGCCCATCCGGCGCCGCAGCATATGCATCACCCATGTGCCTTTGCCGTAAATGATGGTTGCCCAGGCGTTGGGATTCGAGAGCGTCTCCACGCGTTCGCCCTGCACCAGCGGGCCACCCGATTCCACTGTCTCCCCAGTGGCATCTTTCAACATCATCTGACGCCGATACTCTTCCAGCACGCCGTCCGTGAACTTCGGACCCTTTTTGCTTTCCAGAAACATCAGGGCCGAATAATTCGCAAGCGCTTCCATCAGCCATTCGTGATGGTAAGAGCCCGCCGAGACAACATTGCCCCACCACTGATGGGCCGCTTCATGGGCGCGCAGCAGTTCGCCGAAAAATACCTGTTCATAAGCGCCCATCGTCGACAGCGGCCGGGCCGTCAGGGGAAGGTAGGAGAGGGTCGACAGATAGATCATGCCGGCGAAACCCTGTCCGAACCTTCCGGGCACGGGCGATACTTCGATGCGGCTGAGTGGCGGCGGCCCGAAGCGCGCCTTGTAAAACTCCATCGCGGCCGCAACTTCACTGGCGATGTGCGCCAGTTCGTCGGCAGGCCGGTTCTGCGGCTGCGCTCCCGGCATGACAATCAGCGGAGCGACATTCTGCCTGCCGCGGCGCAGAAATGGATCCGGCTGCGCGTCGATGATTTTGTCGACTTCGGCGACCGCGCGCTGCCGCAACGCGGTCTCAATTTCGTGATTGGCGAATACCTCGACCTGAATCGTTCCCTGCCCTGCCAGTTTGCTTTCGTAGTGCCCCAGATTGAATCCAAGAGTCCGGAGAGGTCCGTCAGGAACGCGCCGCGTGATCCGGGTATCGCCTTCGACGCGGTCCTCTTTGGCTTCTCCCGCGCCTACCAGATTGAGGTCTTTGGGATAGCGGTACGTAACGTCGTACGTGGAATACTGGAGACCGCGATTGGGATACCACGTGCCGCGCGCGTTCACAAAAAAGACCTGATTCCCGGCGTCGAGAACCACTTTGCCCTCATGCTGGATCTCGATCTCGTGTTCGGAACCCGGCTCCAGCGGCTGCGGCGGAATCACCAGCAACAGCTCATTGCCGCTGTTCTGGACCATGCCGTTCCGGAGGGATTCGCGTTCGTAAACCTCAGCCGGCGCGCCATCCACCTTCGCGGAAATGGCCTGCATCTGGCCGGAGAAATCGAAGGGAATGACGGTGCGGGATTCCGGCCGGGTCTGGATACGAATGCGGGTGACGCAATGCAGCGTCAGTGACGAATCCAGCGTGGCGTCGATCTTGTAGCTGATGATCTTTTCCTCGGCGGGAGGCACGGCGGCTTCCTGGCCGGCTTTGGTTGCGAAACTGGTCCAGGTGTCCCAGAACGTCTTCCCGTTCTGCACCTGAACTTGCCCGGCGGTGAGTTGCTCATAGGCCCGCGGATCGTAAAGAACGTCGAAATTGCCCAGCGTTTTTCCCTGGATCAACGATTCGAAGAAGCCTTTCTCTCCGCTCCGATTCAGAAGATCCAGCACCATGCGCGATTCAAAGCTGCCCATCACGTTCCCGAGCGTGGCGTTCCAGTGGTCGGCCAGCAGCGCGCCGATGTCGGGAGTCTTGCGGGCTTCGGCGCCCGAGCGCAGGCGCGCCAGGATATCCCGGAAGCCGGCGTCGGTAAAAAGAAAAATAGCCGCGGTGAAGTGTTCGTCGAGATTCGGCGTGCCTGTATGCCTGGCAAGCGAGCGGCGCTCGGAACGGTCCGGGGGCAACAGCAGAACTTCGGCATCGCCGCCCTCCGTGTCCGCCGAAAAAACCGCCGCGACGGGGCTGCCGTTAACCGGGCGGGAAAAGATCAGATAGCCGCTGGTCAGGTAGTAGTGAGCGTCCGCTTCAGAGAATTCCACATCGTGGATGCGATAGCATTCCGCCGGATCGAGTCCGATGCCGCGGATGGCGCGCCCCAGGTCCGCGGCGGTTTGCGTTTGACCGGCTAACGGAACGGCGGCCAAGGTCAGCAGGGCAAAGGCGCTTTGGCGGAATGGAATAGCCACTTGTGGGTAATTATCGCAATTCGCCCTCAGGTGCAACTTACCGGACTTTTCAAATTCCGGGGGCGATGAATTCGGCCTTCAATTGAGTTAGACTTATCCGCAAATGCTCCGGAACGCAGCCGCGCTTACTCTGGTGCTGCTGACGCTTCTGGCCGGTTCGTCTCTGCGCGCGCAAACGCCCGCCAGTTCCCATGGCGCCACAGCATTCCTGAAGCTCCTCGATACGCAGCCCAGGAACACTGCCGACGAACTCCCTTTGCCGGACGGGGCTTACCGTGTTGCCGACGGCATTTCCGCCCCGCAGATCATCGTCCAAAGCGCCCCGGACTACTCGAACCAAGCCCTGCAGGCGGGCCTCGAGGGTGATGCTTTTGTGGCCGCGGTCATTGGCGAAGACGGCTCAGTGAGCAATCTCCGGATAGCCCGTTCGCTCGGCTTCGGGCTGGATGAAAAGGCCATGGAAGCGGTATCCAAATGGAAATTCAAGCCAGGGGAGTACAAGGGAATTCCGGTTTCCACGTTCATCAGTTTTGCGGTGGATTTTCGTATCCCTCACGACCCGGCCCGCTGGCACCTCCTCGGCATCAGATTGAAATCGGATCAGGCCGATGCGCCTCCTGTCCTTAAGACGACGGTATTTCCGCACGGCGCCGGTATCAGCAACGACGCGATGGATGAGGGACAAATGGTAGTCGCGACCGGCCGGCTTGCCATTGTTACGCTTTTTTTCGATGTGGACAGGAGCGGAGTACCGACGGATTTCCATGCCGAGACAGTTACCGATCCTTTATGGGGGAAAGAGGCCATCGCGGTCGTTCGCGCGTGGCGCTTTAAGCCCGCCCTGAAGGATGGCAAACCGGTCCCCGGATCCGGCCAGATCGATCTCGTGTGGGGTCCGCGAGAGCTTCCCCGGCCACAAGTTGTTCCGGAGTCCGGGCTAATTTCAACCTTCGATCAGCATCCTCCGGTCGTCGAGCGGGTAGAGCCCCTTTACTCGTTCGAAGCTCTGACACACAAGATTCAGGGAACGGTGATGGTGTCGATGAGGGTGGACGAAGAGGGTGTGCCGCACGATCTCAAACCAGAGTGGAAGCTGGGGTACGGGCTGGACGAGAAGGCTGTGGACGCCGTCTCCCGGTGGCGCTTCCGGCCCATTGTGTCGCGGGGCAAAGCGGTTGCGGTGCCCGCGATGGTTGCGATTCACTTCACAATGCCGCCAGCGTATGGCAATGTCGTGAAGCCGAAAGAAAGAACCTTCACCCCGATCGTCACCCTTCCATAGAAAACCCTTCTGTATCACCTGTCCTGCCCGGTAATACAAGCCGCCTGCCTGAAAAGTGGTGCAGTAAAGACATGAAGTCAGGTCTTGTGCTTTTCATCGGTCTTGCGGCTTTACTCCATGCGGGAGATACCGGAAGCCGCGTCGAATACACCGGCGGAACCATTGCCGGACTGCACCCCAAAACCAGCGTCCGCCTTCAGGTGCGGGAGGACGATGTGCTGGATGTAACCGCAAAGGAAATCTCTTTTCAGATTCCCTATAAGGACATCAATACTCTCGAATACGGGCTTAAGGTCAGCCGCCGCTATCTGGAGGCCGCGCTGATTTCTCCCATGTTCCTGATCGCAAAAAAGAAGACGCATTTCCTCTCCATCGGCTACGTCGATGCCGAGGGCCATCAGCAGGCCATGGTGCTCCAGGTGGGCAGCGGCGACATCCGCCCGCTGCTGGTTTCGCTCGAAGCCCGCACCGGCAGGAAGGTGGAGTATCAGGACGAAGAAGCCCGCAAGGCAGGCAAAGGATGACACTCCGAAGTCTTGCCCTCCGCGCCGCCGTCTCGGCTCTGGCCCTTTGCGCTTTGGCGCCGGCCATCGAGCGAAAAACTTCCGCGTGCGATCTCGCCACCGCCAAACGCGTTTTCATCGAACAACTGGGCGGAGGTCAGAACTCAGATCAGATGCGCGACATGATCATCTCCGCGATTCAAAACAGCGGACTCTTCATTGTCACCGAAAATCAGGAAAGCGCGGACGCCACTATCCGCGGCTCGGCAGACGACAAGATCTATACGGAAAACCACACCTCATCCGATTCGATCGGGCTGCACACCGGCAGCGGCTCGGGGTCGTCCTCCCACAACTACAGCAGCGGGACCTCGGATCATAAGTCGCTCTCGGCGGGAATCACCGACAGCGAGTCGAGCCATGTGGAGGAGAGGCGGCACGAAGCCTCCGCGTCGCTGCGTATGGTGAATGCGGACGGGGACGTAATCTGGTCTACAACGCAGGAAAGCGGGGGCGGGAAATTCCGGGGGGCTATGTCCGATGTAGCCGAACGGATTACCCGCCAGCTTTCATCGGACGTTAAAAAAGCCCGCGCTTCAGAGGCCGCAGCGGGCACGGGACCGGGCAGCACACTGGAAGTCATCCCCGCCCCGCGCGCAGCCACACCACAATGAGACAATAGCGTTTCAGGGAGGTGTCACGGATGGGTGTTCCCATCTCGCAGATGTGGACGGTTGCGACCTATTTGCTCCGGCAGAAACTGGCCGGACGCGAACGGTATCCGCTCGTCCTCATGCTCGAGCCTTTGTTCCGGTGCAATCTGGCGTGCGCAGGGTGCGGCAAGATTCAGTATCCGGCGCATGTTCTGAAAATGAATCTGAGTCCGGAGCAATGCTTCAAAGCTGTGGATGAATGCGGCGCGCCGATGGTTTCGATTCCCGGCGGCGAACCCCTCATGCACCCTGAGATCGACAAGATCGTCGAAGGCCTGGTGGCACGCCGCAAGTACATTTACCTCTGCACCAATGCCCTGCTGCTGAAAGAAAAGCTTCACCTCTTCAAACCCAGCAAATACCTGACGTTCTCGGTTCACGTGGACGGCGAGCGCGAACACCATGACTTTTCGGTCTGCAAGGAAGGCGGGTACGAATTGGCGCTGGACGGGATTCGTGAGGCCGTCGCCCGCGGCTTCCGCGTCACAACGAACACAACCCTCTTCGACGGAACCGATCCGAAGAGCGTGCGGTCGTTCTTCGATGAAATGATGGCCGTGGGCGTTGAGGGCATGATGCTTTCGCCCGGCTATTCCTATGACAAAGCGCCGGACCAGCAGCATTTCCTCGGGCGGGCCAGAACGCGCCGCCTGTTCCGCGCGATTCTGTCGAACCGCAAGCCGGAATGGCGCTTCAACCAGTCGCTGCTGTTTCTTGAGTTCCTGATGGGCAAGCGCCATTACACCTGCACCCCGTGGGGCATG
>DASZLO010000275.1:0-8909 GCA_035552315.1 Bryobacteraceae bacterium
CAACGCGTCTTAGACAAAAAGCGCGCCCAACAGATTGCAGACTACATCGATGTGGGCCTCGGGACAATTCCCACGTCGATAATACTCTCAGCTCAGAAGGAGGCCCAACTCGAAGTGATCGGGAAGGGGAAGACGCTGCAGTTTCGAGATCACCCCAAAGCATTCTTGGTCCTCGACGGCCAGCACCGCGTCTATGGATTCTCCCTCGCGAAGACATCCCTACGAGTCCCCGTGGTCATCTACAACAATCTCTCGCCGCGGGATGAATCCCGTCTTTTTATCGATATTAATACCAAGCAGCGCCCCGTTCCAAACGAGTTACTGCTGGACATCAAGAAGTTAGCGGAGTATGAAAGCAGCCACGAAAGCTTAATGGGCGAGGTCTTCGATCGCTTCCACTCGGCGCCTGAAAGTGCCCTGTTGGGTTTGATGAGCCCTCACGAAAGATCTAGCGCGAAAATCTCGCGCGTGACCTTTAACGCGGGGCTCAAGCCATTGCTGGAAATATTTATGAGCAGCGAAGTCGACGAGATCTTCGAGGCGTTGAACGCCTACTTCTGCGCTTTTATAGAAGGCACGAAGCGACTAAAAGCTCCGGCGGTCATAACGAAGTCAACCGTCTTTAGAGCCGCTATGCTTCTGTTTAAGGATGCGGCGCAGAGGGTCCAAGACCGCTATGGAAAGGCCTATTCTGCGGAGCACTTCGCAGAGGTGCTTGATCCAATGTTCGCCCGGACGAAGGTTAATTCGATCAAGGCACCTGGTAATAGCCCGCGCGACCTATACGAAGAATTTGCCAAGGCACTTAAAGTCAGCTTCACCCTATGAGCAAGACCTCGCCTTTGGCCGACGCACTAAGGCCGTTTTGGCTGGCTGGCCTGAACGAGGTGTCCGGGCGCCGCCAAAAGGAATTGAAGGGATGGATTAACGACGAAGAGTTTCAGGTGTATTCCGCGCCGGAAGAGAATCGTTTTACCCTAAGCGTCGCAGACTCGCTTCCTTTGCTGGAGGCTTTCGCCGCCGAAATTAGCCGCATCTCTACGGCTAGCGCCGAGACCATGGCGAACATCGTAACTGCGCCAGCAGTAAAGAAATCAACTGGATGGCTAATTATCCAGACGTACTATGCCGCGTTTTTTGCAGCTCACAGCCTCTTGCGACTTCTGGGTACCAGTTGCTTTCCTCTGGAGCCAGCCCAAGTCCGCTCAGTAACACGGATTTCGACCCTGTTCGGCCAGGCCCCGGTAAAGCCGATTGGCGGCGGCCTTTATAAGATCACTTATGATCCTGTAAAGAAAGAGATTGAAGCCACCCAATTAAAAAGCATGAAATCTGGTCCGCACGAATCGTTTTGGCGGGTTTTCTACGAAAGACTTGACGACATCTCTACCGGGATATTGCGATCGTCCTCCCTGACGACAGGAGCTGCGCAGAGCGCAGTAGGAAAGATCAGCGAGATACGCAGCAACATGAGCTTTAACAGTACAGCCAATGGCGCATGGCTCTCCACCGTAAGAAATCGCGTCAACTACGACCACTGCTGGTCAACTTGGTACCCCTATTCAGAGCAGCAAAAGTACTACGATACTCTTCGCAGCCACATCCACGACTGGCGACGCGATCCGCTCGACATAGACGTGAGCTCGCACCAGAGCCACGACCTGCGGAGGTTTCAGGCAACGTGCAACGTCATCATGGCATTGAGCAAGACTACTACCGAGGATATGTCGCGCCGTTGTACAGTCGGAAGCTCTTTCCATAATTACGGTTTTCTTGCTTTCGATCGGCTCTACGGAAACCTCGCGCGAAGAAGGTGAACGCGTCTCGTTCATTAGGAGCTGTCCGCCAAACTCCTAACTATCCGTGCCAGTCCGCTAGCCATTCATCAGCAGCGACTCCCGGATTCATCCTTCCACCCCCACACCCACTCCCGTAATATTGGTTAAAGCCTTCCAGCGAATAAATGCACCTAAACCCAGGCGACAAACTAGGCCCCTACGAAATCCTCGCCCCCATCGGCGCCGGCGGAATGGGCGCCGTCTGGAAAGCTCACGATCCCCGCCTCAACCGCCACGTCGCCATCAAGGTCTCCGACGCCCGCTTCTCCGAACGCTTCGGACGCGAAGCCCGCGCCGTCGCCGCCCTCAACCACCCCAACATTTGCCAGATCTACGACGTCGGCCCCGATTACCTCGTCATGGAATTCATCGACGGCGTTCCCCCGCGCGGCCCTCTCCCGCCCGCCGAAGCCGTCAAACTCGCCCTCGCCATCGCGGCCGGCCTCGAAACCGCTCACGACAACGGCATCACCCACCGCGACCTGAAACCGGCCAATATCCTCATCGCCAAATCCGGCGTCAAACTGCTCGACTTCGGACTGGCCCTCATGACCGCCGCTCCCTCCTCTCCCGACGCCCCCACCCTAGCCGTCGCCGCGCCCACCATGGCCGGCACAGTGCTGGGCACCGCGGGCTACATGTCGCCCGAGCAGGCGCAGGGGAAAACCGCCGACCCGCGCTCCGATATCTTCTCCTTCGGCGTGGTGCTCTACGAACTGCTCAGCGGACGTCCCCCGTTTGCCGCCGATACGGCCATTGAGCAGCTCGCCGCCGTCCTCTATAAGGAGCCCGGTCCGCTCGAAACCACTCCGGCCCTGCAAACGATCGTCACGCGCTGCCTGTCGAAGACGCCCGCCGCGCGCTATCAAACGATGAGCGAAGTTCGCGCCGCGCTCGAAAACCTGCACCAGCCGTCAGACCTGAACACGCCCGCCAAGCCCGAAGAACTCCCGTCCATCGCCGTGCTGCCGTTCGCCAACATGAGCGGCGACAAAGAACAGGAATATTTCAGCGACGGCCTCGCCGAAGAAATTCTGAACCTGCTGACGAAAATTCCCGGCCTGCGGGTGATTGCCCGCACCTCCGCCTTCGCTTTCAAAGGACAGAACCTCGACATCCGCAAAATCGCCGAAGCCCTGGGCGTGCGGAACATCCTCGACGGCAGCGTGCGCCGCGCCGCCAACCGGATCCGCGTTACCGCGCAGCTGATCGAGGCGGAGAACGGATCGCACCTCTGGGGCGAACGCTATGACCGTGAAATGACGGATGTCTTCGCGGTGCAGGATGAGATTGGCGCGGCGATCTCGGAAGCTCTGAGAGTCCGGCTGGCGCCCCGCAAACAGGCTGTCAATCTCGAAGCCTGGGAGCACTGCCTGAAAGGCGAATTTCACCGGCAGCGGAACACGCCCGAGAGCGCCGGCAGCGCGATCGAGCATTATGAACGGGCAGTAGCCATCGATCCGAATTATGCGCAGGCATGGAGCGGTCTGGCCCTGAGTCGCTTCGTGCATGCGATGATTCGCCAGGCACCGGTGAGTGAAACGAGGTCTTTAGCGAAACTGGCGGCGGAGAAAGCCCTCAGTGTTGAGCCTTCCCACAGCGAGGCCCATACGGTTCTGGCGCTGGTAGCCGGAATCTTCGACCATGACTGGAACGAAGCCGAAAAACATCATCTGAGCGCGCTGACCAGTGAAAACGTTCATCCGCGAGCGCATTATTGCTTCGCTTACAACCTTCTGGTGCCGAGGGGGAGAGTGCGGGAGGCGGTGGAGCAGTGCCGCATCTCGCTCGCGGCCGATCCGCTGAATCTGATCTATCACGATGGTCTGATCTGGTGCCTCTACTGCGCCGGCGAATACAGCGAGGCCATCGACTCCGGCCACCGGGCCATGGAGATCAATCCGAATTTCCACCTGACCATGACGGGGATGGGATTTGCGCAACTGGCATCCGGACTGCCCGGCGACGCGGTGCGAAGTTTCAGCCGGGCTGTCGAAGTCGCGCCCTGGCTCACTCAGGCTCCGGGGTATCTTGCGGCGGCCTGCTTGAGCGCCGGTGAGGAAGACCGTGCTAAAGAACTTTCCAACCAGTTCCGCGGAGCCAGCCGCCTGAATTTCGGACATGCCGTTTATTACGCGGTCGCCGGCGAGCCGGAGCCGATGCTCGAAGCCCTGGAAGCCGCCTATGAGCGGCGCGAACTCCTGCTGCCGAGAATCCAGCAAATGCCGTTTTTTCACCCGTATTTGGAAAACCCGCGTTACCAGGAGTTCCTAAACCGCCTCCACTTCCCCCGAGGGGGACAGCCTGATCCAGCTCTTTCATCACATTTCCGGAGCGGGACGGCCTGATCCGGCTCCTTCAAATCACCCGAAATCGGCAAATCGGGCCGCACGCAAACAAGACGATCGCCATAGCCTTGGCGCGAACAACCATTTTCAACCCCATCCGGTGAACGCAGCTCATCTATCACAGCCTCTACAGCCCGAATCCGCGCTTTCGACAAATCCCCCCAAGGAGCCACACCGCTCTGCCTCTTTCACCCGAATCACGATCACAACCAGCAAATCTTTATTTTCAAACCCCATCCACCACAATCCAAACCACTTAATAACCCGCCCCCGCCCCCGCCAACCCCAATCTCCCCAGCCCCATGCTGTACCGTCTTCCTCAAGAGCCTCCGGTCCTCATGACCCACTGGCCGCTAAAACGCGCTGCAATCCGGACCCTGCCGGCGTGAAACGCTCGAGAACATGAGGGGGCGCCTATCCCGTCTGACGCAGGGCAACCGGAACCCGATCGGTATACAAAGGCGGCCTGGCTTACGAATGGTGCCTCATGCGGAAGCCAGATAGAAGGAGCGCTCCCCGAACTCAAAAGGCGGGTGAACAGCCGGTGGCCGAAAAGCCGCCGGCCTCACCGAATACCCGGCCGCACGGACCGGCCAGTCAATCTCCCGTAAGCCATGTCCTGTACAATGGTAGAGGCGTAAAGTAAGGTACACGTGTCTTCGGTCTCCGGCCCGGCCACGCCTTTCGATTAAACCCTTTTACAACGAATGTTCGATAATCTGTCCGACAAACTGCAGCGTGTCTTCAAGAACCTGCGCGGTGAAGGACGCCTCTCGGCGGAAAACATGGAGGCGGCCCTGCGCGAAGTCCGCGTCGCCCTCCTCGAAGCCGACGTCAACTTCAAAGTCGTCAAGCAGCTGATCGAAAGCGTCAAAGTCCGCGCCATGGGCCAGGAGGTTCTGCAGTCCCTCTCCCCCTCCCAGCAGGTCATCGGCATCATCAATGAGGAACTCATCAAGGTCCTCGGCAGCCACGAATCCAAACTCCGCTTCGCCAACGAACCGCCCAGCGTTTTCCTGATCGTCGGCCTGCAGGGTTCCGGCAAAACCACTTCCACCGGCAAACTCGCGCGCTGGCTGACCAAAAACGGCTACCGTCCCGAAATGGTTTCGGTCGACATTTACCGCCCCGCCGCACGCGAACAACTGGCCATCCTCGCGCGCGATCTGAAGATTCCGATCTATCCCGGCACGCCTGAAGAAACCGCGCCCGTAGATCTCGCCCGTTCCGCCCGCCGCGAAGCCATCAACAACGGCCGCGACGTTCTGCTGGTCGATACCGCCGGACGCCTCCACATCGACGATCAGCTGATGACCGAGCTCAAGCAGCTCAAGGAACTTCTGAATCCGGTCGAAATCCTCTTCGTCGCCGACGCCATGACCGGGCAGGACGCGGTCAAGTCCGCCGACGAATTTCACAAACAGCTCGGCATCACCGGCGTCATCTTAACCAAGATGGATGGCGATGCCCGCGGCGGCGCGGCGCTTTCCATCCGCAGCGTCACCGGCCAGCCATTGAAGTTTGTCGGCGTGGGCGAAAAGTCCGACGCCTTCGAACAGTTCCATCCCGATCGCGCCGCCTCCCGAATCCTCGGCATGGGCGATATCGTCAGCTTCGTCGAGAAGGCTCAGGAAGCCTTCGACATGAAGAAGACCGAGGAAATGCAGCGCAAGATGATGGACAACGAATTCACGCTGGAAGATTTTCGCGACCAGCTGAAGTCCCTGCGCAAACTCGGTTCGCTCGAGTCGCTGATGAAGATGATGCCCAAAGTGGGCATGATGAAAGATCTCCAGGGCATGACGCCCGATGAAGGCGAACTGACCCGCATCGTGGCCATCATCGATTCCATGACGCCCCGCGAGCGCGATAACCATATGATTATTAACGGGAGCCGGCGGCGGCGTATCGCCCGCGGCAGCGGCACCACCGTTAACGAAGTGAACAACCTGCTCAAGCAGTACGGGCAGGCCAGAAAGATGATGAAGAGCCTTTCCGGTAACATGGGTTTTCTCGGCAAGAAACTGGGGAAAATGGGAATGGGCAAATTCGGACTGCCTGGCGGATTTTGATTTTAAGAGACAATAGACTGGGGTTAATTAACTAAAGATGCTCATGATTAGACTGGCTCGTTTCGGGGCCAAGAAGAAACCTGTTTACCGCGTGGTGGTAATCGAAAAGGAACGCGCGCGAGACAGCCGCAACCTCGAAGTGGTGGGTCAGTACAATCCGCAGGCCCAGCCCGCGGTGGTGAAGCTGCAGCACGATCGCATCGCCCACTGGACGAAAAACGGCGCGCAGCTCTCTGAGACCGTCGCTCGCCTGCTGAAGAACAATCCTGCTCCTGCCGCGGTCTAGCTACGACGATGAAACAGCTGATCGAGGACATCGCCAAGGCACTGGTTGACGCGCCGGACGATGTCGCTGTCAATGTAATCGAGGGCGAACAGACCACCGTCCTCGAACTGAAGGTCGCGCCCGGCGATTTGGGCAAGGTGATCGGCAAACAGGGCCGCACCGCGCGCTCGATCCGCACCATCCTCGGCGCTGCCGGCATGAAGCTCAACCGGCGCTTCACGCTGGAAATTCTTGAGTAGCGACTGGATCTCCATAGCCCAACTGGGCAAGCCCCGCGGCATCCGCGGCGAGATCGTCGGCTACTCGCTTTCCAGTAAACCCGAGCGCTTCGCGCGTCTCAAAAACGTTCGCATTCTCTCCGAGTCCTATGCGGTCGAAGAGGTGTGGGTGCACGGCGGCGCGCTGGTCTTCAAATTCGCTGGCATCGATTCCATGACCGATGCCGAAAAGCTGCGCGGCGCAGAAGTCCAGGTGCCTCTTTCCGAGCGCGTGGAACTGGAGCCGGGCGAATATTTCCACTCCGATCTGATCGGCTGCGAAGTGCGCGAACGCGTCTCGGGCCGCGTCGTCGGCAAGGTGACCAGTTTCGAAGAATACGGCGGCCCGCCGCTGCTCGAGATCGACAACGGGCGCGCGCTCATTCCTTTCGTGAAGGCCATCTGCGTCGATATCCGGCCCGCTGAAAAACTGATCTTCGCCGACCTGCCGGAAGGTCTGGAAGACCTGCCATGAAGTTCCACATCCTGACGATCTTTCCGGACTTCTTTGAAGGCCCGCTCAGCCACGGAGTCATCGCCAGAGCCGCCCACCTGATCGAAGTTCACGACCTGCGAAAGTACACGCATGACCTGCACCGCACCGTCGATGACCGGCCCTTCGGAGGCGGCGAGGGCATGCTGCTGAAACCGGAACCACTTTTCGAAGCAGTCGAATCGATCTGGCCGGAAAAGAAGCCGTCGCAAAAAGTAATCCTGCTTTCGGCGCAGGGCCGGAAATTCACCCAGCAGGTCGCCCGCGAACTGCTCGAAAACGACGAACTGCTGCTGATCTGCGGACGCTATGAAGGCGTCGATGAACGCGTCGCCGAACATCTGGCCGATGAGGAATTGTCGATCGGCGACTACGTTCTGAGCGGAGGAGAACTGGCCGCCGCGGTAGTCGTCGATACCGTGGCCCGGCTGCTCCCCGGAGTGGTGGGAAACGCCGATTCGACCGTGAACGAATCCTTCGAAGAAGGCCTGCTCGACTGCCCACAATGGACCCGGCCCGCCGAGTTCCGGGGCTGGAAAGCGCCTGAGATTTTACTCGGCGGCAATCACGCTGAAATCAAAAAGTGGCGCAAACAGGCCGCCCGCGAAAAGACCGCCAAGAATCGCCCGGACCTGCTTTAGTTATCGGTGGGCATTGGATCGATGTGATCGATCACGATGATCGGCACTGCCCGCTTGCGCGCTTCCAGCTTTAACCCCAGCTGTTTTTCCACGGCGCTGAAAATGGTGACCACGCCGCTGGGGTCCGATGCCTGAGTCACGTCGCCACCGCGGCCCGGGGCGTTCATTCGGAACGCGGCGTTGGGATCGAAGCTCAGCGTGAAATCCCAGCCGCCTTCCAGACCCGTAGCATCCAGCACCGGCCATGCCAGCCCTGAGCCGTTACTCTGCAGCTCCTCCACGAAATCTGCCATGGTCATGTTCTGGCAGGTCAGTGTTTCACCCAGAGGCGAGTTGGACCTTTTACAGGAAGAACGCGTTGCAGGATCCGCCTTCTTCATTCTGGGTTTTGCCGCCACCAGCGAATAAGCCGATACCTGCCGTTCTTCGGTATGGTATTTCATCCCGAAGCGCTCCACCAGCAGCGCACGGATCAGCGGTGCGACCGACTGCATGTCCATCTGGCCCGCGGAGGACGGCCCTTTGGCATTAATGTCGAATTGACCCGTATCGGCAAAGCCCGGCAGACCCGTAATGGTCTCGTTGTTAAAAACGTTAAAGGCCCGATAGATAAGCATACGCAACGAGAATCCCTGAGCCGACAACTTTCCGCCGGGTTGCATCTGGAATCTTCTCATCCTCACGTCGGGGTTGGCCGGCTTCACATCCGCCACCTCAAATTCAGTGGGCGCGGGAATCGCCGGTAAAGCTTCCGCAACACCGGGCGGATTATCCGTCGGCTTGCGGTTCACGCTGTCCACCACAATCACCGAAGTCGGAACCGGCTTCTGCTCCACTTTCAATCCGAGCTGTTTCTCGATCGCATCGAAAACCGTTATGTTTTCCGCCGGCGACGGCCCTCCAGGATAGGATTGCATCGACCACTTGACGTCAAAGTTCCAGCTCCCGTCAAGCCCGGTCTCGTCCAGCACGTC
>DASZLO010000276.1:0-30316 GCA_035552315.1 Bryobacteraceae bacterium
TCGGGGCGAATCGGAGGGCAAATCGAGACCAGCGCGACAAAACACAATTGCCACGGCGTCGGCACGACGAAGTGGAAATTGTCGGAAGGCAGCATTTTCAACCCTCCGATAAACGCATTTCATCTACGACGGCGCGAAAGAGCCGGATCAGGCCGTCCCCTTCGGGGAACGCCCTTCGTGAAACTAGAATTCCAGAGTGCGTACAATGCCGGCCGACGTTTCCATCGCACTCCGCGGCGGCGCATAAATCACCCCAATGGCAAAACCCTTCAGCGGACCGCAGGCAAAATCCAGACTTCCGCCATGCGTCTGCACCGTCTCGATCGCCGCGGGATCCGGCAGATCGAACGACCTTAGCTGATCGCCCACCTGCACCTGCAAACGTTTCCGATCCGCCGCGCAATCGATGTTTCGCGCAACCCCCCGCACGCCCTGCAGTTTCTCTCCCGGATGCACATCCGCATTATCCCGTCCGCGCGCGTCGATAAAGCCAGCCAGCCTCTCCACTACGCCTTTTTCCAGCGGCGTCTTCGACCACTTGCGGCAAGTTTCCAGATCTCCGCGCGCCTGCTCAAGATATCCGGTCACCGTGTGAGCCAGCCCGAGCGCGCAGTAAACCGCCGCCGCCCGCTCCGGAATAACCGCGGGGATCGCCATCAGCGTGGAAATTCCAGCTGGGAAATCGCGCCCATCGATCTGCACAATCCCCAGTTCGATCGCCGCGTCAGTATAGTCCGGCTTCGATTTCAAAGCCCGCTCCAGCACGAGAATAATCTTCGCCGGCGGCTGGCGCGTCTCATGCATCAGAGCAGCCAGACGAAGACACATCTGCGGATCCCCCTCTCCCGCATTGAACGCCTTGCCGAAAAACTTGAGCACACCCGCGACGTCTCTGTTCTGCAACGCCAGATAACCCATCGCCATAGCCACGTCCGGACGCCCGGGTTGCTCTGCCTCCAGCCCCTCGTAAACTTTCTGCGCCTCGCCTCGCCGGTTGCTGGCCCCCAGCAGATCGGCCAGCATCAGCTTCCCTTCATAATCGGCAACAGGCGCAACCGTTGGATCCCCCTGCGCCTTCTCGAGCTGGATTTCATAGGCGCGGCCGAAGATCTTCTTCCGCTCAAGGTAAGAGTGCAGATCGGCGAAAACCTGCGCCGATGTACGCCCCCATGCGATCTGGCATGCTTCCGCGGAACTGTGGCCCTGATGCAGCGCCATCACGAACTTTCCGAAGTTCGCCTCGTACTCCGGCGCGAAGTACAGCATGTGCGCCAGTGCCCAGCTCTCCGCGTAAAATACCCCCGCCCGCGCAGCCTCGTTATATTCCCGCGACTTCTGATCCACCGACGTCAGCTCATTGAAACTCAGCCACGGGTGCCGTTCCAGATCCGCCACGCGTCCCGGAATCATATCGCCGATCGCGGTCTCTTTCCCCATGGGCCGCAGCGTCGAGTAAACATCGGCCCAGCCTTCGTTCAGCCAGACCGGAATCCTCAACCCGCTGTGCCGGACCACGAGATGAAAATACTCGTGAATGGCGACGGCAGCGGAATTGGCGGTGGCGGCGGTCGCTGCATCATTCATCACGATGTAATCGCGCGCAGGCGTTTCCGTAAAGAAGGCGATGCTGGAATCATTGACCCGGAACGGATCGAACTCCTTCTGCGTTCCGAACTGTACGAGGCGAACCGGAAATTCGCCCGCTCTCTTGACGGGAGATGCTTTTAAGAAGAACGCCCGCACCTGCTCGAAATGGACGATTGTTTCCCTGCCCTTCTTCTCGCCGGCCGACGTGTAAAGTTCAAAATCGGGCGTCTGCAGGCGCAGCCAGGGCTCGGCCGCGACAGCCGGAAGGGCCGCCGCCATCGCACACAACAGGATCCGCCGCGTGAAACTTCCGGGCATTGCATCTTGATCATAACGGACGATTGGCCCTTCAGCTGCCTTTCAGGTTCCCGAGGACGTTATGAAGATATTCATCGCAATTCTATTTACCGCGGCCGCCATGACGGCACAAACCACGCACTCCACGGATTCCACCACAGTCAAGAACAGCACTCTTTCCGACGGAGGCCGCAAGCTGACAACCGACCAGTCCACCACGACTACCAACTCCTATTCCGATCCGGGCGGGACCACTTCGACAACGAAGACCAGCAATACCGCCACGAAAGCCAAACGGAAACATGGCCACGTCGTGAGGTCGAAAACCCGGGCGAACAGCAGCACGACGACATCGACAACGCCGTAAATTGCTCATTCTGTGCTACGATAGAAGTTCTCGTCTGCCCGGCTTATTAAGCGCGGACAAATCGATATCAGGAGCTTTCTTCGAAATGGCAAGAGTTTGTGATGTTTGCGGAAAAGGCCCGCAGTTTGGCCACAAGGTTAGTCACGCGCACAATGTGACCAACCGCCGCTGGAATGTGAACCTGCAGACTGTTCGCGCAGTGGTTGCGGGCGCCAACAAACGCCTTCGCGCCTGCACCTCATGCATTCGCAACGGCAAAGTTCAAAAAGTCGCCTAGCTTAAAAGGGAAGCGCGACGAACCTGATGCGGCACACACCTCAGCGCCGCATCAGATAAACATTTCTTCGTCTTGCGTGATGTGGTCCATGGTCGGCCGGTGGTGTCCGTTTGAGGCATTCGAGGCGTACGTCGAAACAGCCGCTTTAATTCCTGCAATCAAACCGCTGGCTTCCTTCACCGGCTTCAGCATGGCGCCTTTGACGGTTTCTCCTGCCTCCTGGACCTGATCCACCGTCTTATCCATAGCCGCGTCCACCCGCGCAATCTGCGCTTTGGCCCGATCGGCGAAATCCCTGCCAATCTCCGCATACCGATGCGCCTGTTCCCTGGCGACATCCGATATGTCCTTCGCATTCACCGCCACGCCCGCGGCGCTGCTCACGATCCTGGTTACATTCTGTGAGTTCGCGTCCGTCAGTTCTCGAACCTTAACAATGATTGGCTCGACGCGGTCGCTGATTCCATCCACGCGCGCCTGCACTTTTGAAACAACCTTGTACATAGCGAGCGCTGCTACTGCCATGATCAGGATGCATAGCGTGGAAATCGCCACCGCCCCGGTGACGACCCATCTAAAAGTTTCTTCGGGCATTTCCCCTCGCCTCTGATCCTTCTCTTGTCCTAAGCCACTGGCCTGTTATTCATGCCTGGCTCAACCTTCTCCCGGTAAGCCTGTTTGCCCGCGTCGATGGCGTCGTTGAGAACGTCCTTCTGACGATTGATAACATCCCGGCTCCGGTCCATCAAATCGCTGGCGACGCCGCCCGCCGACTCCCGAAGATCCGCAGCCTGCTTTTTCAGATACTCGGCTTTTTCGGCAGCCTGCTTCCTCAGAAATTCCGTGCCTTCATCGGCTTTGGTCTTCAAAATTTCACGGGTTTCTTCGCCTGATTTGGGAGCAAAAAGCATGCCGAGACCGACGCCTAAACCCAATCCCAGGAAAAAGTTCGCCCATCCGTCATTCCGCATATGTCTTTCTCCTTAATATGTCGTGACCCCGTTTGTTCCAGCGTCACTCACAGTATACTTCGCATTACTGACAAGCACATCGATTGCCAGTCATTCGCTACACTCTTCAATACAGTTTCAATGCCCGCGCCGAAACGGCCCCGTAAACTCGCCGCTGAAGAACTCTTCGAATACGCCGTGAAGTGCCTGGCGGCGCGCATCTATTCGACAGGAGACCTAAGCGCCAAACTCCGCCTGCGGGCCGCCCACCTTCCCGACGTGGCGCACACCATCGAAAGACTCAACGAAATCGGATACCTGAATGACCGCCACTTCGCCGAAACCTTCGCAGCCGCCCGCGTCGCGAATGACGGATTCGGCAAGATCCGCGTGCTCAACGATCTGCGCAAACATCGCATCGCGGCCGAGCTCGCCGAAGGCGCTGTCAATCAGGCCATCGACGGCCGATCTGAAGCCGAACTGATCGACGAATACATCGAACGCCGCATGTCGAATCAAACTCTGGAAAATGAGCGAAAACTGGCCAGCGCCTTCCGCAGGCTCCGCCGCGCCGGCTTTACCACCGCCCCCATCCTGCACGCTTTGAAGCAGCGGGCGGCACACCCGGAAGCTCTCGACGATTTCCCCGAAGAAGAGCCGGAAGAAGAGTAGAGCAATGACAGAGTTCAGCGTAAACGAGTCCATCGCGATCCTCGCCCGCACGCCCGCTGCGCTCAGCGCACTGTTGAGCGGCCTGCCCGCTGGCTGGACACAAACCAACGAAGGAGAGAACACCTGGAGCGCTTTCGACATCATGGGCCACCTGGTCTTCGTCGATCGGACCGACTGGATGCCGCGACTCCGCATCATTCTGGAGAGCGGCGAATCCCGCCCCTTCGAACCGCTGGACCGCTTCGCACATCTAAGCGGCAACGAAGGGAAGTCACCGGAGCAGCTCTTACAGGAATTCGCCGAAGTTCGCAGCGCGAATCTGGACGCCCTCAATGCGCTTGATTTGCAGCCCCAACACCTGACCCTGCGAGGCACGCATCCTGCGCTGGGAACGGTGACCCTTGCCGAACTTCTCGCAGCATGGGTGGTTCACGACCTGACCCATATTCATCAGCTATCCCGCGTTCTGGCCGGACGCTATCGCGACGCCGTCGGGCCATGGCGCGCCTACTTGGGCGTGCTCCAGTGTCAGGGCCACAGCGGCTAGAACTGAACCTTTTTTAGAACTGAACTTTAGGCGCCGTTCGCGCCCCCGGCTCTGTCTTGAAATAGGCGTCTTCCCGCTGGAATCCCGCCAGCGACGCCACTACGTTTCCCGGAAACAGCGACAGATCGGTGTTGTATTGCTGGACCGCCTCGTTGTACCTGCGGCGCGATTGCAGAATCCGGTTTTCCGTGCCCTCCAGCTCAAACTGCAGCTGCCTGAAATTCTCGTTCGCCTTCAGGTTCGGATAATTTTCCACCACCACCAGCAACCGTCCCAAAGCGCCGGACAACTGATTATTCGCGTCGATCTTTTCCTGCGGGGTCTTCGCGCCAATCAGCGCCGCCCGCGCATTCGACACCGACTGCATCACGCCGGTCTCTTCCTTGGCATAGCCCTTCACCGTTTCCACCAGATTCGGAATCAGATCCGCGCGCCTCTGCAGATCGGCGTCCACCTGGCTCCACTGCGCTTTAATGGCTTCCCTTTCGGTCGCAAGCTTGTTTCGCGTGGAGACGAACTCACAGCCGCCCAGCACCAGCGCCAGACCCACCACAATCAGAATCAGCACTCCGGATTTCATGCTCTCTCCTTCGCCAGAACATCAACAGCATCAATTACTTTGCCGACTTCTCTCAAGTAGTCTCCAAGCAGTCCCCGGGGCTCGGTCTCCTTCGACTTCAAGCGCTCTTCCCGAATATCCAGCAGGGTCAAAAACGGTTGCGGATCGATCCCGAAGTACTGCCGGGCCATTTCGACCACGTCCCGCTTCCGGTCCGGACCCGCCTGGCCGTGCAGCATCAGCGCATGCCGGAAAAGCACGCAAAAGGTAGACACCGAATCCACCAGCAAGCTGCACAGGACATCCTTGTCGGAAAGCACGCCCGCCGCTTTTTGCCGCAACCGGACCAGCTTGGCGCGCAGCTCATGCTCCACCTGTCCCCGGTAGAACGAATCGTCGATCTCCAGGTCTGCCACCGAGTCGGACCCGTAAAGCACCCGGTGCCGCGCCTTGATGTCGTGAAATTCAATGGCGAAGCAGTCGGTGCAAGTTCGCACCTCGTGTTCGGTCAGCAGCAGCGGCGCGGGATTTCCCTGCTCGCGCCACCAGCGGGACACGGCCTCCGCATCGCCGAGCTGCGTGGGCGTAATCTCCCGCAATACGCACAGGACATTGATGTCGGAAAACTTTCCCTGGTTATCGCCGGAGGCCGCCGAGCCATAGAGGATTACCGAAAGCAGGTCATCCGCCAGCGCTTTCCGCAGCCGTTCCACGAGTTGATCGAGATTCCCCGCCATGTCAGTTCCCGTTGAGTGGCTGCGCCTGTGAAATCATTCTACAGGGCTGTCAAATCACCAGTCGCTCGAAGCCCCGCCGCCGCCCGAGTCTCCGCCGCCGAAGCCGCCGAAGCCACCGCCCGATCCACCGGAATCGAACCCTCCGAATCCGCCCCCGCCCCCACCGTACCCTCCCCGGCCGCCCCTGAGGATCGACCCCAGCAGTAACCCGGTCCAAAATCCGCCGCCACCGCCGCCCGGCCGGTTGCGCCCGCCGCGCAGCATCAGCAGCAGGAAAAATATGCCCAGGAAGATCAGTCCCCACGGCACGTTGTCCTGCGGCGCCCGCGGCACGGTATATTCGACCGCCGGCGGCGGAATGGTGACGCCTTTGGACTGCGCGATGGTGCTTCCAAGCTGCACGGCGGCGGCGAGAAGCGCCTGCCCGTACCGGTTCTGGCGCAACGCGGGACGCATATCGTCCAGCAGCAGCCCGGCCATGCCGTCCGGGATGACTCCGCCCAAACCGCCGCCCACCTCGAGCCGCGACTTGCGATCCGCAACCGAGAGCAGCACCATGGCCCCGTTGTCCTGGCCTTTTTTCCCGATCCCCCAGGCGTGGAAAATATCGTTCGCTACGTCTTCGATCGGCTCGCCCTGCAGCGACTGTATGGTGACGAAAGCGAGTTCGGCGCCCGTGGCCTTTTCGACATTCGCCCCGTAGGCATTGAGCGCTGCCCGGCTCCGCGCATCGATTACGCCCGCGAAGTCGCTGACATATCCCTGCGGTTTTAAGGCTTTCCAGTCCACCGCCAAAGCCGGCGCCGCTATACACAACAGCGCCGCGGCCAGTCGGACGGAGAGTTTCATTCGGAAGCTGGTACTAGAATAGCCGCAGGTGCACATACTCGCGGTATTGTTGCTTTTAGCCGGTGTTTCTCCCCACATGGTGCAGAAGAGCTGGCACCCTGGATGCCCGGTGCCGCCCGCGGAACTCCGCGCCCTGACCGTCACTTATTGGGATTTCGATTCCCATAAAAAGACCGGGGTTCTGATCGTCAACCAGGAGATCGCCGATGAGACCGCCGGTCTTTTCAAGAAGCTCTACGATCACCACTTCCTGATCGAGAAAGTATCCCCGGTCGACACCTACGGAGCCGACGATGACGCCTCCATGGCCGCCAACAACACCTCAGCGTTCAATTGCCGCGACACGACCGGCAGACCGGGAGTCTTCTCAAACCATAGCTGGGGGCGGGCCATCGACATCAACCCTCTCACCAATCCGTACGTCAAAGGAAATACGGTACTCCCGCCGGCGGGCCGCGCCTATCTGGACCGCACACAGGAACACAAAGGTTCAATCCTGGCGGATGGTTATGCGGTAAAAATCTTCGAGGAAGCCGGCTGGACTTGGGGCGGACGCTGGAAAGACCACCAGGACTATCAGCACTTCGAAAAGCCCAAACGGTAGGCCCTGATTACGCGGCGTGCTTCTTCGCCCAGTCCTGTTCCCATTTCTTGATCGCGCCGTCGAAGTCCTCGATTTCGCGCGCCGTCACGGGCAGGTAAAACTTCTCGATATCTTCCGCCGTTTCAATCGCCAGACTTATCTTGCACATGGCGATGCGCGAACACCACGCGTCGTTCACCGGCCGTCCCGTGCGCTTTGCATAAGCCCGGATATCCGCATTCGGAATCACGACGGTCTTCTCGCACCGTTCCTCGCCGCTCTCCAGAATGAAGCAAACATCCACGGAATCGCTGTGGCGAATCGAGATGGCCGTCTGCAAATACTTGAACCATACGTGCCAGGTGCGGCCAAAGGGATCGGGTCCGGCTTCGAACTCGCGGAAATTGTCCATTTGCAACATTCTAACGCGCGCCCCCCGGTCGTCCAACGTCTGCCCCGCAGCGAACAAAAGCGACTGTGTAGTCTGGTAGTTAACGATGTCTTATCAAAAGGAACTGACCATCGGAGCCGAAATTGCGCGCAAAGCGGGCGATCTGGCGTTGAAGATCCGCGAGGGCAACATCGGAGTCGAATCCAAGTCCGATGAATCGCCGGTCACGATCGCCGACCGCGCCTGCGAAAAACTCATCGTTGAGGAATTGCTGCGCGCCTTTCCGGACGACGGACTGCTTGGAGAAGAAGGCGCCACACGCGAGTCCACCAATGGCCGCAAGTGGATCATCGACCCCATCGACGGCACCCGCGACTTCATCCGCGGAACGCGCGCCTGGAGCGTGCTCATCGGCCTCGAAGAAAACCACGCCGTTACCGCTGGCTTCGCCTACTATCCCGCCACCGGCGAGATGTACACCGCGGCCCTTGGCGAAGGCGCTTACTGGGACGGACGGCGCATCCACGCCTCGGACGTCAGGAAAAAGAATGAGGCTCTCCTCTGCTGCAACGGGCTGAGCTATATGCACCGGTACGAGTTTGCCAAGGAACTGGTTGACTGGCTCTCGGAGTTCTGGACCGTGCGAAGCATGGGCGGCTGCCTCGATGCCGTGATGGTCGCCAGCGGCCGCGCCGACGCCTGGATGGAAGCTCAGGCCAAACCCTGGGATCTGGCGCCGCTCAAAATCATCGCGCAGGAAGCCGGCTGCGTCACCTTCGATTTCGACGGGAACGACACTATCTATGGCGGAAACTACGTGATCTGCACGCCCGCCCTGGCGGACGAAATGAAGCGCTTCGTCATCCGCACGAAGTAGTTTATTTCCCTTTTTTGTCGCTGCCTTTGTCGTTGTGCCGGCGAATCGCCGCGGCCATCGTGGTCAGGCGTGTCGCTTCTTTCTCCCTGCCCATTTGTTTGAGCAGCGACGCATGGTCTTCCATGGTCTGGGCGAGCAGCGGACTGGTGATCCCCAGCGTCTTCTCACGGATCTTTTCGGCGAGCGTGAACCGGGGCTCCGCCAGCGCATACTTGCCTTCGCCCTCATAGACCAAAGCCAGGCTGTGCAGAGCGTCGGCGAGTTCCGCGTTTTCCATTCCGCCTTCGCGCTCCCGGACGTCGGCGCATTGCTTCAGCGGCCCTTCCGCCTGCTTCAGATCCTTGTCCACCCGGTAGGAATCCCCGATCATGCAAAGCACAGCGCCGGTCTTCAAACTGGCGCCGCCCAGCATATTCTGATAGGTAATCAGGGTCTTCTGCAGATACGGCATCGCCGCGGACTGGTGGCCCTGATCGAACATCACACTGGCGATGTTGAAGTTCACGTTCGCCACGTCGATGCTGTCGTCTCCGTAGGCTTTTTCCAGAATGTTCAGCGCCCGCCGGTAGGCGGCTTCCGCCTCGCTGAACTTCCTCTCCGACCGGTAAACCAGCCCCAGGCTGTTGACCGTGGTGCCGACCCGCGGATCGTCGCTTCCGAATCGTTCCGCTTCCTTGAGCGCTGTCTGGAACTGCTGCTCCGACCTGGCGTAATCGTTCGCGCCGGCCGATTGCAGGGCCTGCATGAACAGACCCTTCCACTTCTCCTCAACATCCTGCGCGTGAACCGCGGGACTGAGAATGAGCACGGCCAATACAGCGGCGCCAGCGCGCAGATTGCGAATCATCGGGGACTTATTCAGGATAGCCGACCCCGAAGCATTTCGAGCGGGATAATAGAGAAAGGTTCCCGAACTCCGCATGCCGTTGTCCCGATTCGATCCGCTGGTTGCCGAATGGTTTAGCTCCCGCTTCGGCGCTCCCACCGAACCCCAGATTGCCGGATGGGAAAAGATCGCGTCCGGCGACGACGTTCTGATCTCCGCCCCCACCGGCTCCGGCAAGACCCTCGCTGCGTTTCTGATTTGTATCGATCGCCTGGTGCGGGCCGCCCGCGCGAACTCTCTTCCTGACGGAACTCAGGTTGTTTACGTCTCCCCGCTCAAAGCGCTTTCGAACGATGTGCGGCGCAACCTCGAAACACCTCTACAGGAAATCGCCGCGCTGGCCAGACTTCGCGGGGTGGAACTCTCCCCCATCCGGACCGCCGTGCGCACCGGCGACACCCCCGCCGCCGAGCGCCAGCGGATGAGCAAGCATCCGCCCCACATCCTGGTCACCACTCCGGAGTCCCTGTATATCCTGCTTACCGCCGAAAAGTCGCGGCGGCAACTGGCGGGCGTGCAAACCATCGTCGTGGATGAAATCCATGCCGTCGCGGACGACAAACGCGGTTCGCATCTCGCCCTCACGCTGGCCAGATTCGATGCCGTAACCGAGACAGCGCCCCAGCGCATTGGCCTCTCGGCAACCGTGAAACCCATCGATGAAGTGGCGCGCTTTCTGACTCCCCCGCCGCGCCCGCCCGCCGCCATTGTCGATATCGGGCACCGGCGCGAAATGGGCTTGTCGATCGAAGTTCCCAACGACGAACTCGGCGCGATCGCCACCAGCGAAATGTGGGACGAGATTTACGATCGGCTTGCCGCCCACATTATCCAGGAGCGGACAACTCTGATCTTCGTCAACACGCGCCGCCTCTCCGAGCGGGTGGCCCACGCTTTGGGCGAACGCCTGGGACACAACGTCGTGCTGCCGCATCACGGGAGCCTCGCGCGGGCTCTCCGGCATGACGCCGAGTTGCGGCTCAAGAATGGCGAACTGAAAGCGGTCGTCGCCACCGCGTCACTGGAACTCGGTATCGATATCGGCGCAGTTGATCTCGTAATCCAGGTGGGCTCGCCGCGCGCCATTGCCGTTGCGCTGCAGCGCGTTGGAAGGTCGGGGCATTGGGTGGGCGCAAGGCCGCGCGGTATTTTCTTCGCCACCACGCGCGACGAACTGATCGAATGCGCCGCAGTGATTCGCGCCATTCACGCGGGTGAACTGGAGCGGCTGGAAATCCCGCGGAACGCCCTCGATATCCTCTCGCAGCAGATTGTCGCGGAGGCGGCCTGCCAGCCGTGGCAGGAAGACGATCTCTTCAACCTCGTCCGCAGCGCTTATCCCTATCGCGACCTCCCGCGCAAAGATTTTGACGCCGTTATCGAAATGCTTTCAGAAGGCATCGCCACTTCGCGCGGACGCAGCGGCGCCATGCTGCATCGCGATCAGGTGAACCATCGGGTGCGCGGCCGTCGCGGCGCGCGGCTTGCCGCCATCACATCCGGCGGCGCCATTCCGGACTCCGCTCAATACGCCGTGATCGCCGAGCCCGAAGGCAAGTCGGTCGGCTCGCTCGATGAAGATTTCGCCGTCGAAAGCCTCACCGGCGATGTCTTCCTGCTGG
Organism: Bryobacteraceae bacterium; assembly: GCA_035552315.1. Classification (GTDB taxonomy): domain Bacteria; phylum Acidobacteriota; class Terriglobia; order Bryobacterales; family Bryobacteraceae; genus BOG-234. The sequence goes on from DASZLO010000276.1 coordinate 11,202, forward strand.
GCACGCACTCCTGGCGGATTCGACACGTGGGTCAGGGAAAAGTCCGCGTCGAAGATGCCCACGGGGCCAAGCCTTCCCTGCCCTTCTGGCTGGGCGAAGCCCCCGGACGCTCGGTGGAACTCTCGGCTTCAGTCTCTGAAATTCGCGATCGCATAGCGGGCAGTTCGGATGACGAAGCGAAAGCTTTCCTGATCGGCGACTGCGGACTCGATCAGCCAGGTGCAGTCCAGGCCATCGCATATCTCCGCGCTGGATTGCAGTCGCTGGGAGCGATGCCCTCCATCCACACCGTGGTGGCCGAAAGGTTCTTCGATGAATCCGGCGGCATGCAGTTGATCCTCCACGCCCCGTTCGGCGCGCGCATCAACCGCGCCTGGGGATTGGCGCTCCGCAAGCGCTTCTGCCGGACCTTCAACTTCGAATTGCAGGCCGCCGCCACCGACAATGGAATCGTCATCTCATTGAACGAACAGCACGCCTTCCCGCTCGAAACGGTCTTTGAATTTCTGCAGCCCGAGTCGGCGGAATACGTACTCACCCAGGCGCTGCTCGATTCCCCCATGTTCGCCGCGCGCTGGCGCTGGAACGCCAGCCGGGCTCTCGCCATTCCCCGTTTCCTGGGCGGCAAGAAGGTTCCGGCGCCGATCCTGCGCATGCGCGCCGAAGACCTGCTGGGCGCGGTCTTTCCGGATCAGATCGCCTGTGCCGAAAATCTTTCAGGCCCGATTCGCATTCCCGATCATCCGCTGGTGAACGAAACCATTTCCAACTGCCTGCACGAAGCCATGGATCTGAACCGGCTGCGAGAATTGCTCGAAGCGATGGAAAGCGGCGCGGTGCGCACCATCGCCGTTGAGAACGCGACGCCATCGGTCTTCTCGCACGAGATTCTGGGCGCCAATGCGTACGCCTTCCTCGACGACGCTCCGCTCGAAGAAAGACGCGCGCGCGCCGTGCAACTGGGCCGCTCCACCGGCGGCAACACGAAGGACGGCGCGGGCATTCTGGATCAGGCGGCGATCGAACAAGTCGCCGCCGAGGTCTGGCCCGAACCCCGCGACGCCGATGAACTGCACGATGCCATGCTGACTTTCATCTCCGCACCGGCCATCGAAGAGTGGCAGCCGTGGTTTGTCGAGCTCTACAACACGGGGCGCGCCGGCAGGCTCCGCCGCAACGACACTGATTTCTGGGTGGCGACGGAACGCCGCGCTTCTGTGGCCGACACGCAGGCGACGGTGCGCGGATGGCTGGAATATCTGGGGCCGGTGACCGCCGCAGAACTCGCGGCGCGCCTCGCACTGCCGAAGCCGGATATCGAGATCGCGCTGGCCGCCCTCGAATCGGAAGGGCAGATTTTTCAGGGCCGCTATCGCACCCCCTCGGGACCTGAAGTCGACTGGTGCAATCGCCGCATTCTCGCCCGCATTCATCGCCTCACCATGGGCCGTTTGCGCAGCGAAATCGCGCCGGTGACCGCCGCGCAATTTCATCAGTTCCTGCTGCGCTGGCAGCACGCCACGCCCGGGACACAATTGCACGGCCCCGACGGCGTCCTTCAGGTTGTTCGTCAGTTGCAGGGTTTCGAAGTACCGGCGGCAGCGTGGGAGCCCGAAATATTCAGCCGCCGCATTGCCGCATACGAACCGGAAAATCTGGACGACCTTTGTCTATCCGGCGAAGTGGCCTGGGCGCGTCTCTCGCCGCACCCGGCTCTGAACATACTGGAGAAACGCGTCCGCCCCACCAGAATCGCGCCGATTTCATTCTTTGTCAGAGAAGACGCCGAATGGCTGGCGCTCCCGCCGGGCATGCCGGGTTTGTCCCATGCGGGCCGCGAAGTCCACGAAGCCCTGACGAAGAACGGCGCGTCGTTCTTCGTCGATCTGGTGCGCGCCACCCGCAGGCTTCCCAGCGAAGTTGAAGACGCATTGTGGGAGCTCACTGCCGGCGGCCTCGTAACCGCCGACGGCTTCGAAAATCTGCGCGCGTTGATCGATCCCAAGCGCCGTCGCGGTGAAGGCCGGTCCAGCGCCCGCAGGCCGCGTCATGCCGCCGGACGCTGGGCGCTGGTCAATTACGCGGCATTGGAGATCTCTGTGGAAGAAAGACTCCGGCGTCATGCCAAACAGCTCTTGCTGCGCTGGGGAGTGCTCTTCCGCGATCTGCTCGCCCGCGAGACTGTATGCCCGCCATGGCGCGAACTGCTCCCGGTATTGCGCCGCATGGAAGCGCAGGGCGAGATTCGCGGCGGCCGTTTCGTCAGCGGCTTTACCGGCGAACAGTTCGCGCGGCCCGAGGCAATCGACCTGCTGCGCGCCGTGCGTCGCGGCGAAACAATCGACTCCGCGGCCGACATCTCAGCGGCGGATCCGCTGAACCTGACCGGTATCGTTCTGCCCGGTCCGCGAGTCAGTTCTCTGACGCGAACTCCCATGCCGCCGGTGCCCGCCCCTCCCGGAGAAATGATCGAAGCAAGCCATTAATCCGCGGGCTTTTCCGCACTCCGAAGTGCCGAGTGCTGTGCTAGCGTCACAGTTATGACCACACAGGAAGTAGCGGATCAACTCGTGAGGCTTTGCTCCCAAGGCAAACTGGATGAAGCTCTCAATACGCTTTACTCTCCCGACATCGTCAGCATCGAAGCGGGCGCGCCTCCCGGCACTTCACGCGAAGCCACCGGCATAGCGGCGGTCCGCGCCAAGGGAAAATGGTGGATCGACAATCATGAAGTCCATTCGATGAAAACGGAAGGACCTCTCGTAGCCGGGCCCTTTTTCGCCGTGACTTTCAAAATGGACGTGACGTTTAAGCCCGATAAGCGGCGCTTTTCCATGGAAGAGGTGGCCATCTACAAAGTCGCCGACGGCAAGATCGTGCAGGAAGAATTTTTCTACAGTATGTGAACGCCGCCCCCGGAGGCGTTCCCTTCGGGGGCGGAATCCCGTTGGGTTATGTTGAGGACTTTTCGACGATGTCGCCCTTCATCGGGCCGAGCACGCCAAGCAAAGCGTTCTTGTCTGCTTCCTTTACGTGGAACTTATCGAGAGAGGCCACCAGGTCCTCCACCAGCGCGCCAAAGTCAGCGCCACTGATTCCCATTCCCGCGTGGGCTTCCTTCATGCTTTTCCCCTTGTACTTGCAGGGGCCGCCGGAAGCCTCGCAGAGCTGGTCGATGAGGTTCTTTTTGAATTTCGCCAGCCTCTTCGCGTCGGACAGGTCCGGCTTAAAGAAACTGGCGATGCGTGGATCGGTCGCCGCGCGGCCGACGAAATCGTCCACCACGGCGGTAATGGCTTTCTTGCCACCCAGACTCTTGTAAAGGGCATCCTTGCCCTGTGCCGATGCCGTCATGGCCGAAAAGGCCAGCATTGCGGTCAAAAGCAGCGGCGTTATTTGTTTGCGCATATTTTCTCCTTCGGAATGGATTCACCGGCGGGACGAAAATACCCGGACCGGCCTGACTCGGATCATTATTCGATAGAAAGTGCCCGTCATCACAATAAAATTTCATTATTTTCTCGTAAGTTGTAATTCTGGTTACGTCTCCGCCGCTAAAGGTCCATTGCGCTAGACTGGCGCAATGCGATCCCTGTGTCTTGCCCCTGCTCTGCTCGCCTTGACCTTGCCCGCCTTCGCGCAGCAAATCGATTGGCCAAAGGTTAATGAAGAGGCAATGACCAACTACCAGTCCCTGGTCCGGATCGACTCAACCGCATCCGAGGCCGGAGTTGCGGCGTTTGTCAAAGAGACGCTGGAAGCCGAGGGGATCGCGGTAACGGTTGTCGCCAAGGATCCTGCCCGGCCCAACGTCATCGCCCGCATCAAAGGCAATGGGACGAGAAAACCTCTGCTCATCATGGGGCACAGCGACACCGTAAAGATTGACCCCTCCAAGTGGACGTTCCCGCCCTTCAGCGCCACCCGCAATGGTGGCTACGTTTATGGCCGCGGCACCCTTGACGACAAGAGCAACCTCTTCGCCGCCATGATGACGATGGTGCTGCTCAAGCGCTCGGGAGCCCGGCTGGATCGCGATGTCATTTTCGTGTCGGAAGCGGGAGAGGAGAGCGCTTCCGGGATCGGCATCGGCTACCTGGTAAGCGACCATTTTCCGGAAATCGAAGCGGAAGCGTGCCTGGCCGAAGGCGGGGGCGTCATTCGCCGCGGCGGGGTTGCCCGTTTCGCCACCGTCCAGACGATGGAAAAGCGTCCTTCCGGCGCGCGTCTCGTGGCCAAAGGCCCCTCCGGCCACGGCTCCCGGCCTACCCGCAGCAATGCCATCGCTCATCTTTCGGAAGCCGTGGCGAAGGTCGCGTTTTGGGATCCGCCCATGCGCCTGAATGACACCACCCGCACCTATTTCGAAAAACTGGCGATGGTCAGCGATCCGGAGGACGCCGCGCGCTTCCGCGACCTGCTGAATCCCGCCAAGTCCGCCGTCGTCCGCGAATATCTTGCGATCAACGAACCGGCGACTTACTCGATGCTGCACACTTCCATTTCACCCAACATCATTCAGGGCGGATTCCAGCGCAATGTGATTCCCTCCGAGGCCACCGCGACTCTTGACATTCGCGCGTTGCCCGACGAAAGCATGCCGGCTTTCTATGACATGATGCGCAAGGTCATCAACGATCCTTCGGTGGAAGTTGTGCCCGATACGGCCGGCAGCCGCCCTCCCGCCGCACCGGCCAATATCACCTCGGACGTTTATAAAGCCATCGAAGCGTCGTTCAAACAGGTCTACGGCGTGATGACTCTCCCGTTGATGGGGACAGGCGCGACGGATATGTCGCAGCTGCGCTCGCGCGGCGTGCAGTGCTATGGGATCGGCGCCGCCCGCGATGACGAGGATGTGCTCAAAGGTTTCGGCGCGCACAGCGATCAGGAGCGGATGCCGGAAGACTCCGTGGCCAAACATCTGGCGTTTTTCTGGAATTCGGTCACCGCGATCGCCGGCGCGAAGTTCTAAACCCCGCGGGCCCTCTTCCTAGGGATCCAGCGGTTCGGACGGGTCCGCCTGCAGCGAATCGATGACGGGTAAAAACTCCAGATCGAATTGGGAAACGCGCCCGAGCAGTTTGTAGGGTACATACCCGAGTTCATCCGTGCATCGTTTTGCGAAGCCCGCGCCTTCAATATAGGTGCTTTGCTGCGGATCCGTACTTACCAGAGCCTTCTTCCCGAACGGCATTCCGTAGCGGTAAAGCAAACGTGCGGCATTCCGCATATTGGTGGTGGTATGGCGGGCATGCGGATCGATCATAATGGCTTCCGCCGGAACGCCCAAACGCGAGACCAGATCGCGCTTCATCTCGACAGCCTCGGAAAATTCCGTGTGCGCCGGGTGCACGAAACCGCCGGAAACAATCACAAACGGCGCTTTGCCATCGTGAAAACGCTTCGCGGCGATGTCATCCCGCACTCTGCCGCCGGGCGAAAGAGACATGCCTTCCCGGTCGTTTCCCTCCCCGGGAACCACAATCGCCGAATAGGCGTAACGGTCCCAGTCAATCGATTTCACGCTCTGCCACGCCGCGGCGTTCTCGCCGGCTTCCATCGGCTCCAGACGTCCCGCCTCATCGCGCTGATTGAACGACATGACTTCAAGGGCAAACCGCAGGGATGGCTGAAAGAACAGAGCCGCCTTCGCCTTGTCATCCTGAATCGCGAGCCCCAGATTGCGCAGTATGGTTTTCCACGAAGCCGATGCGGCGTCGTAAGTGATCGAGTCGATAGCGGGATAACGCGGCGGCTTGCCCAACGCGTATACGTCGATCGCATGATCGATGCCCCGCGCGCAATCCTGCCAGGCATGCTCCAGGAGGGCGCCCCCATCGAGCTTGTCATAACGGACATACATGCCGCTGTCGCGCAGCGGACCGTCCACCAGCGCTTTTATCTCCGGGGAATTCCGGTAAAGACCGGCCAGCGCGCGGGACGCTTCGGCGATTTGTGCCTCGCTCCACTGAAATGTCGCCGCATCCGGTCGCAACTTCCCCAGCAGCGGATCGTTTCCGATCGCATTCCGCGCCGCCGGCGACCGCTCCAGCAATGAAAGCAGATAGAAATTCTTGTCCTGCACCGGCGATTCGAGCCGGACAGGCGCATGCTGCTGCGCGATGGCTGTCGCCGCGAGCGCGAAGAAGATTGCAGAGTATCGCGTGGTGGTCACCTGACCAGAATACGCTTGCAAGGCGACTCTTCTTTGCAAATCCGGTCGCAAATCCGGCTTGGGGTCAGCGTGCCATATAGTCCTTTTTGCATAGTCCTGTGGGTACTTGCGGTCCTAGTACGCATTAGTGCAGAATAGTACTTTGACAGGTGCGGCTAAAATCCGTCTTGGCTTAGGCGCAGGCCTTGCCATCTTTTTCGCGATCGTCGTCGCGGTAGGTGTACGCAACTATGCCTGGGTGCAGGAAGATCGTTATATCCAGCACACCCATGAAGTAATCGACGAACTCAACCAGCTGGCGCTGCATTCAAAAGAGACGGAAAACTCTTTCCGCCGCTATGTCATCAGCCCCAATCCCCGTGATATAGAGAACGGCCGGACCTCCCTCAATCTGACCTCGAGCGGGGTGAACGAAATTGCGCGGCTGACTACCGACAACCCCTCCCAGCAGCGCAATGTCGGCCTCGCCGGCGGATTGATTGCCCGGCAGGCCCAACTGCTTGCGCGCGCCGCCGAAAATCCGGACGTGAGTTCCGTCGGAAATGCGCTGGCGGCGCTGGATCAGGCGGGTTTGAGCCCGGCCATCAGCTCGATTCTTCAAACCATGACCGCGCAGGAGCAGCGGCTTCTCAAGCAACGCATACAGCGCAAGCAGGACTCCATGTCCTCCAGCCGCATCCTGTTCGGCACGGGGGCGCTGGTGGCTTTGTTCATGATGATTGTGGCCGCGCGGAAAATGTCGGCCGACTTCAGCCATCGCACCGAAGCCGAGAATCAGCTTGCGGCCAAAGATGCCCAATACAAGCAGGTTGTCGAGCTTGCGGGCGACATCATTTACCGCACTGACGAACAGGGGCGCTTTACCTTCTGCAACCAGGCCTCGCTGGCCATGCTGCACTACACGGAAGTGGAAGTTTTGGGCCGGTCTTATCTGAAGCTCATCCGGCACGACAAGCGGCGCGAAGCCGAGCGATTTTACCTGCGCCAGTTTCTGCGCAAACAGAAGACCACGTATTTCGAATTCCCCATCATCGATGGCCACGGCCGGGAACGGTGGATCGGCCAGAACGCGCAACTGGTTCTGGAAGGCGGCAAGGCCTGGGGATTTCAGGCCATTGCACGCGATATTACGGAACGCAAACGGGCGGAACTGGAATTGCAAAAGAGCCGCAATTTCGTGGAGCGCATCGCCGCGACCACCCCTGGCGTTCTCTATGTCTTCGATATAGCCTCGATGCGAACGGTCTTCAGCAACAAGGAAGTCATCGCCGTCCTCGGGTACAAGCCTGAAGAAATGCTGAGCTTTGAAAGGCTGACCACCCAGGTCGTGCACCCGGACGATCAGCCCATGATCACGGCGCACTACGAAAGCATGCGTCAGGCGGGAGACGGTGAGATCAGGCGGCTCGAATACAGGGCGCGCCACGCCGATGGCCGCTGGATCTGGTTGTCGGGCCGCGAAACAGCCTTTGAACGCGGCCCCGACGGCACCGTCGCGCAGGTCGTGGGAATTTTACAGGACATCACCGCCCGCAAGGCGGCGCAGGAAAAACTGGCCTATCAGGCCAATTACGACGCGCTGACCGGCCTGCCCAACCGGCACCATTTCTGGACAAGGCTCCAGGGAGCCCTGCGGCGCAGCAGCATCGAACATTCGGTGGTGTCCCTTTGCCTGTTCGATGTCGATCACTTCAAGGCGATCAACGACCGTTTTGGCCACGCCGCCGGCGATGAAGTCCTCGAAGAAGTTGGCAATATTGTGCGCGCGGAGTTGCGCATCGCAGATACGGCCGGCCGGCTCGGTGGCGATGAGTTTTGTTTTGTGCTTCCCGGCACCGATCACGACGAAGCGGCCCGTGTGGCCGATCGTGTCCGCGAGCGGCTCAGCACCCTGGCTTTCGGAATGGCTTCCGGGTCCCCCTTCTCTGTAACCGCCACATTCGGGGTGGCGGAATCGCATCCCGATATCGATGCCAAAGAACTTATGGAAGCGGCCGACCGCGCGCTCTACCGCGCCAAGTCCGCTGGCCGCAATCGCGTTTGTGTGGACGTTTAAACCCACGCGGTCGTCCGGCTGTATCCTTTAACCCCCGGGTGATCCCCAGTCCGAAACTTTTTCCGCCAGAGCCCCGTTTGTAGGGTAGAAGCGTATTCTTCCTGCCTGTGAACGGATCCCAATTGATGCGGAATTTTTCTTTGAAGTCTTTCTCTCCGATTCTGGTTTTGTCTTTTTTTTGTTTATGCTCTGACGCCTGGTCGCAAACGGCGCCAGGCCGCTATGCGATCTTCCTTTCGGACGAGCCGCTGGCAACTCATTTTGCATCGCGCGAGCAGATGCAGTCGGCGGCGGGAGCGGCCTGGCGCGCCCGCATCGCCACGGCCCAGAACTCGCTGCGAAGCGAACTGGCCGCCCGCAATATCCGCGTTACCGGATCGGCGAGCACGCTGCTGAACACGGTGTTCGTGGTGGCGCCCGCGTCCCGTGTCGCCGAACTCCAGGCGCTCCCCGGTGTTGCCGGCGTAGTGAGGCTGCGTCGCAGGAAGATGCTGCTGAACCGCGCGACCACGATCATGGATGGCCCGCAGGCCTGGAACCTGGTGGGCGGCATCGGTAATGCGGGAGCGGGAATCAAGATCGGTATCCTCGACACCGGGATCGATCAGACCCATCCCTCGCTGCAGGACAGTTCATTGCAGATTCCGGCTGGTTTTCCGAAGTGCGACACACCCTCGAACTGCACCAACTTCACCAACAGCAAAGTAATTGTGGCCCGCAGTTATGTGGCGATGGAGGCGACCGGATCGAGCCCCTCCAACCCCGCGGCGGATTCGACCCCGGACGACTATTCCGCGCGCGACCGCGTCGGTCACGGAACCGCCGTTGCCACCGCCGCCGCCGGAAATACGGCCACCGGCGCGGTCACGATTAACGGCATGGCGCCCAAGGCCTGGCTGGGAAGTTACAAGATCGCCGGCTCGCCCTCCGTTAACGACTCCGCCTTCGATGACGCCTTCATCCAGGCTCTCGACGACGCAGTGAGCGACGGCATGGATGTCGTGACGACCTCATTCGGAGGCCCCGCCTTCACCGCGCCAACCGACACAGGCGCGGCGTGCGGCAATTCGACGGGAGTGCCCTGCGATCCCCTGGCTTATGCCTTTGAGCAGGCGGCCTCGAAGGGAACTGTCGTGCTGGCCGCTGCCGGCAACGAAGGGGAAGGCGGTTTCTACGGAACCGGCAACTACCCCATGTACAACACCATCAATTCGCCGGCGGATGCGCCCTCGGTGATAGCCGTCGGGGCTGCCAGCAATACGCACGGCTTCGATCCCGATGTCGAATTGACTGGTGCGGCCGTCCCAGCCAACCTGAATTCAATCGCGGCCAGTTTCACGGACGCCTATTCTCCGTATGGCGCCTACACCGCGAAGGTGGTCGATCCGGTTCAGATCGGCGCCGCCGACAATCTTGCGTGCGCCGCTTATCCCGCGCTCTCTCTGGTCGGCTCCTTCCTGCTGGTGGAACGGGGAACGTGTAATTTCACCACGAAAATGACCAATGCGGTGAACGCCGGCGCGCTCGGCGCCATCTTTTACGACAATGTCGGCGAGGCGCTGATCTATCCTTCCGGACTCAGCAGTTTCACTCAGCCCGCCATCTTCATCGGCCTCACCGACGGTCAGAATCTGAAAGCGTTCATCGATGCCAATCCCGGTTACGCGGCCACGATCAATCCTTCCGCCATTGAAGTTCCCATAAGCGGTTCCGTAATTCTGGCCGGCTACTCATCGGCGGGTCCGGGACTGGGCACCTTCGGCATCAAACCGGATGTGCTCGCGGTAGGCGGCGGCTCGGCCAACGGCGATCTGATTTATCTCGGCGCGCAGAATTACGATCCGCTGGGCCAGGTCTACAGCTCGAATCGTTTCATCGCAGCGGCCGGCAGCAGCTTTGCAACGCCTCTGGCGGCTGGAAGCGCCGCGCTGGTCAAACAGCAGCATCCCACCTGGACCGGCCAGCAAATCAAGTCGGCGCTCATGAATACCGCCAGTCAGTCGGTGGCAACCGACGATGGCGGATTCACCGGCGCGCAACAGGGCGTCAACATATTGCGCGTCGGCGGCGGACTGGTCGCGGCCGATATGGCGGTGCAGTCCAATGTAACGGCAGTTCCGTCCTCGATTTCATTCGGCTCAAATGCGGCCGGAACGTCGCTGGCGAAGTCGCAGCAGGTGACGGTGACCAACGCCGGATCGAGCAGCGTCAACCTGGGTTTCACGGTGGTGCCCTTCGCGGCTGCCACGGGAACAACCGTTTCGGTTAGTCCTGCCAGCCTTCAACTGTCGCCCGGCCAGTCCAGCCAGATCACCGCCAGCCTCAGCGGAAATCTCTCCACCGGCGGACTCTACTCGGGCTCGATCGCAATATCGGGCGCGGCGGTGAATACGCGTATTCCTTACATGTTTATTTCGCCGATGGCCGGAACCGTCAACCTCGACGCGGTCTCGGGAGATCAGAACCAGGCCATCGCCGGTCAGATCATCCCGGATTATCAGGTAGCTTTTCAGCTGACGGATGCCAACGGGGTGCCGGTGACCGGATCACCCGTAACTTTCTCCCAGGGATCGGGGAGCGTGCCTCTCACCCTGACCGAGGTCTCCGCCAACACCGATAACTACGGGTACGCCTATGCAACCGTCACCATCGGTTCTTCCACCGGAAACTATATCGTGAATGCCACTGGCGGCGGGCAATCCTATCAGTTTGAGGGGACTGTTTCGCCTCAGCCTGTCGTTAAGGCCGGCGCGGTGGTGAACGGAGCCAGTTACACCGGCCCGGTAGCGCCGGGATCCTATGTCTCGCTTTTCGGGAACAACCTGAGCAACATTACCGATGAGAACTACAGCCCCCTTCATCTGCCGCTGGCCATGGATCAGGTAACGGTGTCGTTCGACGCCGCGGCCACCGGGTCCCTTCCTGCTGTCAGTGTGCCAGGTCACCTGGTGTACGTGAGTCCGACCCAGTTGAATGTGCAGGTGCCTTGGGAACTGCAGGGGTATTCGTCGTCGCAGATGAAAGTCACATTGTACGAATACGGCTTTGGCAACGTGGTTACCGTGCCGCTGGCCGCCTATACGCCCGCCATGTTCGGCACGGGAACCGCGGCCGCCGAGAAACTGGACGGCAGTATCGTATCGGCATCCAACCCCGCGGTGCGCGGCGACTACATCGAGTTGTTCTGCAACGGTCTCGGACCGGTGAGCAACCAGCCGGCTTCGGGAGATTCTGCCGTCGCCACTCCGCTCTCTCAAACGCCTTCGCAGGCCACGGTCAACATCGGTGGAGTCAATGCGAATGTCATCTTCACCGGGCTGGCTCCGAACTTTCCGGGTCTTTATCAGGTGAACGTGCAGATCCCCTCCGGCATTCCGGCCGGCAACCAGCAGATCACGGTAGCCATCGGCGGAGTGACGTCGCCCGCGCTAACCCTGCCCGTAAAGTAACCCCCACGAAGGGGACAGCCTGATCCGGCTCTTTCGTCCATCCTGGACGAAACCCCGAGTCTGTGACGCCTTTCCACTGAATCGAGGCGTCACAGACCCCGGAGCTCAAACGCGAAATTATCGCCAGTCCGCGTGATGCTCGCGGTAATCGCGCATACGATTCAGGTCATCCGTAAGGATGTCCCGGTCGCGGGCCGACAGGCGGTTATCCGCCAAAACACGGTTCAGCGAAGCGATTACTTCATCCAGCTGAGGCTGATCGTACTGGTGGCTCGCCAGCTTCCCCTGCAGCGCGGTGAGTTCCTCTTTTGTACGATCCAGCCGGTGCTCATCGGCGCCCCCCGCAAAGCTCGACGCTTGTACGTGATCGAGGTCTTCGCGCACCCGGTCGAATAACCGCATCTTCCATCCCTGCCCCTGATAGAAGGTGTCCCGCTCATGGTTCCACCCCTGGTCGCGAGCCTGATCGCGATCCTGATCGCGATCCTGCGCCATGGCCGGAAGGCTGGCCACGCTGCAACCCAGGCCAGCCACCAAAATAGCCGCCGTGACAGATTTCAATGGATTAAGTCTCATATAATTGCTCCTTATTAGTGAGTTAAAGTAACTCGTCGCTGAAGAAGCAAACCGGTTTCCAGTGTACGAACCGGCCGGATCATCGCCCGCGCCACTGTGATCTGAAGAACAGACAAAACGCTGAAGAAAATCCCGGCCAGCCTCCCGATTACTTAGCCGCCGCGGAAAACTTCGCGGCCGATTCCCGATCCGCCGCCGCCGACGGATTCGAAAACCGCAGCGCCCCGTCGTCAAACGAATCGAGTTTCAAAGTGAACGCATCCCGCAGGTAATTCTGGTAAACCCGCCATGGCTTATCGGACCCCTGCTTCGGCCAGCTTGTCAGCGCGCGCTGCATGTAACCCGAAGAAAAATTCTCCACAAATGGAGCCGCGGCGCATTCCTCCCCGCTCTCCGGCATCGCTTGCCGTACGCGCTTCCGGTCCATGAAGTTCAAAAGGCGGCATACCCACGCACAAATCAAATCCGCCTTCAGTGTCCACGAGGCATTGATATATCCGAACACCGAAGCCAGGTTCGGCACTCCCGACACCATCACGCCCTTGTACGCGAGGGTCTTGCTCAGATCCACGGCGCGCCCGTCCACCGAAAGGTCGATCCCGCCGAAGGCCTGCAGCACCAGACCCGTCGCCGTCACGATGATGTCGGCCTCCAGTTCCCTGCCCGACTGCAGTTGAATTCCGCACTCTGTAAAGGCGGCAATCCGATCGGTAACCACTTCGGCGCGGCCCGACTTGATGGCCTGAAAAAGGTCCGCATCCGGCACCAGGCAGAGCCTCTGCTCCCACGGCTTGTAGCGAGGCGTGAAGTGGGTGGCCACATCGTACTCCGCGCCCAGATGTTCACTCACCTTTTTGATGATCCCGGCCGTCACGAAGCCCGGATAGCGCTGCGCCAACTGATAAACGTAAGTCATGAACGCAACATTCTTCCAGCGGCTAAGCCGGTAAGCCCACATCGCCGGAAGCCTCGCGCGCAGCCAGTTCGCGATCTTGTCCTGTGCGGGCGCCGAAACAATGTAGGTCGGCGAACGTTGCAGCATCGTCACCTTCGCCGCTGTCTTCGCCATCGCGGGCACCAGCGTCACCGCGGTTGCCCCGCTGCCGATGATCACCACGCGCTTTCCCGCATAGTCCAGATTCTCCGGCCACGCCTGAGGATGAACGACTGTTCCCCGGAAGTTTTCCGCGCCCGGAAACTCCGGCGTGTACCCGGCCGAATACCGGTAATACCCGGCGCACGAGAACAGGAAATTGCATGTCAGGGTCACCGGCTCTTCGCGTCCGTCAGGGGCCTTGCGCAGCGCTTCCACGCTCCACGTCGCCGTCTCTGAGGACCACGCCGCACGCACGATCCGATGCCCGAACCGGATATGCCTGTCGATGCCCTCGTCCCGCGCCGTCGCGGCGATGTATTCGCGGATATCGTTCCCGGGCGAAATTGCCTGCGGACTCAGCCACGGACGGAACGAATAGCCCATGGTCAACATGTCCGAGTCCGACCGGATGCCCGGATAACGGAACAAATCCCATGTGCCCCCGATGCGCTCTCTCTGTTCGAGGATCACGTACGATTTTGCGGGGCAGAGCTTTTGCAGATGGTGGGCGGCATCGATGCCCGATAAACCCGCACCCACGATCAGTACATCGAAATATTCGCGCGCCATGGGCATCCCTCCGGATCGCCTGCCCACATTATATTGGCTGCGAAATTGAAAAAGGGCGAGGCCGAAGCCCCGCCCGCTGACCACTAAGAATTACGCGGATCAGGACAAAATGAAACTCAGAACATCAGCTTCAGCGCGAACTGAATCTGACGCGGCGCATACGTCGAGCGAATGGTGCCGAACGCCGCACTGCTGATATTGGCCGTCGGAGGTCCGAAGTTCGTCTTGTTCAGGATATTGAAGAACTCGCTGCGGAACTGCAAACGAATCCCCTCCCGGATGGTGAAAGTCTTGTCGATCCCCGAATCGAGCTGCCACATTCCAGGCGCACGGAAAGCGTCCCGTCCCAGATTTCCAAAAGGATTGGTGGACGGAGGCGTCGTGAAGGTATAGCCGGCGAAGTAGCTGTTTACCATCCCGTTCTCGTTCTGGCTGATGGGGCTGCCCGAAACATTCGGACGCAACACAGCCAGCCCGCGGTAGTCGGCGATGGAACCCGTCACGTCGTTCGCCGCGGCAGGACTGTAGTTCACGTTGATCGCAGTGCCCGTATGGGCGGTGTCGATGGCATTGATTTCCCAGCCGCCGAAAAGCGCTTCAGCCACCGGATTCATACTGGTAGCGAATTGCCGGCCTTTCCCGAAGGGAAGCTCGTACACCACGCTCGTCACATCGATGACCGCCAGGTCGAAGCTGCTCGGACCCTTCTCCGCGGCCAGATTGTGAATGTTCTGCGGGTTGGCGACCGTATACCCCGGATAGGTCTCCAGCGCCTGTTCGGAATCGCCCAGCGCCTTGGACCACGTGAAGGAGTTCAGGAAATAGAGGCCGTGTCCCGTGTGATGTTCGAAGCGCGCCGAAAAGCCGTTGTAGCTGTTGGAACCGGCCGGGTCGACCCAGGTGATCGCGCCGAATGTCGGAATCGGCCGGCGCGCCTGGACACCCAGCGACGCCCCGGGCAGGTTCGGAACCGCCTGGTTGTAGTCCCCGATGATCGGCAGGAATGTGCTGTGGTTCCCGTTGTAAGCAAGTTCCACCACCGTGTTCGAGGTGATCTGGCGCTGCACCGAGAAGAGCCACGATTGAACCATCGGCCAGCGCGTGTTGGGATCCACATAGTCCACGTTGGTGGTAATGGGATTGAACGTGGAAGGATTCGCAATCCCCGTCGTAAAGCTGTTCAGCGTGGTGACGAAAGTCGCCGGCACCGGACCACCCGCCGGAATGGCCGGGTTACTGAGATTGCCGAAGTTGATCTGCGGCGAGTTGATGCTTTCGAGAGCACTTCCCACGCGATTAAAGAACGAGTAGCTGATGCCGTAGCCGGACCGGATAACCGTCTTCGAATCGACGCTGTAGGCGAGACCGATGCGAGGTCCGAAGTCCTTGTAGTCGGGATGCTGCAGAGTGCGATTGTAAAGACTGCCGTTGGTAGCCTGCACCAGCGACCGCGTGGCCGGATCGAAATTGGCCCAGAGGTTATCCCGCTCCCAGATGGGCGTTGCGAACTCGTAGCGGAGTCCCAGATTCAGCGTCAGCTTCTGCGTGACCCGCCAGTCGTCCTGCGCATAGAGCGAATGAATGTGCTGGCGCTGATTGGTGACAACGTTGTTGCCGAGCCCGATGGCGCTGGGCAAACCGAACATGAAGTCCGCGAGATTGTAGCTGGTGGAATCCGCCGGGATGGTGCAACCCGTCGCCAGCCCAAGCTGAGGGCAGGTGGGTTTGCTGTACTGGCCCGAGTAGGTGTCCGAACCGTAGAGCGGGTTCACGTCGAGCAC
The DNA here is from genome assembly GCA_035552315.1 of Bryobacteraceae bacterium. Lineage (GTDB taxonomy): Bacteria > Acidobacteriota > Terriglobia > Bryobacterales > Bryobacteraceae > BOG-234. The sequence continues at coordinate 26,908 of DASZLO010000276.1, forward strand.
TTCCGTTCGCACGGCCATGAATTCATATCCGGCCTTGAGCGAATGCCGGCCCCGGATCCACGTGTAGTTCAGCTTGGGATTGAACGACGTCGGGTTCTGGAACTGCGGATTCGTCGCCTGGCGTCCGAAGCCGTTGAAGCCGCTCACGCTTTGCGTATCGAGTCCACCGGTCAGGTTCGAAGTGGTGGGCAGTCCGGCAATGCCGAACAACGACTGCATGCTGGCGCCGCCCAGATAAGGAGGGGTCTTCCCCGCCAGCACGTGATCGAAACCGAAACGCGCTTCGAGCAGCGAGTTCGGCGTGATGGTCCACGTGTATCCGGCCGCGGCCTGCTGCTGAATCGCGCGGATAAAGCCGTTGCCGCCGCCGCCCGAGGGTCCCGAAATATCCGGCTGGTAATACTGAATGTCCTTGCGCTGGCTGAAGCGCAGGAAGGCGTTCATTTTGCTGTTGACCTGATAATCGAGCTTGCCGTCGAATTTGTCGTAGTAATCGCGAATCAGCAGCAGCGCTTCGAGGTTGTTTGAGCGGCCGGTGCCGTTCGTAGCCGGAAGCCCGCCGAGAACCGTGGCGGCAAAGGGATTGATCTGCGCGACGGGGATCTGCGTACCCGCGGCATAGAAAACACCCGTTTGCGGATTGGTCACGCCCACCGGCAGAATTCCGCTCCGGTCATTCGCCGTGGGGATGGAATCGAAGTTCAGGTATCGCTGCAGCTGGCGCTGGCCTTCATAGTCACCGAAGAAGAACAGCTTGTTCTTGATGATCGGACCGCCGATGGTGGCCCCGAACTGATTACGCTGCAGAGTGGGCTTCTGAAAGGCTGCGCAGCAGAAGATGAAGCCGGTGGCGTTCAAATCAGTGTTGCGCAGAAATTCGTAGGCCGATCCGTGGATCTGATTGGTGCCCGAGCGCAGCGCCGTGTTGATCACGCCGCCGCCCACGCGTCCGTATTCCGCGCTGAAGTTGCTGGTGATGACTTTGAATTCCGCGATGGCGTCCGGCGACGGCTGCGCCACCTGGCTGGAATACCCCTGGTTGCTGGGCGAATACGCGTTGTTGTCGATGCCATCCATCAGGAAGTTGTTGTAGGTGCTGCGCATGCCATTGATGTTCAACGCCCCTTCGCGCGGAGTGGCACTGGGCGAAAAAGCCGCAGCCATGGGCGACCGGGTGACGTTCGTGGAAAGCAGCGCGAGGTCGGAATAATTGCGACCGTTCAGCGGCAGTTCCGTCACCTGCTGGGTGTTGACCGTCTGGTCATGTTCGCTGGAATCCGTTTCGAGAATCGCGGCCGCGCCTGTGACATCAACCGATTGCGTAACCGCCCCCAGCTGCATCGCCAGATCGACGCGCTGCCTTGCCTGCACGGTGACATCGATGTCGCGCGCCGAGACTTTCGAGAAGCCCGGCGCCTCAACGGTCACCGTGTACTTGCCGACAGCCACATTGAAGAAATCGTAGTTCCCGTCGGCGTCCGTCGTCGTCGTGGCTTCGCTGCCCGTCCCCTGGTTCAGCAGCTTGACCGAAGCTTTCGAAACGGCGCTGCCGGACGGGTCATGCACCGTTCCCAGCACCTCGGCGTTTTCAAACTGCCCGAAGACCGGACAGGCGATTAAAAGAGACAGGAGAATTGAAGCAAATCCAAAGCGTATTTTCATCTGTTTTACGATACTCCCAGTCCGGTGTTTCGGACAGTTAACATGACCGTTACAGACCCGTTAAATTACGATGTACGAATGAATACGCGCGCTGCACTTACCCAGGGGTTTTATGTCACGGAGTTACGCGTGCGCGGTTCTGGCGCGGCCCGGCGCGGCGTGGTGCGACCGCTCAGACCTTTGCGAACAAATTGTCTGCAGCGTCTGGACCACGTCATCGACTGAAACCTCGGGCTGCATCCGGCCCGCGCTCTTCGCCGCCCGCAGAACAATGTCGTTCAAAGACACGATGCCTTCCAGCAGACCCGCCTTGTTCACCACGGGCAGACGCAGGATCCGGTGCTTCTGCATTGCCTTCAGAACAACCAGAATGTCATCGTCCTGATCGCAAAGAATCGCGCGCGATTTCACGACATCGCCCACCATCGTGCCCGAAGCGCGCCGGTCGCTGGTAGCCAACGCGATGCAGATATCGCGATCGGTCAGAACGCCGGTCACCTTTCCCATCTCGTCGACAACGGGCAGAAAGCCGCAGTCGCTCTCCCACATCAAGGCGCCGGCAGCGGCGAGGTTCGTTTCGGTAATGCAACTGGCGACACTCTTCGTCATCAGATCGCGGATTTTCATCGATAGCTCCCGCGCTCCGCTCCGCAAATGAAAGACCAGTGACTTAATGGCAATTCGCGTGGTTTCACAGGGCCACCGCTCCGGAGAATTGCGCCGAATCGCGAGGTTGCGGAGCGTAGTCGCGCAATGCGGGAGTCAAGCCCTCGTTACGGAAACGGCTGGAAAAGTGCGCTGCTGTAGACATGCCGCAATTCAGAAAGCCGCGAAAACGGTCGCCGGAATGGATGATCGGCGCTCAAGCAGCATAGAATGGTACCAGGAGACCCGGTTGATGGAAGCCCTGATTGAAACCCTGAACGCCAAACTTCACGAATGGAAGCCGGAGACGGCAAACCAGGTACGGGAACGCGTAACAGAGATTATCGGGCTGGCAGATCAGGACGCACTCGATCTTCTGCGCTCCCGGGCGCGTGAGCAGGAAGTCCTGGACCTCTTGGATGAGCCCACAGCCCGGTGAGGTCTGGCTCGCCGATCTCGGATTAGCGGCCAAGACGCGACCTGTGGTCATCGTTTCGCGGTTTGATCCGGAAGCGCCAAGGGCATTGGTAGTCTACGTCCCACTGACAACCCAAAACAGAGAGAGCGCCTATGAGGTGCCCATCCCAAAACAAGGGTTCCTGAATGCGATCTCCGTTGCTAACGTCCAGGGCATCGCCTCTCTCCCGACGATCCGCCTTGAGCGAAGGCTCGGAACGCTGTCCACTGGAACCATGGCAGAAATCAGACGGGCTTTATTATTCACTTTGGATCTGGGCAATATTCCCCGCTGGTTTCCGAGTTTGAGTTTGGGCTCGACACCCGGTCACCGCCCCGGGAAATAAATTTTGAGCCCGATCCCGCGAGCGTTCTCAATCACATACGAAATCCGTCCGAACGCCCCCGTCTGATTGTCGAACCCACGCGCGTTAAGCTCCCCATCAAGAGAAGGCGGTCCTCACAGACCCACCGTCCACTAGGCGCGCTGCATTCATGACACTGCCGGCGCGCTACGTCAAGAACTGTGAGGGGCGGCCAGCCCGTTGATTGCACAAAAGGCTTCAGGAGACCGACCTGATTAAAACAGACGGCCCCTTCTTCGCATAGTTCTCTTATGCGGATTTAAAACGGAGGGAAATAGGGA